>NZ_JADZAJ010000016.1 GCF_020852615.1 Nitrosomonas sp. | reverse complement strand
GGGCGCTCCCCTGAATGTAAGCTGCCATCTTCAGGCATTCGGTCTGCACCCCATGCTGATTACACGTACCGGTACCGATGAGCTCCACCGGAAACTGATCAGACTGATGCGTAATGCCGGTATGACTGTCGCCGGTATTCAAAGCGATCCACACTATCCAACCGGCCAGGTATTGATCAGACCCGGTGAAAACGGGTACGGACACCAGTTTGAAATTCTTGCGAACCAGGCCTACGATTTCATCGACCCGGCTGCAGCCGCTGCTGCCATTTCATCCGTGGAACCCGGCCTGGTGTATTTCGGAACACTGGCACAACGCAGCCGTTTGTCCGGCAGCGCCCTGGAAACGATATTCCGGCACACACCACAGGTACCGCACCTGCTGGATATCAATCTGAGAAAACCCTGGTACACACGGGACGTTGTACGTTATTCACTCACGCAGGCAGATCACGTAAAAGTCAATGAGGATGAATTGATCGAGTTACCCGGTTTACTGGATTTACCCGCACGGGACCCCAGAGGTACTGCATTACACCTGATAAAAGAATTTCAACTGCACACCCTGCTGGTGACCTGTGGCGCTGAGGGTGCATGGCTGCTCGACCAGTCCGGCAATGAAGCCGAAACACCCGGCATTCCTGATATTGCCGTAATCGATACTGTCGGCGCCGGAGACGGGTTTTCTGCCATATTTATTCTCGGCATGCTGCTGGACTGGCCAAAAATATTGATTCTGGAGCGTGCCAACCGGTTTGCTGCAGCGCTGTGTGGTATTCGTGGTGCTATTCCTGAATCCCCGGAATTTTATTTCCCTTTTCTCAAAGACTGGGGGATCGTTAATTTATGACAGACCAGAAGCTTTATATCCTGATGGTGAGCGTACACGGCCTGATTCGCGGACATGACATGGAACTGGGACGGGATGCAGATACCGGCGGACAGATCACTTATGTCGTTGAACTGGCGCGTGCGCTGGGCCGCAATGATCGTATCGCCCGGATCGATCTGCTGACCCGCCAGATCGAAGATCCCGGCATCTCACCCGATTATGCAGCCGAAATCGAAGAACTCGGGCTGAATGCCCGTATCGTCCGGTTACCCTGCGGCCCTCGCAAATATCTGCGCAAAGAGCTGTTGTGGCCGCATCTGGATCACATGGTAGATCGTTGTCTGCATTACCTGCGCCAGCACGGACGCTTGCCCGATCTGATTCATACCCACTATGCCGATGCCGGTTACGTCGGCCAGCATCTGTCCAATCTGCTGGGTATCCCGCAGATCCATACCGGCCACTCGCTCGGCCGCCCCAAACGGGCACGTCTGCTCGCCTCCGGCCGCAAAGAGCAGGCCATCGAACGGCAGTTCAACCTCTCCCGGCGAATCGCTGCAGAAGAAGAAATACTGGTACATGCCTCACTGATCATCACCAGTACCTCGCAGGAAATCGAAGATCAGTACGGTATGTATAAAAATACCGATCCGCGCCGCTGCCGGGTCATCCCGCCAGGAACCGATACCTCACGTTTTTCACCTCCCGGACGTAAACTTCCCGATCCGGTAATACAGGCCGGTATCGACCGGTTCCTGAACATGCCGGATAAACCGGTGATTCTCGCCATCTGCCGGCCTGATACGCGCAAAAATCTTCATGGACTGATTCAGGCTTATGGATCAGATCCATCGCTGCAGGACATGGCCAACCTGGTGATCATCGCCGGCTCACGCGAAGATATCCGTGCGATGGAAGAATCGCAGCGCAAGGTCATGAACGATGTCCTGCTCGATATCGACCGCTATGATCTGTGGGGAAAAATAGCGATCCCCAAACATTTCATGGTGGAAGACATACCGGAAGTGTATCGCCTGGCGGTACGCAGGCGCGGCATATTCGTCAACTCGGCCCTGACCGAGCCTTTCGGACTCACCCTGATCGAGGCTGCTGCCAGTGGCTTGCCGATCATTGCACCGGAAGATGGCGGCCCGCGCGATATCATCACCAATTGCCGCAATGGATTGCTCGTTAATACGCTGAACCCCTCCGACATCGCCAGCACTCTGAAGGATGCACTGTCCGACAGAAAACGCTGGCGCAACTGGTCCAGAAACGGAATTGCCAACGTCAGGCGTCATTACACCTGGGATGCTCACGTCAGCAAATACCTCAGAGAAGCCGACAGGCTGCTTTACCGGGAACGCAAACGTCTGCGCCGCCAGCTTGCAGCCACCCTGCATGCAGGCCGATCACCCATGCCGCTGGCACGCAAGGTGATCATCAGCGACATCGACAATACCCTGCTTGGAGATGAACAGGGATTGGCTGAATTTCTGCAATGGTTGCGAATGCATGCCGGAAATATCTCATTCGGTGTTGCCACCGGCAGAACCGTCGAAAGTGCAGTCAAAATCCTTAAAAAATGGCGCGTACCGATGCCCGATATCCTGATCACCTCGGTCGGCAGCGAAATCAATTACTGGCCATCACTGCGACCGGATAAAGGCTGGAGTAATCACATCCGCCACCGGTGGCGACGGGAAGCACTGGCCGAAGCACTGAAAGCAATACCCGGTCTGACACTCCAGGCCCCGGAAAATCAGCGTGAATTCAAGCTGAGTTATCTGGTCACACCTGAACGAATGCCCCCGCTCAAACAGCTTTATCAGCATCTGCACAAACAGAATCTGCATGCAAAACTGATCTACTCGCATGAAGCATTTCTGGATGTGCTGCCGGTGCGCGCTTCCAAAGGGCTGGCAGTACGTTATCTCGCCTATAAATGGGGGCTGCCGCTGCAAAGTTTTCTGATTGCCGGGGATTCGGGTAATGATGAAGAAATGCTGGTAGGCGATACGCTGGGGGTGGTGGTGGAAAATCACAGCCCCGAGCTGGAATCACTGCGTGGCCGGGAACAGATTTATTTCGCAAGGAACGCCTATGCACTGGGCATACTTGAAGGCATGAAGCACTACCACTTTGACCAATGATCACAACCCTGTGAAGCAGCACCGCAACTGTTATACGGAGGTATCTGACATGTCCATGACTGACACATTTTCCACCTGTACCCGGCAGAACAGGGATGCCGTCTACACCCTGTTACGGCGTTATTTCGCGGCAAATCGCACCCTGCTCCTGCAATCCGATCTGCGGGACGGATTGCTGCAGACAGAACAGGATTGCGGCCACTTCGACATGCTCCGCACATTCGTATTCCGGCTGCAGGAAGGCATCTTCAGCTCTCCCTGGGCCTATCTGGCATTGCGGCCCGAAATTGCCAAATGGGAATTCATGCGCATCCATCAGGAGCACCTCATTCCGGAAAAAGTAACCATCAGTGAGTTTCTGAAATTCAAGGAAACCGTGATCAAGGGCGAAGCAACCGAATCGATGCTCGAAGTCGATTTCGGACCATTCAACCGGGGATTTCCCAGGCTGAAGGAATCCCGTTCAATCGGTCAGGGCGTCATCTTCCTCAATCGCAAGCTGTCCAGTGAAATGTTCTCCCGTATCGAGGCAGGCCATACCGGCTTGCTGCATTTTCTGGGGGTACACGCCATCGAGGGGCAGCAACTGATGTTCAGCAGCAACTCTCACGATATTCATGCCGTGCGCACCCAGTTGCGACAGGCACTGGAACTGCTGGAAACACTGGACGGGACGACACCCTGGATTGAGCTGGCCCCGAAAATGAATCAGCTCGGTTTTGCGCCCGGCTGGGGACATAACGCCGCCCGGGTGGCCGAAACCATGAACATGCTGATGGATATTCTCGAAGCACCCTCCCCATCCGCACTGGAAGCATTTCTGGCACGCATCCCCATGATCTCCCGCCTGCTGATTCTTTCCCCTCACGGCTATTTCGGCCAGGATAACGTACTTGGATTACCCGATACCGGCGGTCAGGTTGTCTACATCCTCGATCAGGTACGTGCACTGGAAAAGGAAATGCACGACCGGCTGCAATTACAGGGGGTGCAGGTCGAACCGAAAATACTGATCGTCACCCGCCTGATACCCGATGCAGGTGATACCACCTGTAACCAGCGGCTGGAAAAAGTCAGCGGCTGCATCAACACCTGGATCCTGCGTGTTCCGTTCCGCAAACATAATGGCGAAATCATTCCTCACTGGATTTCACGTTTCGGGATATGGCCGCATCTCGAAACCTTTGCCGGTGATGTTGAACGGGAAGCACTGTCAGAGCTGGGCGGACAACCTGATCTGATCATCGGCAACTACTCGGATGGCAATCTGGTGGCGACCCTGCTCAGCAGAAAACTGGGCGTCACCCAATGCAACATTGCCCATGCCCTGGAAAAAACCAAATACCTGCATTCGGATATTTACTGGCAGGAAAACGAGGATAAGTACCATTTTTCCTGCCAGTACACGGCAGATCTGCTGGCAATGAATTCCGCCGATTTCATCGTCACCAGCACCTATCAGGAAATTGCCGGAACGCGGGAAGCGGAAGGCCAGTATGAGAGCTATCAGGCGTTTTCCATGCCCGGCCTCTACCGGGTGATCCATGGTATCGATCTGTTCGATCCAAAATTCAATATCGTTTCTCCGGGAGCAGATGCAGATGTCTATTTCCCCTACTCCGACCCGAACAGGCGCCTGCACAGCCTGATACCGGAAATCGAATCCCTGATCTTCGGGGATGCCACCGATCTCCCGGCCCGCGGACATCTGCAGGATCCGGACAAACCGCTGATTTTTACCATGGCACGTCTGGACCGGATCAAAAATATTACCGGCCTGGTGGAACTGTATGCCGCTTCACCACGTTTGCGTTCACTTGCCAATCTGATCATCGTCGGCGGCAAAACCGATCCACAGCATTCCACCGACCATGAAGAACAGGAACAGATCCACCGGATGCATCAGCTGATGGATGAATACAAACTCGATCAGCAGGTACGCTGGCTGGGTATGCGTCTCGATAAAAATCTGGCAGGAGAACTCTACCGCCACATTGCCGATAAACGCGGTGTATTCGTACAACCAGCCCTGTTCGAAGCATTTGGCCTGACTATCATCGAAGCCATGGCATCCGGTCTGCCCACTTTCGCCACCCGCTATGGCGGCCCGCTGGAAATCATTCAGCACAACCGTTCCGGCTTTCATATCGATCCCAACCAGGGCGCTGCCACAGCTGATCTGATCGCCGATTTTCTGGAAAAAAACCGGGAAAATCCGCAGGAATGGGAACGTATTTCACAAGGGGCACTCGACCGTGTCGCCAGCCGCTACACCTGGAAACTGTATGCGGAACGCATGATGACGCTATCGCGCATTTACGGCTTCTGGAAATTTGTCAGCGGGCTTGAGCGGGAAGAAATGGACCGTTATCTCAATATGTTCTACCACCTGCAATTCCGGCCGCTGGCAAACAGGCTGGCGCACGAGGTCTGAGACTGCCGGGCAGAGTTGACGGCGCGGGTAAAATAAAACCCTGATCCATTACACAGAGCAGAAAAATGAAGAAAACGATATTGATCACCGGCTGTTCCAGCGGTATCGGCCATTGCACTGCCCACGGCCTGCAAAAGCGCGGTTATCGTGTCTTTGCCACCGTCCGCCGGCAGGAAAGCGTGGAAACGCTGCTGGCAGAAGGGCTGGAGAGTTTCCAGCTCGATCTGGATGATTCGGATTCGATTCAGCGCGCGGTTGAAGAAACCCTTAAACGCAGCAATGGTGAGTTATATGCCTTGTTCAACAATGGCGCTTACGGCCTGCCCGGCGCGGTGGAAGATCTCAGCCGGGCAGCCTTGCGGGCACAGTTTGAAACCAATCTGTTCGGCTGGATGGAACTGACCAACCTGATTCTGCCCGTCATGCGTAAACAGGGATACGGCCGGATTATCCAGAACAGCTCGGTATTGGGATTTGCCGCCATGCCATTCCGCGGTGCATACAATACTTCCAAATACGCGGTTGAAGGCTGGAGCGACACGTTACGGCTGGAATTAAGAGGCAGCGGTATTTTTGTCAGCCTGATCGAACCGGGCCCGATAGCCACCCGGTTCCGTGCCAATGCAATGAAGGCACTTGAGCGTTATATTGATATTGAACACAGCATTCACCGCCAGAAGTATCTCGCTGTCCAGAATCGGCTTAATAAGGAAGGGCCCGCCGTCCCGTTCACCTTACCCCCGGAAGCTGTACTGAAGAAAGTAACCCATGCACTGGAAGCTGACATTCCCAAAGCACGTTACTACGTCACTTTCCCGACACACCTGTTCAGCTTTCTCAAACGCATCCTCCCGGTTTCCGTACTGGACAAAATACTGGCCAAGGCCGGGAATGATCATCAATGAAGACAGCAGTTTGACTGCATAATACCTTTACCCTTTCCAGGTTATGCCAAACCATAGATCGTCAATAATTTTCTTATTACAGGCGAACTCAAGCTTTCCTGTGGGTAAAGATGGTAGAACATCATCCGGTAATTTCCCAACAAGCAAATTCCCCAAGGAAAGATCCTTAGCCAAAGTAATCTTCTTTGCATCCGAATTGCGGTCAGATTGAACTGTTATTTCAATTGAGCCTGGTGAAGGATTTGCAGTACTGCGAACCAGAATATCCATGCGCGCCACACCATTTAACCTGCCCTTGCTCCAGAATGGATAATGCTCTTCATGCAAATTTATCAAGAGCTTAAAGGGTTGATCATTCTGGCTCTGAAATCTGGCCCATTCTGCGGGGAATTCCTGTCGAGCCGAGAACAGACGAAGAGTTCCCGGGGCCTGCGCTTCACTTATCAGCTCATTGATGTATGTGAGCGCGCTATTACGCAGTAAAGCGCCGCCTTCACGGGCTGTGTAGCGAATGTGCAGAATCACGTCGCTGATCGTGCCGTAGTCAAACTGCACGGGATCACCCTTGCCCGGATTGGCGGGCAACTGCAGTTGCCATTCGCTGATGACGCCGGAGTTCTCGAACGGCAGGTAGCGTTCGTCGCGCAGATTGGTTTCGAACAGGCCGCTGTCGTTCTGGGCAGAACTGGTGACGATGGATTGCAGGCTGCTGAAGTTGTCGCTGAACCGATCGTCCTCGGCATCGATACGAGCGTACTGGTCGCCGATGGCCGACGACTTGCGGATGCGGCTCTTGAGCAAGGTCAGCGTGCAGTTGACGCCGGCATACGGCCCGGTCACGCACGGAATGCTCACCGCCACGGTCTTGATGCGCCGGAAGTAATGGCCGGGGCCGTCCATGTCGAACAATGACTCCGGCAATCGGACGGTACAGCGGCCGCTCGTGCGCAGTTCGACCAGTGCCAGCGGATCCACTTGCAGCACGCTGACATGCTTGGTCAGCTCGTACTCGCGCTGGTTCTGGTCATGGTAGGCCATCTCCATACGCTTGATGTCGAGATAGAGCTTTTCGCCGGCCAGCAGCCCTTCCTTGCCCGCCAGATAGCCGAACTGTAGATAGCTGAGATCCGGCTTGCCCAACTCGTGCTGCAGCGCGCGTTCGGCCTTTTTTGCGATGTCGAAGGCAAACTGAAAGCATTGCGCATACAAACCCTTTACCTCGCGCTTCATCCAGGCGTAGAGCGCCTTGTTGGTCTTCTTGCCGGTTTTCTCGGTGCCCTCCTCGTTGAGGAAGCGCTCGATCTCCTCGGCGTGCTTCATCTGCTGGCGGTGACTCCTCAGTTCTTGCTCGGCAATGGCCTCGCGGATCTGGGCGGCGCGCACTTGCTTGAAGATTTGGGTGATCTCGCCAGCGGCGAGGTTGCTTTGGAATGCCCAGTCCTGTTCTCGACGTTGAAATCCGGCCAGTTTTCCTGCGTGCGTCGCATCATAGGTATCCTGAGCTGACAGGTTTCGTTGGTATTCTGCAATTGCAGTGAAAGCTGGCCCAACATGGTCCCCGCCAAACTCAATGTGCGTTCCCACGCCGAACGGTTTGGCATCGACGCCGAATTTGGGAACATAGTGTGAAAGGCTAGCAATTGTAGAAGTAGTACTCGCTCGTACTTGCCAATCCCGTGCCGAATGCGAAGCCTCCAGTTCTTTCGCTTCGTGACTGCCCATGATTTTCCCGCCGGACGCTCCGAGGTTCTGAGCAATGTCCACCTCCACCTCTCGCAGACCCAACGCGGGCTCCTGCATCACGAACTTCATCTTGTCGAGACTGTCCTTGTCCAGTTCGTCCAGCGATGGAATCGCCTTCTCGATCTCGTCGGGCTTCTTGCCGAGTTGCCGTTCATAATAGGTATAGCGCTGTACTGCCAGCGCCAGACTTTGCAGCAAGCCTTCCTTCGATTTGATCGCTTCCTGCAGCTGGCCGTACTTCACGTGCTCGACCATCCCCATCACCACGCGCTCATGTTTGGCACGCAGCAAGGCCATGGCCTCGCCATCTTCCTTCTCCATCGCCGATAGCAGGCTGTTGCCCAGCGATTTCACTTCCTGTGCGATCTCGGCGGCCTTCTGCACCAGGAATGCGAAGCGAACCAGCGGTAGCGGCTGGTTGACGCCGTTGACAATCGCACCGACGTCCAGGCCTGCAGCCGCCGCCCTTGCCAACATGGCGGGGTCGATAGGCGGCTCGAACAACGCCAACTGCCGAAACACGCCCTGGAAGTTCAAGCTGTTGCGGATTTTGAAGAGTCGGTCAGCGACGGTATCCCAGTAGCCCAGCAGCTTGTCGTTGCGCGGCACACAAAAGTAAAGCGCCTTGCCCAGGTTGCGCACGGAAGCCAAGTGGTCGTTGTCGCCGCTGTCCGCGGCGGGCAGCGGCAGCAAGTCGAAACCGATCTCCGGTTCCATCTCGCGCAAAACGGTACCAAACTGCTTTAGATCCTGGCGCAGATTGGCGTAGTTCTGCGGGCGAATCGTGCCCTTCTTCGGTACGGGCAATGGACGCGGCCCCAGGATGTTGGCGGCCATCACGTACAACTGCATCGCCTCGTCGATCGCCTCGCCGGTGTCCTGCCGGAACAGCGAATCACCCCAGGCAATCAGGTTGTCCAGATAGGCCATGACCGTCTTGACCATGTAGGACTGCTGGCGATACCGGGCAATCACATGGGGCCGGAACGGTGCATCTTTCCACGCCTCCATGCTGTTGACGGTGTCGCTGCGCAGGTCTGGGTCAGCGTTGGTAGCTAGGTTGACCAGAATTTCCTCGATCTTCTGCACATCGGTGTATTGGAACGGATGCACCTTCCAGAAGCGCTGCGGCGTAGGGCCTTCGCTGTCGTCGGTGGGATCGAAGATGAAGTGAAACCACCGTTGCGCCTCGGCAAAACGCTGGTTTTTGCTCAAGTGCACGGCGACAGTGAACGGGACGTGATAGAACAACTCCCAGTTGTAGATCGAATACGCGCCACTCGATGTGAAGTCGAGATCCTTCACGGGATAGGGGTGCTGCACGAGGTTTGTCGGGTTGTAGGCAGACTTGAAGAAATCCGCATACAAATCACTCACTGGTCGCATCCGTCGGCGCAGCAAGGCCATCTCGGTGCCGCTCGGGATGTCGAACACTGTCTTGGCAATCAACGCAACCTTCGTTCCCGCCGGAATGGAAATCGTCGCATCCTTAGACCATTTCAAGGTCGCGCCCGTCCTAAGCTCGATCAGCGAATCGGAGGAAATGCTGGCGCTACGGCTGGTGGCGAGATTCATCCTTGCACCGGGATAGGGCGTTGAGTGCAGCGCATCCAATAGCGTAGCGCGGGTGCCGGCGAACACCTTGATCGCGGTGTCTGCGCTCAGCTCGAACTCGTCTTTCTTATTCACATTCACCGTGCCGCCGTCTGAGTGTGGTACGGTCATGTCGGCGATCAGCATGATTTTTGATCCTGTCTTGATGACCGTCGAATCAATACTCGCATCCAGCTGCACGTCTACGCCGTATGGCAGCGAGATTTCGCCCGGCGCGTACTCGGTATCGGCTGCCTGCAGCCCGGGTGTCCCCTTTCGGATCAACCGTTGCATCAGAGGCTTGATGTAGGGGTGCTGGTGTAGATAAAAGCGATAGCTGAGATCGCGCGTCTGCTCGATGACGTATTTCAGCGCAGGTCGCGCGACAGGTACCTGCCATTGGGGTACATCGAACAAACCATGAAACTTCACGAGGTTGTTTGCTGCAAAAATGGATTTCATGACAATCCTCCCAGTTGATTCTTGTTTACCTTCAGCCCGTCAGGCTGAGCTATATTTTGCATTAACACCGAGTTCAAACCAGCCGCACCGATGATGTTCAAGCCATTGGCGCCCACTTTCAAACCCGCTTGCACGAGAGCACCCGCACCGCCCACCGCAATGGAGTTACTTGAGAAGCTGCTGCCGGGGCTGATGTCGATCCGCGTTTCCGCTCCTGTGAGCACATTCATGCTGCCAACATTTGACCGAACCTCCACCAGTGCGCGGCCTGTCGGTCCCACGAGTGCGCCATCGAACAGCAGTGCCGTGCCCGGGTTGGTCAGCAGATCCCGTGCGGGTTTTTCCAGGATAATGGCGTTGGGATGAATGTCTGGCAGCTGCCAGCCTGGGCGTGGCTTTTCGAATGGAACTACCACAATGGGGGGACGCTCCCGCAGATCCGGCAGCTTAAAGCCAGGCTCCGGTCTGGCAGGGGCCGATACCCACTCCTTCCACTGTTCGACAGTCGACTCCGTCACAGTAGGTTCGACGAACAAGGTATGTAGATTGTCCTGATAGAACACCGGCTTCATCAGCGAGCCGATCTCGCGGAGGCCGCGTTCGATGGCCGCCTGGACGTCGGCGGGGCGCTCGGCCCCCGTTGTTGCGACCGCAGATGCTCGCAACTCTCTGAGGTCGTTGTTGCACGGCAGGAGAAGGTAGTTTCGCTTCGAGTTCAGGATGTCCGATGATGCCGTCGATGGGAGATCGTCCGGATCGTTGGTGATCCGCTGGTGATAAGAAACCCTCAATGGTCTGCTTCCAAAGTAGCGATTTGCACGCCTTTCGCTAGTAGATACAAACGGATTTTTCGGTACAGGTCCGGGTGGCGTGGCCATTGGAGCTCCGTAAACTATTTTCTCTGGTGCACTATTACGGCCAGCCAAGTAGAAGGCACTTTCAATCGCGCCTCCCAGATGAATGTAAACCCCAAGCTCAGCCTCATCTGTAGGGTCATACTCCTTGGAAACATGGATAAAAACTGAGGTAGGTTGAAAAAAGAGGAGTCCAACGTTTTATAAAATATCAGAAATGGAGGACGGAAATGGAACGGATACCGAAAGGGATTTACACGCTGGAATTTCGGGCGGAGGCGGTGAAGCTGGTGG
>NZ_JADZAJ010000015.1 GCF_020852615.1 Nitrosomonas sp. | reverse complement strand
GCATTGGCGAACAGTTGATGAGTGAGCAGGCGAACAAGCATGGTTTTGCAGTCGAGCAGGTTATTGCCCTGAGACTGGATCGTGGAAACGGTACTTATCAGTACATTGTGCGCAGTTCAAAAGAGATTCAGGATCGGCGCGGCAGAACGAGTGTATTTTTTGATGCTGATACGGGTGAATTCAAGCTGGCATTGCTGCCGAGCGGCCAATACAGCGGTAATACCGTGACGAATTGGCTTTTTGCGCTGCACATGGCCAATGTGTTCGGATTGCCGTACCGTATTTTTGTTTGTGCACTCGGACTGACCATCGTACTGTTGTCAGTAACCGGCATCATCATCTGGACCAGGAAGCGGGCGGCACGCCTCAGTGTTCCGCCCGCCCATCGTACCATCCGTAAAATAGCCGGCCGGGAGAATATCTGAATAACAGGTGTACTTCTGATTGATACGGATTCAGGTGTTGATCAGCCGGTACTTTGATGCCGGGTAAAGTGAGAATTGTCTGCCTGTTATGAATGAGGGATTTTTTTAACATTATTCCGGATTATTTCGACGTGCTATGCTTTTACCGGGCTACTGAAATTTGTATGCGGATGACTGAGAAGAGTGATGATGACTGATATAGCTGCGACCAGAATCCTGATTCTGGACGACGATCCGTTCATTCTGAAGCTGTTGCAGCGCATGCTGGCCAATCTGGGATTCTCTTCCGTCAGCAGTTATGAAAATGGAGAGGATGCATTGAAACTGCTGGATGATGCTGTTGCCCGACCTGATCTGATTCTGCTGGATCTCAACATGCCTGGCATGGATGGTATCGAGTTTGTTCGTCATCTGGTCGAGCGGCAATACTCCGGCAGCCTGATTCTCGTCAGCGGTGAGGATGAGCGTATGCTCAGGACAACGGAAAAACTGGTGCAGGCACATCAAATCCCTATTTTGGGCTATCTGCAGAAACCTGTACAACCTGAAGGATTGCGGGCACTGCTGATGAAGCTGGATTTACCGTCTTCCAGACGGGAAGATCAGCGGGGAACACGGAAGCATTACGACGCTGAAGCAATCAGGGCGGCGATTGAATCCGGTGAACTGATCAGCCATTACCAGCCGAAGGTTCGGGTTGCCACCGGGGCTGTTGCCGGGGTGGAAACACTGGTGCGCTGGCGGCATCCGACTGATGGTGTGATTTATCCCGATCAGTTTATTGGGGAAGCTGAGAAACACGGGTTGATCAGTCAGCTTACACAGGTCGTGCTCAAGCAGGCTTTTTTTCAGGCACGGGCGTGGCAGAAGGCCGGGTATGAATTAAAAGTGGCTGTCAATGTGGCTATGGACAATCTGACATCACTTGATTTTCAGGATGCCGTGGTAAAGCTGGCAGCTGAAGCTGAAATTCTTCCCGGCAAAATTGTGCTGGAAATTACTGAAAGCCAGCTGATGGGAGATGTGCGTGTTTCACTGGAAATTTTAACCCGTCTGCGCCTGAAACGTTTTCATTTGTCTATTGATGATTTTGGTACGGGGCATTCTTCATTAGCGCAGTTGCGGGATATTCCGTTTGATGAACTTAAGATTGATCAGGGGTTTGTCCATTGTGCCTCCGAGAATGAAACGCTGCGGGCGATTTATGATGCCAGCCTGGCGCTGGCAAGACAGTTGGGTATGGAAGCGGTTGCCGAAGGAGTGGAATCCCGTGAGGATTGGGAATTACTGCGCCAAACCGGCTGTGATCTGGCGCAGGGTAATTTTATTGCGCAAGCCATGCCGGCTGAAGCGCTGGCAGGCTGGATGGACCAGTGGCATGCACGAATCGAAACAGAATCGCTTGTTTCTTCCAGAGAAGGGAAAGTATAGCTGTTGTTTTCAATGTGCCAGCAGGATTGATACCATTCAGAATCAGGACATACCTGCCGGGTGAGCGTTTGTACTGACCGGCTGTTTTCGATCCAGCACCACAAAGTGATATTCCATACCACGCTCGGTTTCATGCCGGATTTCACGGGAAGTTTCCTGCCAGTCGTCGTGGTCATACTCCGGAAAAAAAGTATCTCCCTCAAAATCCTGCTTGATCTCAGTCAGGTATAAACGCTGACAGAACGGCAAAGTCTGCCGGTAGATTTCAGCGCCGCCAATAATGAAAATCTGCCGGTTATCACCGGAAAAATGATTCAGTACTTCTTCTATTGAACTGGCTGTGATGATGCCGGCAGGCAGATCAGGATTTTGCTGCCGGGTAAGCACGACATTAGTGCGGCCAGGCAGCGGTTTGCCAATCGAGTCAAATGTCCGGCGTCCCATTACAATGATATGGCCGAGGGTCAGTTGCTTGAAGTGCTTGAGATCGGCCGGCAAACGCCAGGGGAGGGTGTTATTCCACCCGATTACCTGATTGGATGAAACGGCAGCCAGAATTGCAATGCGGGGAGCAGGCGCAGATGGTGTTGCAGTCATACCGCAACCGGTGCTTTGATGGGCGGGTAAGGATCGTAATCGCGCAGAATGAAGTCCTCGTATCTGAAATCAAAAATGTTTTTGATGGCCGGGTTCAGTTCCATGACCGGGAGAGTTCTGGGTTCACGCTCCAGCTGCAGCTGTGCCTGGTCCAGGTGATTCAGGTATAAGTGCGCATCACCCAATGTATGAATAAATTCACCGGGCTTTAGATCGCAACATTGCGCAATCATCAGTGTCAGCAGTGAATAGGAGGCAATATTGAACGGGATGCCCAGGAAGATATCGGCGCTGCGCTGATAAAGCTGGCAGGAGAGTTTGCCCTCTGTCACGTAAAACTGGAACAGTACATGGCAGGGAGCAAGCTTCATTTTGTCGAGATCACTCACATTCCATGCTGAAATAATCATCCGGCGTGAATCCGGTGTTTGTTTGATCTGCTGGATTACCTGTGAGATCTGGTCGATGGGATTGCCGGCAGAAGCTGTCCAGGATCGCCACTGATGGCCATAGATCGGTCCCAGATCGCCATTTTCATCTGCCCATTCATCCCAGATGGAAACACCGTTTTCTTTCAGATAATTAATATTGGTATCGCCGCGCAGAAACCATAACAGCTCATGAATAATCGATTTGGTATGGCATTTTTTGGTGGTCACCAGTGGAAAGCCTTTCTGCAGATCGAAACGCATCTGACAGCCAAAGAGAGAGAGTGTTCCCGTGCCGGTGCGATCACTCTTTTGATGACCGTGCTGTAACACATGTCGCATCAGGTCAAGGTACTGATACATGAATAATCCTGAAAGGGTGGATCAAGCGGATATAATACAACGTTATTTTGACAAGAATACTGGCTCCTTTCCTTTAAGGCCGGCTCATTTCAATAAAACCAATGCTCGCCACACTTACACAAAACGATAATACTTTTGATGAATCAATCAGAGCGACTCATTTACTGATTATTCTGCCCAGGGCGGATAAAATAGCCGGAAAATACCAGCTTCCTGCCGAATCGATCCTGAATGATGCACTGCAGCGGCAAGGGGAAACGGCAGGCAAACTTGCCGAGGCCCCGTTGTCCGTTAATTTGCAGAACGGGGCGCTTTATACCTGGGTGATGGTGGATTTTGGTAAATCCCTGTTCGAGCAGCAAACCAGCCTGCGGAAAGCGGTACAGTTGCTGCTGAATGAACATCCTGCTGAAATCCATATCGCTGTATATGGGGATGAGATGCAAAGGCGCCATTTGGCTGAACTGGCTGTGTACGTTGCCTGGGTTAACGGGGCGATTCTGCCGGTACGTAAACAGCGCAAACCGGATGACAGGCCCCTGGAGCGCATTTGTCTGCATGGCACGGCGGATGCTGCCGGATTTGCCGCACAATGCGCACAGGCGGAGGGCAATTTTCTGGCCAGAGGATTGACTGTTCTGCCTCCAAACGAGCTCACACCTCAAACTTACCGTGAGCAGATCAAGAAGCTGGCTGCTAATGAAAACTGGCATTACGAAGAATTTGAAGTATCCAGATTGCGTGAAATGGGAGCGGGTGCTTTTGCCGCGGTTGCCCAGGGCAGTCTTAAGGATGATGCGGCGATTGTCTACTTGCGCAGAACCGTCAATTACGGTGAAACCGGAAAAACAATTGCTCTGGTAGGGAAGGGTATCTGTTTTGATACGGGTGGACATAACCTGAAATCGGCACGTCACATGTATGGCATGCATGAGGACATGAACGGTTCTGCAGTAGCGCTTGGCGTGCTGCTGGCGGCAACGCGGGCTAACCTGCCGATCAACATTGATTGCTGGCTTGCCATTGCACAAAACCATATTGGCCCCGGTGCGTTCAAGCAAAATGATGTTGTCACGGCACTAAACGGGATGACCGTGGAAATCGTGCATACTGATGCAGAGGGCCGTCTGGTGCTGGCCGATACGCTGACACTTGCCGCCAGGGAAAAGCCGGATCTGATTATTGATTACGCCACGCTGACGGGCAGCCTGGTAACAGCACTTGGATCACGCTATAGCGGAGTTTTCACCAATCGGGACTATCTGGCGCAGAATGCGGTGGCAGTGGGCCGGTCAAGTGGTGAGCGTGTATGTGTATTCCCGATGGATGGTGATTATGAAGCGGATCTGGAAAGCAAAATTGCTGATATCAGGCAGTGCAGCATAGAAAGTGAGGCGGACCATATCCTTGCCGCCTGTTTCTTGCGTCATTTCGTAAATGATATTCCCTGGCTGCATATGGATCTTTCTGCTGCTCGCCATCAGGATGGATTGGGTGCAGTAGGCACGGAAGTGACTGGTTTTGGTGTCACCTGGTCGATGCATTTTTTGCAGGAAATACTTAAAATTCTGCAAAAAAGAATGGGTAAAGCAGCTGACCGGGAGCGATAAACATGACCGGCAACCCGGGGACGGCAGATTGGAACCGGTAACTTATTGAGAGGGTTTATTCTAATGAATGATGAAGTAAAACGGCGGCTGCAAAGTACTGAAATCTGGACAAGAGCACTTTTTATGCTGTTGTTTGTTTTTGTCCAGAGTGGTGTGAAATTTATGGTCATGCTGCTGGCCGTATTTCAGTTTATTTCAACTATCCTGACAGGCCAGGCTAACACGCTGCTGCTTAAACTGGGCAGCCAGCTGGCAACGTATGACTATCAGATCAACCTGTTTCTGACATTCAATACAGAGCAGCGCCCGTTCCCGTTTTCTTCCTGGCCGGGGGCCGATAACCGGTTTCCTGATGCAAAGCCTGCTGATACCGGCAGCCGGAAACCGGAAGACAATCAGGGGAATATCAGCTGGTTTCAGTAGCGGGTGCCGGTGGTGCGTGAAAGTGCATTCTGCCGGGTCCGAAGATAATCCATTACTGTCTGCCTGGATCCTTTGAAACACGGATTTACCTGGCGACGCTGCAGGGAGCCGAGATACAGCGGGTCATAATAATAGCTCACCAGTTTTTCAATCCAGATTTTATTTGCCTGGATTTCGTTTCTGTTCTCAAAATCGGATCGCGCAAAGTTGAGATCCAGCAGAATTTCCTGAAATCGGTCACCACCCAGTTTTTTGCTGATGGCCTGCAAGGCAGTGGCGTATCGATCGAATAGCATCAGTGCCTGCCGGTACGTTATTCCGGTTTCGTCAGCCGGGGCCGGGGGTATTACTGCTCGCCGGGCCTGCTGTGCATGACCGATGGATGTAGTGAGGATGTAATCCTCAAAAATGTTATTGACCCTGGCTTCCAGCGGTTCATCCACCCAGATGATCTCGGCGCTGCGCATGTGCTCAAAGAAGCTGACAGGCAGGTACACTTTGCCGGTATTCCGGCTTTCATCTTCTACGATTACCGGCCCCGATGGATTGTGCTGTTCCAGCTTGAGCAGACTGACAGCGAGCTGGTTTTCAAAATCGGCCTGAGAGGGCTGCGGGGTTGACATGCTGCCAAAGGCAGAGCCGCGATGCCGGGCAATGGCCTCGATGTCCAGTGTCGGACAGCAATTGCTGATGTCATGGATTAACCTGGTTTTGCCACTGCCCGTTGGTCCGGTGATAACCAGCAGTTTGCGGTGTTCACTGAAATAACTGATCGTATTGATCAGAAATTGTCGTACCAGCTTATAACCGCCGGTAATCAATGGTCTGTCAATACCCGCATCCCTGAGCCATTGTTGTGTGATCCGTGAACGCTGGCCACCACGAAAACAATACAGCACGGTCCGGGGGTGCTGCTGGATGAAGTCAAGCCACTGCTGCAGGCGGGCTTGTTTGACTGCTCCGGAAATCAGCTCATAACCCAGTTTGACGGCTGCTTCCGAGCCGTTTTGTTTATAGGTG
Source organism: Nitrosomonas sp. (assembly GCF_020852615.1). Classification (GTDB taxonomy): domain Bacteria; phylum Pseudomonadota; class Gammaproteobacteria; order Burkholderiales; family Nitrosomonadaceae; genus Nitrosomonas. The sequence goes on along the minus strand of NZ_JADZAJ010000015.1, from coordinate 81,135 downwards.
GTGCCGACGTATGCGCGTTCTTCATCGTTAAGAATAGGCAGGTTGACCGCTCCCGGGAGGGATCCCTGTATAAATTCGACGGGTGCACGCACGTCGATCAGGGGGGTGTCTGCAGCGAATATGGCTGCCAGATCATTGGTACTGATGTTTGGATCAGGCAAAGTACACCACTTTATCTTGACGGGGTTGAACGGTTCCCACTAATGCGGCAGACCGGAATTGGCTGCATAACGCTTGGATCAGAGCCTGGCTGGCATCGGGTGCTACGCTTAACAGCAGACCACCACTGGTTTGCGGATCATGGATCAGCAGTTTGTGCCATGTATCCAGTTTTGAATCGTCGATGTGCGGTGTGGTGTATTCCGCATTTGTCCGGTGTGCCCTGGTCAGGAAACCGTTTTCCAGGCAGTGGAATACATTGTTGAACCGGGGAAGGCTGCCGGTTTCAATGTGGAATGTGGCATTGCTGGCATTGGCCAGCTGCATGGCATGGCCGGAAAAACCAAATCCGGTGATATCAGTCGCAGCGTGAACTGACGCCAGTAAACCGGGGGGGATATAGTCGATAACGTTATTGATCGCCATCATACTGTCGAGTGCTTCAATAATGTCTTCTTCACCAAGTTGCTGTCGTTTCACTCCGGCAGTCATGGTGCCTGTTCCCAGCGGCTTGGTCAGAATCAGATGATCTCCCGCCCTGGCGCCCGTGTTGGTCCATACCTGTTGCGGGTGAACAAATCCGGTGACTGACAGGCCGAACTTCAGGGTGTCGTCATCAATGGAGTGACCCCCGACAAAATTGGCACCGGCTTCGGCAATCTTGTCGCTGGCTCCTTGCAGGACATCAACGATAACGTGTTCAGGTAGCATTGTCAGCGGAAAAGCCAGAATTCCCATGGCGGTGGCCGGTCTGCCGCCCATGGCATACACATCGCTGATTGCATTGGCTGCAGCGATTGCACCAAAAAGTTTCGGGGTATCAACAATTGGTGTAAAAAAATCCAGTGTTTGTACCAGTGCAGTTGTCTCACTGATCTTGTAGATGGCGGCATCATCAAAATAGCGGCCATCTACCATCAGCGCGGGGTGTGCGACTGGGAAGCTGACCTGCTGCAGGATTCGACGTAGTTCTGCAGCAGCGACTTTAGCGGCACACCCGCCTTTCTGGACGGTTTGTGTCAGAGCGATTTTCTCTGGATGCATGGTTGTGCACTTCTAAAAATTATTTTTTGGGAAAGCTGCGATATTGCATGGAGCCCGCCGCCTTCGTCCAGCCATTTATATGGCTTGCTGTTGTTTTATCAGAACGGCTGACTTCTATTGCCCGATTGGGGCAGTAGTATAATGAACCGATAGTTTGCTGGTTAATCCGCTTCAGTACGAATAATTCTTATGTCGCTTCTTACACTTGAAAATGCCTGTCTGGCTTTTGGACACCATGCTTTACTGAATCATGCCGCACTTCAGCTCGATCCAGGTGAGCGAATCGGGCTGATCGGACGTAATGGTACGGGGAAATCCAGTTTACTGCGCGCCCTGGCTGGTGAAATCAGACTGGATGACGGGCAGTTGCGGGTGGCGCCCGGTGTAAACGTTGCTTATATTCCACAGGAACCGGTACTGGATGAAAAGGGGTCCGTATTTGCTGAAGTGGCATGTGGCCTGGGGGCGCTGTCACAAATCCTGTTGGATTATCACGAGGTTTCTCATGCATTGGGGGAGGCTGGCGCTGATATTGAAGTGTTGCTCAATCGTATGCAACATTTGCAGGGGATACTGGAAGCGCAAAATGGCTGGAGCATTCACCATAAGGTGCAAACGGCGATCAATCGGCTGGAATTATCAGAAGATGCAATTATAGGGTCATTGTCGGGTGGAGGGAGAAAGCGGGTGGCACTGGCGCGAGCACTGGTTACATCACCCGATGTACTGCTGCTGGATGAGCCGACCAATCACCTGGATTTTTCTTCCATCGAGTGGCTGGAGGAAACCTTGCAAAATTTTCCAGGCAGCGTGATTCTTATTACGCATGACCGCCGTTTTCTGGATAATGTGGCGACACGTATTGTGGAGCTGGATCGTGGCGAACTGAAAAGTTTTTCCGGTAATTTCTCGGCTTACCAGAAAAAGAAGGCTGAGCAGCTGGAGATCGAAGCGGTTCATAACCGAAAATTCGACAAGATACTGGATCAGGAGGAAGTCTGGATACGTAAAGGGATTGAAGCCAGGCGGACTCGTAATGAAGGCAGGGTAAGAAGGCTGGAAGCGCTGCGATTGGAGCGCGCTGCCCGGCGAAACCGGATTGGCGATGTTAATTTTCGGGTGGATGCAGGGGAGCATTCCGGGCAGATGGTGGCAGAGCTGGAGCATGTCAGCAAAAGCTACGGCAGTAAAACGGTTATTCAGGATTTTTCCTGCCGCATCATGCGGGGTGATCGGGTTGGTTTGCTGGGTCCCAATGGTGCCGGTAAATCTACTTTGCTGAAGCTGATACTGGAAGAAATACAGCCGGATTCCGGAACTGTTCGATTGGGCACCAAATTGTCAGTTGCCTATTTTGATCAGCTGCGGGAGCAGCTGGATGAAAATCTGACTTTGGCTGATTCAATCAGCCAGGGGTCAGATTTTATTGAGGTGAATGGTGTACGCCGGCACGTCATCAGCTATCTGGAAGATTTTCTGTTTCCGCCGCAGCGTGCCCGTTCACCTGTAAAATCTCTTTCCGGAGGGGAACGTAACCGGCTATTGCTGGCCCGTTTGTTTACCCGGCCGGCTAATTTACTGATTCTGGATGAGCCGACCAATGATCTTGATATCGAAACACTCGAACTGCTGGAAACCTTGTTGCAGGATTACACGGGTACGCTGTTCCTGGTCAGCCATGACCGTACCTTTATTGATAATGTGGTTACACAGGCAATAGCATTTGAGGGAGAAGGGCAGCTGCGTGAATATGCAGGTGGCTATCAGGAATGGCTGCAATCGAGACCAGATACAAAAACTGCCCGGAAGGAAAACAGCAGTATTCCTGTTTCAGCAATTAAACTGGGACAAACCAGAAAAGATAAATCATCTGGTTCTGCCGGCCTGAGCTATCAGGAAACAAATGAGCTGGCAGCATTGCCGGGAAAAATTGATACACTTGAAAAAGAACAGATAGCGATTACCCGGAAGTTAAGTGATCCTGCAATTTATAAGGATAACCACAATTTAGTCATGGAATTGCAGACACGTACTGCGGCACTGGAAAATGAGCTTTCATTACACTACGCCCGCTGGGAGACGCTGGAGAATAAGAAAGATGTATCCGAATCAGTGCATAAAACAAGCCGATAAAAATAAATTCCCTATACACAACAGGGACATAGCTGTAGCCTTCGTTGACTAAACAACACTCATCGTTTAAAGTTCGTTTTTTCTAAGAGGAGGATGCAAAAGTGAAAAAGGTAGCTGCCATTAAACTACTTATCGCTTCTAGCATGATTCTGTCGTTTTCCGGCATGGCAAGTGCAGCCGAAAACACCGATTCGGTTAAGAGCAAAATTGTTATGTGCCAAGGTTGTCATGGTATTGAGGGATATCGTACTGCCTATCCCTATGTTTACCATGTACCGAAACTGGGTGGGCAGCATTCCGCTTATCTGGTCAAGGCACTGAAAGATTACAGATCGGGAGAGCGTAACCACCCAACGATGGTTGGTATTGCCGGAACACTCTCAGATGAGGATATTGATGCCCTGGCCGCGTATTACGCCGGTAATTAATCATTCTTCTTAACCCAAGGGATATAAACAAAATGAAAAACTGTTTGGTGGCCGCAATAAGCGGAGCAATGTTTCTTCTATCGGGACAGGTGATTGCTGCTGATATTGAAGCTGGCAAAAAGAAAGCCGAAGAAGTCTGCTCATCCTGCCATGGTGTGGATGGTAACAGCCCAACACCAATGTTTCCGAAAATTGGTGGTCAGCCAAGGACTTACATTGTGAAAGCGCTGAAGGATTATAAAGCAGGGGTACGTAAAGATCCGGTTATGGCCGGAATGACTGCTGCGCTGAGTGCCGAAGATATCGACAATCTGGCATTTTATTTTTCCAGCCAGTCAGTATTGAAAGTTAAAAGATAAAAAACATTCGTGTACTTTGTACACGGAGGTAAAAAGCGGAGTGTGTCCGGAACCGGGGTACACTCCGCTTTTTTATTAGTTTCTGATACGCTCATCCATGCAGTCAAGATAAATTGTGGCGTCGGGTGAGGTCTGGTTGCGCTGTGAGAGCCAGAGCATTTCTGCGAGACATTCCATCACCTGATGCATGGCTTCATGTTCATCTCCGTGTAATTTTGTTCTTAATTGCCTGAAACGCTGAAGAATACCAGCAGGCTGATCAATAGCGAGCTGTTCACGTATGGCGACATGCATGCTCATGTGCAGAAAGGGGTTGGTTTCACCCAGTTCAGGTGGAAAATCCTTGTCAAGGTAACGTTCCACATCCTGCAGCATGGAATGATATTCCGGATGCTGCAAAATGACTTCCAGCGCAATGGTTTCCATACCGGATAGCAATTCTTTCCGGTGATATTTTTGCCATGTATCAAAAAACAGCTGGCGCACCTGATCTCTGGATGGATTGAACATTACCTGAAAACTTTGCAAATATATGATGTTATGGGATAAAAAGAGAAAGTTCTACTGCCATCATACTACACCGGAAGACAGCATATCTCTTGGTATCCTGGTAAAGCAGGGATTGTACAATTCTCGTGCGTCAGGAATATTCCGGCGCTGATTTTCCTCCCCTTTCCACTTGACCGATAAATTCTTTGCAGGTAGCCGGCAGTTGTGCTGCTGTGTACCAGACTGATTTTTACTGTCCCCGTTCCGGTACATAGATCATTGAGCCATCCTTGAGGCGGAAGGCTGTTCCAGCTTTAGCGCCTTCTCCCTCGCCGATTTGCCCGGTAGATTTGTAATGCTTTAATTCTTCCCCTTTTTTAATGACCATTTCCATGGATGGCTTGCCGGGATCCTTAATGATTACCGCATCCTGTAGTGTAAAGGGATTGAGCGGGTTTTCCATGACTGTGATCAGCAGTACCGCAATGATGACAAGAAAAACATCAATGATGTTGACGACACTCAGGACAGGATCATCACCGTCCTCATCTTCCAGGATGGAAAGGGGTCTGCGCTCAGCCATGAGCAACTCCACTGAGATGGGCGGGCATCTGGCTGCCAAGGATGTTTTCCAGTTCTTCAAGCAGCCAGCGCCGGCGTACAGTCAGTACGAAGTACGATAAAGATGCCGTCAGCAAAGCGATGATAACTGCAGAAAAGGCGACGATCAGGCTTTGTGCCATGCCTTGCGAATTTCCTTCTGAAACAGCAATCAGTGCGGGGCCCATCGGAATCATGGTCGCCACCAGTCCCAGCATTGGCGTAACCCGGCTGGTGATGCGCAAGGGCTCGATCAGGCGGAGCAAGTGCAGCTCCAGTATTTCCTGGGTGGCTGCCGGGCAGGTTTGCATAAAAATGGCCAGTGGCTGTCTTTGTCTGTTTCCGGCATGGCGCAGTATGGTATCCACCAGCAACGTACCGGTGGCAAACAGGGCGTAAACAAACATCAGGCCAAGCAGAATCAGGACGGGAGTAAGAAACAGCCGGGAAATTTCGTAAAACAGGGATTCAAGTGCGTTCATGGAGTCAATGCCGGTTAGTTGAAAATTTTGCTGGTAAAAGAAATATTTCTGCCGGAGGAGGGCCGATTTTCCCGGTTGGTGCGCCATGACTGGTAAATCATGCCCGCAACGACGATGCTGAAAAGCAGCCAGATGTAGTTCCACGGGATATCTTCGACTATCGGCTGGTCGGATACTTCAGCCATCTGCTGTCCGCGCACGACCTCAGCGGGTTGAGGTTCGGGCTGTGCGGCAGGCCGGGCCTCTGCCGGATTATCAGTGTGATTGTTCATACTGCCTGGTGCACTCAAACCATAACCGGCAGCCAGTTCGGTAACGTACGCCCTGAATGTGGCGTTATCAGTCTGGACATCATGACGCCTGGCGATATCGGTATAAACCTCGACCAGCTCACGTTTGGTCTGTTCGCTCGCCTGCCAGTAATCCTTGCGGATCGCTTCCAGCATTCGCTCGGCAATCTGGGCAAGGGCAACGGGATTGGATTTCTCGAACCAGTCACGCATACCAAGGTTGTAGCGATCAGCGACATAGCTCTGATGGAATCCTTCCCACTGGTCATCCCGGACAATGTTGCGATCCATAACCTGCCATCCCCAGAAGTTATTGATGGTATCCAGCATTTTCAGTGTTCCCGAGTAACCTTCCTTCTGCATTTCCTTGATCCAGTTCGGGTGCTGGTAGACTGCATGCAGCTCTTTGGCCATGAAACCTTCGGCCGCTTCCAGCCTGGCGCGTGCCGGATCACGCATGTTGGAAATATAGAGTTGCGGGCTTGTCCCGTCCAGATGCCGTACCGCCATCGATATTCCTCCCAGATATTCGAACGGGTGGTCGGTATCGAGCAGCCCGCGCAAATTTGAAGAACGGGAAAATACAGCGGCGCTGGTACCGCGCAAATGTTCCGCGTAAGTGTTGATTTCATTTCCCTGGTTATCGGTGAGCTTTTGGCTCCAGTGTGCCGTGTTGGGTCCGTAGGCCCAGGACATGCGTGACAGATAGAGATCTTCAAGCTTGCCGTCCTTTTCATCCCATCTGTCCGAGGCCAGTGTCGCTTTGGTCAGACGGGTGCTGTAATCACCGCTTTCATTACCGAAGATGCGTGTCAATGCAAATTCTCCGGCGGCTTCGGGTGCCACCCCCCTGTTCTCCAGTTGTGACCGAATACGCAGGGTGTTGGCGCGTATATAGTTATCACTGTCCGGCTCATCGAGCTCAGCCAGCAGGGTGATTGCCTGATTGAAGCGTTCCATCACGTTTGGAAACTGGTCACGATACAGCCCGGTCAGTGAAATTACTGTATCGATACGTGGCCGTCCCAGCTCACTCAGTGGAATGACTTCCACACCGGTCACACGGCCGCCTTCATCCCATTGAGGACGTGCGCCCATGGCGTAGAGTATCTGCGCTTCCAGCATACCGAGATGGCGCATGGTTTCTGTGCTCCACATCGAGAATGCAAGTTTCTCCGGGAATTTGCCGTGCGTAAGTTTATAACTGGCGATCAGCTGTTCGACTGCTTGTCTGCCGGCTTCATAAGCGGCGCGTGTCGGCACTCTTGCGGGATCGAATCCGTACATGTTGCGGCCGGTTGGCAGTGCATCCGGGTTGCGGATCGGATCGCCACCATAGGATGGATCAATCCAGCGGGAAGATAAACCTTTTATGACTGAATCAATTTCCTGAGCCGCATGCAGATTCTTGCGGAACATACGGCCACGTTCAACGATTGCCTGTAATTGGGGATTGCTTATCGTATCCGGCGGCTGATCAGAGAAGATAGACGATTCAACAAAGCGATAAGGCTCGGATTGCTGAATCTTGCGGTAATCATCGCGCAGCAGGGTACGGGCATTCTTGATACCCAGCTGATCATAGAGAGGTTGTCCAAGCATCTGCATGACATTGCTGATCCGGTGTGCCTGCTCCGCATCACGGCCGAAGGTGTGCAGACCCAGTGGCTGCAGGGTGGCACCGAGATCTTCGAGATAGTCTTCAATATCACGCAGGAAATGGTCAAAATCACGTTCCAGATCGGTAACTTTCCATTTCATATCCTGGTGGATATTCATTTTGACCGCCTGCTCAATAATCAGCTTGCGGTTGTTGTCGCGGACCAGTCCCTGATCCAGTGATTGATATTCCCGGATCAGATCATTGATTCGCATAAAATCATCCGAGAGGCCGGCCGGGGAAAAGGCGGGTGTCTGGTGACTGACGATGACACCGCGCCCCCGGCGTTTAACGTGGATCGCCTCACCGATATTGTCCACAATGTAAGGGTAGATCACCGGTGTATTGCCTACCAGCAGGTTCGGGTAGTCGTACGCCCACAGGCCCCGCTCCTTGCCCGGAGTCCATTCTTGTGTGCCATGGGTGCCAAAATGCACGATGGCATCGGCAGCAAATTGCTCGCGTATCCACAAGTAACTGGCCAGGTAGGCATGGCCGGGAGGCTGTCTGGTATCGTGAAACAGCTTTTTTTCCTCTTCGGTATTTGCCATTTCACCGCGCGAGGGTTGCGGCATAACGATCAGATTACCCAGTTTCATACGCGGGATTACGAATCCGGTGATGTCATCCTTACTCGCGAGCCAGGCACTTTGCTCGGGATTTCCCCAGCGTGCTTCAATATCGCTGCGCACCGGTTCCGGTAATGTTTCATACCACTCGCGATAACGGGCAAGGGGCAGGAAATCCCAGTGAGGGGTACGCATCAGCTCGGGAATGCTGCCTGAACGATATGACGGGCGCAGCATCTGCCCGACAGTCTCAATTATTTGTTCTTCAGTTGTTCCTTCAAATGCATAGCCTTCCGAACGCAGACGCTCGATCAGGTATTCGAGTGACCGGGGAACGTTCATATTGGAGGCGCCCTGATTTTTTTCACCGGGAGGATGATTCCAGAACAGCAGGGCAACATGTTTATCAGCGTTGGCCTTGAGGCTGAGGCGTGCCAGATTGATAGCCTTGCCAACCAGCAGATCCATCTGCTCCCGCATGGGAACAAACTCCCCTCCCTCGTTGGTGGTGAGTACAACGGGATCCTGCAATCCGATGTATTCGGCAGCGGTTAAAGTGAAGGGAATAAAGAAACTGCTGATCCCGGCGCTATCTTTCAGATAATCAGCACGTGTACCCGTGCGATAGGAAAGTATATTGATGGCCGGGATACCGAGTGCCTGGTGCCAGGCTTTGCGACCTTCAGGATTATTGCCGAGAAAGGTGCTGACAAGGATGACCTGCGGCAGGATTTTGCCCTGATAGGTGATAAGCGGTTCATTAACTTCAACATTCCGGTTCCGGGCAGGATTCGGAAATCCCGGGTCATCTGCAGGTTGAATGGTATCACCGGTTTTTTCGGGTGATTGACCTGATCGGGAATCGCCCGACTGCCTGCTGCCTTGCCACCCGTCACCAGCATTGCGACTGCCGAAAGCCGCTGCGGCATTATCAGCCTTGTTTGCTGCCGGTATTTGTACAGTTGACCCGCGTGAAATACGGGTACTGCGATAAAACACGAGTGGCAGGGCGCCCGCCTGTTCAAGCGCTGACACCATCTCATCCAGCATGCGTATCTGTCCATCCGCGATATAGCTGGAAGCTATTTCCATGGCGATCACGGGCCTTTCCAGCGCGGGGCCGGCCTTCTGTTTTTCCCACCAGTCCAGATACGCGGGCAGTGTCGAAAAAATACGGTCAGTATGGCCGGGGTGATAAATGCCACCATCAGGAAGATCTGCCGGTGGCTGGATTGTGCTCACATCTCCTTTTTCCAGCCAGATGTACAGATAGTGAAACAGTCTTTCATAGTTCACCCGCCGGCCGGCCACATAATAGGCATAAAGCCGTTCGGCAATCTCCGGGGGCAGGTGTTGCGGCCTGATTTGCCCGCCCATGGTCTGGAAAGTGATGATGGGGATGGCAAGTTCACGCAACTGATTGCCGGCAATACGCTCGATGACGGCCTGATCATCAGTGCGTGGTGCATCGATAATTACCAGTTGAGCATTTTTCAGTGCCTTGTGCACACCTTCTTCACCATCCCGATCCGCCTGCACCCAGTGCAGATCAATACCGGAACCGGCAGAAGCAGCCTGCATCAGGTTGAACTTGTGTTCCAGAACAAACCGGGTTGATAGCAGGGTTACTTTGTGTGCAAAAGCAGCAGGTGCCAGCAGTATCAGTGCTATCAGGAGAAATAGAGATTTTTTCATGTGGCTGACAGATAAAAAATGTAAATCATTGGGTTGCAACAAGGTCATCCTGTATTTTTTATATGCGCAATACCGGGTCAGCGGGGTTTGCTGTTGTGACCAGACTGATTCCGGGCTGGTACAGCCGGAGTTTCTTTAGTGGATTTGTCAGAAAACATGAGACAGCTGTCCGGCTGAATACGACGGATACAGCATTTCTGGAGGCTGGTTTCATGTGCTGCGTATGAACCAATATGAACCTTTTGAGACAGGGTAAATACAGGGTCTGAAACGAGAAAAATACAAGCGGTTTTTCATGCCAAACAAGGAAGGTTCTGTTAAATCTCTTTTTTATTATTGTGTTTAACAAATTGTTTGGTCAATGTGACAAATTGTCACATTGGTGTTTGCAGCAGTATCGTCAGATAAAGAGGGATGGGGATGGAACCAGTTTTCTGTAACAGGCCGACTGGTTCTGGCATGGAAGAGCTGTAATTTATTCCATTAGCAAGCGGTGTTTCTGATAAAAACACCACTCGCTGATCAGGGTTATCAGGCGCGGTGAAAGCGTTGATCAGGTTTCAGATTTGACTGGTTGACAATCCGGATCATGGGTGTAGAATCCGCCGAAAGATGTATTAGTAATATATCTTTAAGAGGGGGTAGTTTTAAGAGTTTATGGTTGGTAAAGAAGCCGGGTACACCCGTATTTGGCGATCTTTCATACAAAAAAAGATGTATCCAATATATACCAAAAGGATTGTTTTATGAAAAAATCAATTTCGCTGTATTCACGTTACAACCTGGCTCATTTTATATCTCACCTTGTACTGGTGCTGGCTGCGCTGATGCTGCTCCCGGCAACCAGTCAGGCGGAGAAGCGTGAATTTGACTTATCCATTGAAGATACGCGCATCGTTCTGGTCGGCAAAAGAGATTTTCATACCTTTGCGTTTAATGGCCAGGTTCCTGCTCCGCTCATCCATGTCAAGGAAGGGGATGACGTTACGGTAAATGTAACCAACATGACGACACTGCCACACACGATTCACTGGCACGGCATGCTGCAGCGCGGTACCTGGCAGAGTGATGGTGTGCCCCACGCCACTCAGCATGCGATAGAACCGGGTGATACGTTCACCTACAAGTTCAAAGCCGAGCCTTCGGGCACGATGTGGTATCACTGCCATGTCAATGTTAATGAGCATGTCACCATGCGCGGTATGTGGGGCCCTTTTATTGTGGATCCGAAAGATCCGCTCCCGATCGAGAAAACAGTCACCAAGGAATACATCCTGATGCTTTCCGACTGGGTGTCATCCTGGGCGAACAAGCCGGGTGAAGGCGGTATTCCGGGGGATACCTTCGATTACTACACGATCAACGCCAAATCCTTTCCTGAAACCCAGCCGATACGAGTGAAAAAAGGCGATGTCATCCGGTTGAGACTGATAGGTGCAGGTGACCATGTTCACGCCATCCATACCCATGGCCATATCTCACAAATCGCGTTCAAAGATGGTTTCCCTCTGGAAAAACCCATCAAGGGCGATACCGTCCTCGTAGGGCCGGGTGAGCGTTACGACGTCATCATCAATATGGATAACCCCGGTTTATGGATGATTCACGATCATGTTGATACCCATACCACCAATGGAGACAAACCGGATGGGGGAATCATGACAACTATCGAATATGAAGAAGTGGGTATTAATCATCCCTTCTATGTATGGAAAGACAAGAAATTTGTACCGGATTTTTATTACGAGGAATCCCTGAAAAAAGATCTTGGAATGCATAACTCCAAAGTCTTCAAAGGGGAACCCATTGAGGAATAACGAGTAACCATAATTAAAGGAGGAAAATGATGAAACCTTACTTGTTAGCTGCAATCAGTGTAAGTTTTTTTACAGCACCGCTTGCAGTCCATGCAGGAGAAGCGCCAGCCGTACTGCTTCAACTGGAATGCGCTTCCTGCCATGCGCTGACCAAACCGGAAAATACATCCCTTGACAGACTGTGGGAACGCAAAGGGCCGGATCTCTATTACGCCGGGAGTAAATTCAACAAGGACTGGCTGGTGAAATGGCTGCAGGATCCAACGAAGATTCGCCCGGCGGGTGAGTTCTATCGTAAACATGTCAAACCCGGTGCCAAAGAAGATGTGGTGGATGAACCGTCACTTACCATTCATCCCAAACTGACTACAAAGGATGCTGAGGCTGCAGCAGATGCCCTGATGACACTGACTGGTCCGGAAGGGCTGATTGAGAAAGGGGCTTTCAAGAACCAGAAAGTTGTCCCGTCAATGGGAACCATGTATTTCAACAAGCTGCGCGGCTGCTCTGCCTGCCATATGACGGCACCAGGCAAGGGCGGGCTGTCCGGGCCGGAAATGGCAACCGCAGGCGCGCGTCTTCAACCTGATTTCATTTACAGCTATATCAAGGATCCGCAGAAAATCGATAAAGGTATCTGGATGCCAAAACTCGATATTTCAGATGCAGATCTGCAAAAACTGACCAGCTATATCGTACAACTGAGCGCCAAGGAGGATAAAAAATGAATAGCCGGAATTCAATTTCTTTTTCATGGCTGACCGGTATCGGGTTGGCTTCGTTACTTGTCTTCATGGAGCCAGCCACAGCGGCTGATGATCAGTTCAAACATGCAGAGCGCCTGTATGACACTTACTGTACCCAGTGCCACGGTGTCAACCGTAATGGCAACGGACTCAACAGTGCTTTCATGTCAGTTCAGCCGCGTGATCACAGCGATGCCAAAGGTATGGGTGATATTCCCAACAGTGAGATTATTGATGTCATTAAAAAAGGCGGGCTGGCTGCCAACAAATCTGTGCTGATGCCTGCCTGGGGGGGTGTTTTCAGTGATGAAGAAGTCAGTCAGCTGGCGGCTTATTTGCGTCATGTCTGCAAATGTGGTTCGGATCAATAAAAAAGAGAGAGGAGTGTAAGAGGATGAAGTACAAGCAATTACTGAATATAGGTGCGAATGCACTGGCAACCGGTTTTTTCCTGATGGGCTTTCAGGCTGAAGCCAAAACGGTACAAGTAACGTTACATGCAGTTGAAACTGATGTGGCATACGATAACAAGGGGAGTACCTATCGCGCCTGGACATTCGAAGGCAAAGTTCCCGGGCCGGTCGTACGCATCACTGAGGGCGATACAGTGGAATTTACGCTTATCAATGACAAGAGTAACAAAAATTCTCATTCGATGGATTTCCATGCTGCCAGGCTGGATGTAATGGAGGATTTTGATTCGATCAAACCGGGTGAGACAAAAAAATATACCTTCACAGCAGATAACCCCGGCGTGTTCTTTTATCACTGTGGTTCTGATCCGATGATTCAGCATATCGCACGCGGTATGTATGGCGTGATCATCGTAGACCCGAAAGATGCAACCGCACTACCTAAGGCAGATCGTGAGTATGTCCTGATTCAGGCTGAACATTATCCCAATCCGGATGACAAGACAGCGATGATGGAAAATAAATGGAGCAATGTCATGTTCAACGGTGGTATTTTCAAATATGACCCGGTACATGATTCAGAAGCTACCAAATGGTTGCAGGCAAAACCAGGTGAGCGGGTACGTATCTATTTCGTCAATGCAGGCCCTAACGAATACTCATCACTTCATCCTATTGCCGGGATATGGGATCGGGCATACGCCAGCGGTAATCCCAAGAATGTCCAGTACGCCATGCAATCCTATTTTGTCGGGGCGGGGGATGCTGTAACACTGGATCTGATTTCTCCAGTCGAAGGTGCCAATGCAATCGTTGATCACGCAATGCGCCATGCACTCACCGGAGCGGTGGCTGTCATCATGTTTACCAACGATGCCGATCCGGAAGCTGGTCGTGGAGATAATATTCTGCTTCGTTAAATGAAATAACACTGTGGGGCAGATTTCAAACGCCCCATGGAAATTTCCCCCGTAGGCTATCGTCACAAAAAACCCGCGTGGTGAAAATTATCACCATTGCGGGATCATTGAATATCAAACCAGTACGCTGCAAACAACAACCATAAAACAGGTGTAATGAACAGATGCGCTGAGCAAGTGTAACGTCACGCACCTGCCAGGCACTGACACCCGGTTCCAAGCCTGACGACAGCGCTTTGGACAGGTTCGGGAATTTACTGTCAGGCGACAGCAATACGGGAATGGATATATCCGAGGGCCTGTTCCACCTGGTCAATCAGAATCAGGCAGAGTTCACCCGCCTCCAGGTTGGTTAATGCCGTATCAATTGCTTTGAACTCTCCACGAATTTCACTGACTTTACGTACACGTTTGGCGTTTTCGAGTCCCTCGCGCAACAGATTAAGCACCTCACCATCAGCCCGGCCGCGCTGGCACTGGTCCTGAAACAGGACAACCTCATCGAATACATCACCCAGGATCTGAGTTTGCAGACGGATATCTTCGTTGCGACGGTCCCCTGCTGCACTGATCACCACGGTACGCTTTTTTGCAGGAATATGATCAATGGCACACACCAGAGCTTCCATCGCATCCGGATTATGGCCGTAATCTGCGATTAACGTTGCTTCACGGTAGTTGAACAGGTTAAAGCGCCCCGGAACAGTCTGTGCATCGCTGACAAAGTCAGCCAGTCCGGTACAAATAGTTTCCCAGTCAAGCCCGACCGCTAATCCGGCACCGATAGAGGCCATGGCATTCTCGATCTGGAAGCTGATCATGCCATTCTTCGTCAGCCGAATTTCGCTGAGAGGAATTTTTCGTTCAATCCCGGCTTCAGCAACAACGATATGATGATCTTCCAGGTAGATTACCCGTTTTCCCTGAACACGCTGTTCCAGAATGGCCGGGTGGCGGTTGTTACGGGAGAAGAAGGTAACAGTACCCGGGCAATGATTTGCCATACCAAGCACCAGTGGATCATCCGCGTTTAGTACAGCAAAACCGGTTTCCGGGTTGACGTTTTCCACGATGGTTCGTTTGACGGATGCCAATTCTTCGGCTGTATTGATATTGGCAATGCCAAGGTGATCTCCCCGGCCTATATTGGTGACAACTGCCACATCACAGTAATCAAATCCCAAACCTTCGCGCAGAATACCGCCGCGTGCTGTTTCCAGTACGGCAGCGTCCACATCGGGATGGAATAAAATGTTTCTGGCACTCTTGGGGCCGCTGCAATCCCCTGTATCCACGCACTGATTGTTGACGAAGACACCATCTGTACAGGCGATGCCCGTTCGCAACCCGTTATTTTCCAGCATGTTGGCAATCAGGCGTGCTGTAGTGGTTTTTCCATTGGTACCGGTGATTGTTATGACCGGAATGCGTGCATTTTCATTCTGCGCAAACAGATGATCGATAATGGCTTCACCTACTGCACGCGGTTTACCGTATGAAGGCTGCAGATGCATACGGAGGCCGGGGGCAGCATTGACCTCGATAATTGCGCCACCCTGCTCTTCCAGCGGGCGGGACAAATCACTGCAAATGATGTCGATGCCGCAGATATCGATACCTGTCATCCGGGCTGCCATCACAGCACATTCCGCAATATCAGGATGAACTTCATCCGTTACATCCGTTGCTGTACCGCCAGTGGAGAGATTGGCGTTGTTACGCAATGTCACCAGCTTGCCCTTATCCGGAATGGAGCCGGTATTTAACCCCTGCATAGCCAGGTGAGCCACAGAAATTTCATCCAGGCGGATTTTGGTCAGCAGGTTGGCGTGACCCTCGCTGCGCAGTGGATTGCTGTTAACCTGTTCTACCAGCCGGGCAATACTGTTAATGCCGTCACCCACCACTTGTGGCGGATCACGCCTTGCAGCTGCTGCCAGTTTGCTGCCTACGACCAGCAAACGGTAATCATGTCCGCTGATGTAGCGCTCAACCAGTACATTGCCGCTTTTTTCTGATGCAACATAATAGGCCGCCCTGACCTGATCAGGGGTTGTCAGATTGGCGGTCACGCCTCTCCCTTGGTTACCGTCCTGGGGTTTGACTACGACTGGTGTGCCGATTTCACAGGCTGCCGCCCAGGCATCTTCAGCACTGGTCACCGGTCGTCCGGCTGGCACAGGAATACCCGCCGCATGTAAAAGCACCTTGGTGAGATCCTTGTCCTGCACGACAGATTCTGCAACGACACTGGTTCGATCACTCTCGGAAGCCAGAATACGCCGTTGCCGGCTACCCCAGCCAAACTGAACCAGGCTGCCATCGGTTAAACGGCGGTAGGGAATCTTGCGGCGGACGGCTGCCTGTACAATCGAGTTCGTGCTGGGTCCAAGACGGACATCTTCGTACAGTTCATGCAGGCGACTGACTGCTTCATGCGTGTCAAACGGAGTGGCCTCTGTAACGGCCTGACACAACGCAAGCGATTGTTCCAGTGCCAGCCGGCCAACAGCTTCTTCAGTGTATTCCACGATGACACGCCAGCTGTCTGCTTCCGCCATCCTGACTACACGACTGAAACTGACAGGACAACCAGCCTGCCCTTGCAGCTTCAGTGTGATAAAGGCCAGAATATGAGCCAGTGTTGTTTTCTGCCAATCCGTCGACTGAAAGAGAGCAATATCCGGAAAATATTCGCGCAGGCGCATATCAAAGCCGGGAATGCTGTACGGTCGGCTTTCACGTTGTGTAAGTACAAATGTGGCCTCGATAGCAGTAAGTTTGCTCCAGACATTGGGTCCCCGCAGTGCACGAATTTGTATTGCCTTCATGGATATTTCCTTAAATGAACTGATCTTCAGAAAATTGTTAAACAGATGGTTGCTTGGCTTGGTTTTGCAGGAAAGCAATCAAACCGGTACGAATAAGATCTGGTGACATGCCTAATGCCCAGCCTGCACCAATACCAGCCAGCAGGAATGCTGTTTCCACAGGAAAGTTGCCGGTTCTTGCCTGCAGGTCATCCAGCCGGATCAGTAATGTTTCAGCGGGGCCGTCTATTAACAGAATTTCCCAGTTGCGTACGGTCACCACGCGCTTTCCCCGGGTTGGGCCGGTCCCTTCCTGCCGGTGGGCACTGATTACTGCCAGCCCCGGATCACAGCTAAAATAGATAACTTCACCCTGACATAACTCTGTCATCTGAATCTGCATGGGATCTTCAGCATTCAAAATGGCCGCACCGGTTGGCAGCACGATTTCCGGTGAAATATCGGCTTTTTTGCCACCGGTAGGGGAAACAACATCCACCTGTGTCCTCAGTACCTTGAAAACCTGTTCAGTTGTTCCTGTCCCCTGATAACCCAAATACTGTTCAGGTTCGATCCGGGTAACAACGCCCACCTGACAGCTGTCATACGCTAAACCTTCCTCCAGCATCGTATTAAAGCCATTCTCGAAAACAGCAGCCTCAACCGTACGGTTCATCAGAATACGGCGAGCCGATCGATGGTTGGCACAGTTGCCGTGATCAATTTTCCGGTGATCGAGATAAAGTCCGTTCCCGCACGCCAGTCCGGTACGTTTGCCGGACAGGATGAGCAGACTGGCAACAAGGCGGGCAACAACGGTCATGCCACTGCTGCCGGTAATACCGACAACAGGGATACGTCCCTGGTCCTGATTGGGAAACAGCTGGTTGACGATAGCCTCGCCAACCGGGCGTGGCTCACCGATGGCAGGTTTAATATGCATAAGCAGACTGGGGCCGGCATTGACTTCAACAATCGCCCCCTCCTGTTCAGCGAGCGGACGCGAAATATCTTCTACAACCAGATCAATTCCGGCAATATCCAGGCCCACAATACGGGCAGCCAGTGCAGCCAGGTCGGCTGTAACCGGATCGACTTCGTCGGTTATATCAATAGCGTGATTGCCGTTACGCTGGATTTGTACCCTTGTCCCGGCAGGTGGGACAGAATCGCTGGTGTAGCCCTGATGTGCAAGCTCCATCTGGACCGCATCATCCAGTCTGATCAGATTAAGCGGATGATTTTCAGAGGGCCCCCGGCGCGGATCAGAATTGATCTGATCTTCTATCAGCTTTGTAATAGCAGATGCACCATCTCCGGTAACGAATACAGAATCCCCGCGTGCAGCTGCCACAAGCTTTCCGCCCACGATAAGGAGGCGGTGTTCTATTCCGGGAATATAGCGTTCTACCAGTACATCGCTGCCTTCCTGTGCAGCAATTGCAAAGGCAGATTCAATTTCTTCGCGCTTACTCAGCTCGATAAAAACACCCCGGCCATGATTGCCATCATCCGGTTTAACGACAACGGGCAGGCCAATATCTTCAGCTGCTTCCCAGGCATCAGCCGGATCAGTCACGATACGTCCCTCCGGAACGGGGATGCCGCAAGCCCGTAACAGTGATTTGGTCAGTTCTTTGTCACGCGAAATATTTTCGGCAATCGCCGTGGTGCTATCTGTTTCTGCCGTCCAGATATAGCGGCTGTGTGCACCCTGGCCCAGCTGAACAAGATTACCTTTTTCCAGCAGGCGGATTGACGGGATATTGCGGGCAGTGGCAGCATCAACAATGCAGGCAGTGGAGGGACCAAGCCAGTGTGAATCGATCATGTCACGCAGTTGACTGATTGCGTTCTGCACATCATAAGCTGGCTGTGTCTGATCAAACCCCATTGCAGCCAGCACCAGCTCCCGCGCCAGATACAGTGCCTTAAGTGTTATTTCCCTGTTCCACGCACTGACAACCACTTTGTAAACACCTCGATCTGAAGTTTCCCGCGCCCGGCCAAATCCTCCCCGCATCCCGGCCAGATTCTGCAGTTCAAGCGTGACATGCTCAAGAATATGACAGGGCCAGGTCCCTTCCTGGACGCGGCGCAGAAATCCGCCCGGTTCGCCATAACTGCAGCGATGTTCAAACAGGGAAGGCAGCCATGAAGACAGCCGTTCATAAAAACCGGGAATCGTGTCCGATGGATAGTCTTCAAGCTCACCTATATCGACGATTGCTTCTAAAACAGGGGTATATGTCCACATATTGGGACCATCTACATAACGAACCTCAAGGAATTTGAGATCTCTGGTGCTGTGAACAGAAGAATCAGTATGAATTGCGGTTTGGATTGACATGAAAAGTAAGGTGAATGTACTTACCTGAATTAACGCAGGACAGGCCCGATCGGTTTACAGCAAAATATGATAATTACAAGAAACAATGCTCACAGAAAACGATCCAGCAGTTTGTTGCTGTGACGATCCAGCACGGATCGGTCACGAACCAGAAAATGAATGCCATTGCTGTCGGTAATCAGCAGTGTGGAAAGTGACAGGCGACGGATATCTTCTTCGCCCTTGAGAGTGAATTGAGTATTGCCCCGATCAGTTTGTACCTGCCAGATACTGGGTGTGGCAAAACTTGAAACTTTGTCGATACGCTTAATTTCCGGCATGAATTCACGGCTGGCAAATTCTTCTTCAATCAGGTTGCGTTCCATTTCGGGCAATTCAGCCAGGTTATCTATCCAGACCACTTCATGGCCATGATTATCAACCAGTGAAATACCTTCACCGGGAGCCGTGACTGGAAATGCGCGTACAGGTATCACACCTTCATGAATCTGATGGTCTTTTCCTGTGGCAATCAGCTTGCCAAAGGTATTACGGTTCAGTTTGCAGCCAGTCAGATTCGTGTTCATGCGAGATTGCTCCGGATACCCATTATTTTTCCAGCTGCAGCGGGTTGTTCTTCGTCATCACTGCTGCGTGATTGCGCCTGATAGAGCTGGTAGTAATGCCCCCGGCGATCCATCAGCTCCTCATGATTACCAACTTCCACAATTTTGCCGTGATCAAGTACCACCAGCCGGTTTGCCTGCTGCAGGGTTGAAAGACGATGCGCTACAGCTATGGTGGTTCGGCCGGAAACGAGGTTATCCAGTGCCCCCTGGATTTCCTGTTCGGTTTGGGTATCTACTGATGAAGTGGCTTCGTCCAGTATCAGGATGCGAGGATCAATCAGCAATGCCCGGGCTATGGAAATACGCTGTCTTTCTCCACCGGATAGCGCCTGTCCGCGTTCACCTACCAGGGAATCATAGCCATAGGGCAGCCGCAGGATAAATTCATGGGCGTATGCCGCGCGTGCAGCAGCGATGATTTCTCTGCGGGAAGCGTTGGGTCTGCCGTAGGCGATATTTTCAGCAATCGTTCCGAAAAACAGGAAAGGCTCCTGTAATACCAGCCCGATATGTTTGCGGTATTCTGCAATGGGGAGTGAGCGTATATCGACATCATCAATCAGAATAGCGCCATCAGTTACATCATAAAAACGGCAGATCAGGTTGATAAGCGTGCTTTTACCCGAGCCGCTATGCCCAACCAGACCGATCATTTCGCCGGGTTTGATTGCAAAATCAAGATTCTGGATAACCCGGCGTGTCCCGTAGCGGAAACTGACGTTGCTCAATCCGATATGGCCTTTTATCGCCGGTAAATGAATGGGTTTGACCGGCTCGGGCACACTGGAGACATGATCGAGAATATCGAATATCCGTTTGGTGCCGGCTGCCGCCTTTTGTGTGGCTGAAACAATCCGGCTCATTGAATCCAGCCGCAGGTAGAAGCGGCCAATGTAGGCCAGAAAGGCAGTGAGTACACCAACAGTAATGTGGTCCTGTGATACCTGCCAGATACCAAAAATCCATACAACCAGCAGGCCGCATTCCGTCAGGAATGTGACCGTGGGTGTAAACAGCGCCCAGATTTTATTGACCCGGTCGTTGATTTCCACATTGCGCTGGTTAACTATGCGGAAACGCTCGATTTCTCTTTCTTCCTGTGCGAATGCCTTAACAACCCGGATACCGGGCAGAGTATCCGCCAGTACATTGTTGACCTCGGCCCAGACACGCCCGGTTTTTTCAAAACCGACCCGTAACCGATCCCGGACCAGATGAATCAGCCAGGCAATGATGGGCAGGGGAAGCAGGGTGATGAGTGCCAGCCATGGGTTGATCGAAACCAGGATAATGACGGTCAGGGTAATCATGAGTACATCTGTCGCAAAATCGAGCAGATTGAGTGATAGAAACATATTAATCCGATCTGTTTCCGCCCCGATACGTGCCATCAGATCACCTGTGCGCTTACCGCCAAAATAGGCTTGAGAAAGACCGAGCAGATGCTCATAGGTAGTTGTTCGTAAATCAGCACCGATACGCTCAGACACCTTTGCCATTGTGTAGGTGCGTAACCAGCCCAGTATCCAGGCCAGAACTGCTGCTCCCAGCAGGCCGGACAGATAGAATGTCACCAGACCGGTGTCGATTGGATGGCCGTTCTGGTAGGGAATCAGCACGTTATCCATCAGCGGCATGGTCAGATAGGGTGGCACCAGTGCAGCGGCTGTACTGCCCAGCATCAGCATGAAACCGGTAAGCAGCTGCCATTTGTATGGTTTGGCAAAACGCCACAGGCGAAATAATGTCCAGGTGGAAGGGGGAGCTGTATTCGTTTCCTGATTGCCGGTGGCAATACTTTCACTGCTGTCTGCCAGATCAGTTTCGATGGCAATTTTACTGTCACTCTCAATTTCTGTGCCTTCATCCGGATTTGCCGGGGCCTCTCCCGTTTGAGCAGTTTCAGCTGTAATCAGCTGAACAAAATGGGCAATCAGCTGATCGATTGCCTGATGTTTCTCCAGCGTGCAATGCCAGCAGGCAAGTCGTGCGTGGATATCGAATAACTCAATACTGCAAATACCGGCATGATCCTGATACGTCAGTTTCATATCCGGCTGATTGGACCATGCCTGCCAGTTTTCATCCTTTTCGGATCGGGCAAGAATCCTGTGTGTAGTCACGATGAGTAATCCGGGTGAAAAATGCAGCTGGTTGTCAAGATCAATTTCCAGCCAGGCAAGGATTTGCTCCTGCCCGTTGAGCAGGGTACTGATCCGTGTTTGCCAGTGGGATGGAAAATCAGAGGGGATGATATGAGGCAGATCGCTGGTAATGGATGACATTAATTACAAAAAATAACGTGAAGTAGCGTGGAAACGGCCGATGCAAACAATCGCTGCAAGCGGCCGTTGCAGGGGAGGGTTACATTATTTGACGGATAGCCGGATCAGGCCACCATCTGTCAAAAGTGATTATCGGGGTGTGTCACTGGTGTCGCCGGCATGATCAGTACTGTCTGTATTGCTCTGGTTTGTACCTGTTGTATCCGGTGTGTCCGGGGTATTTTCCTCATCGTAGAAATCCACCGTATCATCTGCACCTGGTGCGTAATCATCGGTACTGCCGGTTTCTTCCTGATTCAGTGAATCCTGGTTTTCTGCAGAATCATAGGTACCAGCATTACTGGTATCGCCGGCATTATCCACACTGTCAGCCTCGCCGGAATCATCGGAATCACCCGTATCACCGGTTTCCGTGCCAACCCCGGACACTGCTTCATTAGCATGACCGCCTTCATCATCAGAATCCCGGGGAGCTGCTTCCCCGGCTGTTACCTCATTCGCCACCTCATCGGAAGGCGTGTACATATCAGCCGTATCATTGGTTTTCGGGGCGCCGGAAGGTGCGTCCTGTGTGAGGATGGCGGGAGCAGTCGTGGTTTTGTCTTCGATACGATGCTGTTTCTGCCAGTAACTGTGTGTCGCCAGAAAAAACAACAGACTTGCTGTCAGCAACAGTCTGCCGGCATGAGATGAAATCCAGTGCAGCCCGCTCTGAACCAGAGTATCGGTACCGGTGTGCAATACCTCTCCAGCCGGCTGATACTGTTCCAGCGCGGCTCTGCGCGCTGCCTGCAGGCGATACAAGGTGCCGGGGGTGATATCACCCAGGCTTTTGTCCAGCAATCCTTTGACGGTTTTCCCCGTTCTCTCTTCCTCAGTCATCATTTGATTCCTTTACTCTCCAACAGAGCAGCAAGTGTATGAGCTGCCCGGGAACAATGCGTTTTTACGCTGCCTTCTGAACAGTCCATGACCCTGGCTGTTTCAGACACATCCATCTCTTCCCAGTAACGCAGCAGAAAGGCTTCCCGTTGACGTGGCGGTAAATTTTCTATTGCCTGGCTGATCAGCTCGATGATCTGTGATTGTTCTGCTGCAGTGCCGGGGTTGTTTTTACAGCCAAAATCCGGGGCTACCGGCAATGACTCGGGTATATCCGTACCGGTTTCTCTGTCATCCGAATCGGGTATGAATGATGAAAATAATGTTACCCAGAGCGAGCGTGATTTCTGTCGGCGATAAAAATCACGAATCGTATTCTGCAAGATGCGCTGAAACAGAGGGGGAATTTCGGAGAGAGGCTTGTCTGAGTATTTTTCAACCAGCTTCATCATCGAATCCTGGACGATATCAAGTGCCGCATGCTCATCCTGCACAGCAAATAATGCCTGCTTATACGCACGCAGCTCAACTTCACTGAGAAATTCTGAGAGTTCCTGCCGAGTAGCCAGAATAGCCGCCTTAAGATGGACGAAACACTGAAAATAAGGGCGATATTATAGCTTTTCCTGTTATGAGACTGTCTTATTCACTCGATCAGATTCACCATAAAGGCTTGAGGCTGTATACCGAATCACACCCGGTCACCGGGTTAGTACGCTGGTCTGACCGCGATATTTCATTTATGGCTTGCAGCAAGGTGGAAACCGTCTGTTTATTTCTGCCGTAAAACCAGCCCGCCGTAAAATCGGGATGCGAAAAAAATCAATAATTTTTGCATAGTGAATGCCCCAGAATTTTCCTGAAAAAAGTCAGCATACTTTTTTTGCACCGGCACGTATCTCGCCGGGGGAGCCACCCAGGCAGGGCGGGGAGGTATGTGCCGTTTCATTACGTTCCCGCCATTCCGCGGGGGTGAGCGTATGCAGCGCCAGCGCGTGAATGGAGCGGACGATTTCATCTGTCAGTGTGGTATTAACCAGCCGGTGACGCGCCACCAGGGGTTTGCCACTAAACACATCCGAGACAATTGTCACTTTGAAATGGGATTCCGATCCTGCCGGCACATTGTGACGGTAGCTCTCGTTGATCACTTCCAGAAACTGCGGTTGCAATGATTGCAGCCTGCTTTCAATCTTGTTTTTCATGTCCGGCATGGTAACGCAACCTCCTGTATCAAGCCTGTAATTCAAGTTGTGTGTTCTGGCTGTGATTTGTACCCGAAGACCAGGCTCAATGCACCTAAAACCTGTTGGGTTTTTTTACACTCCCTTAAGCAAGATTATAAACCTGTTTTTTATCTGTCTGTTTATTAATGATATTTAATCTCTGGCATGTTTAATGCTCAATAGAAGGTGAAGATGCCTGGAATGACCGGGTATCACATAAGAACCAATAAGGAGAAATACGGTGAAGTTATTTTTAGAGCATAAACAATTTGGCTGGGGTATCCGGAAAACGGCTGTTTTAACTGCTGCAATTGCTTCCCTTGGTTTCGCTTCAGCAAGCTGGGCTGTTAATATCGAATTGAATTATCAGGGTTTTGTTAATGGATCCAAATCGGGAAACATAACAACACCGCTTAACGGTGGAGTGGGTGCCGGTGAGTTTAAGTTTAATGTGCTATCTGGAGGAGGGGGTGAGTGGAATAATTCTTTGCAAGCTTTTTGTATTGATATAAACCACTGGCTGGTAACTGGCCGGAACGTGACTTATGACATTGCTCCAGCAAATCTGACCGGTTTACAGCTCTCCCAGGTTAGCTGGCTGTTTGATAATCACTTTAATGATTTGGGTACAAATAAAAATGATGCGGCTTTCCAGCTAACTCTATGGGAAATTTTCTTTGAAGGGGATAATTTACGGAATCTGTCAGACGGGACATTTAAAGCCACAACAGATTTTGATGGTGCCCGGGCTTTAGCGGATACCTGGCTGACTGGTTCAAATGGAAAACCTGGTATAGCTTCAATACCCAACAATTATGTGAGTGATACGTGGGAATTTTACAAGTTGACCCCGGTGAGTCCGATGAATAATCAGGCGTTGTTAACCTGGCGTGAAAAACCTCGTGATCCCCGTGAGGTCAGTGAGCCCGGCACATTGCTGTTGTTATCCCTGGGGCTGGGTGCTGTATTTTTCTGCACCCGTCGTTACAGTAATACACACTTTTCCTCTTTTGCCTGACAGATAACGAGTAAAGAAATCCACAGGGATATTTCAGGTTGCTTTACCCTGAAGTATCCCGGGTTTTTGTCACGGCGTTGTCTTTATCCTTGATTTTGTTGCAGCCCTCTGCGTTTTGTTACTTTTGTTATCGTATCGTAACTGTGAGCATAATAAAGCAGGGGGTAACGGAACGACAGGCAGTACCCCGGTTTCTGTCATGATGTTTCCGCACCGCTCGCGTCAGATTTTTTCCGCCCATAAATCGTGAATATCGGTATCGGTAACACGTACATCCGCCCAATCACCTGTTTTCAGGGCTGAGGCATTGCTGATATAAACAACGCCGTCAATTTCCGGTGCATCAGCGTAGCTTCTGGCAATGGCACCTTCTTCATCAACTGTATCTATCAGTACCCTGAGTTGCCGGCCTTTTTTCGCTGCCAGACGTTTTTCACTGATGGTTTCCTGTCGTTGCATCAGCCTTTCCAGCCGCTCCTGCTGGATTTCAGAGGGGATGTGATCCGGCAGTGCATTGGCAGCCGCACCTTTGACGGGTGAATAGGCAAATGCGCCAACCCGGTCAAGCTGCGCTTCTTCCAGAAAAGCCAGTAATTCCTCAAATTCCTGCTCGGTTTCGCCTGGAAAACCGACGATAAAGGTGCTGCGTAATGCGATATCCGGACAGATACCGCGCCACTGACGGATACGTGCCAGTACATTTTCACTGCTGGCCGGGCGTTTCATCAGCCTGAGTATGCGCTCATTGGCGTGCTGGAAAGGAATGTCCAGATAAGGCAGGAGTTTACCATCTGCCATTAGCGGGATCAGTTCGTCCACATGCGGGTAGGGATAGACGTAATGCAACCGTACCCAGACACCGAATTCTCCCAGTGCTTTTGCCAGTTCGGTAATACGGGTGCGAACCGGCCTGCCCTGCCAGAAGCCGGTGCGGTATTTGATATCCACACCGTAGGCACTGGTGTCCTGGGAGATGATCAGCAGCTCCTTGACCCCGGCTTCAACCAGACTTTGTGCTTCCTGCAGCACGCCTCCCACCGGCCGGCTGACCAGATCGCCGCGCATGCTGGGAATGATGCAGAACGTGCAGCGATGGTTGCAGCCCTCGGAAATCTTGAGATAGGCATAGTGTTTGGGTGTGAGCCTGATTCCCTGTGGTGGTACCAGATCAAGATAGGGATCGTGCGGTTTGGGCAGATGATGGTGGATAGCCGCCATGACTTCTTCAGTGGCTTGCGGGCCGGTTACTGCCAGCACGCTGGGGTGTGCCTGCCGGATGACGTCCTCTTTTGCACCGAGGCAGCCGGTCACGATTACCTTGCCATTTTCAGTCAGTGCTTCACCTATGGTTTCCAGCGATTCCGCCACGGCACTGTCAATAAAACCGCAGGTGTTGACAACGACCAGATCGGCTTCAGCATAGCTGGGCGAAATCAGATAACCCTCTGCCCGCAGACAGGTGAGGATACGTTCGGAATCCACTGTTGCCTTGGGGCAGCCAAGGGAAACAAAACCGACACGCGGAATTGCAGGGTGTTGTGGCTGTTGTGATATCGGAGAAGATGGAGCAGATGTCATTCAGGTTCTCGCAGGATTAATCGTGTGGTTACCGGGGGTACCTGAGGTTTCTCGGGAGGCTGGACAGATAGACAGAGCGGGCAGCCCGGCAGGTGTGATTGTCTGTTCGTATATTCTTTCAGTACCCTTGCCGGGCCGCCGTCCGGTGAAGTTGGTGAATTACTGCATTACCGCATTTTTTTCCGGATCAATTCTGACCTTAACTTTCTGGCCTTTGGCATCGATAATTTTTACTTCGACAATCAGTTTTCCAAGTTTCTGCTCGATTTCAACTTCGTGAATGAGCCCGGGAGTGGCTGCAGTGGCTGTGTTGATGGCAGCAATTACCTGACTGGCAGGCAGGCCTTCGTTACCGGCAAATGCGCTGTTAAAAGAAAAAAGCAGTGCGGCTGCCGTAAAAATGGCGGCTAAGGTAGTTCCTTTCATCACTATCTCCTTCTGTTATTAATGGACATGCATTGATAAACATATCAGCTCATCGGCAGAACTGACCGTTTGGGATATTAGTCTCAGCACTGAGTTATACGCAAATAATTTATTCATTTTCAGAGGTGCTTTTTATTCGAAAAAGGGGAGCAGTCACGGTGTGATAAATAGCAGAATCTGATTTTTCCGGATTAAAAAGATCATTTGCAGAACGGTCGGACGACTTATGTGGTTTTTAGTGGAAACAGACAAGTCATTATCAATATAACAGAATGATTTATAACATGTTTTTTTGATAAAAAAAATACTTGATTATGAGAAAATCAGGTCTATAATGCGTCCCTTTAGAAAATGCCGTAGCCCATAAGGAGGTCATCATGAGAAGCAAGATAAACCTGTTTGTTCTGACTGATTGGGTACATGTTCATATCCCTGAAACGTAGTTGGTAATTGCCAGGAGGCGCTCTCATGAAAAAACAGTCCACTGCAGCACATCAGCCAGTAGAAACCAGCATAATTTTTGATACCCACCCCGAGATCAGCATTGATCTCACTCTGGTGGACACCAGATTAAAACAGGGTTATCAGCAGCCCTTCCTGCTGATCGACACCAGTATCATTCGCAACAAAGCCCGACGATTCAAGGCTGCCATGCCGCGTGTACATCCCCATTACGCTGCCAAAGCCAATCCTGATCCACGTGTGCTGAAAACATTGATTGAGGAGGGGGTGGGGTTTGAAATTGCCTCAATCGCCGAGCTTGATCTGCTGATGGGGCTGGGGGTGCCGGCTGCTGAAATTTTCTACAGCAACCCCATGAAATCACGTGCTTATATTGAGTATGCTGCGGCAAAAGGGGTTGAATGGTATGTACTGGACAGCGTTGAAGAGCTGCGCAAGATCGTCAGCATCAAGCCGGATGCCAAGCTGTATCTGCGTATTGATACTCCCAATATCGGCAGTGACTGGCCGCTGGCAGGGAAGTTCGGGACACATCTGGTGGATGTCAGTGAAATCATTGATGAAGCTGTCAGACTGAAAGCAGATCTGGCCGGTGTGACTTTTCATGTGGGATCTCAATGCCGTAATCCACAAAACTGGCGAGTGGGTATTGAACGTGCCAAAACGGTGTTTGCCGGCATGCGTGAGGCCGGTCTGAAGCCACGCCTGCTGAATCTGGGAGGAGGTTATCCGGTACGCCACGTTAAACCGATTCCTTCCATTGAAATCATAGCCGGGGTTATCAACGAGGCAATTGCTGATTTACCGGAAGATATACACATCATGGCCGAACCCGGGCGTTACCTGGTATCTGATTCAGCGTGTTTTGTGTGCCGCGTGGTTGGTACTGCTACCCGTAACGGCAAACGCTGGATGTACTGGGATGCCGGGATATTCGGCGGCATCATTGAAGTCAGTGAAGGGTTGCGTTATGAAATCCTGACGCAACGCAACGGGCCTCTGGTTCCCTGGTCAGTTGCCGGTCCGACATGTGATTCCGTGGATGTGCTGATGCACGATGAGATGCTGCCTGAAGATGTTCAGGAAGATGATTTCATTTTTATTCCTAATGCCGGCGCCTATACAACATCATATGCCAGTAATTTCAACGGTTTTCCGTTACCGGAAGTCATTGTGATCTGATCTTCCGGAAAGCTGTAAGCGGGGTGGCGGCGGTTCTTGTGATTCCTGTCCTGTAGACTTGCCGCCATATCTGTGCTTGCCTGCTTACTGCACTGTTTCTGCCAGTGTTCCCGGCTTCAAACAATTATCCGTATCCCTGACTTCATTCCGTCAGCTGGCTGTGATGATGTCGCAGGTGATCTTCAATAAAGGTACTGATAAAAAAGTAGCTGTGATCGTATCCGGCATGACGGCGCAAAATAACCGGTTGTTCGGCTTGCTGACAGGCAGCTTCGAAATAGCTGGGATGTAATTGCTCGGTAAGGAAAGGATCATCCAACCCCTGATCAATTAACGGTGTTGGCAATCGATGGCCGGATTCAATCAATGCTGTTGCATCGTGTTTACGCCAGTTTTCCGGTGATTCTCCCAGATAACGGCTAAATGCTTTTTGCCCCCAGAGACAGTGAATGGGAGCGGCTATCGGTGCGAATGCCGAGACGGACTGATAAAGCCCGGGATGACGCAACGCCAGCGTCAGTGCGCCATGCCCTCCCATGGAGTGCCCGAAAATTCCGATCCGTTCAGGATCTGCCGGGAATCTGCTCAGGATAATATCGCGCAATTCTTGGGTTATATAGCTTTCCATACGAAAGTATCTTGACCAGGGCTGTTCAGTCGCATCGAGATAAAACCCTGCTCCTGTTCCAAAATCCCAGTCATCTGCTTCACCTGGAATTCCGGTATTGCGCGGACTGGTATCCATGCTGACCAGTATCAGTCCCAGTTCAGCAGCAAAGCGCTGGGCACTCGCCTTGATCATGAAGGTTTCTTCCGTACAGGTTAGCCCGGCAAGGAAAAAAAGTACCGGAAGCCGCAGTGTTTCAGCTTCTTTTGCCTGGGGAGGCTCATATACCGAAAAACGCATCGGCAGGCCGATAATTTCCGAACGGTGTTCATAATAGCCCTGAATACCGGCAAAACAGCGGTGCTGGCTTCTGATTTCCAGTTTCGTCATACCGGTCAGAAAACGACAACGGATCGAATCGACTCACCCGCTTCCATCAGCCTGAAACCTTCATTAATATCTTCCAGCTTCAGTATGTGGGTGATGAGCGGATCAATGCTGATTTTACCGTCCATATACCAGTCGACAATCCTGGGAACATCGGTACGGCCACGTGCGCCACCAAAAGCGGAGCCTTCCCATTTTCTGCCGGTAACCAGCTGGAACGGGCGCGTACTGATCTCGGCACCGGCCTTAGCCACCCCAATAATGATGCTGCGCCCCCAGCCTTTGTGGGTACACTCCAGCGCCTGTCGCATCACCGTAGTGTTGCCGATACATTCAAAGCTGTAATCAGCCCCCCCATCGGTGAGTTGTATGACCGCATCAACCACATTTTCAACCTCGTTCGGATTGATGAAATGGGTCATACCAAATTGTCGACCCAATGCCTCCCGCTCCGGATTGATGTCAATTCCAATAATCTTGCCTGCACCAATCATGCGTGCACCCTGAATAACATTCAGACCGATTCCTCCCAGTCCGAATACAGCAACATTCGCTCCTGCTTCCACTTTGGCGGTAAACAGTACCGCACCAATTCCGGTAGTCACACCACACCCGATGTAACAGGCCTTGTCAAAAGGCGCATCTTCACGGATCTTCGCCAGAGCAATTTCGGGAACAACAATAAAGTTGGAAAAAGTTGATGTCCCCATGTAATGCATAATGGGTTTACCGTTGAGCGAGAAGCGTGAAGTCCCGTCTGGCATCAGACCGCGCCCTTGTGTGGAACGGATTGCCTGGCACAGATTGGTTTTGCGTGACAGGCAGAATTTGCACTCCCGGCATTCCGGTGTGTACAGAGGGATTACATGATCTCCCGGGCGCAGCGATTTAACATCAGCCCCCACTTCCACTACGACACCGGCACCTTCATGGCCAAGAATGGCGGGAAACAGTCCTTCCGGATCCGCACCGGAAAGTGTGTAGTAATCGGTATGGCAGATGCCTGTGGCTTTGACTTCAACCAGCACTTCTCCTGCACGGGGGCCGGCCAGATCAACTTCTTCGACAGTAAGCGGCTGGCCTGCCTGCCAGGCAACTGCTGCACGTGTTTTCATCGGGACTGATCCTTTATGGGTATGTTGAAGAAAGCGGCCATTGTATGTGACTGGCGCTATCATGCAACCCGGGCCGGCAGGAAAGGGGGCCGGGAAAGTCTGTACGGTTTATTGAAATACGGTTGCCCTGTACAAAGATCTGTTTTATGTTCTCTCTTCGCCCCGCATGATCCATTGGCATGCAGGAAATAAATTCAGACGAACAGAGAGGAATCATGAATAACCAGTCGCCCACAGACAAACGAGCCCAGATCAACTTCTGGTATGTGCTGATTGCGATACTCAGCATTCTTTTTATCCAGAATCTGTACAACCAGTATACAAAAATCGAGCCAATTCCCTATAGCCGCTTCCAGACGCTGCTGGAGCAGGATAAGGTGGCTGAAGTGGCTATTACGGACAAACAGATTTTCGGTAAGCTCAAGGAATCAGCCGGTGAAAAATTCTCCGAATTCGTAACCACCCGGGTTGAGTCTGATCTGGCGGAAATACTGGATAAACACAGTGTCACTTACACCGGTGTTGTTCAGAGCACCTGGTTACGGGATCTGCTTTCCTGGATCGTGCCAATGGCAATTTTTGCCGGTATCTGGCTGTTTATTATCCGGCGGATGAATAAAGGAATAATGGGAAGTGGCCTGATGTCAATTGGTAAAAGCCGCGCCAAGGTTTATGTGGAAAAAGAAACCAAAGTGACCTTCGCCAATGTTGCCGGTGTGGATGAAGCCAAAGAGGAACTGGTCGAGGTGGTTAATTTTCTCAAAAACCCAAAGGAATACAGCCGGCTGGGGGGGCGTGCGCCCAAAGGTATCCTGCTGGTTGGCCCGCCGGGAACCGGTAAAACGCTGCTGGCTCGTGCGGTAGCAGGGGAAGCGGGTGTCCCGTTTTTCTCGATTTCCGGAT
Organism: Nitrosomonas sp.; assembly: GCF_020852615.1. Lineage (GTDB taxonomy): Bacteria > Pseudomonadota > Gammaproteobacteria > Burkholderiales > Nitrosomonadaceae > Nitrosomonas. The sequence goes on along the minus strand of NZ_JADZAJ010000015.1, from coordinate 49,492 downwards.
CAGAATTCGTCGAGATGTTTGTCGGAGTAGGTGCAGCCAGGGTACGTGATCTGTTTGAACAGGCACGCCAGATGGCACCGGCAATCATTTTTATTGATGAGCTGGATTCACTAGGACGGGCTCGTGGTGCAGGCGGATTTGGCGGGCACGATGAAAAAGAGCAGACGTTAAATCAGTTACTGGCCGAGCTGGATGGCTTTGATCCCTCTAGCGGTATTGTTCTCCTTGCTGCCACCAATCGCCCGGAAATTCTTGATGCCGCCTTGTTGCGCGCCGGGCGTTTTGATCGTCAGGTACTGGTTGACCGGCCTGATAAAAAAGGGCGCCAGCAAATCCTTGCGGTACATATCGGTAAAATCACACTGGGTTCTGATGTGGATACCGAACAGATTGCAGCGCTGACTCCCGGTTTTACCGGTGCTGATCTGGCCAATCTGATCAACGAAGCAGCACTGCTGGCCACCCGGCGCGGTGCATCAGCTGTCGCTATGGATGATTTTAACAATGCGATCGAGCGGATTGTGGCAGGTCTGGAAAAGCGCAATCGCCTGCTCAATCCTGATGAAAGGCGGACAGTCGCCTATCATGAACTGGGTCACGCCATGGTGTCACTTGCTCTGCCAGGATCAGATGAAGTCCACAAGGTTTCAATTATTCCACGTGGAATCGGTGCGCTGGGTTATACCATTCAGCGCCCTACTGAAGATCGTTTCCTTATGACACGCAAGGAACTGGAAAACAAGATGGCAGTGTTGCTGGGAGGGCGTGCAGCGGAAGTACTGGTATTCAGCGAAATTTCCACCGGTGCTTCGGATGATCTGGCGCGTGCTACAGATATTGCCCGTGCAATGGTATTACGCTATGGCATGAGTGATGCTATTGGCAATGTAGTGTATGACCGGGAGCAGACAGCTTATTTACAGACTGGATTTCCCATGCCGCAAAGCCGTGATTACAGCGAAGAAACTGCTAACAGGATTGACCTGGCAGTACGTTCGCTGCTTGACCAGGCGCTTGAACGTGCCAGCCGGATTCTGACCAGGAATCGCGCTCTGCTTGATCAGACCGCGCAGCAGTTACTGGAAACAGAAACACTGAACCAACCTGAGTTACAGAAATTGAAGCATAACATCCTAACCGGGGAAGCGACTTCCTCAGTGCAATAGTACTAAACGGGGCATTGCGGCAGAATCAATCCAGACGATTGCATTCTGCCTGAATTCTTTCCCGATCAGTCTGGCAGCAGGCAGGTCAACGTCCAGGGCAAGCAGGCTTTCCTCTGCCGGCCATTTTCCGGTGGGATCAATCCCGGCTCCCTGGTAGATGTGGTTTGAACAGCCGGCAAGTTTTTCATACAATCTGACCATGGCGAGCTGATTCACATCAAGAGGGACGATTCGGCTCCCCGGGTTGCAGGCGGTGACGTATACCGCGTTTCGAGCACTGGTCATTTGCATCAACGCTGCCAGCGGAGCAGATGGACAGCCGATTTTCAGCGTAACCAGGGCAGAATCAATCCAGATCTGGTACCGGGTGGCAAGGTAACTGTCAATCAGTGTTTCCGGCAAATCAGAGAGAATTGAGTCTGCTTCCCGCAAAATATCCGGGTTCCGGTACTGGTGTTTAAGCTGAGACTGATCAGTGTGCTGATGGGTTTGTTTATTTTTCACGGGTTGAGTGTAAATGAAATTTATTGTATTTATTTTGTCAGTAATACTGTCCGGGCCTGCCATGGCGCAGCAACCGGCTCCTTCCGGTATACCTGATACACTGGAGCAGCGTGTAAAACCTTGTACCATCTGTCATGGAGATGAAGATCGGGCAGGGCGTGATGCCTATTACCCGCGAATTGCCGGCAAACCTGCCGGTTATCTGTTTAACCAGCTGCGTAATTTCCGGGATGGGAAACGCTATTACCAGGCTATGGCAATTCTTCTGGAAAATTTGTCGGATGAATATCTGCTCGAAATAGCGCAGTATTTTGCTTCCCTGAAATATCCTTATCCGGAACCGGCTGTGAATACACTTTCATCTGCCGAAATACAATCGATGGAAACATTGATCCATTCCGGCGATCCCGGACGAGATATTCCCGCATGCAGTGCCTGTCACGGAAAAGCACTGATGGGCGTAAAGCCGTATATTCCCAGCCTGCTTGGCTTGCCTCATGCCTATGTGGCTGCTCAGTTTGGCGGCTGGCGTAATGGCGGGATTATGCGCGGGCAAACACCGGACTGTATGTCAGAAATTGCTAAAAAACTGTCCCAGGAGGAAGTGAATGCGCTGGCGATGTGGCTGCCTGCTCAACCGGTAACAGGTGAATCTGCAGAAATGGAGGTGTTGTCTCCGGAACTTGTGCAGCGTTGTCAGACTATTTTTTCCCGTGAGGGTTTTCCCCAATGAAACAGCTAAACGAATCCGGATTTGTGCCAATAAAACAGCAGATTACAGTTTTATTATCGAGCCTGGTACTGCCTTTGTCCGTAATGGCCGCTTCACCGGCAAACAAGGCTGATACAGAACAGATTCAGCGCGGGGAATACCTTGCCCGTGCCGGTAACTGCATGGGATGCCATACTACGCGGGGGGGAAAGCCTTATGCGGGCGGACGCCAGCTGAATACACCTTTTGGCCTGTTTACCGCACCCAACATCACGCCGGACAATGAAACCGGTATTGGCAGCTGGAACGGAGAAGATTTCTGGCAGGCGCTCCATTATGGCAAAGGTAAGGATGGCAGTTATCTCTATCCTGTTTTTCCCTATACCGAATATACGAAAATTACACGCCAGGATGCTGATGCAATTTTTGCCTATCTGCGTTCACTGTCTCCGGTAGCACAGACTAATCCGCCACATAAAATCACCTCGCCTTACGATAACCAGTTTCTGCTGTTTCTCTGGCGTACCTGGTACTTCAAAGAGGGCGTGTATGAACCGGATCATTCCAGGAGTGAAGACTGGAATCGCGGTAATTATCTGGTGCAGGGACTGGGACACTGTAACGCCTGCCATACTCCCCGTAACGTATGGGGAGCAAGTAAAGAAGACAAACTGGCAGGGGGGGAAATTATGGGTACTTACTGGTATGCACCTTCCCTGATATCCCCAAAGGAAGCCGGAGTAGGGGACTGGTCAACTGATGAAATCGTCAGACTGCTTTCCACCGGGGTATCGGCGCATGCGGTAACTTCAGGCCCTATGGCAACAATTGTCAGGCAAAGCCTGCAATATCTGTCAGATGATGATTTACGTGCAGTGGCTGTTTATCTTCAGTCGCTGGGAGAAAAGCGCAGTGATGCAATACCGGGAAAAATACCCCCTATGCCGGAACGTGTACGTAGATATCTGGCGCTGGGAGAAACGGTATATGAGAAACGCTGCCAGGATTGTCATGGCAAGTCAGGAGAAGGTGTGCCGGGAGTTTACCCGTCACTGGCAGGGAATCGCAGCGTAACTATGATTTCGCCGCTCAATACGGTCCGCAGCGTGCTGTACGGCGGATTTCCGCCTGCAACAGCCGGCAATCCCCGCCCTTACGGTATGCCGTCTTTTCAGCACATCATCCGTGATCAGGAAATTGCCTGGGTGGTTTCCTACATTAGAAATGCCTGGGGTAATTTTGGCAGCCTCGTCAGTCCGGAAGATGTTGACAGCAGCCGGGGGAACGAGTTTTGAAGGCAAGTGTCTGCCGGATTAACTGAAGCAATTCCAAAGATTACGGTGACTACCGCCATGATTTTTGGAGGTATTCTGTTGCAAGTAACGTGTCCCGAACTGGAAAGCGTACCAGGTTGTGTCTGGACTGTTGCTACTCCGGGTGGCGCAGTCAACAGCCTTCTTTGGCACCCTTGCACCAAATCTTCCTGATTTTTTCTTCCATGCCGGCATTCATGCCGGCAGTACGCCCTTCTTTAAAAGCAATATCGGGAGCTATTCCTTCATTTAGCCGATAAACAGTCCACATGGCACCAGCACGGTTGCCAGTAGCACAATGAACGAGAATAGGGGGGGATGCCTGTTCCAGTGCCTGTTTGAACGCGGCTAATTGCGATTCATTTACGCCATCGCCTGAGACTGGAATATTGATGTAAGTCATTAGGGCCGCTTCAACTGCTTTTTTTTCTGCCGGCGTACCCTCCGATTCGTTACGCAGATCAATCACAGTCTGAAAACTGTGTTTAGCAAGTTCCTGGATACTATCCTGAGAAAGGGCGCCGGAAGTGGCGATATTGGGTGTGGCCCGATAGTAGCGCATCAGATTGTTAACCTGTGTGGCATAGGGGACCTGGTCTTTTACAGCAAAAACCCAGCCTGATGACAGTAAAACAATAGCAGTAATAAAAAACCTGACAAAAAGCATTTCACCCTCCGGTAGTAATTGGAATGTGTAAAAATCGTAGCATGAATAACCCGCGGGATAAAAGTGCTGAAATGAATCGCTGCCGGGATGGTAACAGGGGATTTCACAGCCGGTCGCACTGGTAATCACGGAGTTATCATGATCTTATATTGCCGACCGGCCATTTTTTATTAAGGGATTAAAGACGGGTGTTTACTGCAGCTGATCATGAATTTATGTCGTACGCGCTGCGACTGGCTGAAAAAGGGTTATTTACTACGAGTCCCAATCCACGGGTAGGTTGTGTGGTTGTTAATAACGGCAGAATTGTCGGAAAAGGCTGGCATATTCGTATGGGGGAGCCCCATGCGGAAATTTATGCGTTACAGGAGGCGGGGGTATCAGCTAAAGGTGCTACTGTTTACGTGACTCTTGAACCCTGCAATCACCATGGCAGAACGCCACCTTGTGTTGATGCCCTGATTCAGGCCCAGGTAAAAAAAGTGATTATGGCTATGGGTGACCCCAATCCGCATGTAAATGGACAGGGGGGGGACAGGTTACGTAAGGCTGGTATTGAGATACAGACAGGGCTGCTTGCCGATGAAGCTCAACAGTTAAATATCGGATTTATTACCCGCATGCACCATGGTTACCCGTGGGTACGGACTAAAATAGCCACCAGCCTTGATGGCAGAATAGCGCTGAAAAATGGCAAAAGTCAGTGGATTACCGATGAACCGGCCCGAAGAGATGGACATAAATGGCGCGCACGCTCTTGTGCAGTGCTGACCGGAATCAGTTCGGTTAAACAGGATGATCCGCAGCTGACAGTACGATATATTGAAACATCCAGACAGCCTGTGCGTATAGTTGCAGATTCCGGGCTGGAAATTCCTTTGCAGGCAAAGTTGCTGCAAAATCCTGAGACAACCTGGATTTTTACCGCGCAGGCTGACAGTGAGAAAATGCGTCAGCTGGAAGGTATGGGTGCCCGTGTTATCAGTCTGCCTGATATGACTGGAAAAGTTGATCTTAAGGCCATGCTGACAGAGCTGGGTAAATCAGGTGTCAATGAGCTGCTGGTGGAGGCTGGCCCGGTGCTGAATGGGGCATTGGCAGCAGCGGGGCTGGTGGATGAGTTTATTTTTTACTTTGCACCAAGTCTGCTGGGTAATTCGGCACAAGCGATGTTGGCTTTGCCTGAACTTGCAGACTTATCTGAAAAATATAATCTGCAGGTAACGGATTTCCGGAAAATTGGATTGGATATCCGTCTGATAGCAAGATTTCAATGAGATCAAACAGCCTGAACTCGTCGAACGGTAAAGAGAAAAAGATTTTTGCCGTTGGAGGAGACATTGATAACGCTACAATCTGGACAATTTCTGGCTGAGGGTTACTGAAAGTTAAATTATGCGGATTTTGCACATTCTGGATCATTCCATACCGTTGCACAGTGGTTATACATTTCGTACGCTGGCAATTCTGAAAGAACAGCGAGCACTGGGCTGGGAGACATTTCACGTTACCAGTGCCAAACATACCGGTTCGACGTTGCCGGAGGAGGATGTAGATGGCTGGCATTTTTACAGAACACCGGCACAGTCTGATTTTGTCAGTCATTTACCGGTTTTGAATCAGCTTTCTGTAATTAGTGGTCTGGTGCACCGGTTATCGGAAATTATACAGATTATCAGGCCGGATCTGCTGCACGCCCACTCCCCTGCACTCAACGCCATTCCAGCTCTGATGGCAGCCCGTAAGGCGGGTATACCCGTTGTTTATGAAGTTCGCGCCTTTTGGGAAGATGCGGCAGTAGATCACGGTACCAGCAGCGAATGGGGTGTGCGCTACCGTTTGACTCGTGAGCTTGAAAATTACGCACTTCGGCGTGTGGATGCAATTACCACGATATGTGAAGGTTTGCGAAATGACATGATCGGGCGAGGTGTTGTTCCGGAAAAAATTACAGTTATTCCCAATGCGGTTGATATTGAAAAATTTGTATCAAGCCGCCCCGCGAATGAATCACTTAAAGAACAGCTTGGGTTAAAAAATAAGCGTGTCCTGGGATTCATCGGCTCTTTTTATGCTTATGAAGGACTGGATATTTTGCTGCAGGCTTTGCCGATCATGCTGCCGCAGCATCCTGATTTGCGTATATTGCTGGTGGGAGGCGGGCCACAGGATAACCAGCTGCGGCAACTTGCCAGCCGGCTTGGTATTGAGGATAAGGTTATTTTTACCGGGCGTATCCCGCACGACAAAGTGCAGGATTACTATGACCTGATTGATGTACTGGTTTATCCGCGTCTTTCCATGCGTCTTACTGATCTCGTCACGCCTTTGAAACCACTGGAAGCCATGGCACAGGGCAGGGTGCTGGCTGCCTCCGACGTGGGAGGCCATCGGGAACTGATCCGTGACAGCCATAATGGTATTCTGTTCAAGTCCGGTGACCCGGGTTCATTGGCACAAAAAGTCGGGGAACTTATAAACACACCCGGTCAATGGGAAAACCTGCGCAGAGCCGGGCGAGAATTTGTTGAAACCGAACGGAATTGGCGAAAAAGTGTGGCAAGGTATCAGCCTGTTTATAACAGGCTGTCTGTGAAAAGGGAAAATGGATCTTGCAGATAAATTTATGTAATGACTTGTTTCCGGCCCGCTGCCTGGTGATTACAATGGTTATTTCCGAGAACTCAAATTGGAAGCATCCGAACTGCATATCGGCCTGATCGGGCCCTTGCCTCCGCCGTCTGGCGGTATGGCCAATCAAACCAGGCAGCTGGCCGGGCTGTTACAGCAGGAAGGGGTTGCCGTAACACTGGTACAGACCAATGCACCTTATTACCCGGCATGGACAGGAAGGGTAAAAGGGATGCGGGCAATATGCCGGTTAATTCCCTACCTGGTGCGTATCTGGCTGTCTGCAAAGAATGTCCGGCTGTTTCATGTCATGGCCAACTCCGGCTGGTCCTGGCATCTTTATGCTGCCCCCGTTATCTGGATTGCCTGGTTGCGGCAGAAGCCTGTAATCATTAATTATCGTGGTGGGGAGGCAGAAAAGTTTTTCAGCCAGTCTTTTTTCTGGGTGAGACCCAGTCTCAGGCGAGTCACGACAATTCTGGTTCCGTCCGGTTTTTTGCAGGGGGTTTTTAAAAAATTCGGATTTGATACGATAATCATTCCCAATATTATTAATCTTGAACGTTTTTTTACACAAATTGAGGTAAATACCAAAAAAAAGAGTGACCCGCATATTATCGTTACCCGTAATCTTGAGCCCATTTACGACATTATGTCTGCGATACATGCCTTTGCCATTGTCAGAGCAAACCTGCCGGCAGCCAGATTGACTATTGCCGGATCCGGTCCTGAACGCTCTGCACTGGAACATTTGGTGACGGATCTTGGGTTAAGTGGAAGTGTCCGGTTTACAGGGCGTTTGGATAATGAAATGATTTCGGCGCTTTATCAGGATGCGGATGTGATGATTAACCCGAGCCTGGTCGATAATATGCCAATTTCAATTCTGGAAGCGCTGGCAAGTGGCGTACCTGTAGTTAGTACTGATGTTGGAGGGATCCCGTTTCTGGTCACGCATGAAAAAAATGCGCTGCTGGTACCGCCTGCCAGACCAGGTGTTATGGCGGAAGCCGTATTGAGGGTGCTTAATGATCCGATTCTGGCGAACCATCTGGTTGAGGAAGGGGTGAAGCTGATACAAGAGTACGCCTGGCCCAATGTACGTGTGCGGTTGCTGGCAGCTTACCAGCAGGTATTGAATAATCACCGGCATAGAAATGAAGCTTGAAACAAGATCGGATTCCCGGGAAAAAAGTCCTGTTTTTTATACCGGATGCGTGTCGAACGTATTATTTCCGATACATGAGTATCTCAAGAAACACACCAGTGTCAGGGTGCGGAAATCCATGGAGCAGACCCAGTGGTTTTCTCCCGAAAAACTCGCACAGCTACAGCTGGAAAAGCTGCGTCAGCTGCTTATCTCTGCCAATGCGCATGTTCCGTATTATCAGAAGCTGTTTGCCGGGTTGAATTTCCATCCGGAGCAATTCAATGTACTGACTGACCTGCAGCGCCTGCCTTTTCTCGATAAGCCAACGATACGTTCACATCTGGAAGATCTTAAATCGGATCGGGCACAAGGACTGGCCCGTTTCAATACAGGGGGGTCAAGCGGGGAGCCTCTGGTATTTTTTATCGGCAGGGAACGTGTCAGTCATGACATTGCCGCAAAATGGCGAGCGACACGCTGGTGGGGCGTAGATATCGGTGATCCTGAAATTGTAGTCTGGGGATCTCCGATCGAGCTGGGAGCGCAGGATATGTTGCGCGTGTGGCGTGACCGCCTGTTTCGCAGTAAATTATTGCCGGCATTCGAGATGTCCGATCAAAAGCTTACCGATTTTCTCGCTACGATTCGTAAATTTCGCCCGAAGATGCTGTTTGGTTATCCTTCCGCTTTGTCGCACATGGCGAAATATGCTGATAAATCAGATATAACAATGCGCGGGACAGGAATCAAAGTGGCTTTTGTAACTTCCGAGCGGTTGTACGACGATCAGCGCAAGCAGATTGGCGATACGTTTGGCTGTCCGGTTGCAAACGGCTACGGAGGGCGTGATGCAGGGTTTATTGCTCATGAATGCCCGGCGGGGGGCATGCATATCACCGCTGAGGATATTATTGTTGAAATTATTGATTCTCAAGGTCACTCCCTTCCTTGTGGAGAATCCGGCGAGATTGTTGTCACTCATCTGGCAAGCGGAGATTTTCCTTTCATTCGTTATCGGACGGGTGATGTTGGTATGCTCGATGACAGGGTATGTGACTGTGGGCGGGGGTTGCCGCTGATCAGGGAAATACAGGGTCGCAGTACTGATTTTGTGGTTGCCAGCGATGGTACAGTCATGCATGGTCTGGCATTGATCTATATTTTGCGGGATAGACCGGAGATTAAGGTATTCAAAATTACCCAGGAAAATCCTGGTCTGACGCGTGTTCAGATTGTTACAGAGACTGGCTTGAGTCCGTCGCAGACCGGTCAGATCATTGACGCGTTTCAAGCCAGGCTGGGGCGGGATGTAAAGATCGAGGTGGAACAGGTATCTGAAATTCCGGCAGAGAAATCAGGTAAATTTCGCTATGTGGTCAGCAGAGTGGCGGGTATCTGAATCAGTTAGCCGGCGGCTGTACAAAGGGCATGGGCACGCCCATCCATAACAGTGCGACCACTATCAGGGCTATTCCTACTCCGGTTGTTCCCACGATCATGCCGGCGATAATGGTCAGGCCATCTTTGCCGAGTAATCCCAGTGCCATAATGAGAATTCCCAGACCGGGAAGAAAGTTGATCAGGGGGATCGGCAGTGCAATGGAAATTGAAAATATAAACGAGAAAAGCCCGATAATGCGCTCCCAGGCATGTACGCTAATGTAGGTCAGCCGCGGGTGCAGGTGGCTTTCTATTTTGCGCAGCCAGGGTGCGGCTTTTGTAATCAGTTTATCCAGTGTTCCTCTTTTTATGGCTTTTTTTGTCAGCCATTCGGGAACCCACGGCGCTTTCATGCCACACATCATTTGTACCGAGAAGATAAACAGCGGGATAGCAAAAACAGTGGTATATCCCGGTGGTGCAGGAATTGGCAGGCAGATTGGCAGGGTGGCAATGGCGAGCAGTACAGCAAAGCCACGTTCATGCAGTGAATTTTTAATCTCCCCCACACTGATCACTGCATTGGTATTCTGTACAACGATCAGTTGCAATAGCTCTGATGTATTCTTTTCCTTGTTCTCCACAACATCTCCTCAGCCGTGTTGATATAAAACCGGAAATTTCCCAGGTAACCACTATGGTTTTGACAGATTTGCAGCTCTGATTCTGAAATTGTTTGCAATTTACCATGTATTTGGCTGTTTTTACGAACCAATTTCCTGAAAATAGATGAATATGAGACATGATGCCGTTAAACATTGCGACAGTGAATGAGCTGTGGCAATATCAGTCAGTTGTGGCGAAAAACTTGATTATTTTGAACGTTGACTCTTATAAAGAGGAAAGTAGAGGGAAATTTTGGAAAATTACATTCAACCCTGGGAACAGGTATCACTTTATTTTGAGGATGTTCCTATATGGCCTATTTCATTATTGTTATTTGTTTTGTTAATCGGGGTGGGCGTCGATGTTATTAATCGGCGGCGGCGTGACGGTGCGGTAGAGTATTTTGAAGAAGCTTTTCAGGAAGAACTGGCTGGTTTATACCCTGCAGTTACCCGCTGGCCGGATGATCTGGCTGCCTACGTACAGCCGCGTTTACCTGTTTTGCGTGATGCCTTTGAAGTCCTGAGAGTCTTTCTTCCACAAAATCAGCTGCGTGAATATAACGCAGCGTGGAACAGATTTTATGAATTTGTACGCACAAATGGAATCGAGCAGGCTGCTTCCTCAGTAGCTGTTTCGCAAGAGGCTGCCGTTAGTCAGCCGGATTTACACCAGCGGCAGCAGGATTTTCATAATCTGGTTGCAGATTTGCTGGCATTTACCAAACAATTCAAAAAATAACCGGATTGCCAGGATAATTATGTACGCTGGCACTTAAAGCTCGGGAAAGTTGCTTGAATTGTTTTTTATTTGCCAGACTTAAGTAAACAGGATGTCTTCAAATTTCCAGGCAGGCAGAAAGATAGAAATTATTCCGGTTTCAGGTTTTCGTGGAATCGGGAAATTTATTGATGTTCCCTGGCAGCTGTTTGCAGATGACCCAGTTTGGGTTCCACCTCTTCGACTGGAAAGGCGGCTGCATCTCTCGCGATTTAACCCTTATTTCAAACATGCACAGTGGCAGGGATGGATTGCCTGTCAGGATAATCAGCCTGTTGGACGAATCAGTGCGCAAATCGATGAGCTGCATCGGGAGCGATACGGGACAGATACCGGGCATTTTGGCATGCTGGAATCTATTCGTGATGAAGCGGTTTTCAGTCATTTGATACAGGTTGCTGAAAGCTGGCTGATTGACCACGGTGCATATCAGATTACCGGGCCATTCAATTTTTCCATCAATCAGGAATGTGGATTGCTGGTTCAGGGCTTTGATACGCCTCCCGTTTTCATGATGCCCTATTCACCTGAATGGTATGCCGGGTTGCTGGAACAGAATGGCTACCGCCCTTGCAGAGATTTGCTGGCCTACTGGCTTAAAACAGATTTTGAGCCGCCTTCCGCCATGCAGGCGATTGATCGTAAATATCAGCATCAGATCCGGGTGAGGCCACTGCAACGCAGTCGATTCAATGAAGAAATCGAAATCATGCGAGATATTTTTAATGATGCCTGGTCGGATAACTGGGGATTCGTGCCATTTACAAAAGAGGAATTTGCTGAACTGGGCAGTTCATTGCGCTGGCTGGTGCCGGACGAGTTTATTCAGATAGCGGAAATGGATGGAGTGCCTGTGGCTTTTATGGCGGTATTGCCTAATCTGAACGAAGTACTGCCGGCATTGAATGGAAAGCTTTTTCCCTTCGGTCTGTTCAGATTAATCAGTAAACTGAAATCCGGTTTAATTACTACCGGGCGTGTTCCCCTGATGGGGGTACGCAGGCAGTTTCACAATACACTTCCTGGAATCGCACTGGCTTTCAAGGTAATTGATGCTCCCAGGAAATTTATAAAATCGCGAGGTATCGGACACGTTGAACTCTCATGGATACTGGAAGACAACCAGTCCATGCGCACGATTCTGGAAAAAATTGGTGGCAGGGAATACAAGCGCTATCGTATTTACGAAAAGACGCTGGCATGATCAGGATGCCGCTGTTGACCGGATTCATTTCAAAATTCAAGTATGGTTTTGCCTGTAATGAGCAATGATAATCAGTTTGTTGCTCTGGTACTGGCAGCCGATCGGGGGGAGCGGGATGCAGTAGCAGGGTATGCCGGTACGGTATGCAAGGCTTATGCACCTGTTGCCGGTAAGCCCATGGTTATCCGGGTACTGGATGCACTGAAAAAATCTCACAAGATAGCATCTGTTCTTTTGTGCGGTCCGCCACAATCACTGCTTTCATCTTGTGAAGCGCTCAGGCACCGTATCGATAATAAACAGGTTAAATGGGTGGAAAACAGGGATTCGCCTGCGCGCAGTGCAGCTTATGGTGCTGCACAAATTAACCCGCAACAGAAAATTTTACTGACTACGGCTGATCATGCCCTGCTGACAGCGGAAATCGTAGATTATTTTTTACAGGCTTCCAGTAACCTGGTATGTGACGTGACTGTTGGGGTTGTCCGGCATGAAGTTGTGCAAAACCGGTACGGCAGCGCCAAACGTACTGTAATACGACTGCAGGATGGTAACTACTGTGGCTGTAATTTATTTACATTCAATACGCAAGGGCGCGTACTGGTAGATTTTTGGCAGCAGGCGGAAACACTGCGTAAACGCCCCTGGAAGTTAATCAGCCGGATATTGGGCTGGCGGGCAGTATGGTCTTATTTGCTTGGGTGTTTGACGCTTGAACAGGCATTGCAGCAAATTTCCATGAAAACGGGTGTTCGGGTACGCCCGGTAATTTTGCCTTTTCCAGATGCCGGTATCGATGTTGATAAGGTGGAAGATTTGCTGCTGGTGGAATCCATCCTGGCGCAACCCGGCGCAGCCGGTCACCAGGTATAGCCTTTCCGGCCGTATTCCATGAAGATTATTGAAAGATATATCACTCGGGAATTGCTGCTCCCTTTTATCGTGGTGACGATTATTCTGATCGGGCTGTTTGTCAGTTTTAGCGTTGCGCGATTTCTCACTGGCGCTGTGTCTGAGACGCTTGGCACTATCGCCATGTTCAAGCTGGTCGGGTTAAAAACCATTATTGCACTGGAGGTGCTGGTTCCAATCGCTTTCTATGTGGCAGTCATTTATGGATTGAACCGGATGAACCGGGATCAGGAAATCAATGTATTACGTACGGCCGGATATGGAGACAACCGGATTCTCGGTACCGTTTTTGTAATTGCCCTGCCGATTGCCATTCTCAGTGGCATGCTTTCGGTTTATGCCCGCCCGTGGGCTTATGCAGAAAGCTACATCATGGATGCGCAAGCTGAAGCTGAGCTGAATACCAATCGTTTTCAGCCCGGTCGTTTTTACGGGAGTGAAAAAAGTGGCCGGGTAATCTTTATTCGAGGCAAGGATGATTCCGAAAAACGCATGGAAGGTGTTTTCCACTACATCAGAACTGCAAAAGGCAGGGAAATCATTATTTCCAGAGAAGGTTACCAGCGGTCGATGACAGCAGAACAGTGGCCGCATATCGAGCTGCGGGAAGGGCAGATCTACCGCCTCGGTTTTGATGCTGTCAGAGACAGCACAGCTCATTTTGTGAAGATGATCTATTTCAATGAAAGTGATCAGGCTCAAAATTATCGGCGTAAAGCGGCTTCTACCCGATCTTTATGGGATTCGGAGGAACCGCGTGAAACAGCCGAGTTGCAGTGGCGGCTTTCCCGGCCAGCTGCTACCATTTTGCTGGCTTTGATTGCCGTTTCTTTTACCCGCACAACACCGCGCAAGGATAAATCTGACCGAACCTTCCTGGTTGCTGCACTGATTTTTGCGGCTTACTACAACCTTAGCGGATTGGCAAAAACCTGGGTGGAGCAGGGTGTGGTTGCTGCTATGCCCGGGGTTTGGTGGGTATATATATTGTTGCTCCTGATTGTTGTGTTACGTCTGCCGGAATTAAGGCTAAGATCCTTGCTGTCTGCGGGAAAACAGTGAAGGTTTGTCATCGTTACATCGCCTTGCAGGTTTTGACAGGAATGATCATTGCTGCAGCTATCCTGTTGCCGCTGTTCAGCTTTTTTGATTTACTGGATCAGCTCGATGATGTGGGGAAGGGAACCTATGCAACCCGGGATGCTTTCCTGTATACCGCCCTGCTGATGCCCCGCAGGTTTATCCAGATTGCACCGTTTATTGCCCTGCTGGGGACAGTGGGCGCGCTTGGTGCGCTGGCAGTGAATCTGGAGCTGGTGGCAATGCGGGTGGCAGGACTTTCTCCTCTGATGATCAGTCTTGCTCCAGTCGGGATCGGGGGATTACTCATTACTGCGACAGTGGCACTGGAGTACTTTGTTGCTCCTCAACTTCAGCAGCAGGCAGCTGTATTGCGGGCAATTGCACTGGAGCAGGGCGTTGAACTGGGCAAGGGACTCGGTACCTGGACACGCAATGAGCAGAATATATTACGCATTGGCGAGATATTGCACAAAGGGCGTGCTATGGATATCGAAATCATCCATTTTGATAAGGAAGGCGTGATGACTGCTCACGCCCAGGCACAATATGCGGATATTTTTGATGATAGTGCATGGGTGCTGCATAGCGCCACCGTGCGTACATTTTCACCGGACAGTATTACCTTCAAACGGTTGCGCACACTTCAATGGCATTCATTTCTCGGTCCGAACGATATTGCGACTCTGACTAAACCGCCGGAAAGCCTGACTCCGCTGGAACTGGTAAACCATGCTGAATTCCTGAAAGCAACCGGCCAGAAGGCGGATGCTTATCTTATGGCACTCTGGCGCAAGGCGGGCGGGGCCGTTATGACGATTGCAATGATCCTGATTGCAATTCCCTTTATCTTTGGTTCTGTGCGTGAGGGACTGGGTGGAAAACTGATTCTTGCTGCGCTCCTGGGGATCAGCATTTATCTGCTTGACCAGATTATTGCCAATATCGGACTGGTATTTCAGTTGAATCCAATGGCTGTTTCAATTGCTCCCGGAATATTTCTGATTGTTGTTGCAACATATTGGCTGTTACGCCGCACTTTTTGAGACGGATATGACAAATACTTTCTTTGTTCACATTATCGGCAACAGCAAAGCCAGTTTGTGGGGAATAAGCGGGCGTGCCCGCCTTGAGCGTATGCTGGCAGCAAGCAAGGCAGCTGTGCTGGTGGAAAATGTTTCTCAAGTGGCAGAAACGGATACTGTGTTACTGCTGCGTGCGGACTACCTGTTTGACACCAGGGTGATTAATGCAATGATCACTCTGAATGAGCATAAGGTTCTGGTTACGCCTGTGGATGAGACTCCGGTTGCTATTCTGACTGATGGAAAAAATGCAGGTGTGATGTGTGAGGTGTTAAGTGAAAAACAACCTGTTCCGGATGATCTTCCACGCGGCACATTAAAAGATCTTCCTGTTCAGGTGCAGCAAAATCTGAAAAAAAAGGATCCTCCCTATGTTTTACCTATCCGGCGCTGCAATCAGGCTGAGCTGGAATCCGAATTGTTTGCCGCATCCTATAAGGGTGTAACTGATCTGGTTACCAAATGGCTGTGGCCCTGGCCAGCATTCATGGCAACACGTTTATGTGTTCGGCTGGGCCTGAAACCGAATCATGTGACACTGCTCAGCCTGGTTTTTGCTGTACTGGCAGGCGTGGCATTCTGGTATGGCGCATTTGGTGCCGGCCTGATAATGGCATGGCTGATGACTTTTCTGGATACGGTTGATGGCAAGCTGGCGCGTGTCACGCTGACATCCAGCAAGATGGGTGATGTGCTGGATCACGGGCTGGATATTATTCATCCTCCATTATGGTATCTCGCCTGGGGTGTGGGGCTGATGACAACAGACACACCGCTGAATAATCCTGAACTGCTGATCTGGCTGATGTTTATCGGCTATGTGGGTGGTCGTTTTTGTGAAGGCGCTTTCCAGTTCTGGCTGGCATCTTTCGATATTTTTATCTGGCATCAGATCGATTCATTCCATCGCCTGATTACAGCACGCCGCAACCCGAACCTGATCCTGCTGACTGCCGGCTGGATGGCAGGCAGACCGGATATTGGGTTTATTCTGGTCGTGCTATGGCATTTACTGTCGACGCTGTTTCTGCTTTACAGGCTGTTTAATGCCTGGCAAAACCGATTACGGGATGGAGAGCTTCATTCCTGGATGGAAGGGATTGATCCTGTTCAGGACAGGCAGCAGTTAGCAGTCAGGATATTTACCCGGTTGCCGCTTTCGCAGCGATATGACAAGCCTGTCCCGGAGGAGAAGGAAAGGATAATCCGGTGATAGCGTTTGTTCCGGCCAGGATTGGTTTGATCTATAACCCGCTGGGGGGCGGATTTCGCAAGCAGGCGGTACAGATACGCAATCTGCTGGCCACCTTGCCTGAAATCACGCAGATTGAAGCGACCAGTCAGACTGAGTTTGAACAGGCAGTAAGTATCGTTGTTGAGGCGAAGGTCGAATGGCTGATTGTTGTGGGCGGAGATGGCACACTGCAGGGCATAATCAGCTGTTTATTCGATCATCTGGTGCCGGAAAGCTGGCCGGAAATTACTATCATTCCGGCTGGCACAACCAATATGACAGCACTCGATCTGGGGATGAACGGCCGGATAAAGTGGTTCCTGGAAAGAATCAGGCAGTATCTGCATCAGCCCGGCAACCTGAAACGGATAGACAGGCCGGTGTTGCGTATTGAACAAACGGGCAGAAAAAATGTGTACGGGATGATGCTCGGTCTCGGCCTGATTGCGCGCGGCGTCAGGTTTTCACGCAGCCAAATCAAGCAGCTGGGAATTACCGGTAATATTTTTACCATTCTGATCGTGTTACGCTCGCTGATGGGTACATTTCTGGGGCGTCCGCAAGCTGAATGGTCTCCTGTACGGATTATTCAGAAAGATGAAACAGGTACGTTGCGTGAGAAAGTATATCTGTTTGCACTCGTCAGTGCGCTGGACAGGCTGTTACTCAACATCCATCCCTATTGGGGGCGGGAATCGGCACCATTGCATGCCACTTTTATCGAACAGCACAGCAAACGGTTCTGGCGCGCTATCTGGCCATTGGTGATGGGACGAGGGCATCATTTGAAGCAGCAGGACGGTTATACCAGCTATAACACAGCTTCAGTTGAACTGTGGCTGGATGACGAATATATCGTGGATGGTGAGCTGTATCATGCATCCAGTCAGTATGGGCCGGTAAGAATTACAGCTGATGGTCCAATCCGTTTTCGTGTTTTATGAAAAAAATTGAATGAGCAGTTCTGCTGGTTTACAAAATATCCCTGATCTTTTGGTACAGGAAATCGCCATTCAGGATGCGCAGCCTGTTCATCCGGAATTTCAGATTTTTGTTGATACATTGAAACAGCGTTTCGGAAAAGCGCTGGATGCCGTTATTTTGTATGGTTCCAGTCTGCAGGCTTCCGATCTGACCGAAGGCATAGCTGATTTTTATGTGCTGGTCAGCGATTATCAGTCTGCTTATTCTGATTGTCTGCTGGCCTGTCTGAATGCCTGGCTGCCCCCAAATGTGTTTTATCTGGAAATTCCTGCTGTAACCGGCGTAATGCGATCCAAGTATGCGGTTATTTCGACAGCAGATTTTGAACGTGGCGCCCAGTGGTTTCACCCTTATATCTGGGCACGTTTTGCACAGCCGGCCAGGTTGCTTTATGTGCGTGATGATCAGGCCGGGAAGCGTATTCATATTGCGCAGGCTGGCGCTGTGCTCAAATTTATCAGCTCGACGTTGCCAATGCTCAAACCGGGTCCCGGTAATCCGGAAATGATCTGGGCTTCCGGGTTAATGCTGACTTACGCTGCCGAGCTGCGTGCCGAGCGTGAGGCACGTGCCCGCTATCTGGCAGGGCTTAACCCGGGAATCTATAATCGGCTGACGGCAGCAGCCCTCCCTGCTCTGGGCTCGCTGCTGAGTTTGCAGGCTGACGGGCAATATCACATTAATTCAATATCACCCTATCAGAGATTACGGGCGCGAATCCATTGGTGGCTGCGGCGCTGGCAGGGGCGAGTATTGTCGATACTGCGGCTGAGTAAGGCGACGATGACGTTCCGCGACTGCCTGGATTATGCCGCCTGGAAAATTGCTCGCCATACCGGTATCAAAGTCGAGATTACGCCCATGTTGAGGCGTCATCCGATACTGTGGGGGTATAAAGTTATGTGGCAACTGCTGCGGCGTGGTGTATTGCGCTGAAGCTGATTAATAACAGCAGGATATTCTGGAAAATTTATTGGGGAATGACAGTGATGAACTATGCAGTCCGATTATTTGTGGTGATTTTTGCGGTTTCCCTGACCGCCTGTTCCACCATGTATTACAGTGGACTTGAAAAGATCGGTATTCCAAAACGGGATGTTCTGGTCCATCGGGTTGAGAAAGCAAGAGATACGCAGGAAGAAGCCAGAGAACAGTTCAAGTCCGCACTGGAACAGTTTTCTGCTGCAACCAGCTTCAAAGGGGGCGATCTTGAAGTCATTTATAAAAAATTGAACCGGGAATATGAGGCAAGTGCGGACAAGGCAAACGAAATCAGAAGCCGTATTGAAGATGTTGAGAGTGTTTCGGCAGCGCTATTCAGGGAGTGGGAGCAAGAGATTACGCAGTATTCCAATCCGGCGCTGAAGCGCAGCAGTCAGGAAAAGCTGAGTACAACCCGGTCGTATTACAGGCAGCTCATTGCTGCCATGAGAAATGCGGAATCAAGAATTCAGCCTGTATTAACAGTTTTTAATGACCAGGTGATGTATCTTAAACATAATCTTAATGCCCGGGCGATTGCCTCACTGAAAGGTGAACTGAAAACATTGCAGTTGAATGTTTCGACTTTGGTTGCGGCGATGGAGCAGTCCATCAGTGAAGCCAATGCATTTATCAGTAATATGGAGAAAAAATAGGGGACAGCTTCACTGGTTGGCAAGCAGCGCCCTGATGGATGACTGGAGCGGGGACCCTGCCGGCAACGAGCCGGATAGTTTGCTCAGATGCTCGACCGCAACCTTGCTGAGGGTACGGGAAACCTCTCCGGTATTTTTCGATTCCGGAAAATTTAACCGGGGTTGAATGGAAACCCTGACAGATTCCACTTTGATTCCGGCTTTGTTCATTTTCTGCTGAATGATTGGGGTAAGGTGGCGCAGCCGTGTGGCAATGGCGCCGCTGTCTGTATAAATAATCAGATTTCCTTCGGCAGTATGCTGTCCTGCGACACACCGGTTGCTTAACGGCGGGGGTATCATACTCAATAGCTGTTCCTGGATTCTCACCAGGTATTTGGCTCTGGAAAACAACTGGCCATACTCAGGAGATTTGTCGAGGCCAGATAAAAAATTATTCAGATTAAGGATGGACATACTGCCTTGCCTGATGTCATTAAATAAACCCTAAACAGCTGTAACCGGTTTGTGTATGGCTTCTGTCTGTTCTGTCTACTTCTGCTTACGATTTTGATTATGGTAGTATGGCCGGGTTTTGGCATCCCGGCAATCAGGTGTGTTGTCATAAACAGTCAGCTCAATTACGGAGGTGTTTGCCAATCAACAGAAAGTGCAGGCCATTGCTGTTCACTGGCGCATGTGCTCTGAACCCAAAGGCATCATGTTGTACACTCGCTTCATTACCTTATCTTCATATACACACCGGCTCGTGCCGTTAATCGCAATTTTCCGGCCAGATCATAAATTTATTTACAGGCGACTTCCAGTAATCTTCTGTTATGAAACAGATTCAACCTGGCAGATGGTTTGTAAACCATACTTTTTCATCAATAGACAAATAACTAATTTCCCATGCTGAGCAATTTACTGAAGAGTATTTTTGGTAGCCGTAATGATCGACTGGTAAAACAGTACTCGAAGATTGTCCGCGCCATCAATGAGCTGGAAGCTGTCATCTCACCCCTGTCGGATGAAGCATTACGCAATAAAACAGGTGAATTTAAACAACGTGTTGTAAATGGCGAGAAGCTGGATCAGCTGCTGCCTGAAGCTTTTGCTGTGGTTAGAGAGGCAGCGAAGCGTGTACTGGGAATGCGTCACTTCGATGTACAGCTGATTGGCGGCATGGTTCTGCATGAAGGAAAAATTGCCGAGATGCGCACAGGTGAAGGAAAGACGCTGATGGGAACCTTGCCGACCTACCTGAATGCGCTATCAGGTAAAGGGGTTCATATTGTTACGGTAAACGATTATCTGGCAAAGCGTGATGCGGAATGGATGGGACAGGTCTACCGTTTTCTGGGATTAACCGTCGGGGTCGTGCTGTCACAAATGCCCCACGAAGAAAAACAGGCTGCTTACGCTGCGGATATAACCTACGGCACGAACAATGAATATGGTTTTGATTACCTGCGTGACAATATGGTGGGGCACAGTGCCGAGCGTGTCCAGCGAGAACTCAATTTTGCCATTGTGGATGAAGTTGATTCAATCCTGATTGATGAAGCCCGGACACCGCTGATTATTTCCGGTATGGCTGAGGGTGATACTGAAATTTACAAGCGCATAGACGTGCTGATACCCAAACTGACGCGGCAGGCGGATGAAAACAGTCCTGGTGATTACAGTGTGGATGAAAAAACTCAACAGGTTCTGCTGAGCGAAGAAGGGTTCGAGCACGCTGAAAGATTACTGAGTGAGGCTGGCCTGTTGCCTGTCGGATCCAGTTTGTATGATCCGATAAATATCAGCCTGATTCATCATTTTAATGCTGGGTTACGTGCACATGTGTTGTTCAATCGTGATCAGCACTATGTGGTACAGAATGATGAGGTCATTATTGTCGATGAATTTACGGGTCGTCTCATGCCGGGGAGACGGTGGTCGGAAGGGTTGCACCAGGCTGTTGAAGCCAAAGAAAACGTCTCGATCCAGAAAGAAAACCAGACGCTGGCATCTATTACTTTCCAGAATTATTTCCGGATGTACGAAAAGCTTGCGGGTATGACCGGTACCGCTGATACAGAGGCATTTGAGTTCCAGCAAATCTATGGATTGGAAACGGTTGTGATACCGACGCATCGCCCCATGGCGCGGGATGATCGCATGGATCAGGTTTTTCGTACAACACAGGAAAAATATCAGGCAATTATTGTGGATATCAGGGACTGTTACGAGCGCGGGCAGCCTGTCCTGGTGGGCACTACTTCGATCGAAAATAATGAATTGCTTTCATCCCTCCTGACAAAGGAGAAACTGCCTCATCAGGTTCTCAATGCCAAGCAGCATGCCAGAGAAGCAGAAATTATCGTGCAGGCAGGGCGCCCTAAAATGGTAACCATCGCGACTAACATGGCGGGTAGGGGAACGGATATTGTTCTGGGAGGAAATCCCGAGCAAGAGATCAATCAGATCAGGATGGATGAAACACTTGATGAAGCAGCCCGAAATAAAAAAATTGAGGAAATTCGCCGGGCATGGCAGATCAGACATGACGAGGTAATCAGGCTGGGCGGGTTACATATTATTGGTACAGAGCGACATGAGTCACGCCGGATTGATAATCAGTTGCGCGGGCGTTCCGGACGGCAAGGAGACCCCGGTTCCAGTCGTTTTTATCTTTCGCTGGAAGATTCTCTTTTGCGTATTTTTTCTTCAGACAGGGTTGCGAATATTATGACGCGCCTCAAAATGCCGGAGGGAGAAGCAATCGAGCATCCTTGGGTTACGCGTGCAATAGAAAATGCACAAAGAAAGGTAGAAGCCCGAAATTTTGATATTCGCAAGCAACTGCTGGAATACGACGATGTGGCCAATGATCAGCGTAAGGTAATTTACCAGCAGCGCAATGAATTGCTGGATGCTGAACAGGGGGTTACAGATACAATAAGTGCTATTCGCGGAAGTGTAGTTAGCCAGCTTGTCAGTACTTATATTCCGGAACAGAGTATTGAAGAGCAATGGGATGTTGCCGGGCTGGAGAAGGCCCTGGCCAGTGAATACCACTTACAGATTCCAGTCCGGAAATGGCTGGAGGAAGATAGCGAGCTACACGAAGAAAATCTCCGTGACCGTATCATAGAATCAGTGAATACGCATTACCAGAGTAAGGTTGAGCAGATCAGCGCCCCCATTATGCACCAGTATGAGCGTATGGTGATGTTGCACAGTATAGATACTCACTGGCGGGAACATCTGGCTGCATTAGATCATTTACGCCAGGGAATCCATTTGCGTGGCTATGCCCAGGTAAATCCCAAGCAGGAATATAAAAGAGAAGCTTTTGAGCTATTCACCGCAATGCTTGAAGCAATTAAATCAGATGTGACAAAAATTCTCATGGCGGTACAGATACGAAACGAGCAACAGGTTGAATCTGTTGCAGAGACACCTGCTCCTAAAAATCTGGAATATCATCATGATGCCTATAATGAAGTAGCGGAAGAGCAGCAATCTGTTGCGGAGAATCAGGAGAATAAGCTGCAGCCTTTTGTTCGGAAGAATGAAAAAATTGGACGGAATGACCCTTGTCCTTGTGGATCGGGCAAAAAATTCAAGCAATGTCATGGCAGGTTGAACTAAAGAGATAGCTCAAGTTTGGCAATCGGGCTATCTAAGCGGATGCGGACTATGCTAAAATTCCCCCACTTGTAACGTGTGAGGTTATCGTCCCAAGAGTCAGTACTCTTGGGTGTCGTTTTTTAGTTTGTTGCTGATTGACAGGAATTTAATGAAATGGAATTGTTAGAAAATGACAGATAGTGGTGATAATGGAAAGATGAGTGGGCGACGTCGCTTTTTGCTGGCAGCAACCTCAGTCGCTGGTGTTGTTGCAGGCGCTGGTGTGGCAACACCATTCTTGCGCAGTATGATGCCAAGCGAGCGTGCCAAGGCTGCGGGAGCTCCTATAGATATAGATATCAGCAAGCTGGAGCCGGGTATGTTATTAACGGCAGAGTGGCGTGGAAAACCGGTCTGGATACTCAAGCGGACTTCAGAAATGCTCGATGATCTGAAAAAGCTGAATGACAAACTGGCCGATCCGGATTCACAGCGGGACCAACAGCCATCGTATGCACAAAACCCGACAAGATCAATTAAACCTGAGATCCTGGTCGTGCTGGGAGTCTGTACACATTTGGGATGTTCTCCGGTATATCGAAAAGACATTGCACCAGCCGATCTGGGTCCTGATTGGCTTGGTGGGTTTTTTTGTCCTTGTCACGGTTCCAAGTTTGATTTGGCCGGGCGTGTTTATAAAAATGTTCCAGCACCTTCTAATCTGGTAGTACCTCCTTATACCTATTTAAGTGATAGCCGGCTTTTGGTCGGCTCAGACAGTAAAGAGTCCGCCTAAGATGAGTAAACAGCAAAATTCAATGATGGAATGGATAGACAAACGCTTTCCTTTAACAGCGACCTGGAAGGCACACTTGTCTGAGTATTATGCGCCAAAGAATTTCAATTTTTGGTATTACTTCGGATCGCTGGCACTGCTGGTACTCGTTAATCAGTTGCTGACAGGTATTTTTCTGACCATGAGCTATAAGCCTGATGCAAGTATGGCGTTTGCATCAGTTGAATACATTATGCGTGATGTGGATCTTGGTTGGCTGATCCGGTATATGCATTCAACAGGGGCTTCCATGTTTTTTGTGGTGGTCTACCTGCATATGTTCCGTGGAATGTTATATGGGTCTTATCGCAAGCCGCGTGAGTTATTGTGGTTGATCGGTATGGCAATATTTTTTGTTTTAATGAGTTTGGCCTTTACCGGTTATATTCTTCCATGGGGGCAGATGTCTTACTGGGGGGCACAGGTGATTGTCAGTATGTTTGGTGCAATACCAGTTATAGGTGATACGCTGTCCAACTGGATTCTTGGTGATTTTATGTTGTCAGATGCAGCATTAAATCGCTTCTTTGCATATCATGTGGTGACGTTGCCGTGGTTAATTGTTGTGCTGGTATTTGTTCACATTATTGCTTTACATGAAACCGGTTCCAACAACCCGGATGGTATTGAGATCAAAGCCAATAAAAATCCTGATACAGGTATACCTGTTGATGGGATACCGTTTCATCCGTATTACACGGTTAAAGATATTTTTGGGGTGATAGGGTTCCTGATTGTATTCTGTGGAATTATTTTCTTTGCTCCTGAAATGGGCGGATATTTTCTGGAAGATAATAATTTTATTCCGGCAAACCCTTTACATACTCCTGATCATATTGCACCGGTATGGTATTTCACCCCATATTACTCAATGTTACGTGCAGTAACCGTGAACTTCCTTGGTGTAGATGCCAAATTATGGGGTGTGATATTAATGGCTGCCGCGGTAGTTATATTCTGTTTCCTGCCTTGGCTGGATCGCAGTCCGGTTAAATCAATCCGCTACAAAGGGCCATATTTTAAATTTGCCTTGACTTTATTTGTTATTAGCTTTTTCGTACTCGGCTGGTTAGGTACTAAATCTCCTACCCCTCTGTATACGTTGCTGGCACAAATCTTTACTGTAATTTATTTTGCTTTTTTCCTGCTGATGCCTTGGTACAGCAAAATAGATAAAACTAAACCAGAACCAAAGAATGTAACAAAATGAGAATGATAAAATTTTTACTGCTGGCCATATTACTGGCACCGTTTGTCGCACATTCTTCCGGTCAGGAAGTTAAATTGGACAAGGCTCCTATAGACAGGGGAGATAAGGAATCGCTGCAGCGAGGCGCGAAGAGTTTTGTGGAATATTGCCTTACTTGTCATGGCGCTAATTTCATGCGTTACAACCGCCATCGCGATATTGGATTGAGCGAGGAGGATATTCGCGCTGATCTTATTCGTACCGGACAAAAAACAGGTGACCTTATGGAAGCCGCGATGCGAAAAAAAGAAGCTGAAGGGTGGTTCGGTGTAACACCTCCTGATCTGTCTGTAATAGCACGGGCTCGTGGGGCTGATTGGTTGTATACCTATTTGCGTACTTTCTATCAGGATACTTCAACCTATAGTGGCTGGAATAACCTGATTTTTGATAAAGTTGCAATGCCTCACGTTTTACACCATTTGCAAGGATGGCAAACTCTTGATGCCGGGACTAGGAACTTGATTCTGACCAGGCCGGGTACCATGACCAAGGAAGAGTACGACAGATTTGTCGCAGATTTGGTAAATTACATGGTCTACTTGGGGGAGCCGCATGCATCTTATCGTAAAGAGCTCGGGATAACAGTGTTGTTGTTTCTGTTCGGTATGCTGGGTTTAACCTACTTACTTAAGAAAGAGTATTGGAGAGATATACATTGAGTTCTCCAAAATCAGTTTCTGTGTAATCGGTTTTATCTGACAGAAGTTATGATGACATTGTATTCAACAGCAACCTGTCCTTTCAGCCATCGTTGCAGAATTGTATTGCATGAAAAGGATATGGATTTTCAGGTAATTGATGTTGATCCCAACAACATGCCTGAAGATATTGCTGTAATTAATTCTTATAGTAAAATTCCTATTCTGATTGAAAGGGATCTCATATTGTATGAGGCAAATATTATCAATGAGTATATTGATGACCGTTTTCCTCACCCACAGTTGATGCCGGCAGAACCGGTGATGCGAGCTCGTGCAAGGCTGTTGCTTCATCGGTTTGAAAAAGAGCTTTTTTGTCATATAGAATCTCTGGAACAAGGTGATCAGAAGGCGGCAGACAAGATACGTACTGAAATTGCAAATGGGCTGACAATGATTGCTCCCATTTTCGATAAGCAGAAGTATATGCTGGGGGATGATTATTCTATGCTGGATGTTGCTATTGCTCCCTTGCTATGGCGATTGGACCACTATGGGATTAAGTTACCAAAGCAGGCGGCGCCGTTGCTGAAATATGCTGAGAGGCTTTTTAGTAGACCTTTGTTTGTTGAAGCATTAACACCATCTGAGAAATTAATGCGCAAATGAGTGGTGATATTTTAATCAAACCTTATTTGGTACGGGCAATCCATGGATGGTGTACCGATAACGGCTACAGTCCTTATGTTTCAGCACTGGAAGGTGGATGTTCAGGAATTCCTTCAGAATTCTTTCAGAATGGAAAAGTAATTCTCAATATAAGTTACCAGGCAACAACCAACTTGCTGGTTAATAATGAAGAAATTTGTTTTATCACTCGTTTTAATGGTACCTCAACCAGAGTTGAAATTGGGATTGGAGCAGTAGATGCCATATTTTCCAAGGAATCTGGTCAGGGTCTTACATTTACACCTGAGATCAATAAAACAGTAGTTGCCGGGGAGTTAGGAAGCAGTAAAGAGCACCCTGTTCTGCATGATGAACAAGCGGCTCCACCTGTTAACAGTAACCGGGATAAGTCTTCATTCTTAAGAATCGTAAAATAAGGTTCTTGTTTCCAGTTTGTGCCGGCATAGCTCAGTTGGTAGAGCAGCTGATTTGTAATCAGAAGGTCGCGAGTTCAATTCTTGCTGCCGGCACCATAAAACTGTTTAAAACAGTTGGAGTAGCATCTGTCCTTCTGTCAGAACAAATAAAGTAGACAGCTTATTCATTCCAACTGGCAATTCCAGAATACTTAAAATTCTGGCTGATATGTCTACGATCAGATTGCCGGTTCCATGATTCATAGTAGCAGTATATCTATGATACCCAACGGGGTTTGCATGTTTTCTGTGCGGATTCTGTTCTCTATACGAGAGATAAGACAACTCATATTTACTGGTAATTTGCTTGCCTGGCAATTTTAAAAAGGAGA
Organism: Nitrosomonas sp.; assembly: GCF_020852615.1. Classification (GTDB taxonomy): domain Bacteria; phylum Pseudomonadota; class Gammaproteobacteria; order Burkholderiales; family Nitrosomonadaceae; genus Nitrosomonas. The sequence goes on along the minus strand of NZ_JADZAJ010000015.1, from coordinate 22,585 downwards.
GAAAAAATGAAATTAAGCTTCGGATTATCTGCTCTGATCGGTTTGACGTTGTCATTCCACGCTTATGGTGGCGGCAACCCGGAATTCGTCAAGTTCCCGGAAAAATATGAACAGATTTTTACAAAATACGATGTGGCTAATCGTGCCAATCAGACACAGCTGGCGAAATTCTATGCAAATAAGATTGCAGTAGAGAGTTACAAGAAAGGTGAAGAGGCTGCACCCGGTTCAGTAGTGGTAATGGAAATCTATGTACCCAAAAAAGATGCTGAAGATAAAATCCTGTCTGGTGCGGATGGTCTGTTTATCATCGATAAACTGGCTGCAGTAGCAGTTATGGAAAAGAGGAATGACTGGGACAGTGCTTACAATGCAGATGATCGCTCAGGTGGCTGGGGATTTGCCTTGTATGATCCCGCTGGTGTTGCAAAAACTAATGATTTGAATTGTGCTCAGTGCCACACTCCGCTGCAGAAACAGGACAATCTGTTTTCTTTCCAGAAACTGGTGGATTACGTAAAGAGCCACTGAAATTCTATTCAGCACGCAGCGCATCTACCGGGTTGAGTCGGGCTGCACGCATGGCAGGAATCACGCCTGCTGCCAGCCCGATACCTCCTGATAGCATGAGTGCGGTGATGACGTAGCGCCATGGGATACTGACGGGCAGTTCGCTGATCAATCCTCCCAGAAGTCCTGCAATACACGAGCCTGTCAACAGCCCGATTATTCCGCCCAGTGTGGAGAGTACTGTTGATTCCAACAGAAACAGGATACGGATACGCATGGGGCTTGCTCCCAGTGCGTTGAGCAGTCCGATCTCCGCCATTCGTTCGTTGACTGCGATATGCATCAGCGTGATCATTCCCACTGCACCGACCAGTAATGAGATACCACCCAGTACTGCGACAGCGAAAGTCAGTACATTCAGGACGGTGGACAGAGTACTAAGCATCTGCTGCTGCGGTGTGATTGTAAAATCCTCACGCCCATGCCGCTCGACCATGATGCGCCTGATATCATTCATCACTTCATCCAGTTGGGCAGCTGGCGGATAGACCACCTGAATTTCCATTACACCTTCCCGGTTAAAAATTTCCAGTGCCCGGGCCGTAGGAATGTAAACCGTGTCATCCAGATCAAAACCCAGCACCTGACCTTTAGCCGCCATTACTCCGATGATGCGGAAACGTGAGCCACCTACCTGCAATACCAAACCAAGCGGATTAGCATCACCATACAGTTCCTTTTGCACTTTAGCACCAAGCACCGCAAAAGCACGTGGGTTGCGCGGATCATCCGCTGGCAGAAACTGGCCGATAGCGGTGTGCATATTGAATGCCCGATCAAAATCCGGTCCCTGGCCGGATACAGTGACACGCCGGCTGCGGCCGCCGCCACGTACTTCCGCATTACCGGTAACAGTAGCATTGGTATATGTCGCGTGATGAGATGACTTAAGAGCAAGTGAGTCCTCAATCGTCAGCAGACGCATACTGCCGATTGAGCCTGTTGAAGCACCGCGTGTACGGATCTTGCCAGGAGTGATATTCAGAATGTTGGTTCCAAACTGGGTAAACTCGGATAGAACAAAACGCTGTATTCCCGTACCGATCGCAGTCAGCAGAATGACAGCGGCTATCCCGATGGCAATGCCGGATGCAGACAGGAATGTACGTTTCGGGTTGGCGGTTAGTGCCTGTAGAACAAATTTCAGGGATTCAATAAAATTCATTACAAGGCTTAACGTTTACTAAGTGCCGTGACCGGATCCAGCTTTGCTGCACGGATCGCCGGCAGTAATCCGGCAAGAATACCGGACAGTACGGCAACGGCAATCCCGGCAAAATTGGCCCAGAGTGGCGGCCAGGCGGGCAGCAGCGGGTAGATCAGGCGCAACAGCCAGCTTCCTGCCTGGCCCAGCACAAACCCGGCTAAAGCACCGGTAAGTGAAAGCCAGACTGCCTCAGCCAGAAAAATCTGACGAATGATTGCTGCCGGAGTACCAATTGCCTTAAGCAGACCGATTTCTGTTGTGCGCTGGCTGACGGACACCAGCATGACATTCATGACCAGAATGCCGGCAACGGCAAGGCTGATGACGGCAATGCCGGCAACACCCAGTGTCAGTGCACGCAGGATTCGTTCAAATGTGGCCAGCACGGCATCATGAGCGATCACAGTCACGTCATCTTCGCCATCATGGCGCCGGATAAGGGTTTGATGTATTGCCTCCCTGACACTGTCAATTTCGTCGTGATGACGGGTTTCGACCAGCAGGCGAAACAGTGAAGTGGTATTGAGCAGTGTTTGGGCGTGCTGGATCGGGATAATGACCAGTTCATCCGAATTATATCCCATGGATTCGCCTTGAACGGCCATGACACCGGTAACCAGAAAACGCCGGTCGCCCAGGCGGACACGCTGCCCCAGTGCATTGCCATCCGGGAAAAATTCCTGTGCAATTTTAGCGCCCAGCACAATCTGAGCACTGTTATCGCCCGTTTTCGAAAGAAAATTACCCTGGGCCAGCTTCATGTGCCGAATCGGGAAAATTTCAACTGTAGTTCCCATCAGTGTAACTTCGCGCAGTTTTCCGGCAGAGGAAAGTTCGGCTACTCCAACATTCAGGGGGGCATAACGGCTGACTTGCGGCAATCTTCCCACCCAGTGAGCATCATCCAGTGTCAAATCTCTCGGGGTTTGCCCCATGACAGCACCGGGGAAGCTGCCGGCAGTTTCGGCACGGCCCGGCAGGACAATAATCAGATTGGTACCGATTGAAGAAAATTCATTAACGACGTACTGGCGCGCACCATCTCCCAGCGCCGTCAGGATGATGACTGCGGCCACACCCAAAGCCATGGCCAGCATGATCAGGAGTGAACGGACAGAGTGGCTGGTGAGGGTTTTGAGGGAAAAAAGCAGGATATCCTGTAGTTTCATGCCGGTTCTAGTTCGTCAGCCTCAATTTGACCATCTCGCATGGCGATTCGGCGCCGGGCACGTAACCCCAGCTCCCGATCATGCGTCACTACAATGAGTGTGGTTCCTGTCTGATTCAGCGCTTCCAGCAGGGTAATGACTTCCGAACCGATGCGATGGTCCAGGTTGCCGGTAGGTTCATCAGCCAGCAAAGCGGTTGGACGCAAAATAGTGGCGCGGGCAATGGCTACGCGCTGACGTTGTCCGCCGGACAGTTCGGCCGGACGATGATGTGCACGATCACTCAGATTGAATGCCTGCAGCGTTTCCGTAATGCGTGCTTTACGCTCTGCAGGCGATATGCCGGTCAGTATCAGAGGAAGTTCAATGTTTTCTGCTGCTGTCAGCCTGGGAATCAGATGGAAGGACTGAAATACAAAACCGATCTTTTCTCTGCGTACCTGTGCCTGCTCAGTTTCTGACAGATCGGTGACATCCCTGCCATCCAGCAGGTAATGCCCGCTATCAGGCCGATCGAGCAATCCGATTACATTCAGTAAGGTCGATTTACCCGATCCGGATGGTCCCATGATAGAAACGTATTCACCGGATTCGACTATCAGATCAATGTGATTAAGTGCATGAATAGCCTGATCCCCCATGTGAAAAATACGGGTGATGCCGGAGAGCTGGATCATGGCTGATGTGGTTTGGGTATGACGCGAGTACCTGCTGTAATTTCCCCGTCATTACCGGACAGAAAAACCTGATCGCCTTCTGATAATCCCTCAAGCACCTCGGAATATACCCAATTGGCCAGTCCTGTTTTCAGGGTTCGTTCTTCAAGTCTGTCATCCTGGCCCAGTACCCATACTTTATTGTTCTGACGGATAACCTGAGTGGGGACACGCAGCACATTTTCCCGGTGATCCGTGATTACTTCGACATCTGCACTGTAACCGACCAGCAGGGCGGCCTGTTCGGGGTTGGTAAATTCTGCTTCCACATCTACAGTACGTGCCTGTTTCTCAACCTCGGTCACATAAGGCGCAATCCGGCGTATTTTTCCATCGAAAACCCGGCCGGGGAGTGCATCCAGAGTAATGCGTGCAGTTTGTCCCACCCGGATTTTAGGGGTATCAACCTCATCCATTGGTGCGCTCACATAAAGACAGGAGTCATCAATCAGATCCACAGCCGGTGGAGTGGGAATTCCCGGTGGGGAAGGTGTGACATATTCACCCAGTTCACCGGTAATCTGTGCAACAACACCGTCAAAAGGAGCAATAAGTCGCGTTCGATCAAGATTGGCCTGACTGACTGCAATCTGTGCACGTGCCCGTTTTACTTCGGCTGCAGTAGCGGCACAGGCAGCCCGCTGGGCACTTGCCGTGGCCTCGGCATCATCAGCTCGTTGTGAACTGACGAATCCTCTGGTAACCAGCTGCTGGGTACGAATGGATTCACGCTGCGCGTTTCCCGCCAGGATGCAGGTTTCACGCTGCCGGCTTTCAGCAGTAGCCAGTTGTTGTCTGGAGAGATCGTGCTGCGCCTGCAGATCAGCATTCCATAATTCCAGCAAGACCTGACCTGCCTTGACTCGATCGCCTTCTCTGATTTTCAGGTTGACGATCTGGCCCCCGGCTTGAGGGGAGAGTTTGGCGCGCCGGCATGCCTTGATCGTACCGGCACGGGTATTCACTACGGTAGCCTCAACGATGCCACGACTGACCGCTGCCAGCTCAACTTCCCGGGGCTTGCTTCGGGTCAGGTGCCAAATGATAAATCCGGCTGCGGCAACTACCAGTGTAATACCCGCTATACGAAGCAATAGTTGTGATCTGGGCATGAGGGAGAAAAAGATTATTGGTTGGAATGATTACGTCTGGCACGTTTTTGCCATGCGTGAATCACGTAATAACGCCAGAGGATTCGTACTGTGAAATAACCGATGACGGATAACAATGTCGCCAGCAGGAACAATCCGATAATCAGTGGCTTGCCAAAAGTAGTCAGGTAATCTGTCAGTACAGGCAGCCATTCTGAAAATTTCTTATCCAGCAGGCTTAATTCCAGTGGCGGCAGATCATCGAAGCTGCCCGCTCTGCTGCCTGTTGCCCAGCTGCCCAGCGTGTAAGCTGCAAGATAAAGCGGCACGATGGTAAAAGGATTGGAGTATAGCGTTACGAAAACAGCAATGGGCAGATTGACTTTGAAAATCACGGAAAACAGGGTGGCAAAAAAGAACTGTACCGGATTACTCCCCGGAATAAGGCCGGCAAACAGACCGGCTGCTACACCGCCCGCGACTGATCGGCGATGTAAATGCCAAAGATTGTGATGATACAGCAGCGTGCCAAAAAAATTCACAAAACGGTTCTGCTGAATACTCTCGTGGGAAGGCAGATATTTTTTAAAAAATTTACGCATCGTAATGAAATTGCCATCTGCAAAATCTGATTGCCCGTATTTGATAATAAGGCGCAATGATAGTTTCTATCGTGATCAATCCAGCATAAAGTGACAAAATCGGCTAAAGTTGGGCATGCTGAATTTAACTGTAAACCGTTATGAGTCAAACTATGGATGATACAACACAGGATATGGCGACTATGATCTGGCGCGGGAGTTTTATTTTGTCATCTGGTAAAAATCCTTCCGGAGTACGTGATACCAGACCCACGGCTGATAATTACGGCGTGCTGGATGCTAAAACTTTTGCTGCCGTGGAGGCTGATGCACTGTTTGATGAAATTAATCAGGCACAGACACTGACAGGCCAGTCGGTACTTTATCGATCATTGGCCCATCCTGTAACGGATACAACTTTGCTGCAAAGCAAACAGGAAGCGCTGCGCGAGCTGGAATCCGATCCGGAGCTGCTGGGTGCGCTTGAGAAATTCATTAAGGGTATGGCAAAAGATGAGGCCTTGCTTCATCATTTTTTGTATGGAGAATTTGCCGGCGGGCTAACAACCGATGATCCCAGAGAGAAAACCGGTAAGGACCGGATGGAATTTGGGGGTTACGGCTATCGCCAGTTTATTGACGGTACCGGCTTTGTCGTGGATCTGGTAGAACAGGCTGAAGCACTTCCCGCACCCAAAAGCAGCTATCTGCGCACATTGGTACATACCTTGCGTGATTTTGCACAGACACGTATTTATGCGCTGATGCACGGGCCTATTTATGTTTCGGAAGGAAAATTTCTGACCAAAGAGGAAAAACCGCGGCTGCCCATGTTGCGTTTCCGTCCTTCCATGTTCAAATGGCCGTTTATCAGTTTGTTTCTGGCATTTATGGCCGGCCTGCTGTTCTTTTTCCAGAGTACACTGACCGAACTCGGTGCCAGTTATGTTGGTTACGGGATTCTGATACTGGTGATACCGATCATCCCCATTATTCTGCAGGCAGTGAGTGCATCGGATCGTGACTCGGTAATCTACCCGCTGCAAAGACTGTTCCGGCAAAGCCCGGAGCTGGCCAGGGCAATTGAAGCCATGGGGATGATTGATGAACTGCTGGCACTGTACCGCCATGCGCGTTCGATCCCCGGAGATGCCACCCTGCCGGAAATAGCTGCAGATACGCGCCATACGCTGGTGGTGGCCGGTGCCAGAAATCCCCTGCTGATAAAAGCTCGCCCGGACTATGTGCCAAATGACATCATGCTGGATAATCATAAGCGCCTGCTGATCGTAACAGGGCCGAACAGCGGCGGGAAAACCGCCTATTGCAAAACAATCGTGCAGATTCAGTTACTGGCCCAGGCTGGTGCTTATATTCCCGCTGCCCGGGCGCGAGTTGTTCCTGCTGAACATATTTTCTATCAGGTGCCGGATCCCGGTCAGCTGGAAGAGGGAATGGGGCGTTTTGCACATGAATTGAAACAGACACGCGAAATCTTCTTCAATTCCACGCCACGTTCTCTGGTGGTACTGGATGAACTGGCAGAAGGCACCACATTCGAAGAAAAAATGACATTGTCGGAATATGTACTGAAAGGATTTCATCAGCTTGGCGCCACCACTATCCTGGTTACCCATAATCATGAGCTGTGCGAACGTTTACAGCAGGAAAATATCGGAGATTATCTGCAGGTTGAATTCCTTTCCGAAAAGCCGACTCATCGCCTGATTCCTGGCGTATCCCGTATCAGTCATGCTGATCGTATTGCCAGCGCCATCGGTTTCAGCAAGGAAGATGTGGCCAGTCATCTGGCCTCGCTGCAAGAATAATGGCAGCTACCGGGACATCGCAGTAAAATACGGCCCTTAAAAAGACCGGGTTGCGTAACACGAAACCGGGTAATCCGTATTTCCGGCACGACCCGGAAAAGTAAAAAGAAATAATCATCAAGGAATTATCTGTGAAACATCAAACCGACGATCTGCGCATTATCGGCGTGCGCGAGCTGACTGCGCCGGTAGAGCTGCGTCGTGAACTTTCCCTGACTGAGAAGGCGGCAGAAACCGTATTTGCCGCCCGGCAGGAATGTCACAATATTGTGCGAGGTGAGGATGACAGGCTGCTGGTTATATGCGGCCCATGCTCGATTCATGATGTGGATGCAGCGCTGGAATATGCATCCCGCCTGAATCATCTGCGCAGGGAGCTTAAAAACCAGTTGCACATCATCATGCGGGTTTATTTTGAAAAACCGCGCACGACAGTGGGCTGGAAGGGCCTGATCAATGATCCGGATCTGGATGACAGCTTCCGCATCAATAAAGGATTACGGCTGGCACGTGGTTTGCTGCTGGAGCTGGGTAACCAGGGTGTGCCTGCTGCTACCGAATTTCTCGATCTGATCAGTCCGCAATATGTGGCTGATCTCATTAGCTGGGCGGCTATCGGAGCTCGCACAACAGAAAGCCAGGGGCACCGCGAGCTGGCATCCGGGGTTTCCTGCCCGGTGGGTTTCAAAAATGGCACATATGGCAATCTGAATATTGCAATCGACGCGATTGGCGCAGCATCACGCCCGCATAATTTTCTGTCTGTGACCAAAGAGGGACGTACTGCCATTTTCTCAACCAAAGGGAATGAGGATTGCCACATCATCCTGCGCGGTGGAAGATCACCGAACTACGATGCAGAAAGTGTAGCCTCAGCGGTTGATGCCCTGTTAAAAGCAAAGTTACCTCCCTACCTGATGATTGATTGCAGCCACGCCAACAGCCACAAGGATTATCGGCGCCAGCCGGAAGTGGCAGCCAATGTGGCACAGCAGATAGCAGCAGGAAACCGTTCAATCTGTGGTGTGATGCTTGAAAGTCATCTGGTGGCGGGCAGGCAGAATGTGGATGGAAAGCAGCTCAAAGATCTGGTTTACGGGCAGAGTATTACGGATGGCTGCATCGACTTTGAGACTACCCGGCAGGTGTTGTCTGAGCTGGCTGAAGCCGTGGATAAACGCAGAAACCTGCATGGGGATGAACCGGCACTGGCTGTCGACCGTTCTACAGCGCTTTCCTGAATATCTGTCGAATACGCGGAGATAACATGATTTCTCATCAAGCAATCTGGTTCAAGAATTACACCATTGATTATCTGGAAGGGCTGCGTAACGCTAATATGGGTGTACATATCGGTATCCGTTTTATGGAAATCGGCCCTGATTTTCTCAAAGCCGGCATGCCGGTCGATCATCGCACCACCCAGCCTTTTGGCATACTGCATGGAGGCGCCAGTTGCGTGCTGTCAGAAACACTGGGCAGCGTATCTGCCTGGATGACAATTGATCCCGAGCAGTATCGGGCTGTTGGTATCGAAATCAATGCCAATCATATCCGGGCAGTTACCAGAGGAAATGTCATCGGTGTATGTACGCCGCTGCATGTCGGTAAACGCACCCAGGTCTGGCAGACGGACATTACTGAAGAAGCTACCGGCAAGCGTGTGGCTGTTTCCAGACTGACGGTTGCCATTATTGAACAGGGAACGCTCAGCACCCAGAAAGAAAAGGTCATCGTCAGCAAATAGTTTTTTGGCACATCACCCCCAACCCATTCCTCGCATCACCTACCCGGAAGAATTACCGGTTGTCGCGCGGCGTGAAGAAATCGCGCATGCGGTCCGGCAACACCAAACGGTCATTATCTGTGGTGAGACCGGTTCCGGAAAGACAACACAGTTACCTAAAATCTGCCTGGAATTAGGGCTGGGAACCAAAAAACTGATTGGTCACACCCAGCCCCGGCGCATTGCCGCCCGAACCGTTGCTGCACGCATTGCTACTGAACTGAACAGCTCCATCGGGCAGCTGGTGGGCTATAAGGTACGGTTTTCCGATCAGACTCACCCTGATACCCGCATTAAACTGATGACCGATGGCATCCTGCTGGCGGAAACGCAGCAGGATCCACTGCTGCGTGCCTATCGAACCATCATTATTGATGAAGCACATGAGCGCAGCCTGAATATCGATTTCCTGCTCGGCTACCTCAAGCAGCTGCTGCCGCGCCGCCCGGACCTGAAGCTGATCATCACTTCTGCCACCATTGACGCTCAACGATTTGCCTCTCATTTCAATGATGCCCCTGTCATTGAGGTATCCGGCAGGCTGTATCCGGTAGAGATTCATTACCGGCCGTTCAGTGAGCAGGATAGGGGAGAGGATCGCGATTTATCCCAGGCTATTCTTGGCGCAGTTGATGAAGCCATGTGCATGGGCGAGGGCGATATGCTGGTGTTCCTGCCGGGTGAGCGGGAAATACGGGAAACTGCCGAAATCTTGCGCAAACACACTTTTTCCGGTCCGGACGGTAAAGCTGGCATGGAAATTCTGCCTTTATTTGCCCGGCTGTCTCATACCGAACAGGCGCGTATCTTCAGTCCCGGTCAGCAGAGAAGAATTGTGCTGGCAACCAATGTGGCCGAGACTTCGCTGACGGTTCCCGGTATCCGCTATGTGATTGATACCGGGCTGGCCCGTATCAATCGTTACAGCTATCGCAACAAAGTGGAACAGCTGCTGATTGAAAAAATTTCCCAGGCTTCAGCTAATCAGCGAGCCGGGCGCTGTGGTCGGGTAATGAACGGAATTTGTTTCCGTTTGTACTCGGCAGAGGATTTTTCTGCCCGCTCGGAATATACCGATCCGGAAATCCTGCGTTCCTCACTGGCTGCTGTCATCCTGCGCATGAAATCACTGAAGATCGGAGATGTGGAACAGTTTCCGTTCATCCAGCCACCTGCGCCGCGCATGATTGCTGATGGTTATCAGCTGCTATCAGAGCTGGGTGCACTCGATGAACAGAAAGGATTGACACAAATTGGCTTTCAACTGGCCAGATTTCCAACTGATCCCAAGATTGCGCGCATGATTATTGCCGCCAAACAGGAAAACTGCCTGAGTGAAGTGCTGATTATCGCCTCTGCGCTTACCCTGCAGGATCCGCGTGACCGGCCGTTTGAACATCAGCAGGCCGCTGACCAGGCGCACCAGCTGTTCCGCGATGATCGCTCCGATTTCATCAGCTATCTCAAACTGTGGGACTTTTATAATGAGCTGCTCAAACATAAAAAATCCAATAAAAAACTGATCGAACAATGCCAGAAAAATTTTATTTCCCATCGCAGAATGCGGGAATGGCGCGAGATCCACGGCCAGTTACATACACTGATCAGTGAAATGGGGTTACGCCCCAATCAGGTTGCTGCCGGTTATGATGAAATTCATCGTGCATTGTTGTCCGGTCTGCTGGGCAATATCGGTTTTAAATCGGATGAAAAGGGCACGTACGAGGGTGCGCGTGCGATCAGGTTCTCTATTTTCCCGGGCTCATCCCTGAGAAAAAAACAGCCAAAATGGATTGTTGCGGCGGAACTTACCGAAACCACCAGGCTGTATGCGCGTTGCGCAGCGGCCATTGATCCTGCCTGGCTGGAAAGGACCGCCGGTAAATTGTGCAAAAAGCACTATTTTGATCCGCACTGGGAAAAACAGCGTGCCCAGGCTGTTGTGTTTGAACGGGTTACCCTGTATGGCCTGACTATTGTTCCTAAACGGCGTGTCGCGTATGGCCCGATTGACCCTGTTCATGCGCATGAGATTTTTATTCGTGAAGCGCTAGTGGCAGGGGAGTACGAGAGTGATGCGCCTTTTCTGCGGCATAACCGGCAACTGGTCGATGAAATCCGCGAACTGGAAAGCAAGATCCGGCGGCAGGATATTCTGGTAGACGAGCAGCAGATTTTCGAGTTTTACGCAGCACGTATTCCTGCAAATATCTACAGCGGCGCTGCATTTGAGAAATGGCGCAAACAGGCGGAGCAAACTGAGCCGAAACTTTTATATCTGACTCGGGAAATGCTGATGCGTCAGGCAGCGGATATGGCAGCGATTGAGCAGTTTCCCGAAACATTAACAATCGCGGACCATGTTTTGCCCCTGAGCTACCGTTTTGATCCCGGCCATCCGCTGGATGGTGTCACTGTTACCATACCGCTGCCGCTGCTTAACCAGATCATACCGTTTCACTTCGACCGGCTGGTGCCGGGGCTTGTTCGTGAAAAAATCACCTGGCTGGTAAAAATGCTGCCCAAGCCGGTACGTCGTCACGCTATTCCAGTTCCTCAGTTTATTACCCGGTTTCTGGAATGGCTGGATACCTGCCCGGATCAGACAGCGTTACTTACTGAATCCCTTGCCGCATTTATTCGCCATGAAACCGGGATCAGGGTCCCGCTGGATACCTGGGACAGCAGGCTGCTGCCGGCACATCTGCAAATAAATATGAAAGTGGTTGATGATGCCGGAGCGATACTGGGCATGGGGCATGATCTGGCTGAACTGAAAGCACAGTTCGGCCAGACAGCGCAGCAGGTATTCACTCATGGTGCAGGTGCAGAATCTGATTCAATCGAGCGTGATGGCATTACACAATGGGATTTTGATGAATTACCGCTGAAAACTGATTTCAATCGTGCAGGCAAGCAGCTCACCGGTTACCCGGCGCTGGTCAATCAGGAACAAAGTGTCGCTATTCGCATATTTGATACGCAGGAAGGCGCACAGCGCAGTATGCGGGAGGGTGTGCGGCGATTGCTATGCTTTGCACTCAAGGATCAGATCAAACAGCTGGAGAAGAGTCTGCCGATCGATCAGAAAGCGATCCTGCTGATGAACAGCCTGATTGAAAAAGACAGGTTGAGGGAAGACATACGCTCGGCCATCATTGATCTGGTGCTGATTGGCGATGATCCGCTGCCGCGTAATGAGGCGGCATTTACCACCCAGATAACTCGAGCGCGAAACCGCCTGGGAACTGTTTCACAGGAAATGGCCGGACTGATTCACGCCATTGCTCAATCCTGGCAGGAACTGAATAAACGATTATCGGTTATGGATAAATCAGCCGTATCCCTGAAAAAAGATCTGGAAGAACAGTTGCACCACCTGATTTATCCGGGGTTCCTGAATACAACCCGCTGGCAATATCTGCAACATATTCCGCGTTACCTCAAAGGCATGTTGTTGCGCCTCGATAAATACAGCAAGAATCCGGCACGCGATCAGGAACAGGCAAAGATTGTCACCACACTGTGGAAACAGTACGAACAGCGCCTGCACAAACACCGCCAGGCAGGAATAACCGACCCCAATCTGGAAACATTCCGCTGGCAAATCGAAGAACTGCGCATCTCCCTGTTCAGCCAGGAACTGAAAACCCCCATGCCCGTATCAGAAAAACGCCTGCAAAAACTGTGGGAAAGCGTGCGGGAGTAGGTACGCAATACCAGAAACAGAAAACTCACCACTGAGACAGATCGGGTTGCTGGATTAGATCAGAATGGCCGCATGGGCATAGTACATCGTTTTGCAGTTATCGTAACAGGGCTTCAGCTCGCTGGTTTTGTTGTTTTTTCCAGCTTCCTGCTCTGGATCGGGCGAGACATGGTGAAGGTGCTCTAGCGTTTCTTTATTGATATCTTTTTACCCACTGGCGTGGGGAAGACTTACTTTTGCAGATACTTTACCATTGGCGGTGATCTTTATTTTTACTTCTGTACTGGCTATGGAGACACCATGTCAAGGTTGTTGCTGATTCTGTTTATCTGGCTGGTCTGCCTGGCAATCATCCCTGACTTGACCACAGTCATTACCATTCTGCTTATGTGCTGGGTTGGAATCTGGACTTTAATCAAAATTGTTTTCAAAGTCTGAAAACCTTAAAACGGCTTAAGCCAATTCCTCTCATAGGCCATGCCGATACGCACTACAGTTGCCTATGTTTTCAGGTTATCAGCCCCAATCTTTCTGATGATTTCTGAATGGACTCAGATCTGTGAATGTATTGTGGGAAAAGTGAGTCAATCTGACTACATTCAAAAAGCTATTCATTATAGAAAGCCAGTAATTCTCCTCTTATTTCCTGATCAAGTTAGGTAGGGCTTGCGGCAAAATACCGAAAACCCTATTTCTAGGAAATTTCGGAGGCCTGGTGAAGTGACCACTGAAAACAATATCGCTTATCTGGCACATGTACGGCAATTGCCGGATGGGAGATGGATCGAGCATTTTCTGGAAGAGCATCTGCTCGCTGTTGCTGCATTGGCGGCTGAATTTGCGTCTGTTTTCAATAGTCAGGACTGGGCGCACTTGTCCGGGTTGTGGCACGACCTTGGCAAATTCCGCGAGAAATTCCAGCAATACATCAAATCTGTCAGCGGCTACGATGCTGAAGCTCACATTGAAGGCGCACCCGGGCGCGTTGATCATTCCACCGCTGGTGCTATCCATGCCATTGAAAAACTGGGGCTACAGGGGCGCATCCTCGCTTATCTGATCGCCGGTCATCATGCGGGATTGCCAGACTGGAATGGAGAAGCCGCTTCACTTTTTCAGCGATTGGAAAACGGCAAAGCGAGAGGCTATCTGCAAGAAATACTGCTTGCTAAGCTGGGTATATCTTTGCTTGAACAGCCTTGCCCTACATCTTTTCCATCGCAAGATGGTTCGTTCGCGCTCTGGATTAGGATGTTGTTTTCCTGTCTGGTGGATGCTGACTTTCTGGATACGGAAGCCTTTATGGACGAGAGCAGGAAAGATTTGCGCGTGGGCTATCCGGCGTTGAATGAATTGCTGTCCGCATTTGACCAGCACATGAATGACAAAACAGCGAATGCAACGGATTCCCCGGTCAACCGCATCCGTGCCAAAGTGCTGCACCAGTGCCGAGAAAAAGCCGAACTGCCTTCCGGCCTGTTCTCGCTCACCGTGCCGACCGGTGGCGGCAAGACGCTATCCAGCATGACTTTTGCACTGAATCATGCCGTGCATCACGGCAAACAGCGCATGATTTATGTCATTCCCTACACCAGCATTCTCGAACAGACCGCAGAAATTTTCCGCAAGATTTTCAGGGATGAGAATGTCATCGAACACCACAGCAATCTCGATCCTGACAAAGAAGATTCGCGCTCTCGACTTGCCACGGAAAACTGGGATGCCCCCATCATCGTCACCACCAACGTACAATTCTTCGAATCACTGTTTGCTGCCCGTACCAGCCGCTGTCGCAAGCTGCACAACATCGTGAACAGCGTAGTTGTGCTGGACGAAGCGCAACTGCTGCCGCCGGAATTTCTTGCACCTATTTTGCATGTTATGCAAGATTTGTCACAAAGCTATAAGGTGAGTTTCGTACTTTCCACAGCGACGCAGCCCGCCTTCTCGCCGCGCCCCAGGTTTTCCGGTCTCAGGGGTGTGCAAGAACTGATGGATGATCCGAATGGGTTATATGTTGATTTGAAACGCGTCGAAGCCGAACTGCCACGGGATTTCAACGCATCGCGTACTTGGGAATCCATTGCAGAAGAATTGCAGCGATACGACTCCATACTATGCATCGTCAATTCCCGTGCCGATTGCCGTGCGCTGCATGCACTGATGCCCAGGGACACCATTCACCTTTCCGCCCTGATGTGCGGCCAGCATCGCAGCGAGGTGATCGCGGATATCAAACAACGCCTTAAAAGCGGTATTTCCACTCGTGTTATCAGTACTCAGCTGGTGGAAGCCGGGGTAGATATGGATTTCCCCGTGGTTTATCGCGCACTGGCCGGGCTGGATGCTGTGGCCCAAGCTGCCGGACGTTGTAACCGCGAAGGTATCCTGCCGGGCATGGGCAAAGTCGTCGTGTTCGTGCCACCCAAGCCAGCTGCCCCCGGCCTGCTGCGCAAAGCTCAACAGAGCGGGCAGGAAATCATGCGGCTGACCGAAGGCGACCCACTCACGCGCGAGCGTTTCGAAGCCTACTTTCGCCACTACTATGCCAGCCTCAATAGCCTGGATGAAGAAAACATCATTGGCCTGCTGGACATGCACAACCGGGCTGAAGCGCGTCGTGCCGAGTTCAACTTCCGCACCGCTGCGGACAAATTCCAGCTTATCAAAGAAGAAGGCCAAACCGCCGTCATTGTGCGCTATGGCGAGAGTGAAAAGCTCATCGCCTCGCTTGAAGCCAGCCAGAATATGGAGCCGCACCAGAGGCGTGGTATTTTGCGCCGCTTGCAGCGCTATACCGTCAATATCCGCGAGCAGGAATGCAGAAAGCTAATGACCAGCGGGGATATCCGGGAAATTTTTGAGGGGTGCCATATCCAGCAAACAGATACGCTTTATCACCCGCAGTTGGGGCTGCTATTGAGCAAAGAAGTCGTATTTGAACCGGCGCAAGGCGTCGTTTAAACAAGGGGAAGAAATGAGAACCTACTGTCTTGAAGTCAGCGGCGATTTCGCCTGCTTCACCCGCCCGGAAATGAAAGTTGAGCGGGTGAGCTACGATGTGATAACGCCGTCCTCTGCCCGTGCGGTGTTCGAGTCCATCCTGTGGAAACCGGCCATCCGCTGGTACGTCGAAAAGATTGAGGTGCTCAAACCGATACGCTGGGTTTCCATCCGGCGTAACGAAGTTGGCGCGGTCGTTTCGGTGCGCAATGCACAGGAAGCCATGAACAAAGGCTCGGGCAAGCTTGCGCTGAGCATCGAGGACGAACGTCAGCAACGTGCGGGGCTGTTTCTGCGCGACGCAGCTTATCGCATTCATGCATATTTCGAGCTGCTGCCCAATGCGGGCGAGAACAACACCATGGGCAAGTTCCTGGATATGTTCGAGCGCCGCGCCGCAAAGGGACAGTGCATCAATCAGCCCTATCTCGGCTGCCGCGAGTTCGCCTGCGATTTTCGGCTGGTGGATATGACGCAGCCGCAACCCGTACCCATCGCTGAAACCCGCGATCTCGGCTTCATGCTCTACGACATGGACTACACCAAGGTCGCCGACCCGCAACCACGCTTCTTCCGCGCACAGTTGGAAAATGGTGTACTGAACGTCCCCACCTGGAACAGTGAGGAGATACGAGGATGATTCTGCAAGTACTCAACGAGTATTACCAGCGCAAGAGCCGCATGCTCGACAGCGACCTTGCACCGCCGGGATTCGAGCATAAGGCGATTCCTTTTCTGGTTGTGTTGTCGACTGACGGGGGATTCGTCGGTTTTGACGACACATGTGAGGGCGAAGGCAAGAAGAAGGTTGCCAAGACGTATCTTGTACCACAGACCATCAAACGTTCTTCTGGTGTGGCAGCAAATCTGCTGTGGGATCACTCCGGCTATGTGTTCGGCATCGACAACAAGGGTAAACCGAAGCGCGCCCGCGAACAGTATCTCGCCTTCGTCGAAGCCATCCGAACACGTTTCTCCGAATGCAACGATGCTGGCATCCGTGCCGTACTCGCCTTTCTGGAGCGCGCCGATTTTTCCAAGGTGCAGGAGCATCCACTATGGACGGAGATTCTGGAAAGCGGCGCAAATCTGACCTTCCGGCTGGAAGGAGAGGCCATTCCTGTTTGCGAACGTGAGGTGGTAATTGATGCCTTGTCCACTGCCAATGAAAAAGACTTGGGCGAACAGTCCTTGTGCCTGGTGTCCGGTGAAGCGGATGCCATCGAAAGATTGCATCCATCAGTCAAAGGGGTATGGGGTGCACAAAGCTCCGGTGCGAACATCGTTTCGTTCAATCTCGATGCCTTCAATTCCTACGGCAAATCGCAAGGCGGCAATGCGCCGATAGGCAAGCGTGCTGTCTTCGCTTACACCACGGCGCTCAACCACCTGCTGGCAAAAGGCTCGAAGCAGCGCATTCAGGTGGGTGACGCCTCAACCGTGTTCTGGTGCGCCACACCGGGGCACCCGATGGAAGAATTGTTCCCCGGTTTCTTCGGCGAGCAGGACAAGGACAATCCCGATCAGGGAACCAGCGCAGTTTCTACCTTGCTGAATGCACCCAAGTCCGGCGTGGGGAGCTTCGAGGACGACGGCACGCGCTTCTACGTGCTGGGCCTCGCGCCCAACGCAGCCCGCATTGCCGTGCGCTTCTGGCATGTAAAAACCGTGGCCGAGCTGGCTGTCAATATCCGTAAATATTTCAACGATTTTCGTATCGTTCATGCGCCGCATGAACCCGAAACGTTCTCGCTATTTCGCTTACTGGTGGCAACTGCCACATTGGGCAAGGCTGAAAACATCCCACCCAATCTCGGCGGAGATGTAATGCGCAGCATCATCGAAAACCTGCCGTATCCGCAAACTTTGCTGGCTGGTGCGATTCGCCGCATCCGCGCCGAGCAGGAAGTCACTTACCCGCGCGCCGCCATCATCAAGGCGTGCATCAACCGTTACTCTGAGAAGGAGGAGCTCACCGTGTCACTGGATGCAAACAACATGAATACTGCCTATCGGCTGGGTCGGCTGTTCGCGGTGCTGGAACGCATACAGGAGCGCGCCAGCCCGGGCATCAATGCCACGATCCGCGATCGCTATTATGGCGCAGCGTCGAGTACGCCTGTCACAGTCTTTTCGACCTTACTCAAACTGAAGAACCACCACCTCGCCAAACTGGATAACAAAGGTGAGGCGGTCAACTATGAAAAGCTACTTGGGCAAATCATGAATGAAATCACCGATTTTCCGGCACATCTCGACCTGCAAAGCCAGGGCCGCTTTGCCATCGGCTATTACCATCAGCGGCAAGCCTTCTTCACCAAATCCGAATCTACCAATAAAGGAGAGTAATCATCATGGCACTGAATAACCGTTACGACTTTGTTCTGCTGTTCGACGTGAAGGACGGCAATCCCAATGGTGACCCGGATGCAGGTAATCTGCCGCGCATGGATGCGGAAACCGGGCGCGGCCTAGTGACGGACGTCAGCCTCAAGCGCAAGGTTCGCAATTTTGTCGGTATCGTCAAAGGTGAACAACCGCCATTCGAGATTTATGTGAAAGAAAAGGCCATCCTCAACAAACAGCACGAGCGGGCGTATCAAGGTATTGGTGCTGCCGATTTATTGGGTGGTGAGGACAAGAAGCGCAAAGGTGGTGACAAGGTAGCCGAGGCGCGTGATTGGATGTGCAAGAATTTCTACGATGTACGTACTTTTGGTGCGGTAATGTCCACTGGAGTGAATTGCGGCCAAGTACGTGGCCCTGTACAACTCACCTTTGCCCGTTCTGCCGATCCCGTAGTAGCACAGGAGCATTCCATTACTCGAATGGCAGTTGCCACCGAAGCAGAGGCTGAAAAGCAGAGCGGCGATAATCGCACCATGGGTCGCAAATTTACCATCCCCTACGGCCTCTACGTTGCTCATGGCTTTGTTTCTGCCTATCTTGCCAATCAAACCGGTTTCGGTGAGGAAGATCTGAAATTGCTGTGGCAAGCTTTTATCAATATGTTTGAGCATGACCGTTCTGCTGCACGCGGTGAAATGGCTGCCCGGGGGCTGTATGTATTCAAACACGACAGTGAATTGGGTAATGCGCCTGCCTATCAATTGTTTGAACGAATAAAAATACAGAAAAACAGCGAAATACCTGCACGCGCTTTCAGTGATTATAAAGTCACGGTCGATGATACAGGTTTGCAGGGAGTAACATTGCAGCGTCTTGTCGGATGAATTTCATGGCTGCTGAAACTGATAACGATCCCATCATGCTTTCTGCACTGCAGCACTGGAGTTACTGTCCGCGCCAGTGCGCATTGATCCACCTTGAGCAGGCCTTTGATGAAAATGTTCACACTATGCGCGGCAATGCGGTACACAAGCGAGTGGATGATCCTGGTTTTGAAACATTTGAAGGTGTGCGCAGTGAGCGTGCTTTGCCGGTATGGTCCGATCAGTTGGGACTGATCGGTAAGTGCGACATGGTCGAATTCTATCCCGATGGACAAATTCATCCGGTGGAATATAAACATGGGAAAAAGCGGGTTAAGTTGCATGACGATCTGCAGCTCGCTGCTCAGGCAATGTGTCTCGAGGAAATGACTGGCAAGCTTATTACCCATGGCTCCATTTACCACCATTCATCCCGCCGACGAAGGGAAGTCGCCATCACAGCGGAATTGCGTGTGCAAGTGGAAGAAGCAGTCACAGCCATTCGCTTATTACTGGCGTCTGGTACTTTACCACCGCCTGTAAATGATGCGCGCTGCAAGGAGTGTTCGTTGAAGGATATCTGTCAGCCGGAAGTATTGGCACAGAAATCGAATTACCGGACAGCACAAATGGAATTGTTCACCATCGACGATTAACCGATTGAGGCAGATCATGCGCCAGATCCTCAATACACTTTATATCCTGACACCCAATGCTTATGCACATCTGGAAAACGATACCCTGCGCATTGATGTAGAGCGGCAAAAGAAGCTGCAGGTGCCATTACACCATCTGGGGTCAGTCGTATGCTTCGGAAACATATTGGTTTCCCCAGCTTTGATGCACCGTTGTGCTGATAGTGGCATCAGCCTGGTATTAGTGGATGCCAATGGTCGCTTCAAGGCAAGGCTGGAAGGTGCAGTCAGCGGTAATGTTTTATTGCGCCAGGCGCAGCATCGCAAGGCAACCGATGAAAATTTCGTTCTGACAACTGCACGGGCGATCATTGCCGGCAAATTGCGTAATGCACGGCAGGTACTATTGCGTGGAGCACGTGAAAGCAGTGATGAAACTGATCAGAAAATATTGAGCAACGCTGCAGAATCCCTTGCATTCTCGATCAGAAATTTGCTCTATTCGAAAGATCTTGATCATGTACGCGGAATAGAGGGAGATGCGGCCAAAACCTATTTTTCCGCTCTGCCATGTCTGGTACGCAAAGATATACGTGGATTTTTTACGATGGACGGGCGAACACGCCGCCCACCACGTGATCGCTTCAATGCTATGCTTTCATTCATTTATTCTCTGGTGATGAATGACTGTCGTTCTGCTCTGGAAAGTATCGGGCTGGATCCGCAGATAGGCTTTCTGCATGCAGTACGGCCAGGTAGAGCTGCCCTTGCGCTGGATCTGATGGAAGAATTCCGCTCATTCATGGCTGATCGGCTGGCGCTGACCCTGATTAACCGTGGACAGATCACCGCTCAGGATTTACTGGTACGGGAAGGGGGAGCTGTTCATCTTGAGGATAAAGCCAGAAGAACCGTAGTCATTGCCTATCAGGAACGCAAACAGGAAGAAATTACTCATCCTTTGCTTGAAACCAAAGTGCCAATTGGCCTATTGCCGCAACTGCAGGCAAGGTTTATGGCTCGCGTCATACGCGGTGAAATGGACGGTTATCTTCCTTTCCTGGTTAGATAATCATGCTGATTATTGTTACGTACGATGTTTCAACAGAAACCAAGGCAGGCCGCAAGCGATTGCGTCGCGTTGCAAAATTATGTGAAAGTATCGGGCAGCGTGTGCAAAAATCTGTATTTGAATGTCGTATCAATTTAATGCAATATGAGGAACTGGAACGTCGTCTACTATCCGAAATAGATGAACGGGAAGATAATCTGCGGTTATATCGCCTCACTGAACCAGCGGAGCTCCATGTAAAAGAGTATGGCAATTTTAAGGCAATTGATTTTGAAGGGCCTCTCACCATCTGATAAACGCGAACCTGTAGCACCGGCTCAATACTGGCTAGTTCGCGCTACATCTAACTGTATGGTAACAAACAGGAAAATAGTTTCCTTTTTCTACTGTTTATTACCGGCAGCTGAAAAAATCTTCATATTCGCGCAAGTTGTCCGAATCTTGAAGGTGTATCAAGTAGTTATAGTTGTACTGTAGCGCCCGGTCACCAGACCGGGCGAGGATTGAAACTCGTCGTTTTGTGCTGATTCGCGTCCGGCCGGGCGTAGCGCCCGGTCACCAGACCGGGCGAGGATTGAAACATCTCAACCATGGAAGTAATGATACTGCCGATGGCGTAGCGCCCGGTCACCAGACCGGGCGAGGATTGAAACTCCAGACGCTGCTTGTAGCTATCGTGGCAAAGCTGGTAGCGCCCGGTCACCAGACCGGGCGAGGATTGAAACAACTACATAGGCCACACGGAATCTACGAAACCCATCTGGTAGCGCCCGGTCACCAGACCGGGCGAGGATTGAAACGCTTTCTGCCCCAGTCCCGCGGGTGCGCGTCTCTTGTAGCGCCCGGTCACCAGACCGGGCGAGGATTGAAACCTGTTTGATTGACTCCAGCATCTCGATGAGATGGTGTAGCGCCCGGTCACCAGACCGGGCGAGGATTGAAACGATTTATTGCCTGTTTTGCCGTGCATCTCTGGCATGTAGCGCCCGGTCACCAGACCGGGCGAGGATTGAAACTCCCCGGGAGCAGGAATCGGCACAAGGTGAACTCGTAGCGCCCGGTCACCAGACCGGGCGAGGATTGAAACGTAATATGGCGGCATGAAGTGGTTTAGCCAACCTGTAGCGCCCGGTCACCAGACCGGGCGAGGATTGAAACAGTTGAGGGTGCATCAAAAAGATTGAAAGCAAAAGTAGCGCCCGGTCACCAGACCGGGCGAGGATTGAAACAGCCTTCTGGACCGCTCATAAGCCGCGCGCCGGGGTAGCGCCCGGTCACCAGACCGGGCGAGGATTGAAACAAACGCCGCTGCGTTGCGCTACTGGCTAAGAGAGCACGTAGCGCCCGGTCACCAGACCGGGCGAGGATTGAAACAGATTATTCTGATCCGGCTTACAGCTCGCAGCCGGTAGCGCCCGGTCACCAGACCGGGCGAGGATTGAAACCTTTCATGCCTTTGTTCCAGGGGATCATTCCTTTTGTAGCGCCCGGTCACCAGACCGGGCGAGGATTGAAACTTTCTGAATGTTCTACGTCTATTAAATTTAACATGTAGCGCCCGGTCACCAGACCGGGCGAGGATTGAAACCCTTCTGCCCCCAGAAAATCATGGCGGATCCTAGAGTAGCGCCCGGTCACCAGACCGGGCGAGGATTGAAACTGAAAAAAGGCACTTTTCCGAAATTTATTACCTTGTAGCGCCCGGTCACCAGACCGGGCGAGGATTGAAACCAGCCGCAAGAATAGCACTTAGCGCTATACCCCCGGTAGCGCCCGGTCACCAGACCGGGCGAGGATTGAAACCGCTTACGAGTAGAGCGTCCTATCTCGCGCTGCTGTAGCGCCCGGTCACCAGACCGGGCGAGGATTGAAACCGGATGATGATCGGCCAACTAGACTCGTCAACATGTAGCGCCCGGTCACCAGACCGGGCGAGGATTGAAACACGGCGATTGCATGTGAGGAGACTTAAATGGCGAGTAGCGCCCGGTCACCAGACCGGGGG
>NZ_JADZAJ010000014.1 GCF_020852615.1 Nitrosomonas sp. | reverse complement strand
TGCAGCCTGGCGCCCAGTCGAACCAGCTCAGTGGCAAGCTGGATCTGTTTACCTTCGGATAAGATACTTTTCTCTTTCATGATTGCATCCTCCTTTGTGCAAGTGCCTAAGAAATTTTTTCAGCAGGCCGCCCTGCCATTAATATTGCTGCGTGGGATTGTGTCAGTGCACGATCCTGCTTATGACTGGTAAGTATTTCCGCAATTAGACTGTCATCAAAACGAAACCGGCATAACAGTATGTTGGAATCAGCCATTTTGAGCAGCTGGCTATTGGTCAGCTTGACCAGAATATCCGCTATATCCTCATCGATACCCAAACGGTACATGGCAGCAACCCTGTCTTCCCGCAGCATTTGTTGAGCCAGTAGCAAATAGCTGAGATTGATTTCCCTGATTTCATCCAGAATCTGATTTGTTCCCATCTCCACTGCTCCTTTTGGAATATGCAAGTTGAACCGTGTTGCGCCTGAAAAAATGATGTGTGCATTTTTAACTTTGGAGCAGATACGGTAAAGCGGGCTACAACCATATCTTGGGTAGGAATTTAGCTGGAAAGCTTGTAGGGAAAATTCCTACAAACAAAAAGATATATTTACTTTCTTGTTTTTGACTGTTGATTCAGATACATAGCGCTGACACATCCATTTCCAGCAAGCAAACCATCAGCACATCGGTGTGGTACTCAATCTTCTTTGCCGGCAACAGGCCATTTGTCATACCAGAAACGGCGATTCAGCGCCCTCCATGTATTGACTGTGATACCCGCCCGGGAAAAGTGCAGCAATATCGCACCATCATAATCGCTGCGATACGACTGACTTCCCTGTTCACGATACAAATTGACCACCTTTTCGTGCGGATGCCCGAATCGGCTCCGGTAGCCCACCGTAAAAATGGCGTAATCAGGATCGACCCGCCGCACAAATTCTTCGGATGATGATGATCGACTGCCATGATGCGGCACAACCAGCACACTGGAGGCAAGCGAATCACGAACATAACGCCGCAGTAACTCTGCTTCCGTCACCTGTCCGATATCGCCCGGCAGCAGTACACTGCCATGCGAAGCCGTTATTTTGAGCACACAGCTTGATTCGTTGGTTTTACGTTTGCGCATTAACGCAGCCGATGTATCCGGTTTGTCCGGGTGCAGGATTTCGAAATGCACGCCATTCCACCACCACGAATTTCCCGCAAGACAATAACGGTTATCAGGTATCGCCCGGCGAATCGGGTGACCATCTTCAATGGACGTCAGTAACACATCTGTCTTCAGTTTTTTCAAAACAGACAACGCGCCACCGCTGTGATCCGAATCAACATGAGAAACAATCATCATATCGAGCGCCTGTATTCCTTCGCCGCGCAGAAATGGCAAAATCACATACTTCCCGCTGTCATTCTCGCCATACCCCGGACCGGTATCGTAAAGCAGTGTATGGTTGCGAGTCTGCGCCACCACCGACAACCCCTGCCCCACATCCAGCACTGTCAGCCAAAGTGCGCCTTCCGCCGGTTTTTCAGGAGAAACCAGAAATAATGGTGCCCCCGCCAGGATTCCCAGCCAGCGCGCAGGAAAACCCGCCGATACACCCAGCCCCGGCCCGCCCGGCAATAACAGCCAGATCACACCAGCCGTGGCTGCAACCACTGTCCATAACGGCGGCATTTGCTGCTGCCAGGTTGCCAGAGGCAACTCCCCCAGCCATTGCAGCACCACCATCGTAACCTGCAAAACAGGATGAGCAATCAGCAACAGAAATTCCAGCCCCGGGATGGTCGCCAGCAGCACAAGTGGCACGATAAGAAAGGTAATCACCGGGATCGCCACCGCATTGGCGACGGGCGATATCAGGGAAACCTGCTGAAACAGGATCAGCAGCAGTGGAAACAGGCCAAGCGTAATCGCCCACTGAATGCGTACCCAGCTGATTACCGCACCTGACCGGCCAACCCGGCCGGATACCACCAGACAAATCAGCGCAACTGCCGCAAAAGACAGCCAGAAGCCCGGCGCAATTACCGACCACGGATCCAGTACCACAACCAGCAGCAACACCCACCCCAGCACCGACAGTGTATGCACATGCTGGTTCTTCCAGAATGCCGCCACGATAATTGCCATCATGAACAATGCACGCCTCACAGGGACGGCAAACCCTGCCAGCAATGCATAGCCGATTGCAACAATCAGGCCGCATACCAGTGCAAACTTGCGGGCAGGCAGCCACAATGCCAAACTGGTACGACGCCAGGCCCGGTAAGTCAGAAAAAATACCATCCCGGCCAGCAGCGTAATATGCGAACCGGAAATTGCCATCAGGTGACTGGTGCCGGTCTGAGTGAAAATCTCCCATTGCTCCGACGGGATGGCCCGCTGATCACCCACCACCAGTGCAATCAAGACTCCTGCATACGGATAATCCGCCAGGTAATGCTGAAAATGGCTGCGAATTTCGTCACGCTCGCGCTCGAAAAAATAAGCCGGATGATTTTCCGGTATCTCAAGCCGCCTGTTGCTCTCCCCTGCCCGCACATAGCCTGTCGCTCGCACATTCCGTTCCAGCAGTTTGGCTTCGTAATCCGGGACATGCGGATTGGCATTACCATGCGGACGTTTCAGCCGGACCGTCAACTGCCAGCGTTCACCCGCCACAATATGGGGTAAAGCAGCTCCCTCACGCCTGTTATCCCGATACCAGGAAAGCTGAATACGGGCAGGCACTCCGGCATCCGGCGTCAATACCCGTTCCACATCAAAACGAAAGCGCACACTGTCTTGGGAAAATTGCGGCATTTCCGGAACAACACCAGTAACCACAACATTTTTTCCTTCCCATTTATGCGGCAACTCATCCGTCAGCCTGATCTGTGCCCATAACGCAGCCCAGAAAAAACCGGCGCCCAG
>NZ_JADZAJ010000013.1 GCF_020852615.1 Nitrosomonas sp. | reverse complement strand
GAATTTGCTTGGCGGAAAGAGCCTGTACCTGGCTGGAACTGAGAGAGCTGAATTTTGTACCATCCAGGGCGCCAAGTTGTGCGGTGGTCAAACCTTTGATGGCAGCGGTGCTGATTTGAGCCAGATCCTCGGTTTCAAATCCCTTGACGGCATCGGTGCCAATAGCGGCTATTTGTGCGTAGCTGAGTGCGGCTGCCTGGGCTGTCGTCAGTGATTGGATGTTGGCAGAGTCAAGTCCCTGAACCTGCTTGGCGGATAACACGCTCAGTGCCCCTGTACTCAGGTTGGAAAGATCGCCGCTATTCATGTTTTTCAGTTGAGCAGCGCTGAGTCCTTTAGCCTGATCCAAGGTGATTGCACTAATTTGCGTAGAGGTCAAACCGTAGGTAAATTCGTTTGGATTAAAAGCCCCAATCTGCTTGCCGCTCAGGATGACCAGATCCTGCGTTTCAATCGCCGCGATCTGAGTGGATGTCAGCGCATTGATCTGCGTGCCGGAAAGTACTTTCATATCTCCTGTGGTGAGATCTTCTATCTGCTTTGTTGTCAACGCAGAGATTTGGGTTGGGGTCAGGCTGCTGATAATCGACATGATTATGTTCTCCAGAATTTTTTGGGCATTGTTCAGTGCGCTGGCACAGATGGGAATGCCGGGTTCAAAATATGCCCGGTGTTGCGGGCATTACACTAGCCTTTATGGCGTTATTTCTCTTTACGGCAAATACGTTTTGGTATTGAGAAAATTACGGGCCGGTATTGTTTATGAAGGTGACAAAGGGGCTTGGGGGGGATAGAGGCTGGAATAATCAGGGTGTGACGCGGGCAAAGCACAGCGAACAGCTATAAGTTGGCACATAGAGGCTGGTGTGCAGAGGGGTGAGGTTGCTTGTACCGGGTGAAAAGTGCGGGTTATGTTTATAAATGGCCTGTTGCCATGGCAGCCGGTTTGGCCCGCTGCATGATTACAGCTTCATTCCCTCATTGTGATTGTAATTATCCCCGGGTGGCAGCGGCAAGGAACACTATTATTTCGGTAGCATCCTTCGAGAGATAGAAGCGCACCATTTTCTCATTGAACTCCTGTACCCTCGCGGCGGGCACGCTGATGGCGCCGATACCATGTGACATGAGCACACCATTCATCATGAAACGTGAGGTACGCGTGTTGCCGTCGAAGAAGAGCTGCTGCAAGGCACGGAAGAGGAAAAAGGCCGTTGCCTGCTCGAATGGCCCGCACGCTTGCAGAGCGGTAACCCCTTCGTGGAATACCCGGTTCAGCTCAGGTGCACCGGGGGACGTCGGCAGCGGAGTATAACGCCCATGCTCACCGGGGCTTACATCCGGAGTGTAATTCACTTCCCGGCCTTCACCACGGAACACGCCCCATTCCAGGGTTTCTTTGCGGGCGATGACCCCGTTCAGTTCAGTGAATACAGGCCTGGAGAGAGAATTGACGGCTCCTGACCATTGCCAGCAGCTGTCTGGGGCTTCCCGCGAGATTCAGGACCTGTTCCTGATCGGAAACCTTCCGTCCGCCAACAGTTACGCCATCCAGCAGGGTTTTGACCTCTGGGAGGATGATCAATACCAGCGTCGGCTTGCCGTTCCTTCATTTACCGGTGCCCGGAGGATCCTCTGATGCGATGACAGGTGAGAAATTACAGATCCTTCTGGTAAGTCTGCTCCAGCTTCCGTTGCTGGCTGGAACTGGTCAGCCGGTTCTGCAGTTGTGCCATCCAGGGTTCAGTAATGGCGCGGATTTCGGCGTCACGTTCCAGAATGCCGTGAATGAGGCCGACTTTCTTTTGCTTCTGTTCTTCGCTTAACTGTTCACGGGCGTTTTGTGTCATCAGCCGGGCAGTCAGCTGTTTACAGTCCAGTTCCAGTGCGACCAGTTCATCCCAGTTGCTGTTTTTTGCCGCCTGCAGCATCCGGTCGGTGATGGCCAGTATTTCCTCATACGCCGCGATCATCTGCATATCGTTTCTGCTGTTTCCCGGCAGGGGTTCAGATGAATTGTCCGGATTCATACTGCTGCACCCGCCGTGGCTGGCTGTTCAGTCACTTTTTTTGCTGCCGGGGAAGCAGTTTTACCTGCAGGCTGTTTGCCGATCGACATCCACGCTTCATGCAGCTCGCCCAGCAGGCAGTTGATTTCCTCGATGATCACGGCATCGTTTTGCAGATTGGCCGTAAGCAGCCGGGCGGTCATGTAGTCATACAACTGTTCCAGCCGATTGACCAGTTCCCCGCCGACTTTTCTGTCCAGACTGGCTTTCAGGCCGTGATCAATGATCATGATCGCTTTGGAAATCATTTCCCCTTTGGCGGCAATCCTGTTCTGCTGTATATACAGCAGGCTGCAGTCCAGTGCCTGGCGCGCACCTTCAAACAGCATCAGGATCAGCTTATGCGGATCGGCGGATACCACGCCGGATTCGACGCCCACTCGCTGATAACTGCTGATCGCACGGCTGGGGGATTCAGTAAACATGAGTTCTCCTTTTCAGAAATGAGTGTGCAGTTACGCTATCGGCTATTTATCACCGATCTTTGGCAGATTCGCCAGTTGCTGCTGCAAATAGTTACTGGTCTGGTTCATGCTGGCAATCATCGTATCCAGCGCGGTGAACTGTGCGCGCAGGCGTTTTTCCACGCCTTCCAGCCGGAATTCCAGCGCTTCACGCTGCTTGCCGATTCCTTTGATCGTACTGTTGATGCCATCCATGCGGTTGCTGATCAGGCCATCGCTGCGAGTCATGCCGGTAATCAGCTGATCCAGGCGGGTGATGAACCCGGGGGTTGACGGTGCAGTGGATGTGGTGGTGGTAGTGGTTTCCACGAAATCCACGGTTCCCCGGTTACCCGTGCTGCCGCCATCTATTTTCAGTGTCAGGCCGTTACTGCTCAGCTCTTTGCCGGAACCCGCGGCAGCCTGGCCGCCAATCGTGCCAGCCACATCCTGGCCTGCTATCTGCGTGGGCGTTCCAAAAATATCGGCCTTGCCGTTTCCACCGGTGATCTGGACACTGGAAGCTGATCCGTAACGACTGGAAGTAATCGTCAGTTTGCCTGCATTCTGTGTTACCGCAACTGAAACACCCGCGCCTGAGAAAGTTGCATTACTGTTGATCTTCGACTGGATTTCCGCAGCAAGTGAGGCAGCCGTATAGGTTCCATCGGCCAGTGTAATACTGGCGCTGGTGCCATTGATGGTCAGATCCAGCTTGTTGTTGGCAAGGAGGATAATAGAATTAATGCTCAGCCCGGCTACCTTGTTTCCAGTGGCACTGCCCTGTGTGGCAAGCTGGCTGATATTCACTGCCAGGCTGCCCGGTGTGAAGCTGGGCGGCTGGCTGATAATGGAAATCAGGCCGTCGCTGACATTGACTGCCTGACTGGTGGTGGACGAAGTCGTAGTGGCTCCGGGTATGTCACCCAGAAACGCCGCAATATTCTTGTCCGGATTATTTAGCACTGCACTCAGTTTGTTGCTGTCCAGCTTCAGAGAACCATCTTTCTGGAAGCTGATGCCCAGCTCGGACAGCGAGTTGATTCCGCCGGCAGCGGACTGGTTGCCGTTCAGCATGGCGCGCATCCGGTTTTGCACCATGCGCACGGTGGAATCCCCGGTCAGCACCGATGCCTGCTTGTTGGCCGCATCATAACGGGAAAGGTTGCCGATGGTTTTATCCAGATCGTTGTATGCTTTTACAAAGGCATTGACTGCCGTCTCAACACTGCTGTTATCCTTTTCCACTGTCAGCGTGGTGTTGGTGCCGGGGTTGGCTTTCAGCAGATTGAACGTTACCCCTTCCAGTGCATCGCTGATGGTGTTGGAGGATTTTTCCACCGTAATGCCGTCGATCACCATGACGGCATTTCTGGCTGCTACGGTTTCGGTCATGTTGCTGACGCCGCCGGTCGAAGCATCAAATGCCAGCTTTGATAACCCGGCATTATCCGCGTGATTGCCATCGGTATCGTCCACGCTGATTTTCAGCGCATTGGCCAGCCCGCTATCTTTGGAAGCAATCACCAGCCGGTTGCCGCTGCCATCATTGACGATGCTGGCTGTCACGCCCGCATTTGCTCCGTTGATGGCACTGCGAATATCTGCCAGCGTTGATTTGGCCGGGTCGATCGTAATGGTTTTGGCTGCCTTGTCCGCGTTGGCGGTAAACGTGCCATCGCTGTTATACGTGCCGAAGGCAATTGTCAGTGTACCGCTGCCGACGATCGTACCGGTAGTGGCGAACGCTTCCGATTTGATTTTCTGCGCCTGCGCCAGCGATTGCACCTCGATGTCATGCGTGCCGGCTGCCGCACTGGAGGAAGCACTTGCTGTGGCTGCGGCCGTATCCGCCAGCGTGGTTTTATAGCCGTTGAACAGCGCGGGTTTTGCCAGCGCCTTTACGCTGTCCTGAAATGTTGAAAGCACGCTTTTCAGACTGCCAAAAGCAGAGAGCTGCGCCTGCTGTTTTGCTTCCTTGCTGTTGAGCTGTGCCAGTGGCTGCTGCTCTACCTGCATCAGTTTGCTGATGATTCCGCTGACATCCAGTCCTGAGCCGATTCCCTGTGCTGCAATCATGATGTGTGTCCTTTCGATCTGATCTGTTTTATTCCATCACTGCCTGTTTTACAGCGTGGCAATCCAGAGAGTCTTAACGGCAGGGGCGGGGGCGACTTTACACATTTTCTGTGACTGTCGTACTGGATTGCTTCATGCTTGAGGCGTTCGCAAGATGGTCCCCTAACATTTACTGTCGCTGGTTGTGCTGCATTCATTCGGTTAATAGTGCTTTATATAGAGCGATTAATAATGCGTATAATGGAAGTTTGTAACGTACGATTAAAGGGTTGAAAAATGAATGCTATTAATGCAAACGATCTCAAAACCAGAGGCATTGCGGCGATCGAAGTACAACTGGAGGAGCAACCGGAAGCGATGATTGCTGTGCGAGGCAAAGATCGCTATGTCGTCATGCAGCTGGAACATTACTATTATTTACGAGAGTGTGAATTGACTGCCGCGCTGGTAGAAACACGAGCGGATCTGGCTGCCGGACGTTATGAGCGGGCATCGCCGGAAGCGCATCTTGCACGGCTGGATGCCCTGAAGTAAACAGTGGGTTATTCCCTGATCTTTACGGATGCTTATAACCAGCGGGCGGCACGCTGGTTAAAGCGTCATCCTGATTTGCGTGCACAATATCTGAAAACGCTGCAAATCCTCGAAGCGAATCCCTATCATCCTTCTCTGCGGTTGCATGCATTGAGCGGCAAACTGCAGGAAATATATGCCATTTCAATTAATCTTTCTTATCGGATTACACTGGAATGCCTGATCGAGGATAAGCGAATTATCCCGATCAATATTGGAAGCCACGATGTTGTTTATTAACCTGCGAATGAGGAGGCCCGGTAATTTCCGGGGGACTGCTTCAGCAGAGGAATAAAAAAAGAATACCGGAGGTGATAAACAAGAAAGGTCACCTCATTTGGCAATACCAAGAAACACAGCCAGGCAACGCTCGATTTCTATCATTGCGTCGTCATCTACTCGTCCAAATATCGCCCCGATTTTGTCACGCTTTATGGTCATGGTTTTATCAACCATAGCCTGTGAAGTCTTCTGTAAACCATTCTCTTCACCTGGCTGCAGGGTGATACGTAACAGCGGAGCATTAACTATCGTGCCCGTAATCGGTAATACCGTCACGCTTGTATGCTCATTGAACTGATTAGCCTGAATTATTAACGCTGGCCGTGGTTTACCAAAGTCACCCTGTATCGTGACAGTAACAAGATCCCCACGCTCTACAGGCTTCAATCTGTCCACCCGTCAATATCTTTTACAGCTTCATCCATGAATGGCTCTATGGTTACATCAACCCTGTCAGCTTCTGCTGCTACCAGGCATTGACGGCGGCATTCTTCGGTAAAGCCCGGGCGACGCGTGTCCGGCACCCAGATTTGCACTGGACGCAAACCAGCTTTGCGTAAAGAGTCGCGGTGTTTTTGAACTCTTGCATTAACATCAATGTTGGTCATTACGGGCTTCCTGAGAATATAAGTTACATGAAACATGTTATATAATAATAACGTTACATGCAACCTGCTTTCTTGCCGATTATTTTAATGTTAATGCTGCTTTCCAGGCATAACGAATGGAGATTGAGGTGTTGTTCAGGTGGTATGCTTCATTGACCTGCTTTCTGCCAGCATACCAGCCTGGAGTGTCCGGATCTATTGGGCCACGTCAGATAACCCGGTAATTTCCGGGGGGCTTAATCATTCTTTTTTAAGGATTTGAACAGGCAGGTAAGCCGCCGGAATGTTAACTGCCGGTATCCGCACCAGCCATTTCCTGTCATCGCGAGGTGGTTGTAAGCTGCTGTGGCGACCCGGCCCAATTTCCAGCATCGTGGAACCTTTAGAACTGTGGCGATGCATTACCCGGTCCCCGTCATCACGGAGCCCGCAGGACTGTGGCAATCCAGTGCTTTCATATCCATTGTGCCGGATCGTTTGACTCTGGCAGCCTGTTTCCATCAGGCCTGGCCGTTGAACAGCAATCCCTGTATTTTTCCCAGCGCGCTGGCAATCTTGATTGCTTCTTCCGAAGGCATCTGCCGGATGACTTCCTGCGTTTGTGCATCCACAATCTTGATTACCATCTTGCCGGTGTCTTCGTCGATCGAAAATTTCAGGTTCTGCGTTAGTGTTTGTGTGAACTGCTGAATCTGATCCACTGCCTCTTTCACCTGTTCCGGTTTAATGTCGCCGGTTTTGGCTGCGGGCTGGACAGCAGGCGCCATTTCGCGTTCTCCTGTCCGGGCAGCGGGCATTGCCGGCTGAACGGGCGCTACAGTCTGGAACATATCAGCAGTCATTACGTTGATATTCATGTCAATCTCCTTTTAATCTACCGGATCAGCCTTTATCTGGCTGACTTGTCATCGCGATGACGAAGGGCCCCGCTGTTGCAAGGCGGTTGTAAGTGGTGACGAGTGATCGCGAGCCGCCGTGGCAATCCGGCCGGTTACCTGGCCGGATTGCCACGTTACATTCGCCGCGTTACGTTATCCCTCGCGATGACAGATGCGGTGCTTATCTCAACAGTGACAGCACATTGTTGGGCAATGCGTTGGCTTGTGACAGCATCGCGACACCTGCCTGCTGCAGAATCTGTGAACGGGTCAGTGCAGCAGTTTCAGCGGCAAAGTCAGCGTCCTGAATCCGGCTGCGGGAAGCGGATAGATTTTCGGAAGAGGTCTGCAGGTTGGCTATTGCAGAACTAAAACGGTTCTGGATGGCACCCAAATCAGCACGGGTACTGTTAACAGTTTTGAGAGCGGTATCTATGGTTGTAATTACACTTGCAGCCGCAGTACCATCAGTACCACTAATATCAACGCCATCGACACCCAGTCCACTCGCTGTAGTGTCACCTATATCAGTAAAATCAATAGTTTCACCTTCATTGGCTCCTACCTGGAATATCTGACTTGCGAAGGTGCCGTCCAGCAGCGTGGTGCCGTTAAAACTGGTCTGCTCACCCACGCGCTGAATTTCACCAATCAACTGGGTAACTTCTTTTTGCAGCGCTTCACGATCCTCTACTGAATTGGTGGCATTAGCCGATTGCACTGCCAGCTCGCGAATACGCTGTAAGTTGTTGCCAATTTCGACCAGTGCGCCTTCTGCTGTTTGTGCCAGCGAGATACCGTCATTGGCGTTACGCGCTGCCTGATTCATACCGCGAATTTGTGAGGTCATGCGCTCGGAAATGGCCAGTCCGGCAGCATCATCCTTGGCGCTGTTGATGCGCAAACCGCTGGACAGGCGCTGCAAGGCGGTGCCCAGTGAGTTCTGGGATACATTCAGGTTACGTTGCGCATTGAGTGATGCGATATTGGTATTGATAACTTGTGGCATTTTTGTTTCTCCTTCTTGTTAAAGGTAGTTTACTTTTTAAAGTAGCGTGGCGCCTTTTCCATAAGGCCCACCATTGTTTTCCGGCCCTGATCCGCTTTGGTTTTTGCAGAATTTTCAACCGCCGTTGAGAGCAGTAACGGACTGCCCGGGGAAAGGTTTAGCAAAATAAGCAGGGAAAACTGGTTTTCTTTTTTAAACAGTGAAGGCTGGAACTGAAGGGGAAATTGGCGGCTGTTTGAGCGTTTGACTGAAAACCACGTCATTGCGAACGTGCAGCGTGAAGCAAACCACGCTATGAGCCGGTTGTTGAATGCACATAGTTGGGGTCGGGTCTGGTATCAAGAAAATAAATATAACAAGCGTTATTGATTCTGGATCTGACTTTGAAGGCCTGAAAGACAGCTATTTTGTCATTGCGGTATGCCAAGTACGAAGCAATCTACCTCGAAACTCAGCCTTTCCACATTTGTGGTAAGATGATGATAGTGAGTGTTTTGGCAAGCGTGGAGGTCATCATGAATACTTCAACATCTATTCGCATCGATCAGACGTTGTATGAACAGGCACGCAGCGAGGCCCTGGTTGAGCACCGTACCATCGCCGGTCAGATCGAGTACTGGGCCAGGGTGGGACGTGCTGCACTGGATAATCCTGATCTGCCGGTGAGTTTTATTGCTGAATCGCTGGCTTCGATGGCTGAGCCTCGCAGCGAGGCTACAGATTTTATACCCCGGTCGGCCGCTGATGAGCTACGGGGTTAAGCAAACCCGAAGATTCGCCCGCGCCTACAAGAAGCTACACGGTAATGTAGCACGGGATGTCGATGCTGCGATCGAGGTCGTGGCAGCCAGGCCGGCAATAGGTGAGCGCAAAAAAGGGGATCTGACGGAGCTCCTGGTCTATAAATTCCACAGCCAAAATCAGTTGTATCTGCTCGGTTACAGTATTGATGAGGCTGTGTATCTGGTATATCTCGAAGCAGTCGGGCCGCACGAAAATTTCTATCGCGATCTTAAGCATTCGTAAGGAAAGCGCATGGTCGGGGCCAGATCGCGAATCAGGAAAACAGGTGTAACGATCAAGGTTATGCCGTAGTCACGAAGCAAAGTACGTCTCAACCGGTTATTGAGCAGGCCCGGTTCCGGGTTCTCTGGCAACAGCTTTTTGTGATTTGCCTGATTGGGCTGCAATATAGTCAGGTAAAGTCTGGAATTAATAGCACTTGTTATCCTTATTTTCCTGATTCCGGGCTTCTTGACTTATGAGCTGTCAGCAGTGCGTAAACTGCTGTATCATTTTTTTATGAGTCCAACTGTATTTCGAGAAGGGGGTTTCCGGTTCTATTTCTTTTCCCGTGAGGAATCCAGAATGCATGTCCATGTCCATGGACAAAACGGGGAAGCAAAGTTTTGGCTGGAACCATGGATTGAGCTTGCCAAAAATTATGGACTATCGCAAAAAGAGCTAGGCGAAGCTTTATACTTGATTGAGAAATATGAATATGACATCCGTACAGCATGGCACGAGCATTTCCGCAGTTGAGGTTACTAATGTTTCAAAGCATGGTTTTTGGTTACTTATGCATGATCAGGAAGTCTTTGTGCCGTTTGAAGAGT
This sequence comes from Nitrosomonas sp., assembly GCF_020852615.1. Lineage (GTDB taxonomy): Bacteria > Pseudomonadota > Gammaproteobacteria > Burkholderiales > Nitrosomonadaceae > Nitrosomonas. Next base: position 75,912 of record NZ_JADZAJ010000013.1, on the reverse strand, counting down.
TTCCCTGGTTCAGGGAAGCTCCGATCGGGAAGCTGTTGAACGTTGAACTTCCTTCACCACACCACCTTTATTGGCCTGATCTGGATATTGACCTGGCAGTTGAGTCTCTCTTGCACCCGGAACAATTTCCGTTAATAGATCGTGTCGGTTTAACTTCGCATTCCTCTACTGAAGAACGTTCCTGATTATCAGTCATAAGGGGCAGATCACAGTTTTTTCTAATAAGCTTGTGGCTTTGTTCTGACAAGACAGTTTTGCCGCGTGCCCGCATGGTTGAGGACAGTTTGCGAATCAGGAAAACAGGTGTAACGATCAAGGTTATGCCGTAGTCGCGAAGCAAAGCACGTCATCAACCGGTTATTGAACAGGCCCGGCTTCGGGTTCTCTGGCAACAGCTTTTTGTGATTTTCCCTGAATCGGGCAGGAAGTCCGGTGTCTTTACCGGGAAATGCTGACATCGGTGGACGTGCTGCTTTGTCAGTGGATTGGGTTTACACGATTATATCTTCGTTGCCAGTCCCATCTTCGTTGTCTGACTCCTATCGTATAAATTTACGTTATGCGCGATTCTGCACTTCTTTATGAAAGTATTACAGTCTGGCTCGATGGTTTGCGCGACCAAAGGGGCCGTCGCTTCATTTTGAGACGCATCGGCAAGCTGGAACAAGAGCTATACGGCGATTGCCGTCCGGTCGGTGAAGGTGTTTCGGAACTGCGGATATTTTTCGGCCCCGGCTACCGGGTATATTTTGGTGAAGAGGCTGGTCATATAGTGATTTTGTTATGTGGTGGTGACAAGGACAGTCAGGACCGGGATAGACAAGCCGCGAAAGCATACTGGCAGGAATACAAGGATCATGGCTAAACGAACATACCGACAATTCAGGGACGTTGAGGAAGCGTATTTCTGCACTCACCCGGAAGAAATCGACGCATATCTTGATGAGATTTTTGATGAGTACGCGGAAGATCCTAATTCGGCTTCCCTGCTGGCATCATTGCGTGTCATCGCCAAGGTAAAAGGCATAAGTCACGTTGCTGAAAAGACTGGAATGACGCGGCAGGGAATTCAACATGCCCTGTCCAGCAAAGGTAACCCCAGATTCGATAATGTCAATTCGATTATGAACGCGCTTGGTTATCGCCTGGTGCCGGAAAAGCTCGACAGCAATAATCAGCACACGTGAATCTGATTGATACCCAGTGAGATTGCATAGTCAGAGTCAGATCTGGTATCAGGAAAATAAGCATGATGAGTGTTATTGATTCGGGATCCTTTGATTTGTTTCTGTTGACCTGCACCCGCTAAACAGTGTCAGCAGCTAACAAGATGCTGCTACGGAAAATTTGCTCGCTGCTGCTCCCAAATTTCTGCAGAGCGAGTCGTTAACGCTTCAGGTTGCTTCGGTAAAATTTGAAAGGTATGATTAATTATCATACTAATGCAGGGTGCCGACATGAGTCAGACCAAAGTAGCTATCACAATCGAAGAAGAGGTGCTTGCTAGAGTAGATGCGCTGGTGAAGCAACGCGTATTCACCAACCGCAGCCGCGCTATCCAGGAGGCTGTGCAGGAAAAGCTGGAGCGCATGGATCGCAGCCGTCTGGCCGAAGAGTGCGCAAAACTTGATACAGCCTTTGAAAAGGCAATGGCAGATGAAGGTTTGTCTGAGGAGCTGGCTGCATGGCCAAAATACTGAGGGGCGAGATCCGGTGGGCTAACCTCAACCCAACTGTCGGTCGAGAGCAATCAGGTGAGCGGCCGGTTCTCATCCTGAGCCAGGATGTATTCAATGAGCGGTCCGGGACAGTCATTGCTATGGCACTCACCAGTCAAGAGCAGCGTGCTGGGTTTCCGTTGACATACGAAATTTTGAAATCCAGGGTGCCTAAGTGCTCCTGGGTAAAGATAAGTCAGATTCGTACACTTTCCACTGAGCGCATTGGCAAGAAGATCGGGGCAGTTGCTCCTGAAGAGCTTGCGCAGATTGTTGAAGGCTTGAATGAAATTATAGGCAGCTGATTAATTCGCTGAAAGGGAATCAACATGGTCGGGGTCAGGTTTGCTACCTGTCGCACTACACTCACACATGTGTCCGCTTTATCTATTGCTCAGCTTAAGTAAGGTAACTGCTTTCGGCCAGGATCGATCATTCAAATGACCCGGAATTTTTTAGATTTGCCTAAATGCAAAAAGCGAAGTGTCGTTTGATGAGGAATGCAAGGTTCATTGAGCTTGGGAAACCTTGTTGGGGGCGGAGTTTGTTGTATATTTATGGTTAGCACTCATCGCTGACCCAGATAGAATGCGCATAATATATGTTGATAAAAAGCACAGGAGATATGCGCATGAATTCATCTTTTGACGTACGAGCTACAAGGAAGCCTGCAAATGTCAGTATAAACAGTGACTTGCTTGCCAAGGCTAAAGAGCTGAAGATTAATCTGTCAGCAACACTGGAAGCGGCTCTGATTGAATTGGTGAACGCCAGACAATGTGAACTTTGGAAGCAGCAAAATAAGATTGCTATCGAAACCTATAACCAGTTGGTTGAGGAACACGGAACCTTTAGCGATGACCTGAGAAACTTTTAATGGCTCAGTTCAAGGTTTATGAAAACCCAAACAACGTAACCAGGAGAATCTACCCTTATCTTTTGGATATCCAATCCAATGTACTCGATAGTCTGCGAACCACTATTGTCATTCCGCTCTGCCCGGCCGATCTTGCGGGAAAAGCAGCCATTACAAAGTTATGCCCAATTCTGGAAATCGAAAATAAATCTTTCATTGCACTCACACAGCAAATCGCAGGGATAGACAGGAAATTTCTGGGAGAGGAAATCGGTGACTTCTCTCAGTACCGATCTGAAATTGTTGCTGCATTGGATTTTATCGTTTCCGGGATATAGCGTTTGTATCAGCCGTGTACATAACGAGCTGGAAATTTTCGCATGATTGGATCAGGTTATGAATCAGGCAAACAGGCTGACAGGTATTATTGATTGCCTTTCACTGCTGCAATGGTACCGGATTACTTCACGTCTACGCCGTTTCGTAAAGATGACTTTTCTACCGCTTTCGCGAGGAGCAGCGTGATGTGGCTCGTGCCCGTGGTATGGTGCAACTTGCCAAAGATGCGGGGCTTGGGCGCGAGAGCTGACCTGGTTAAGTATAGCGTTAATGATAACCGTGGTTTGTCCCCGTTTTTCTTCTTGAACTGGATTTCCCGCCCCGGGGAGGTATGATACTCGACATGATCATTTACCGTCCGGGCCGAGCTTGCTGAAGCTTTATTGAAAGACTGGCGGAGCTGGTGAATAAGACATTAAGCTGGATATGATTCGGACACTTGCGATTTTGATAGCCGGTTATACGGCGGAAGGGGCGGAAGGGGCGGAATGGCTGCGCAATTTGCTGCAGCAGGGTGGTTTGCCGGCTGAGGTGGACTGTGTGGCGACGACTGAGGCGCTGCCGGGTATGCTGCAGCAGCGGGAGTGGGATCTTCTGTTAACTGACGGGCAATCTGAGTTAAGTGTAATACAGGGGCTGGGTATCCCGGTGATTGCGCTGCTTTCCCGGGAAGATGAGCAGGCCACTGCCCGTTTGATTGATGCAGGCGTGCAGGATGTGCTGCTGAAGTCAGATTCAGTGCGTTTGCTTGCAGCGATACGGCGCTGTTTTTTTCATGTTCAGCATCTGCAGGATTTGCGTGAGGTGCAGTCGGCGTTAGAGCGAAGCGAAGCGCGTTTTCGTGCGATTGCTTCCAATTTGCCGGGGCTGGTGTTTCAGTTTGTGGTGGAATCAGATGGCAGTGTTTTTTTTCCTTATGTCAGCGAAGGTTCCAGGTCGTTGCTTGGTCTCTCTTCCGATTATCTGCAGGAAAAACCGGATACATTTTCCGGGTTGATAGTGGCTGAGGATGCGGCGGGTTATGAGCAGTCATTACAGAATTCGCGCGAGCGGCTCTCAGCGTGGAATTGGGAGGGGCGGATTCGGGCAAAAGGGGATGCTGATATCAAATGGATCAGCCTGCGGGCGACGCCACGCCGGACACCACGCGGGGCGGTGCTGTGGGACGGTATCATGCTGAATATCACTCGTAATAAGCAGATCGAGCTGGAAATTGCCCGTTCGCGGGCACAGTTGGAGGAGCTCTCGGTTTATTCACAAAAGGTAAAGGAGCAGGAGCGCACTCGGATCGCGCGCGAGATTCATGATGATATTGGCGGAACCCTGACAGCAATCAAGTGTGAGCTGGTGCCTTGTCTGGATCATTCTGATCGTGCTCCCGGGTTTTATCGCCACAAGGCTGAGGCGATAGAATCGCTGGTGGATATGGTGATCGATAGCACTCGACGAATCGCGCTTGACTTGCGGCCAGGTGTGCTTGATTGCGGAATCGTGGCAGCGGTGCAATGGCAGGCACGGGAGTTTGGCCAGCGTACAGGGATAGTTTGTACAGTTGAATGTGACAGCGAGGAGATTTCGCTGGATGGAGATCTGGCTGTGGCAATTTTCCGGATTTTCCAGGAGGCGCTTACTAACATCGCCAAGCATGCCGGTGCAACGGAAGTGCGGGTAAGGCTGGCTGAAACAGAGGGACTGTTGTGTCTGGAAGTGGTGGATAACGGGCGCGGAATTACACTCACCGATATGGAGAAAGTGAATTCATTCGGGATACGCAGTATGCGCGAACGCTGTCAGCAGCTGGGTGGATGGTTTTATATTCAGAAAGGTTCGGTGGCAGGTGTTGAGGTAATCATCCGGATTCCGGTAGAGGGTAAGTCTGAATTTCATCCGGAATCGCAATTGAATCGAAGCGCGAGGGAGTGAAGCCGTGATAAGGGTGATGATCACTGACGATCATGCGATTGTGCGTCAGGGGCTCAAGCAGATTTTGAGCGAAACGGGTGATATCAGTGTAACCGGTGAGGCGGAAAACGGTTTTCAGGCGGTCAGGATTGTGCGTCAGCATGCGTTTGATGTGATGTTGCTCGATATTTCATTGCCGGATCGGAACGGAATCGAGGTGCTCAAACAAATCAGGAAGGAAAAACCGGAGCTGGCCGTGCTGATGCTGAGCATGCATAACGAAAATGAGTTTGCGATTCGGGCACTCAAAGCGGGTGCTGCCGGTTATTTGAACAAGCAAAGTGCACCGGCGCAGCTGGTTACTGCAATCCGCCAGGTGGCATCCGGTCAGAAATATATTACCCCTGCGCTGGCAATGGAACTGGCGAATGCAATTACTACCGGCACTGACCAGCCATTACATGCTTCATTATCCGATCGGGAATATCAGACGTTGTGTCTGATTGCAGCCGGCAGGGGGTTGACCGAGATTTCTGAAGAAATGTGTCTTAGCCCGAAAACAGTCAGTGTCTACCGCTCCCGGCTGCTGGAAAAATTGAAGCTCACCAACAACAGCGAGCTGATCCGCTACGCTCTCATGCATCATCTGGTCGATTGATCGCAGCCGACTGTTTTTCTGTACTGCGCTGTTACGTGCAGGCTTGTGCCGGGCTATGCTTGCTGATTGGCTGATTCAAGAGTGGGATCGTGTTCCGCCAGCAGGGTTTCGTGTTCCAGAAACCGGTCAAGTTGCTGCTGGACAGTACGGAAAGCTGGATCTTCCGGGTCGCGGGGGCGTTCGAGTTTGATGTCGAGAATGTCAGCAATGTGCCCTGTGGGGGATGAGGCCATCAGGGCAATGCGGTCTGCGAGCATGAGTGCTTCGTGCAGATCGTGGGTAATCATGAGTATGGTGACGCCCGAATTTTTCCAGACATCCAGCAGATAGCGCTGCATCATTCTGCGGGTTTGCATGTCCAGTGCGGAGAAAGGTTCATCCAGCAGTAACAGCCGCGGTTTTGTGGCGATGGTTCTTGCCAGGGCAATGCGTTGACGCATACCGCCGGACAGCTGCGCAGGTTTATGTCCGGCAAACGATTCGAGACCGACTTGTTTGAGATATTGTCTGGCATGTTCCAGGGCTTCAGTTTTTGCCATTCCCTGGTTGCGCAGAGGGAAAGCGACGTTTTCTTCCGCTGTCATCCAGGGAAACAGGTTGCGGGTTTGGAAAATCAGGGTGGTCGAGGGGGCAGGGCCTTGCAGTATCTGGTTGTCGTAGCTGACACTGCCCTGATCCGGGAAATCCAGTCCTGCTGCAAGGTTGAGCAGCGTGGTTTTTCCGCAGCCGCTGCGGCCAAGCAGAACGGTCAGGCTGCCTGATTCGATGATCAGACTGTCTGCTTCAACTGAAACAGTGTCACTGAAGGATTTGCGAATGTTGCTGAATACCAGCCGGGCACCGGTTGTACTGCTGGTTGTGTTGTCGGCTGGATATGTCGTTGCCTGACTCATGTTGTTTACCGTGTCCATTGCAGCAGTCTGGCACCGGCCAGCAGTAACAGGCGATCAACCGCAAAGCCGATGAAGCCGATGGCAAGAATGCCGATCATGACCAGTTTCATGTTGTACATTTGCTGCGCCATGATAATCATGTAGCCCAGGCCGGAATTGATGCCCGCCATTTCCCCTGCCAGAACAGCCATCCAGGCACCAAAGAACGACATGCGAATAGCTGTCATTGCGCCGGGAACAATGGCGGGCAACCGTATATGCCACCACATTCTGATGCGTGAAGTACCGAGGCTGCGGGCAATTTTCAGGTATTCAGCCGGGATATCGTCGAGTGCGGCAATCAGTGACAGGGACATCGTTCCGAGTACGGCCATGAATACGATGAATATCGCGGCCTGACCGCCAATGCCGATAACAGCGATAGTGAAGGGAATCCATGCGACGGGGGCGATAGGGGCAAGTGACTGAACGATGGGCAGGATCAGTCGCCGCAGAACGGGCAGTTCGATTGCTGTGACGGCCAGACAGGAGGCTACCAGAAGCCCGGCCAGCATCCCGGTACCGACGCGCGCCAGGGTAATGGTAGTGGCTTCGAGCAGACCGGTTTTCTGCTGACCAAAACCAATACTGATGTTGCCGGACAAGGCGTATGGAAGGGTTTGACTGGGAGGTGGCAGAATTTGGGGGTTCAGCCATTCCATCCAGGAGCCAAATTCCCAGAGCAGGATAATCAGTAGCCAGGCCAGACAGAACCACAATAAATTCGATTGGGGAATCCACCGGGTGAACCGGTTAATCAACGCCGTCTGCTGGCCGGGCTTACCCGGGCTGCGGGGCTGCTGCATTGCCTGCATTGCGTCAGGCCGGTTGATACTTCAGATCCAGCACGGTGTCGATGACACCCGGCTTGAGATAGCCCAGTTCAGCCAGATATTCCGCTCCCCGGCGCAGCCCGCTGACGCCCGCCTGGCGGATGACCGGGTTGGGGAACTGGCGTTTGAGTGCAACCGACAGAATGGGCCGGGGCACGCCATAAACAGGCTGCAGGTCATTTAGTACCGCTTCGTAGTCTTCGCTAAAGGCGCGTGCGGATTCCTGCAATACGCTGAGATAGGCTTTCAGTACGTCACGCTTCTGGTCGATTGTGCGGATTCTGGTGCTGATGACGCAGTCTGCCGCTTCCGGCCCCCAGACTGAGTTTGAGTCTGTCAGGTATGTGGCGCCCTGTTCAGCAACCACATGCTCGGCGTAAGGTTGAGCCAGTGTGCAGACATCCAGCGCTTTATTGGCGATGGCTTCTCCCATGCCAATCATGCTTGGAAAAAAAGTCATGCGGTAATCATCATAGGATTTACCGTGTTGCGACATGGTGCCGTAGCCGACCAGTTCCAGCGTATCCAGCCGCAAGGTTCCCACACGCAATCCTTTACCTGCAGCGTCAATAAATTCTTCTACCGATTTGACTGAACCATTGCGTGCGACCAGTTCAATGCCAGCCTGGCCGGAGCCACCGATGATGCGCAGATCAGTAGTGCCAGCGGTGAAGGCAGCCGCTGTCATGGTCCACGGGCTGTGAATCAGCTCAAGATGATTACTGACAAGTGCCTGCATCGAATCAGCAGGGCTGTTGAATTGTGTCAGAACGACATTTAATCCCGCTTTTGCAAACATTCCTCTTGCTTTTGCCAGTAACAGGTGGGAAACACAGCCTGCCGGCAGATGTCCGACACGGATGATCGCGCCACCTGCAGCAGCCTCAGCGCGTGTGGCAGCGGCTAACAGGCCCGCACCGGCGGCAGTGACGTAAAACATTCCGCATCCGCAGGTGCACAGAAACCGGCGCCTTGCCGGGATGAACAGTGAATTGTGTGTGCGGGTGGCAGGAGCAGCAGGATTTCGGTTAATCAGGCGACCAATAATATTTTTAATCATGACCGGGATTCTCCATAAAAGTAGACTGATCGTTCTCTGGAATTGATATTGTAATCGGAATTGTGTGAAAAGCCAGCAGATTTCCGATCGTGTCAAATGGCAGTGCTTTGGGGCGGATATAGTGGATAAATCGGGCTATACGGGGCTGAGTGGGATCGTAAGTTGTTGGGCGGGAACGGACCGGACAGGGAGTGTAAAAAGAGGGTAAAAGAGGGACAAAGGAAGTACAAAAGGGCATATGGCCGGGATATTTTTACTTTTGTATTTTTGTCAGCCGGAAGTGTCAGGTGTTTTTGCACCGTAAAGGGCTCGATAGGTTTCGATTGCCCGGATATGTCGGGTGAGATCCTGCCGGGTATGCAGATAGGCAACGATGTCATCCAGTGTAATCAGGGAGATGACCGATATGCCGTGCCTGTTTCTGATTTCCTGCAGGGTGGAATATTCACCTTCCCCTTTTTCCATACGATCAAGCGCAACCATAATGCCACACGGGGTAGCGTTGGCAGCGCGGATGAGAGTAACGGATTCCCCGACAGACAATCCTGCTGACACGACATCATCCACAATCAGGATTCGTCCGGCTAATGGCGCACCTACGATGTTGCCGCCTTCACCATGATCCTTGATTTCCTTGCGGTTGAAACTGAAGGGATAATTGTACCCGGCTTCGGCAAGTGCAATGGCAAGGGTGCTGACTAACGGAATACCTTTATAGGCCGGACCGAACAGGGCATCGAAACTGATTCCGGAAGCAAGGATTGCCTGTGCATAAAACTGACCGAGTTTTTTCAATGCAAGGCCATCGTTAAATAGACCGGCATTAAAAAAATAAGGCGAAGGCCGGCCTGCTTTGGTTGTGAAACTGCCAAAGCGCAGTACGTCGTACTGGAGGGCAAAATCTATAAACTGCTGCCGGAAATCTGACATGAGAGTGAAATTGTTTTCAGGAAATCGCTGGTGATGCCACATTTTCCTTATTATCAAACGTGAGGGCGGCTTTGCCATCTTCACCAATATCGACAGTAACCTTGCCGCCATTGGCCAAATGGCCGAACAGCAGCTCATCGGCGAGCGCCCGGCGGATGATGTCCTGAATCAGCCTGGCCATGGGGCGGGCACCCATCAGCGGATCAAATCCGTGGCGGGCGAGATATTTGCGCAGATTATCGGTGAATGTAACATCCACTTTTTTCTCCTGTAATTGTGTTTCGAGCTCAATCAGGAATTTGTCAACGACACGCAGGATGATGGATTCATTGAGAGGAGCAAATGAGATGATTGCATCGATACGGTTGCGGAATTCCGGTGTGAACAGCCGTTTGATTTCGATCATTTCATCCCCGGGCCTGGTGTTTTCGGTAAATCCGATCGATGTTCTGGTGAGTGCTTCGGCACCGGCATTGGTCGTCATGATGATAATGACATTACGGAAATCAGCTTTGCGCCCGCTGTTGTCGGTCAGCGTTCCATAATCCATGATCTGGAGTAAAACGTTGAAGATATCGGGATGGGCTTTCTCGATCTCATCGAGCAGCAGCACAGCATGCGGCTGCTTGATAATGGTTTCGGTCAGCAGACCGCCCTGATCGAATCCAACGTATCCCGGTGGTGCGCCAACCAGTCTTGAAACAGCATGACGTTCCATGTATTCGGACATGTCGAAGCGATGCAGCGGAATACCGAGCGTATAGGCAAGCTGACGTGCAACTTCGGTTTTTCCTACACCGGTTGGCCCGGAAAACAGGAAAGAACCAATGGGTTTGCTGGCATTTCCCAAACCGCTGCGCGCCATTTTGATGGCGGCTGTGAGTGCTTCAATGGCTGCATCCTGCCCGAAAACGATAGCTTTGAGGTCTCGATCCAGTGTTTTGAGTTTGTTGCGGTCGTCACTGGACACATTTTGGGGTGGTATCCGTGCAATTCCGGCAATGACTTGTTCAATTTCCTGTCTACCAATAATTTTTCGCTGTCTGGATTTGGGCAGTACGCGTTGTGCGGCACCGGCTTCATCAATGACATCAATTGCTTTGTCCGGTAAATGACGATCATTGATGAAACGTGCCGACAGTTCAGCTGCGGCTGCCAGTGCGACTTCGGTATATTTGACGTTGTGATGCTTCTCGTAACGGGATTTCAGTCCGCGCAGGATTTCTACGGTTTCACTGATATCAGGTTCGGAGATATCTATTTTCTGAAAGCGCCGGGACAGGGCATGATCTTTCTCGAAAATACCGCGATATTCGTTATAAGTAGTGGCGCCGATACATTTCAGTCGACCGGAGCCGAGTGCGGGCTTGAGCAGATTGGAGGCATCCAGTGTTCCGCCCGATGCCGCACCTGCGCCGATCAGGGTATGGATTTCATCAATAAACAGAATTGCTCTGGGATTATCAGTAAGCTGCTTCAATACGACTTTGAGTCTCTGTTCAAAGTCACCCCGGTATTTTGTCCCGGCGAGCAGTGCCCCCATATCCAGAGCATAAACCTCGTGATTGGCAAGTACATCGGGTACCCGGTTTTCAGTAATTCTTCTGGCTAATCCTTCAGCAATAGCAGTTTTTCCTACGCCTGCCTCACCTACCAGCAGGGGGTTGTTTTTGCGGCGGCGGCATAATACCTGGATAACACGTTCAACTTCTTTTTCGCGTCCGATCAGGGGATCTATCCGATTGGCGATTGCCTGGCTGTTCAGGTTAATGGTGTAGCTTTCCAGCGGGCTGCCGGAATCCTGCTGTTCGCTGTCAGTGCTTTCTTCGCTTTTCTCGGATTCTCCGCCTGGAGCAGTTTTGCCCAGTTTATGGGAGATGTAATTTACTACATCCAGCCGTGTTACACCTCTTTGCTGCAGAAAGTAAACCGCATGTGAATCTTTTTCACCAAAAATGGCAACCAGAACATTGGCTCCGGTAACTTCCTTTTTGCCGGAAGACTGAACATGGAGGATCGCTCTTTGGATGACCCGCTGGAAACCCAGAGTGGGCTGGGTATCCACATCTTCGGAGCCTTCAACAACAGGTGTATGGCGCGCAATATGATCCTGCAGGGATTTGCGCAGGTCTTCGATATCAACTGCACAGGCAATCAGTACTTTTGCAGCACTGGGGTTATCCAGCAGCGCCAGCAGCAGGTGCTCAACCGTGATGAATTCATGGCGCTTCTGTCGTGATTCGACGAAAGCCATGTGTAAACTTACTTCCAGTTCTTGCGCGATCATATTATTCCTTCTCCATCACACACATGAGTGGATGCTGATTTTGTCTTGAAAATTCATTAACCTGCTTAACTTTTGTCGCTGCAATATCGCTGGGATAGACTCCACAAATTCCTGAACCCTCGGTATGAATTTTTAACATGATCTGATTAGCCATTTCCTCATCCATCAGAAAGAAATGACGCAGCACCTTAACTACGAAATCCATGGGAGTGAAGTCATCATTAACTAATATTACTTTATATAAAGATGGTGGACTTAACCCGGCTTTACTTTTTTCAATGACATTATCAGGATTCCGGCTGCTTGTTGCCATGGCTTACACTTTCCGATTTTTCGTGCTGAGTATTCTATAAGAAAAAATAGTAATCAGTATTTGCTGTCCTATTTTATTCCGATTGCCAGCCCTCCGGGACTTGACTCCTGACTGATTCCCCGAAACACATTAAGAATCGATTACGACAGCGCTCTGACTATTCTTAAGTGATTGCTTGAGCAGTTTTCATCGTATTTTATAAACAGGAATCCGATAATATCCACTGCCGGACAACACCAACTGCTTGACTTGGGACATATTTTGCGTGAAACTGCAACCGGCGTTTGGCTTCAAGTTTTCTGCAGTACAGGTTAGAGCCGTTTGCGGTCTTGAAATTCAAATAGTATCAGGGTATCCGGCCCAGTTTTTTATAGGAAGTGGAAATGGCAACAGGCACAGTAAAGTGGTTCAATGATTCTAAAGGATTTGGTTTTATTACACCGGACGATGGCAGTGAGGATTTATTCGCACATTTTTCTGCAATCAGCATGACAGGTTTCAAGACCCTGAAAGAAGGCCAAAAAGTTAGCTTTGAAGTTACACAGGGACCAAAAGGTAAGCAGGCCTCTAACATTCAGGCTGCTTAGTTTTTATCGTATAAAAAGGCTGATCCGGCAGGATCAGCTTTCTTCTTTCCCCGGCCTGGTATTTAATATCAGGTCGGGGTTTGCTTTTTTGGGGGTAGGTAGTACTGCCCCGGGGAAGTGCGACTCTACATTCTTGCAATCATAGCGTTACCAAATTCTGATGATGGGACCTGTCTGGCGTTTGGTGTCAGTCTTGCCAGATCATAAGTCATGATTCTGTCCTGAATCGTTTTCTCCATTGAGCTGATTACAATAGCAGCTGCTTCATGCCAGCCGATATGTCTGAGCATCATCTCTGCTGACAGGATGATCGATCCCGGATTAACCTGATCCTTCCCGGCGTATTTGGGAGCTGTACCATGTGTCGCTTCGAATATGGCTATGCTGTCGCTCATATTTGCACCGGGAGCGATTCCAATACCCCCTACCTGTGCTGCCAGTGCATCGGAAATATAATCGCCATTCAGGTTAAGCGTAGCGATGACATCATATTCATCCGGACGCAGGAGAATTTGCTGGAGGAAAGCATCGGCGATAACATCCTTAATGATGATTTCACTGCCTTCATGCCGCAGTTTCATCCAGGGCCCGCCATCCAGCAGTTCCGCACCAAATTCTTTTGCTGCCAGTTCATAGCCCCATTTTTTGAAGGCGCCTTCGGTAAACTTCATGATGTTGCCTTTGTGCACCAGCGTGACAGAACGACGTTTATGGTCAATTGCATACTGAATGGCTTTTCTGATCAGGCGTTCACTGCCTTCTTTCGAAACCGGCTTGACTCCGATTGCGGAAGATTGGGGAAAGCGAATCTTAGTAACCTCCATTTCAGCAGTTAGAAATTTCATTACCTTTTCAACTGCTTCTGTCCCGGCTTCCCATTCGATGCCTGCATAGATGTCTTCCGAATTTTCACGAAAGATGATCATATCCACTTTTTCCGGTTGTTTGACCGGGCTGGGGACGCCCTGAAAATAGCGTACCGGGCGCAGGCAGACATACAGATCCAGTAGCTGGCGTAATGCGACGTTGATTGACCGTATTCCTCCGCTTACCGGCGTGGTCAGCGGCCCCTTGATGGATACCACAAATTCTTTTGCAGCCTGCAGGGTTTCATCCGGCAGCCAGTTATCCTGCCCATAGACATGGGTTGATTTCTCTCCTGCATAAATTTCCATCCAGGCAATTTTCCGGGAATCCCCGTAAGCCTTTTTTACTGCGCCATCAATTACCCTGATCATGACCGGTGTGATATCCACACCTGTACCATCTCCTTCAATGAAAGGAATAATCGGGTTGTCAGGCACAATCAGTGAAGTATCGTCTTTAACTTGGATTTTGCTGCCGGTAGCTGGTACCTTAATATGCTGATACATAGTGTCTCCAGAAATAAAAATCATGTTGATTCATGTGTGGCAGATTTGCCGGATTCCTGCATAGCAGGTACTTCCGTATCGTCTGGCGTGGCTTCATTGATAAGCGGATCCAGCGGATTGAAACTATCCAGGGCGGGTAACTGTTCCAGTGACTGCAAATTCAGATCATCGAGAAAATGCCGGGTGGTGGCATAAAGATAGGGTCTGCCGGGTATATCGCGCTGCCCGATGGTTTCAATCCAGCCGCGTGATTCCAGCGTTTTGATGATTTGTGCAGAAACTGCTACCCCCCGGATCGCTTCAATATCTCCGCGAGTAACGGGTTGCCGGTAAGCAATAATCGCCAGTGTCTCCATGACTGCTCGCGAGTAGCGCGGTGGCCTTTGCGGACTAAGCCGATCCAGAAAAACCTGCATCTCCGGTTTGCTCTGGAAGCGCCAACCCCCGGCGACTGAAACCAATTCTATTCCACTGTCATGCCATTTTTTGCCCAGATTTACCAGTAATTCCTGTAATGTTTTTTTATCAATACCACCATCAAACAATTTTTTGAAATCATCAATAGTCAATGGTTCTGATGTCGTAAGCAGTGCTGCTTCAAGAATTCGGGTGATCTGGCTCAGCGGGAGGGGAGCGCTGATCCCGATCAGATCAGTCAGCACGGATGGCGTGGACATAAATCGTTCCAAAGCGCTCTGACTGGACAATATTGACGAGGGCTTCCCGTGCCAGTTCCAGCAGCGCCAGGAAGCTGGCTACCAGTTTATGAATATTGGTGATGTCGCTGAACAGTTCGATAAAGGGAGCATTACCCCGCGATTGCAAATTTTTCAGGATTTCGCTCATACACGCCCGTACCGAAACAGTTTCATAACGGATGGTGTGATTGCGGTTGAGCCGGAGACGCTCTATTAAAACCAGCCAGGTGTCGTACAAATCCTGAGCACTGACATCGGGAAGCTGTTTCTCAGTGATGAAATCAGTCCAGACATGAGTCAGCATGAAATCTTTGCCGGCAACCGGCAGGCTATGTATGTGCATGGCAGCCTGCCTGATCTGCTCGTATTCCAGCAGACGACGTACCAGTTCGGCACGGGGATCGGTTTCATCTTCCGGAGTTGCTGCCGGGTGCGGTAACAGCATGCGGGATTTAATCTCGATCAACAGCGCAGTCATGAGCAGATATTCGGCAGCCAGCTCAAACTGGTCAGCGCGCATCGTTTCGACATAAGCAATGTATTGTCGCGTGAGTTCAGCCATTGGAATATCCAGGATATCCAGGTTGTGCTTGCGGATCAGGTAAAGCAGCAGATCCAGTGGCCCTTCAAATGTTTCCAGAAAAATCCGGAGTGCCTCGGGAGGAATGTATAAATCCTGCGGAACTTCCAGCAATGGCACACCTTGCACCCTGGCAACCGGGTCGTTTAACAGTGTGTTATCCAATCTGTCTCCCGTATCTGTCCGGAGGTTCGGGTAACTCTGTTGCATTAAAGATAGCTCAGCCCCAGTGCCGCTCTGACATCTCGCATCGTTTCTTCAGCCAGCTGGTTGGCTTTTTCACATCCATCGGTAATGATTTTTTTTATCTGAGCGGGATCTGCTTCATACATCCTGGCGCGTTCCAGAATGGGGGCCTGTTCATCCAATATGGATTGAATGACAGGCTGCTTGCATTCCAGACAGCCGATTCCGGCAGATGTACAGCCCTGTTGTACCCAGTTGCGGGTTTCTGCCGATGAATAAAGCTGGTGAAATTGCCAGACCGGGCATTTTTCCGGATTGCCGGGATCGCTGCGACGAATACGTGCCGGGTCGGTTGGCATGGTACGTATTTTTTTTGCAATACTGTCCGCATCTTCTCGTAAACCGATCGTATTGCCATACGATTTGGACATTTTCTGGCCATCCAGACCGGGCATTCTGGATGCCCGGGTCAATAGTGTCTGTGGCTCGGGCAGAATGACCTTGCTTCTTCCTTCCAGATAACCGGACAGTCGCTCACGATCATCGACACTTAGATTTTGCTGCTCATTCAGTAATGACCTGCCCTCAATCAGGGCATTTTCATCACCTTGTTCCAGATAGCGAGTACGCAGTTCACTGTAAAGTTTTCCCTGCCTCGATCCCATTTTTTTAATGGCCTGAGCTGCTTTGTTCTCAAAATCCGGCTCTTTGCCGAAAATATGATTAAACCGGCGGGAAATTTCGCGTGTAAATTCCAGATGAGGTGCCTGATCTTCCCCTACAGGAACGAGGTTGGCCCGGTAAATCAGGATATCTGCACTCTGCAGCAACGGGTACCCGAGAAAACCGTAGGTACTGAGATCTTTCTCGGAAAGTTTTTCCTGCTGGTCTTTGTAAGTGGGAACACGCTCCAGCCAGCCAAGCGGGGTAATCATTGACAGCAGGAGGTACAACTCGGCGTGTGCCGGGACTTTTGACTGAATGAACAGGGTTGCCTTAGCAGGATCGATCCCCGCTGCCAGCCAGTCTATTACCATGTCCCGGCTGTGCTGCTCGATGATTCCGGGGGTATCGTAATGGGTTGTCAGCGCGTGCCAGTCGGCTACAAAAAAGAGACATTCATACTGCTGCTGCAAGGTCAGCCAGTTTTTCAATACACCGTGATAATGCCCCAGATGCAGGTTTCCAGTGGGGCGCATACCTGAAAGAACACGGTCAGCAAACATTTACAAGGCTCCGGCTGTCATGAATCGAAAAAATACAGGGCTGGCTTGGGGCATAAAAGCTGTTAATTTTTATATATAAAGACCAAAGAGCATAACGATCATCTGCTTGGTAATCGTGATCAGCGGCCATAACACCACATTCAGGGCACCGCTTACGAGCAGCACAAGCAGAATTACAAAACCATAGGGCTCAATCTGAGCAAATTTCCAGGCAAGACTGTTAGGCAGCAGACTGACGGCAATGCGTCCGCCATCAAGCGGGGGGAGCGGCAACAGATTCAGTACCATGAGCACTACGTTGATTTCGATGCCGGCAATTCCCATCAGCACCATGGGTTTGATATAAACACTGTCAGGCATGCTCATTCCCAGTTTGATGACAGCTGCCCAGAAAAAGGCCATCAGCAGATTAGCGCCAGGCCCGGCGGCGGCTACCCACAGCATATCCTTTTTCGGCTGGCGTAACCGGCCGAAGTTGACCGGTACCGGCTTGGCCCAGCCGAAAAGTAAACCACTGCCCATTACCAGCTTGCTGGTCATGAACATCATCAGGGGAATCAGGATGGTACCGACAGGGTCAATGTGTCTGAGTGGGTTCAGGCTGATGCGCCCGGCCATTTCGGCAGTCAGATCACCAAAATGCCTGGCAACATAACCGTGTGCGGCTTCATGCAGGGTGATGGCAAAAATGACCGGCAGTGCGTAAATAGCGATGCCCTGAATGATGTTATCCATGAATAATTCCAAAGGGTGATAAATCGCCTTTTCCAAGGCGGGCAATTTTGGGTGTGGCTTCAGTCAGATCAACCACCGTGGTCATGTCAGTGCCACAGGAGCCGGCGTCCATAACCAGCTCAATCTGATGTTCCAGGTGATGACGGATTGCTTCGGCATCATTTAGCGGCAGCTCGTCTTCAGGCAGGATAAGGGTTGAGCTCAGCAGCGGTTCATCCAGTTCAGTCAGCAATGCTTGTGCAACCGGGTGGTCAGGAATGCGCAATCCGATTGTATGGCGCCTGGGGTGCTGCAGGCGGCGCGGTACTTCACGCGTCGCGGTCAGGATGAAGGTATAACTGCCGGGCGTGGCTGCTTTCAGTAAACGGTACTGCGCATTATCCACTTTGGCATACGTGGCAATTTCCGCCAGATCCCGGCATACCAGAGTGAAATTGTGATTTTGATCTACTTTGCGGATGGTGCGAATACGATCCATCGCTTCCTTGTTGCCAATCCGGCAGCCTAATGCATAGCAGGAATCGGTTGGATACGCTATTACGCCGCCATTGCGCAAGATATCAACGGCCTGACGAATCAGCCTGCTATGAGGTGTTTGCGGGTGTATCGAAAAAAATTGGGCCATGGCTGTTTGATAAGCTGTTGTGGTCGGGAAATATCAGGTATTTTTGGGGTCGACTGTTTCAGGCCGGCTTGCCGGAAGGCAGTTGCCCGGTCTGTTCCGGTTGCTTATTCAGGATTGTTGCACTGGTTCCGGAATATTTTGGATCTGCCATCCGTCCCATATTGGCGTGCATTCCGGGGGTAATGCGGGCAATCTGCCCAGATCAAAGTAGCTTTCTCCCGGGCCGTGGTAGTCAGATCCGCACGATGCGTACAGGTTCATACGGGTGGCCAGTCCTGCAAATTGCCGCATTTGTTCAGGTGTATGGCTGGAGGAGACAACCTCGATTCCCGCACCTTTCAGTTCACAGAATTCATTCAGTAACTGTTCGAGCAGGCTGTTACCCAGTTTATAGCGGGCAGGGTGAGCAATCACCGCCTGACCTCCGCTGCCGCGTATCCAGCCGATAGCTTCATCCAGACTGACCCAGATATGTGAAACATGGCCGGGTTTGCCTTTGACCAGATATTTTTTGAACACGGACTTTACGTCTTTGGCGTATCCCCGATCTGCCAGAAAACGGGCAAAATGGGTGCGGCCGATCAATCTGCTTTCACCAGCCTGGGCGCTGGCACCTTCAAAACTGCCATGGATGCCGAATTTATCCAGTTGCGCAGCAATTGCCCGCGCCCGATCCATGCGACCGTCCCGGATTTTCTGCAATCCTTCAACCAGAGGGGGGTACTCGGGGTCGATCCCAAGACCCAGAATGTGCAGGGTCCGGCCGTGCCAGGTGACAGAAATTTCTACACCGGGGATCAATGTGATATTTTCCTGCTGTGCGCTGCGGGTGGCTTCGTTCAGTCCGGCGACATCGTCGTGGTCGGTCAGTGCCAGCACGGTCACCCCGCGCGTGGCAGCGTGTGCCAGTAACCGGGAAGGTGATAACACACCGTCTGAGATGGTCGAATGGCTGTGTAAATCAATATTTGGCATCGAAGGCTGCGTAATCACGTGGTTTTCCATCATAGCAAATTACAGCACTGATAAAAATAGCCCGGCAGGTCCGGGTATAGGCAAGCGTCAATCTTTTATTGGGTTTTACAGGAAAGTTTTTATGAATAATAGGGTAACAATCTGGAAACATCTTTCAGCAGCACCTCATCGCAGTCTTTTTCTTGCCGGCGCTTTCCAGGCGGTGCTGACCGTGCTCTGGTGGGTAGTGGAGCTGGCCGGGCGTGCCGGAGTGACAGAAAACGGGGGTATCTCGACTATTACCCCGGTCTGGGCACATGGATTTCTGATGGTATACACATTTTTCCCGTTCTTTGTCCTGGGATTTTTGTTTACCACGTTCCCTAACTGGATGAACGGTGAAAAAATCAGGGCAAATCAGTACATGACAGTTTGCCTGTTGCTGGTGAGTGGTGTTGTTCTGTTTTACGCCGGCCTGACTGCCGGTAAATTCCTGGTATCTGCCGGGTTGCTGTTGATGTTAACCGGGTGGGCGCTTGCTGTTACTGCGCTGTTTCGTGTGCTGTTCTCGGCGCCGGCCGGGGATAAGCGGCATGCCTGGATCGCTGGAACAGCATTCATTGCCGGGTGGCTGGGGTTATGTGCATATACGTTGTGGGTGTTGACAGATAGCAGGGATATGCTTGATTTCTCGCGCCAGGCAGGTATCTGGTTCTTTATGTTGCCGATTCTGCTCACAGTATCGCACCGGATGATCCCGTTTTTTTCAAGCCGTGTGCTGGAAAATTATGTCGTGGTCCGGCCATTCTGGCTGTTATGGCTGATGGTAGGTTGTGCGGTTGCGCATGGTGTGTTGCAGCTGGCAGATTTGCAGGGGTATGCCTGGTGGCCGGATCTGCTGCTTGCCTGTTGCGCGCTTTACTTGAGCTATACCTGGCAGTTTTTCCGCAGTTTTCGTGTGCGATTGCTGACGGTGCTGCATATTTCATTTGCCTGGCTGGGGATTGCAATGTTGTTTTTCGGGTTGCAGGGTATGCTGTTCTGGCTGGGTGGTGGCGAGCATTACCAATTTGGACTGGCGCCGCTGCATATGCTGGTGGTGGGGTATTTTGCAAGCATGGTGCTGGGGATGGCTTCGCGTGTTACGCTGGGTCACGGCGGCTTCCCGCTGGTGCTGGATCATCTTACATGGCTGCTGTTCATTGCCTTTCAGATAGTCGTGCTGCTTAGAGTTATTCCGGATATTTTCCCTGCTGCAGCACCACTGGCCCCAAAATTCTATCTGGCAGCAGGTGGTATCTGGCTGAGCTGTTTTCTGCTGTGGGCAATCAGGTTTGCACCAATCTACTGGCGCGCACGCGTGGATGGTAAAGCCGGCTGATTTATATTTCTGTAAAGGGAAGTATTGCTGGTTTGTTTCTACTGCATAGCCTTTGCCTGGCGATGTTGCAAACCTGGTTGGGAAAGGCTATGCATGGCTTCATGTCAGATTACCTGAATTGCTCGGATAACACTGCGACGCGAAGCCCGAGATTTTGAATTTAGTTCTTTTCTTCAGATGGTGCTGCGCTTTCTGAAGTGTCTTCAGCTTTATCAAGATCCGGAGCTGAATCACGTTCCATAAAAGCTGAGGGAGGTGGTTTTTCCATTGAATGTCCGTCAAGACTTTTTTTCTCTTCGCATGCACTTAATGCAATAGCAGTGCATGCAATAAATAAATACATATATTTCATCATTTTTCCTCATATTAATTTACTGGGAAGCTTCGGATAATAGTATAAGCGCCCGGTTTGTACAACAGCACAGCACTACGAAAAGCCATCTTGGCGTAAAGCCGACGCTAGTCAGGTTTGATAAGGATGAGCGTAATATCTGCCTGAACTGCCCTGGGTTTTGCCGGGTTTGTTTGGCAAAAACAGACCTTTAAAGCTTGCTTTGCAATTGTATACTCATATGCAGCATGTCTTGATGTGTACTGCTTACCTCATCCTGACTGCCAATCTGCTCTGTAGCGTAAACGTTAGGGATACGCTGATTAAATCGATAAGCGTTATCGTGAGTGGAGTGAAATAATTCAGATCAGATATTTTTAGAATTATGAGTTCTGGATCATCGTGCCACTGTGTTCCTGTTCCTGGTGATGACGAAATAAATCAGTATTTCCCTGGCACTCGTGTGGAGGTTATTTAAATTCTGTGGATGATGGTTGTTTCCATTTTCGAGATTTCCTGTGTCCACACTACATTTTTATATTGAGTGACAGGTATGCTGCACGATCAGGGCCAGGGGAAAACATGGGCTGATAAGATCCCGCTGGCCAGAAGAAGTTGTCGTACCAGACATATTCATATTCCCGGTCAAAAATGTTTTTTATCTGAAGGTCGAGGCTGAATGTTTTCGTCAATGCGCAGTGTGCTCCGCCATCAAACAGAATATAACCGCCATACTTTCCCTGGGCATTTAAATCATCGATATAGTAATTGCTCTGAGCACGGCCCTGGAAATTGAAACGCAGATACTCGCTGAATTTATATTCCATACCTGCGTTGGAAATATGGCGAGGGGTGGAAAAGACTTCCTTGCCGGCAAGTGACGTTCCTCCGGATGTGTAACCATCCATAATCTTGGCTTCCTGATAGGAGTACGAGTACCATAGCTTTAGCTTCTCGGCAATATTGGTCGTTATCTGGAAGTCGACTCCTCTGCGGCGTGTTTCGCCCAGGTTTTGAGTGGCGCCGGCGCTTGGTAGGTTGGCGACTTCATCCGTTGCATCCTGCTGCCAGACGGCGACCCGTGCTTCCATACGTTTTAACGGTCGGAGCCTGACCCCCAGTTCAATGCCGGTGTTGATTGATGGCCTGTACTCACTGATACCCGGCGTGAGGTACGCTGGGTTGCGGGAACCGGTGACAATTTGGAAGGTGCGTCCCCAGTTTCCGTAAATACTGAAGGCCTGACTTGGGCTGTAAACAACGCTTAACTTGGGTTGATTGATCCAGCCGTAGTCCTGTAGCGGGTAGGTGTTTAGTCCCGTGGTGTTAAGCGTTGTGTGTCCCTTGAAGTTGTCGGTGCGGAATGCCGGGATGATCTTCCAGGATTCCGTCGGCTTGATGATTGCTTGGACATATGCGCCAAAATTATTGAAGGTGTAACTGTCATCATTGGATATTGATGCCGGGATGAAGAAATCAGTGGGAACAGCGTAGTGGTATCGATAGCGCCTGTACCGATTGTTCTGGTGCTCGTAATTAAAGCCGCCATCGACAATGACCTGTTTGCTTATCTGCCAGGTTAATGTGTTTATCCAGCCGATGTGTTCCTCATTCCACAACCGCCGTTGCCGAGGTGACGTGCCAGCGGAGTAGCTGTTATAGGTAATATGGCGATCATCTTTAATGGCGTTGTAATAGAGTTTGCTGCCATAAGCCAGGCTTGGTGTGATCTGGAAGTCCAGGTGACCACTGACTTGCTGCATGTCACGGATGTCATGGTCATTTGCATTCTTCGCCGGAGACTGGAATCTGTCGGTTTCCAGTTCAACTGTGGTTAGATAACCTGCTTCTTCCGCTTTGTGGTTATACATCCGTGCAATCAGCCCGGCTTTCATGTTTCCTGAATCCAATGTGTAGAACCATTTGCCACCGAGGCTGTGTTTTTTTGACTCGGAGTGATCCCGGTAACCATCTGAATTCTGTTTGGCAAAAAAGTAGTTTTGGGAGAATCTGCCCGATTCCCATCCCAATGCCGCTTGAAGTTCCCGGGTATTGAAACTTCCATAAGTCAGACGGCCATCGGAATAATTTCCCCCTTGCCGCGTTGCCACACTGATATTCCCGCCAATATTGTGCAGGCCATAACGTGGATCGTTGGTGCCCCGGACAACCTCAATATAGTCGATGTCTAGCGGAAATATCATATCCAGATAGCGCATATTGCCGCTGTTGACGTTGCTTGGGACGCCATCTATCAACAGCTTGATGCCGTTGATATAGCCTTCTCCATTAAAAGCACGGAACGAGGGTTTCCCGGATTCGGCTCCAAGACGGAATTCTGTCAGCTGAATGCCCGGCATTTGGCCTATCAGTTCCCAGCTGTTCATCACATTCTTATCCTGAACACGCTCGGCACCCATGATATCCACGGAAGTCAGAATGCTTCCGGCTGGCAGAGAACCGCTACCGGAGCTTACCGTAACCTCACCAAGCATTACTGTTGATTCTTGTGCAAAAATACTGGCGGATACCAGCGATAAAAACCATGCAAACTGGTGAGGTCCGAATCTGACCCGCCAGATCATTTTCGCCTGTTTTGATCTGCTGACATTCATTTTGACGCCCTTTCCGTTTTTGAAATGAGCGAATGCTACAGAACCAGGGGCGGGTATTTATGCGGCATATTGTCGCAGGCGAAGCGGAAGATCAGGTGATGCATGGCCAGGCAAGACATCTCCGGAGCCGGAATTTATGAATCTTCATTTGTACCAGCCTGAACGTTGTTCAGATAAAATCCAATAAAATAGCTGTGGCGGCTGGTTGCTTCCGGAGAGTCTCGGGTTGCACTCTGTCCATCAGCTATGAAAAAGTGATGTGCCAAAAAATCAGGATTCGTTAAATACACCCGATTTCATGGGGTCTGACAGGTGGTTTGGTCATTATGAATATTGCCGAACAGTTGATACACAACACTGGAAAGCGTTCGACCCCGGTTCGCAGTGCAATTTTGAATGTCTTGCTGAACGCTGATGATGTACTTTCTCATAGTGAAGTGTTAGAACATCTGCAGCAGCTTGGTACGTTTGACCGGGTTACCGTGTATCGCGCACTGGACTGGCTGGTTACCCAGGGTTTGGTGCATAAAGTGGCGGGAGCGAGCCGAGCCTGGCGTTTTCAGGTTACACGTAATGAATCCATGCATCGTCATGCTCATTTTCAGTGTCATCACTGCCATAAGGTTTTCTGTCTTCCGGAAGTTCAGCCGGATCTGCCAAAAGGACTGCCCTCCGACTTATCCATTGATTCCATCGAACTCAATATCAAAGGTATTTGCGCCGATTGTGGCCGCATCATGATGAATCGATAATACGGTGATATTGACTGCAACATAGTTGCATGCTGCTGTTGCCAGACTTATAATTGCAACAATGTTGCAATTTCGGATTTTCTGTATGTGCCTGTCAACTGCTGTCCATTTACTCTGAATGAGAGTACTTGTGCAGCATTCTTTCCTTTTACGTCATGACGATCATCTGATATCAAGACAGGTAATTAAGTATTGATCCGCAAGAATAACGATAAATAAAAAATAAATATAATTGTTTGAAAGTAAATGAAATTTTATCTGGGTTGATGATCTTCATGGGGTTGTCATCTGGTGCCTGTGCTCAAGAGAAGGTGAGCAATCCGGTACATGAACCCGGGGCCGCTGACCCTGTATCGCTTAAACCCGTCATTATTACGGCTGATCCTTTGCGTGGAGCGCAGACAGATGTAACCCGCCCCGTATTGATTCTGTCGCGAGATCGCTTACAGGCGCGCGATTTACGCAGTATGGGTGAAGCGGTTTCTCAGGAACCTGGAGTCTCTTCCAGTGATTTTGGGCCGGCAGTCGGCCGTCCGGTGATTCGTGGTCTGGGAGGAGCGCGGGTGCGGGTGCTGGAAGATGGTATCGGCACGATGGAT
This sequence comes from Nitrosomonas sp., assembly GCF_020852615.1. Classification (GTDB taxonomy): domain Bacteria; phylum Pseudomonadota; class Gammaproteobacteria; order Burkholderiales; family Nitrosomonadaceae; genus Nitrosomonas. The sequence continues at coordinate 51,442 of NZ_JADZAJ010000013.1, read as the reverse complement.
GTTTCCACAGTTAGCCCCGATCATGCCGTAGCTGCCGAGGTGCTGTTTGCCGATCAGATCGAAATTTTTCGTGGATCTTCAGCACTGCTTTATGGTTCCGGTGCCAGCGGCGGGGTGGTAAATATTGTTAACCGGCGGATACCTGAGCAGGTGCCGGAAGAAGCGGGTGGAGATTTATATGGTCATTACAGCTCGGTTGCAGATAATTTAACCGGTGCGTTTCGGCTGAATACAGGAGCAGGGCGTTTTGCCTGGCATCTGGAGGGGATGCAGCGACGTGCAGGGGATTACTCAATTCCCGGTTTTGCACAAACGCAGCCCGGACCGGGTGCAAAAAAAGGAAGAGTTGAGAACAGCGATGTCCGGACAAAAAATTTTTCCAGTGGTTTGTCCTATATCGGCGAACAGGGATTTTTAGGTGTCGCGGTCAGCCGCTTTATCAATCATTATGGTGTGCCTGGAAATGAGGAAAAGACGCGGATCAGGCAAAAGCAAACCCGTTTTGATCTCAAGGGCGCGCTGGATCACCCTTTGCCGGGATTGCAGAAAATAAAACTGCGCGGGGGATATAACAATCATGCGCACAGGGAATCAGGCGATGAAGAGGACGAAACATTGCTGATGAACCGCGAATGGGATGGTCGATTTGAGGTATTACACCAGCCATTAGGTAATTGGGAGGGAGTACTGGGACTGCAGTACCAGAATCGTAATTTTTTCAGCACAGGGGGAGAAACTTTTGTGCCTGATGCTCACATGGATTCGCTGGGAATGTTTCTGCTGGAGAAACGGAATATCGGGCGCTGGCTTGTCGAGATGGGAGGGCGCTTTGAGCAGCAATGGACAGAACGCAGAGAGGATGGTTTCAAAACCGGCCATGGTGTATTCAGTGTTTCAGGGGGGATAACCTGGAAATTCATTGAAGGTTACTCATTGAGATACAGTATTTCTCATACTGTGCGTGCGCCGGCACTGGAAGAACTGTATTCCAGCGGACCGCATCCGGCCACGAATTCATTTGAAATTGGAAAAACCACCCTTTTAAACGAGAAAACCAGTGGCGCTGATTTATCCCTGAGCAGGCAGGAAGGGGATCTGGACTGGACGCTCAACCTGTTTGCCAATCGGGTTAATAATTTCATATTTCTGCGCGAATCGGATCTGACAGGTGACGGGCTGCCGGATCGTGTCAGTATCAGGGGCATCCCGGATCAGAATGGTTTGCTGTTACTTAATTATGAACAACGTAACGCCAGTTTTCTCGGGGCTGAGTTTGAAACGACTGCCCATCTGCTGCATGACCATCATGGCAGGCTGGATGTGCGGTTATGGGCTGATTACGTGCGTGGGCGGTTATCGGGAGGAGGGTATCTGCCGCGTATGACACCGCTCCGTTTTGGAAGTGCGTTCGATTATGTCCGTGGCCCATGGCGAGGCCGGGTCGATGTAATGCGGGTGCATAAACAGACAGATACCGCTCCGCTCGAAACGGATACTGCCGGCTATACCATGCTGAATGTGCAGCTGGATTACCGGTTTGACCGTGGCAGGATAAATTACAACCTGTTTATGCGAGGGGCCAATTTACTGAATGAAGAGGCGAGGCGCCACACCTCTTTCCTGAAGGATCAGGCGCCATTACCCGGCCGATCCGGTTTGGCAGGAGTGCGGATAAATTTTTAGAATTGACTGACTGCCGGTTTTTTGTCTGCAGGAATGGGCTGATGATCTGTTAAATTTCATTATTCTTGTTTGTCATCAATTCGATACAGTGGTAAGTATGCTAAACTCAGGCCGCTGTTTGCGTGCCTGCGGTTCCTGTTCTGATATGGCGCCTGACTGCTTTTTTTGTTCTCTTCGGAAGTGCCGTTATCTGATGGATGCTATAAAAATGAAACTTGCTTTGTTCACCATGTTTTTGGGCTGTTTGCTGTTTGCGCTGGGTGGTTGCTCCAGAAAAAGTGATTACACACCCCCATCTGGTGCTACGGGTGAGAAAATTTTCAAAGGAGCATGTGTGCAATGTCATACACCCGTGGGTGGTAAGGTAATGATATTAAAACCGGAGATGGCAAATAAGGAGGCCATTACTGAACGTATAAAAAATGGAAAAGGATTTGGAATGCCTGCTTTCCCGAATCTGTCGGGGGATGCAGTACAAAATCTGGTGGAATATGTGTTGGAGAACAGCGCTGCCAGATAGCCGGGGTTAAATCAAAATTTCCAGAGGCAATCGTGCCCAAAATTCCTGATGAAGTAGGAGTTGTTTTGCATAACTGCGTGATACCCGGTCATTCCGCTGCTTCACAGCAAAAATCCGGCTGTATGACCTGCAGCCTTCGTGAGCTATGTTTGCCGGTAGGGCTGACCGATGAGGAAATAGAGTATCTGGGTAATTTGATCAACCACAAGTTCAAAGTGCGGCGAGGAGAGTTTCTGCTGCATGCCGGGTCTGATTTCAAATCTCTGTATGCAGTAAAAAATGGTTCATTCAAGACGTGTATCCTCAAAATGGACGGGCGTCAGCAGGTGACCGGTTTTTATATGACAGGCGAGTTGCTTGGGCTGGATGCAATCAGTCCGGAAAAACATACGTGCGACACAATTGCACTGGATGACAGTGAGGTTTGTGAGGTGCCTTTCAGAAAACTTGAAGAAATCGGGTGCAGTATCCCTTCGCTGATGAGTCAGTTTCACAAGATCATGAGCCGTGAAATTGTGCAGGACAGGGGGGTGATGATGCTTTTGGGCAGTATGCGGGCGGATGAGCGGCTGGCTGCATTTTTGCTTAATCTTTCCACCCGGTTTGCCAGGCGGGGATATTCATCAACCGACTTTGTACTGCGGGCAACGAGAGAGGATATTGGCAGTTATCTGGGGCTCAAACTGGAGACAGTCAGCCGATCGTTTTCCAAATTGCAAGAGGAGGGGCTTATTACAGTAAGTAACAAACATGTTACCTTGCACGATCTGGATAAATTAAATCATCGAATTGGAAATTCAATGGGCTGACCATGCCGCATAGCGGCTTTTTTGAGTGCAGAGCGGGTCGTGCTATAATCGCGCGCGGTTTGGGCAGCAGTTTCCTGAACCCGGGATTTTTTATTACATTTACTTTTTTATAACGAAACTAATAACGCGCACTTATCAAAATAGGGTGTCTTCGTAAGAAGTATATCGATAAGCTGCGGTTAACCCTAAGGAGAATACATGTCAGTTACGATGCGGCAAATGTTGGAAGCGGGTGTTCATTTTGGTCATCAGACTCGTTTCTGGAACCCGAAAATGGCTCCGTATATTTTCGGTCAGCGCAATAAAATTCATATTATCAATCTTGAACATACATTCGTAATGTTCAGAGAGGCGCTGGATTACGCCCGTAAGCTGACAGCAAACAAGGGAACAATACTTTTCGTCGGGACTAAACGTCAGGCCCGTGACATCGTTAAAGAAGAGGCGATCCGATGTGGTGCTCCCTACGTGAGTCAGCGCTGGCTGGGTGGAATGCTGACCAACTTCAAGACGATCAGACAGTCAATCAAACGCCTGCAGGATATGGAGAAAATGGCGCAGGACGGGACGCTGAACAAGCTTACGAAAAAAGAAGCGCTTGATTTTCAGCGTGAGCTGGAGAAACTGAATAACAGCCTCGGGGGCATCAAGGATATGAAAGGTTTGCCAGATGCCATATTTGTGATTGATGTAGGTTATCAGAAAGGCGCTATTGTGGAGGCAAGCAAGCTGGGTATTCCGGTTGCAGGCGTGGTGGATACCAACCACAGTCCGGCAGGTGTTCGTTATGTGGTGCCGGGCAATGACGATTCCAGTCAGGCAATACGGCTTTATGCGCGTGCAATGGCGGATGCCATTCTGGAAGGGCGTAATCAGTCTGTCCAGGAAATTATCGAAATGGGTAAACCTGACGAGGAAATTATGTCAGGCAAAGATCAGTCAACCGGTGCTTGAGTAATTTTTTTTGCTGTTGATTGAAAAGAGTATTTGGAATTTTTGTGTTAATTTGATTTGGAGTCAAAATGGCGGAGATTACCGCAGGTATGGTTAAAGCGCTGCGCGAGCTTACCGGTCTTGGCATGATGGAGTGCAAGAAGGCTTTGACTGAAGCGGATGGGGATATGAAGGCAGCTGAGGATTTGCTGCGAATCAGAAGTGGAGCCAAGGCAAGTAAGGCAGCTGGCCGTATTGCTGCAGAAGGGGTGATTAGCGGGTTTGTTACCGCTGACGGGAAGCAGGGAGCATTGGTGGAAGTTAACTGTGAAACTGATTTTGTTGCCAAGAATGAGGATTTTGTCAGCTTTGCCGGCAATCTGGCAAAGCTGATGGCAGGCAAAAACATATCAGATACGGCATTACTGCCGGATATGCCCATGGCTGACGGAGAAACGGTTGAATCTGTCCGCAAGGCACTGGTCATGAAGCTGGGTGAGAATATCAGTATCAGGCGCGGGATCAGTTACCAGACGAAAGATCAGCTCGCTATGTATCTGCACGGGAGCAGGATTGGCGTAATGATCGACTACACTGGCGGTGATGAGGTTCTGGGCAAGGATCTGGCCATGCATATCGCGGCCAGTAAACCTGTGTGCGTGTCTGGTGACCAGGTGTCTGCTGATGCGCTGGAGCGCGAGCGTCAGATATTTACAGCCCAGGCGGCTGAAAGTGGCAAACCGGCCAATATCATTGAAAAGATGGTGGAGGGGCGCATTGCCAAGTATCTGGCAGAGGTTACCCTGCTTGGACAGCCTTTTGTTAAAGATCCGGACCAGACTGTGGAGAAATTGCTGAAAGCAAAATCTGCCAGGGTTAGCGGGTTTTCGTTATATGTCGTGGGAGAAGGGATCGAGAAGAAATCCGACGATTTTGCTGCTGAGGTTATGGCACAGGTAAACCAGTCCAAATAAAGAAGATTTTCCAGAGATTGTTCTGGCAGGCTGTATTCAGGAATAAGAGTTAATCGTTCTGATCGGATTAGCTCTTATTTAATATCAAAAACAGCCGGCCAGTTTTCAGAATTTTAAGAGATACCTACCCTCTGTTCACGGGCATATATGCCAGTCGTTTATAAGCGTATTTTATTGAAGTTGTCGGGTGAAGCCCTGATGGGTGAAGGTCACTATGGCATAGATCGTGCTGTGGTCGAGAGTATTGTTGTTGAGATTGCAGGTGTATTGCAGCTCGGGGTGGAAGTTGCCATTGTGGTTGGAGGAGGCAATATCTTTCGTGGTATGAAGTCTGCGGGAGATGGAATGGATCGTGTAACGGCAGATTATATGGGGATGCTCGCCACTACGATGAATGCCCTGGCTCTGCATGACGCAATGAGACAAAATGGAATTGTTTCGCGAGTGCAATCAGCTTTACGGATAGATCAGGTTGTCGAGCCTTATGTCCGTGGCAAGGCTTTGCGTTATCTGGGTGAGCGTAAAGTAGTCGTGTTTGCTGCGGGAACAGGGAATCCTTTCTTTACCACCGATACGGCCGCTGCTTTACGTGGTATGGAGATGAATGCCAATATTGTGCTCAAAGCGACTAAAGTGGATGGGATTTATACCAGCGATCCACTCAAGGACAAGAATGCACAGCGTTTTCAGAGCCTGACTTTCGATGAAGCGATCAGTAAAAACCTGCAGGTAATGGATGCTACTGCGCTGACCCTGTGTCGGGATCAGAAGCTTCCCATCAATGTATTCAGTATTTTCAAGACCGGGGCACTCAAACGGGTTATCATGGGGGAGGATGAAGGGACCTCGGTGTCTGTTTGAATTCCGGGGTACTTGCTTTATGGGAATGGTTTTACAATCGCAGCCGGGGTTACATTAAATGCTGCGAATATACTTCAATATCAATAAACGTATCTGAGACATGATTGCTGATGTAAAAAAATCTGCAGAGCAGAAGATGCAGAAAAGCCTGGATGCACTTAAGATCGATTTCAGTAAGGTAAGAAGCGGACGCCCGCATACGGGGCTGCTGGATCATATAATGGTTGACTATTACGGCACCCCGACCCCGATCAAGCAACTGGCCAATGTGACTCTGGCTGATGCGCGCACCATAGGGGTTATCCCGTGGGATAAAAAAGTATTCCCGGCAATCGAGAAAGCGATACGTGACTCCGATCTTGGTTTGAATCCAATGACAGCAAACGAGATGGTACGGGTACCGATGCCGCCCCTGACAGAGGAAAGGCGTAAGGACTTGACCAAGATAGTCAGGACGGAAGCTGAAACTGCACGTGTGGCGATGAGAAATATCCGGCGTGATGCGAATGCCCATTTAAAAGAGCTGTTAAAGGACAAGCTGATCGCTGAGGATGCAGATCGACGTGCACAGGATGAAATTCAGAAATTAACAGATCGTTATATTGCTGAAGTAGACAAGTTACTTCAGACCAAAGAAGCCGAGCTCATGGCTGTCTAGTTCATGCCTCTGATACCAAGTTCGACACGAGAAATCCCGGAAACGGGTGCGATACCTAAACATATCGCTATCATCATGGATGGTAATGGGCGGTGGGCCAAAAAACGTTTTCTGCCAAGAATAGCGGGGCATACACAAGGTGTTGAAGCAGTACGGGGTACGATCAGGGCCTGCATCGAAAAAGGGGTTTCGTACCTGACAATTTTCGCGTTCAGTAGTGAAAACTGGCGCAGGCCTGCAGAGGAAGTCAGGCTGTTGATGCAGCTGTTTCTTGCTGCGCTTGAACGGGAAATAACCAATCTGCACGAGAACGGGATCCGGTTCAGGGTGATCGGTGATATTTCGAAATTTGATTCCAGAATAATCAGTTTTATTCAGCGCGGTGAGGCACTGACAGCCGAAAATACCCGGTTGAATTTTACCGTGGCCGCGAACTACGGAGGGCGGTGGGATATTATGCAGGCCATTCGCAAAATGATTGCCGAAAATCCGGGCCTGGCTACCAGCTTTGATGAAACTGATATAGCCAGATACCTGGCCATGGCGGGTGCGCCTGAGCCGGATTTGTTTATTCGTACAGGTGGTGAGTGTCGGATCAGTAACTTTTTACTTTGGCAGCTTGCCTATACCGAGTTGTATTTTACCGATACATTATGGCCGGATTTCGATGCTTCGGCGCTTAATCAGGCGATTGCTTCCTATCAGAAACGTGAACGCCGGTTCGGGCGGACAAGTGAGCAGATTGCTGACCGGCAGGGAAATGAAAATGCGATTCTGAACGAAGACAGGGTTTAACCGCCATTATCCAACCAACGGGGCTTGCCCGTCCATGCTTAGTACCCGATTACTTACCGCATTCGTATTATTGTCCGCCTTTCTGGCGGCATTATTTTATCTGCCAGATATTTTCTGGGCTGCATTACTCTTGGGGTTGACGATTGCTGCGACGAGAGAGTGGTGTCGTCTGGGGCAGCTTTCTGTGAATCAGACAGTTCTTTATATGATTTTTACCACTGTGCTGGGGGGGGAGCTGTTATTTGAAGCCAGTGTAGTGTTTTCCAGGAATCCGGCAGATTCTTCTATGGTCTGGTTTTACGGCATATCAGCTGTTTTTTGGCTGCTGGCCGTACCGTTCCAGCTGGCAACGGTCCGATCAATTCATAATCCATGGGCGTTTATGTCAGCCGGCTGGCTGGTTCTGCTGCCGGCATGCCTGTCGCTTTACCAGCTCCGTGCAATAGATCCGCTGTTATTACTTGGGATTATGGGGGTAGTCTGGATTTCTGACAGCGCTGCCTATTTCACCGGACGTTCCTGTGGAAAACATAAACTTGCACCTCGGATCAGTCCGGGAAAAACCTGGGAGGGAGTGGCCGGGGCAGTAGTCAGTGTATTGATTTATGCACTGATCTGGTTTTATTCGGTCAATAAAGGTCAGGCACTGATAGGCTGGCTTATCCCCCTGCTGCTTGTACTTGCTGTGCTGGGAATAGCGGGTGATCTGTATGAATCACTCTTAAAACGGCAAGCGGGTGTCAAGGATAGCGGCAATATACTTCCCGGTCATGGCGGGGTGCTGGATCGTATCGATGCACTGTTACCGGTCCTGCCTGTTGCCACCCTTGCGGCTATCTTATTTTATTCGACTGAATCATGATTAAAACCCGTCATTTGACCATTTTAGGATCGACCGGCAGTATTGGTGAAAGCACGCTGGATGTGGTAGCCAGGCATCCTGATCAGTATCGGGTGGTTGCGTTGACCGCTGACCGGAATGTTGAAAAGATGTTTGAGCAGTGCATGCGATTTCATCCCTCATATGCAGTTATGCTCAATGCCCGGAGTGCTGAACAGCTGGAGGATAAATTGCGGGTGACAGGTCTGGCCACCATTGTACTTTCAGGTATTGAATCACTGGAGAAAGTGGCATCCCTGCCTGAAATTGATACAGTGATGGCTGCAATCGTTGGAGCTGCCGGTATTCGGCCCACGCTTTCTGCCGCTCAATCAGGCAAGCATATTCTTCTGGCTAACAAGGAAACACTGGTAATGGCAGGGAAGGTTTTTATGGATGCCGTCAGGCAGCATCATGCGACTTTATTGCCGATTGACAGTGAACATAATGCAATTTTTCAATCCCTGCCACGTCATTTCAATGGGGATCTGTCTGGCTCAGGGGTGCGCCGGATATTGCTGACAGCTTCGGGCGGACCTTTCCGTACGGCAGATCTGGCAATACTGGAAACAGTAACTCCGGAACAGGCCTGCGCACATCCCAACTGGGTAATGGGCAGGAAAATATCAGTTGACTCAGCCACCATGATGAACAAAGGGCTTGAGGTCATTGAAGCACACTGGCTGTTTAATGCTGATCCTGAGAAAATTCAGGTGGTTATCCACCCGCAGAGTGTCATACATTCAATGGTCGAATATATTGATGGCTCAGTACTTGCCCAGCTTGGTAATCCTGATATGCGTACACCAATCGCTCATGCGCTGAGTTACCCTGAAAGAATGGAGAGCGGTGTGCAATCTCTGGATATGTTCAAAGTGGCACGGCTTGATTTTGAAGAGCCGGATTTCAGGCGATTTCCCTGTCTCGGGCTCGCATATGAAGCACTTGCAGCAGGAGGTAACATGCCTGCAGTGCTGAATGCTGCCAATGAAGTGGCTGTTGAAATTTTTCTGGCTGGCAGGATACCGTTTACTGCAATCCCTGTGATGATTGAGCACGTGATGAAGTCAACTGAAAAACAGGATACTCCCGATCTGGAAAGCGTACTCAGGGCTGACCGGCAGGCACGTGAATCGGCGCACGAATGGCTTTCCAGTAACTTCCGGCAGAATGCGGGGCAGTCAGTAGAGTCACCTTCCTGCAGCATTGGCCAATAAAACAGGTAACGTATTTATTCTGACATGACAGTGCTTTCAACGATTCTTGCCTTTGTAACGGCGCTTGGTTTACTGATAGCCTTCCACGAACTCGGCCATTATCTGGTGGCCCGCTGGTGTGGTGTCAAGGTTTTACGCTTCTCGCTCGGGTTTGGTCGGCCTTTTTTCAAAAAACGGCTTGGTAAAGATCAAACCGAATGGGTCGTTGCGGCGATCCCGCTCGGTGGCTATGTCAAGATGCTGGATGAGCATGAAGAGGAGGTGCCGGTTGAAGAGCTCCCGCGTGCATTTAATCGCCAGTCTGTTTCCAAACGCTTTGCAATTGTGGCAGCGGGACCCGTTGCCAATTTCCTGCTGGCTATTCTGTTGTACTGGTTGCTTTTCATGCTTGGAGTCAATGGCATAAAACCCGTGCTGGGGGAGATCGGGCCAGCGACGCCGGCTGCATCAGCCGGCTTCAGAAGTGGAGATACCATTACCGGAATCAACGATCAGGCAATCACCACCTGGCAGGAAGCACGCCTGCAATTATTGGATAATGCGGTAGATAAAAATGCCGGTGTCAGGATTGCCGTATCTGGCGAAAGCGGGATTACACGCCACCTCAAACTTGATTTGAGCAGCATTGGTCCGGATGAACTTGAAAATGATTTTTTGGGGAAATTAGGGTTGCATGCTTATCAGCCGGTAATTGACCCGGTGATCGGTCAGGTGATGGCAGAAGGGGCGGCTGAGCGTGCAGGCTTTAAGCCCGGTGACAGGATTCTGACAATAAATGGGAAGCAGATTGTGGCTTGGGAAGGTGTCGTGGAAGCCATACGTTCAAGTCCCGGGCATACCCTCTCGATTGAAGTAATGCGGGACGGGCTGGTACTTGGTTTGTCATTACAGCCTGAAGCAGTATCTGAGGGCAATTCCCGAATCGGTAAAGCTGGTATTGCACCAGAAGTCAAACACGAAATCCTGGAGGGGTTACTGGTAAAAACCCGCTACTCTCCGATGGCTGCCCTGAATAAAGCCGTAACTAAAACCTGGGAAATGTCATATTTTACCTTGCGTATGCTTGGCAAGATGGTCACAGGTGATGTTTCACTAAAAAATATCAGCGGGCCAATTACGATCGCAAACTACGCCGGCCAGTCGGCCCAAATGGGGCTGACTGCCTATCTGGGTTTTCTGGCGTTAATCAGCATCAGTCTGGGGGTGTTGAATCTCCTGCCGATCCCGGTTCTGGATGGCGGGCACCTGATGTACTATTTGATCGAACTGGCGAGAGGAGTGCCGTTGTCCGAAAAAATCATGCAAATCGGCCATCAGATTGGGATGGTTCTCCTGATCACACTGATGGTGTACGCAGTCCATAATGATCTGCTTCGTCTGGTTTCTGAATGACCATGAAATTCAGGTTTTTGATATTGCTCTTTTCTCTCTATTCAATGGGATGTATGGCAGAGGAATCTTTCGTGGTTCGGGATATACGGGTGGAGGGTATCCAGCGTACCGAGGCCGGAACAGTGTTCAGTTATCTGCCTGTAAAAGTCGGGGATGTGCTTGACAGTAAAAAAGCCAGTGCAGCAATCAAGGCTTTATACGCAACAGGCTTTTTCAGCGATGTGAAACTGAAATATGAAGGGGATCTGCTGATTGTACAGATTCAGGAACGTCCGGCGATTGCGCAAATCAGTATCAATGGCGCCAAGGAGTTCGATAAGGAAAAACTGAAGGAAGGCTTGAAACAGGCGGGTTTATCAGAATCCCGTATTTTCAGCCGCTCCCTGCTGGAAAAGGCGGAACAGGAGCTGAAGCGCCAATACATCAGCCGCGGCAAGTATGCCGTTAAAATTACCACGACAACAACTCCGCTGGAGCGTAACCGTATTGGTATCAATTTTGATATTAAGGAAGGCAAAACAGCCCGCATCAAACAAATTAATATTGTTGGCAACCACATTTTTCCCGAAGAGGACCTGATCGGTTTATTCAGCCTTAAAACGCCGGGGTTTATGACCTGGTTTACCAAGGATGATCAGTATTCAAAGCAAAAATTATCGGCAGATCTTGAGACGCTGCGCTCTTATTATCTTGACCGGGGGTACCTGGAATTTAATATCGAATCTACACAGGTTTCGATTACACCGGATATGAAAGATATTTATATTACGGTCAACATTACCGAAGGCCCTCAATATACGGTATCTGATATTAAACTGGCCGGTGAACTGCTGGTCCCGGAAGAAGAGCTGCGTAAACTGATCAAACTTGAGCCGGGCGGAATATTTGTTCGCGAGAAACTGACTGAATCAATCAAGCTGATCAGCGATCGGCTGGGGAATGATGGTTACGCATTTGCCAATGTGAACGCTTCACCTGAACTGGATAAGGAGACCCGTAAGACGGCATTTACTTTCTTTATTGATCCGGGGCGCCGGGTCTATGTCAGACGTATTAATATCAGTGGTAATGAGCGTACCCGGGATGAGGTGATTCGCCGTGAATTCCGGCAAATGGAGGGAGCCTGGCACTCGACCGAACAGATCAACCGTTCCAGACAACGGGTAGACAGACTGGATTTTTTTACCAGTGTGAATGTTGAAACGCCCCCAGTTGCCGATGTGCCGGATCAGGTGGATATCAATGTCAATGTGGCTGAGAAACCAACCGGGGCAATCATGTTTGGTGCCGGTTATTCGGATCGTGAAGGGATCATTCTGAACGGATCAATCGCCCAGAACAATATTCTGGGGACCGGTAACTTTCTGAGCTTACAGGTAAATACCGGTAGCGTTAACAAGGTTATTTCTGCTTCGTTCAATAATCCCTACTATACGATTAACGGGATAAGCCTCGGTCTGGAAGCATTCAAACGTGATATCAACACCCGTTCATTGAGCAGTGTGGGTATGTTCAATACTGATACAACCGGTGCCAATATACGGTTTGGTATTCCCGTCGCTGAAAATGATATCGTTTCTCTGGGGCTGGGGGCTGAACATACTGTCATTCACTTGCGTGATGACAGCCCGCAGCGTTTTAGAGATTTCGTTGACCAGTTTGGTAAATCTTCCAATAACCTTCCCATCACCCTGAGCTGGGCACGTGATCGCCGTGACAGTGCTATCTGGACAACATCCGGGCTGACACAGCGGCTGTTTGGTGAATTTGGCCTGCCGGTCGGCGATTTGAAGTATTACAAAATCAGCTATGAGCAGCGCTGGTTCTTTCCTGTTACCAAGATGTTTACGCTGATGCTGAATGGTGAAGTGGGGGTTGGAGACGGCTATTCCGGCAGACAGCTCCCATTCTTTAAAAATTTCTTTGCCGGTGGTTTCAACTCGGTTCGCGGATATAACATCAATACGCTTGGCCCGCGTGACAGCGATAACAGGGTACTCGGTGGCAGTAAACGTATCGTGGGTAATATCGAACTGCTTTTCCCGGTACCTTTCATGAAGGAAGATAAATCGGTTCGTCTGAGCGCGTTTGCGGATGGAGGAACAATTGTTAATTCATTCTCCGGACTGGGGTTTGATGATTTTCGCTATTCTGCAGGATTGGCGGCTACTTGGATTTCACCCATGGGGCCACTTAAATTCAGCGTTGCGCAGCCACTCAATAATCAGTCGGGTGATAAGCTGCAACGCTTCCAGTTTCAGTTTGGCCAAACATTCTGATTGGGCCGGGAAGTTGATTAAAAGCTATGAAAAACCTGCTGAATAAACGTTTGCAACAGATATCTGCTCAGTTCATGAGTATATTTGCTGTTACATTAATTCTGACTTTACCCGCTTATCTGTACGCTGAAGAGATAAAAATCGGTGTAGTCAATACAGAGAAGATTTTACGGGAATCCATGCCTGCTGTTGCTGCACAGAAAAAAATCGAAAAAGAGTTTCAGGTACGAGAAACCCGGATCAGAGAGCTTTCGGTCCGGATCAGAGCATTACAGCAGGAACTGGAGAAGGGGACGGGTATTGCTGATGAGGAAGGGCGGCGCCTGAAAGAGCGTGATCTTGCCGGACTTAGCCGCCAGTATCAGCGTGCGCAGCAACAGATACGGGAAGACTTGAGTTTGCGTCAGAACGAAGAATATGGCCTGATTCTGGAACGTACCAATCAGGTGATCAATGAACTGGCAAAAAAGTATTCGTATGACCTGATTCTGCAGTTGCAGGATTCAGTTTATCGAAGTGCACGTATTGATATTACTGATCAGGTTATCAAAGCGCTGAACGCACAGGAATCTGTCGCCGGTAAGCCATAAATTTATGCCTGCAACTATGAAACGGAGAAATAGAACGTCATGATGGATATTCATGAAATACTGAAATACCTGCCGCATCGTTATCCACTGATCCTGGTTGACCGGGTGGTTTCCCTGGAATCAGGCAAACGAATTCATGCGTACAAGAATGTTTCCATCAACGAACCTTATTTTTCCGGACATTTCCCTCATCACCCGGTTATGCCGGGCGTACTGATTGTTGAAGCACTGGCGCAGGCAGCAGCTTTGCTGACCATCCGGTCAGAAAACATGGAAAAGGATAATGGGCAGGTGTACTACTTCGTTGGTATTGATGCAGTACGGTTCAAAAAACCAGTTATTGCCGGTGATCAGCTGGTGTTAAAGGTTGAAATTACCCGTCAGCTTAAGGGAATCTGGAAGTATTCAGCCTGTGCGGAAGTGGATGGCCAGCTTGTCACTGAAGCCCAGCTGATGTGTACCGCAAGGGCCGTTTGATTCAATCATCAGCCCGCCCGGGAGTTACCAGGGCGGGTGCCGGCCACAGTTGGGTTTATCCTGTCGGGAAGGTTGTCTATGGCGTGGATGAAGCCGGCAGGGGGCCGTTGGCCGGGCCGGTTTATGCTGCCTGTGTGGTGCTTGATCCGGCAGACAGGATTGATGGACTGGCAGATTCCAAACAGTTAAGTGAGAAGAAACGGACTGGTCTGGCTGATCAGATCAAACAACGTGCTCGTGCATGGGCAGTTGCGATTGCTTCAGTTGAGGAAATAGATCAGCTGAATATCCTGCAGGCCAGTCTGCTTGCCATGCAACGAGCTGTAATCAGTCTGCTGCCGGCACCAGACACGTTGATTCTGGTGGACGGCAACCAGAAACCCAAACTGGATTATGAAGTGCAGGCAATTGTTCGAGGTGACAGCCTGGTGGCAGAAATCTCAGCCGCATCGATACTCGCCAAAACAGCGAGGGATGCTGAAATGCTGCGATTGCATGAAATTTATCCGGTCTACGGTTTTGATCGGCATAAAGGCTACCCTACCAGAATGCACCTGGAAGCAATTCGCTTACACGGGATAACCAATGTCCATCGTAAGAGTTTTGCGCCGTGTTCCGGGAAAGCTGTATCGTGATTTTGAGCAATTTTTATTAACTACAAGGAAGCCTGATTCAGGCATAAAACATGCGCATAGTAAAAAATACGGTAGTGTCGCTCCACTATAAAATGATTGACCTGGAAGGCAATGTAATGGAAGAAACCGAGGAGCCTATCAGCTATCTGCATGGCGGGTATGACGGTATATTTCCAGCGGTGGAAGAGGCGTTGCATGATAAAGAGGCCGGAGCTACTTTATCTTTACAGATGGAACCGGAAGATGCTTTTGGTGAGTATGATGAAGAGCTGATGCGGGTTGAGCCGCGCAGCGCTTTCCCGGAAGAAGTGGCTGTCGGGATGCAGTTTGAAGGCGGGGAGGAAGATTCAGATGATTTCTATATCTACACCGTGAAAGAAATCACTGACGATGTTGTGGTTGTGGATGGTAACCACCCCTATGCCGGTATGGCTTTTCAGTTTGAATGTACGGTGACCGAAGTACGCCAGGCAACAGCGGAAGAGCTGTCGCACGGGCATGTACATGGGCCGCATGGCCATGAACATTGATCAGTCTGTCTGGCCAAGCATCGATTTGATCAGATAAAGCTGTTCCAGTGCTTCCCGGGGTGTGAGTTCATCAGGGTTAATCTGCGTAAGATAGTCGAGTGCCGGGTGTATGGAAGCCGGGGCAGCTTCCTCGTTTGCTCCGATTATGCCAAATAAAGTTTGCTGAGGATTTTTGCTGAGCGTTTCCTGCTCCAGTCCCGCCAGGATTTTTCCGGCACTCCTGATCACGTTATCCGGTACACCTGCCAGCGCGGCAACGTGCAGTCCGTAACTTCGGCTGGCAGGGCCTTCTTCTATCCGGTGCAGAAAAACGATGCGTTTCTTGTGTTCTACAGCAGTAACGTGAACATTAACTGCCTGCGGGAATTCTTCAGCAAGCCGGATGAGTTCAAAGTAGTGAGTGGCAAACAGGGTATAGCTCCGGTTACGGGTAAGCAGATAACGGGCAATCGCAAAAGCCAGCGCAAGTCCGTCAAACGTTGAGGTACCCCGGCCAATTTCATCAACCAGCACCAGACTTTGTGCGGTTGCGTTACGTAAAATACTGGCAGCTTCTGTCATTTCCACCATGAAAGTGGAGCGCCCTCCTGCCAGATCATCAGCTGCACCAATCCGGGTAAAAATTTGATCGACAGGTCCGATGCGTGCAATTTTTGCCGGAACAAAGCAGCCGCAGTGTGCCAGCAGGACAATCAGTGCGGTCTGTCTCATGTAGGTGGATTTACCCCCCATATTGGGCCCGGTAATAATCAGCATTTGCCGCCCCTCGCGTGTAATGGCGCCAAGCTGTACATCGTTGGCAATATAGTGCTCCACCTGGTTTTCCACCACGGGGTGCCGGCCAGCTGTAATGTCCAGAACCGGATCATCAGTAAACACCGGTTTGATATAGCCGGAAAGATCTGCCCGGTGGGCAAAGGCGCACAGGACATCCAGTTCAGCAACAGAACGGGCAATTTCCTGCAGAGAGGTGATGAAATCCGCCAGTTGTTCCAGTAACTGCTCGTACAGCATTTTTTCCCGAGCCAGTGCCTGCTCACGTGCTGACAGTGTTTTATGCTCAAATACCTGTAATTCAGGAATGATGTAGCGTTCTGCATTTTTCAGAGTCTGTCTGCGGCGGTAGTCCGGAGGAATTTTTTCTCCATGTGTGCGGGTTACTTCGATGTAAAAACCATGTACCCGGTTGTATTCCACCTTCAGATTCGGGATTCCGGTACGTTCGCGTTCCCGGGTTTCCAGTTCCAACAGGAATTCGCTGCAGTTTTCCTGCAAGGCACGTAACTCATCCAGCTCGACATCGTAGCCATCAGCAATCACACCCCCTTCACGAATAACGATACCGGGTACAGGCTGCAATGCGCGGACAAGTAATGATACGAGTGCAGTATCCGGTCGCATGGTGGAAACAAATCGCTGGATAGCCGCAGCTGCTGAAGTTGCAATCAGTCCGGTGATGGTGGGCAATGTTGTCAGGCTGTCACGCAGGCCGGATAAATCACGAGGCCTGGCTGACCGTAAGGCGATTCGGCTGGTGATGCGCTCGATATCGGCAATTTGTTTAAGTGGTGTCCGGATGCCGGTATAGAGAGTGCCTGATTCCGTATGCATCAAATCAGAAACAGCATTAAGTCGCTGCTGTAGCGTAATCCGGTTGCGTAGCGGGTGGTGCAGCCAGTGCCGCAGTAACCGGCTGCCCATGCTGGTCGAACAGGTATCCAGCAGAGAGGACAGGGTGGGCGCGTCTTCTCCGCGCAGCGTCTGTGTGATTTCCAGGTTGCGACGGGTGGCAGCGTCCATGCGTAAATAGGCATCTTGCCGCTCTACCTGTAATGTCTGCAGATGACTGAGTAACTGTCCGGCTGACTCATCTGCTGCAGTTTGCTGGGTCAGCTTGATGTATTCGAACAGCGCACCAGCAGCCATGATGGCCGCATGCAGCTCCTCACAACCGAAAGCAGTCAGGTCGCGGGTGCCAAATTGCCGGGTAAGCTGCTGCACGGCATGTTCATAATCAAATTGCCGGTCAGGTAAACGTCTGGGAGGGATAACATGATTCAGCATTACTGGCAGATCCAGTGATTCCGGTAACAGGATTTCTGTCGGATGCAGGCGCTCCAGCTCATTTGCCAGATGATCGACGGAAGTTTCCAGTACGCGCATATCACCCGCAGCCAGATTGAGCCAGGCCAGTCCAATCAGACCATGATGCGGTGCCAGTGCCAGCACAATGCTGTTGTTGTATTCTTCCAGCAACCCGGCATCTGTCAGCGTCCCGGGGGTAATGATGCGGATGACCTGTCGTTCCACCGGCCCTTTACTGGCAGCGGGATCGCCGATCTGCTCACAAATGGCGATGGATTCACCCAGTTTTACCAGTCTGGCCAGGTACTGCTCAGCTGCGTGGAATGGTACTCCTGCCATCCTGATTGGCTCCCCGGCAGAAGTGCCACGCTGGGTGAGGGTGATATCCAGCAATTTTGCAGCTTTTTCAGCATCTTCATAGAACAGTTCATAAAAATCTCCCATACGATAAAACAGCAGCTTATCGGCATGCTGTGCCTTGATTCGCAGGTACTGCTGCATCATCGGTGTGTGCACAGAGTGAGCTGGTTTATTGTCGGCGTTTTCAGATATTACCAATCATGACTCCGGATAGTTATCAGGCGCAGGATGACTGTCAGGTCAGAAGCTGAATCGGCTGGTATGAGCATAATTGCTTGCAGAAAACACCGAAACAGCGGGATGAAACATATGAATGATGATTATTGCGTAAATTATCCCTGCTATCGTTTCATGCTGATCATTTTATCCGGAGAAGCGATGTTATTTACTGACTACCGGTACCGAAGAGTACTGGTGCGCTGCTTCATGCTTGTCGCGGCAATCAGGTCAATCAGACAGGACAGTACGAATAACCGGGGTGCTTCATTGCTGAATGGTGATTTTTTGCAGGATACAGAAAGGCCCGCCAAATCTGGCGGGCCTTTCTGGTGGTGAAATCTGATTTCCGGTTACAGCAGAGGGATAATCAGCAACGCAACGATATTGATAATCTTAATCAGCGGGTTAATGGCCGGACCGGCGGTATCCTTGTAAGGGTCGCCAACCGTATCGCCCGTAACCGCAGCCTTGTGAGCATCGCTGCCTTTGCCACCATAATTCCCGTCTTCGATATATTTCTTGGCATTATCCCATGCGCCGCCACCGGCAGTCATGGAGATGGCAATGAACAGACCGGTAACGATTGAGCCCATCAGTACGCCCCCCAGCGCTTGCGGACCAAGGAAAACACCAACCAGCACAGGGATCAGAACAGGCAGCAGAGACGGAACGATCATCTCACGGATAGCGGCCTTGGTCAGCATATCGACTGCGCGAGAGTAATCCGGTTTGTGTGTGCCATCCATGATTCCGGGGATTTCCTTGAACTGACGGCGTACTTCCAGTACCACAGAACCGGCTGCACGACCGACTGCTTCCATCGACATAGCGCCAAACAGGAAGGGAACCATCCCGCCGATAAACAGCCCGATGATAACCAGGTGGTTGGATAAATCAAAAGACATCAGCTTGCCGGCATGCTCCAGGCCATGGGTATAATCGGCAAACAGGACCAGGGCAGCCAGACCGGCAGAGCCGATAGCGTACCCTTTGGTAACAGCCTTGGTGGTGTTGCCAACCGCATCCAGCGGGTCGGTGATAGCGCGCACAGACTCAGGCATACCTGACATCTCGGCGATACCGCCGGCATTGTCGGTGATCGGACCGTAAGCATCCAGCGCAACAATAATTCCGGTCATGGATAACATCGCGGTTGCAGCGATCGCAATACCGTAAAGGCCAGCGAGCGAGTAAGCGACAATAATACTTGCACATACTGCCAGGACAGGTGCTGCGGTAGCGCGCATTCCGACACCCAGGCCGGCGATGATGTTGGTGGCATGTCCGGTAGTGGAAGCATTGGCAATATGCTGTACCGGCGGATATTCAGTGGAAGTATAGTATTCAGTGATGATAACCATCAGTCCGGTCAGCACCAGGCCAACGGTAGTACAGGCAAACAGACGCATGATCAGGTCACCGCCGGCAATTTCCGAGCCATCCAGTGTCAGAGTTGCTCCCCCCATGAACCATACTGTAATGGGAAGGTAGGTGAAAAAAGCAATGCCGCCGGCAACTGCCAGCCCGCGATACAGGGCGTTCATGATCTTGCCGCCTTCACGCATCTTGACGAAGTAGCAGCCGATGATCGAGGCAATGATGGACGTCGCACCCAGCGCAAGCGGGTAAACAGCGGCGCCGTCTGTCCCTGTTTTGAACAGCAGTGCACCCAGCAGCATGGTGGCAATAATTGTAACCGCGTAGGTTTCGAACAGGTCAGCAGCCATCCCTGCGCAGTCTCCCACGTTGTCACCCACGTTATCTGCAATGACTGCAGGATTGCGCGGGTCGTCTTCAGGAATACCTGCTTCAACTTTACCTACCAGATCAGCACCAACGTCTGCACCTTTGGTGAAAATACCGCCACCCAGCCGTGCAAAAATTGAAATCAGTGAGCCGCCAAAAGCAAAACCAATTAGCGGGTGGATAAGATTACTGATATTGCTGGATTCATCTGCACCACTGACCAGCAGTGCGGTGTAGCCGGCCACACCCAGCAATCCGAGTCCAACGACCAGCATCCCGGTAACAGCACCGCCACGAAAGGCAATGGCCAGGGCTTCATTCAGTCCGCTGCGTGCGGCTTCGGCTGTCCGTACATTGGACTGAACCGAGACATTCATGCCCAGGAAGCCGGCCAGACCGGAGAGTGTCGCGCCCAGGGCGAAACCAATGGCTGTATTCCAGGAAAGTGCCAGGCCGATGATGATGAATAAAACCGTACCCACCATGCCAATTGTCAGATATTGTCGCTTGAGATAAGCCGACGCACCTTCCTGTACGGCGGCTGCAATTTCCTGCATGCGTGAATCACCTGCAGATTGTGCGTAAATACGCCGAATCCACAGGCCACTAAAAATCAGG
This sequence comes from Nitrosomonas sp., assembly GCF_020852615.1. GTDB lineage: Bacteria > Pseudomonadota > Gammaproteobacteria > Burkholderiales > Nitrosomonadaceae > Nitrosomonas. The sequence continues at coordinate 31,181 of NZ_JADZAJ010000013.1, read as the reverse complement.
GCAAGTATCGCGCTGCAGATTGCAATCGTTAAACCGTTTGCCATAAAGAACTCCAGTTAAAATCAGACCACCCTATATATACATGCGGAACCAGGCCTGACGGCCCCGCATCAAATCCACAATCGAAATTATGAACAGCCTAAACGCATATTTTATATGCTCTTGCTGCCAAAAAACAAAACAGATTAAATTTTAAATTCAGCCAGTTTTTTGGGTACTGCCACATTTTTCAGCCTGACATAGTCGGGCAGCCCGTGTTTATATGGAGGGTAATCTTCTCCCTCAATCAGCGGGCTGAGGTATTCACGACATTGATCCGTGATACCAAAACCATCTGCGCTGATGAAGTCTCCCGGCATCATTTTTTCCACATTGGCTACTTTGGAAAGCTCAACCATGCCGGTTTTCCAGGCATAGGGCGAATTGGAGATGCGGTTGATAGTCGGCATAACCGAATTATGTCCGGCAATCGCATATTCCACCGCGGCTTTGCCCATGGCATAGGCCTGTTCCACATCTGTGCGGGAGGCAATATGTCGTGCCGCACGTTGCAGATAATCAGCCACCCCCCAGTGATATTTTAATCCCAGTCCGTTTCGGACGATATTTGCGATTACTGGTGCGACCCCACCTAACTGGGCATGTCCGAAAGCATCGCGTAATCCCTGATCTGACAGAAATTTGCCATCAGCACCTTTTACACCTTCAGATACAACAACCGTGCAATAACCGTGTTTTTTGACACAATCGTCTACTTTTGCCAGAAATTTTTCCTGGTCAAAAACGATTTCCGGGAACAGGATAACAACCGGTACTTCACGATCCCGGCTGGAAGCCAGTCCGCCTGCGGCTGCAATCCAGCCTGCATGACGGCCCATGACTTCCAGAATAAATACTTTGGTGGAGGTTTTGGCCATGCTGGCTACATCAAAGCTGGCCTCCAGCATGGAAACGGCAATATATTTGGCAACTGAGCCGAACCCCGGGCAGCAGTCTGTAACAGGAAGATCATTATCAACCGTTTTGGGTACATGAATTGCCTGAACCGGATAGCCAAGTGTGCCGGCAAGTTGCGAGACCTTCAGACAGGTATCGGCTGAATCGCCCCCGCCGTTGTAAAAAAAATAGCCGATATCATGCGCTTTGAATACTTCGATCAGCCGTTCGTATTCACGCCGGTTGTCTTCCAGGCTTTTCAGTTTGTAGCGGCAGGAACCAAATGCCCCGGATGGTGTGTGGCGTAACGCCCGGATAGATTCAGCAGATTCAGCACTGGTATCAATAAGATCTTCTGTCAGCGCTCCGATAATGCCGTTACGTCCGGCGTAGATTTTGCCGATTTTGTCGGAACAGGCGCGGGCGGTTTCCAGCAAACCCGCCGCTGAAGCATTGATTACAGCAGTGACACCGCCAGATTGAGCATAGAACGCATTTTTTACAGCCATTTTCCACCTCCTGGTTGATCAAAATTGTTGTCTTCAAGAGCCGGGTAACGGTTCCGGATAAGTCCTTATTTATCCTGTTTCAGCGCAGTGATAATATTTTTCTGTATGGCTTCCACGCTGCCGGTCCCGGCAATCCTGACGTAATTCGGTGCAGCTGGATCGCTGCTGTTTGACCATTCAAGGTAATATCCAACAAGTGGCAGGGTCTGGTCGTGATAGACCTGAAGTCGTTTACGTATGGTTTCTTCACGATCATCATCGCGCAGAATCAGGGGCTCGCCGGTGACGTCATCCTGATCAGCCACAGCCGGTGGGTTGAATTCGACATGGTAAGTCCGGCCTGATGCCAGATGTACGCGGCGCCCGGACAGGCGTTTAATGATTTCCGCATCGGGTACGTCGATTTCAACGACATAGTCTATGTGCACATTTGCTGTTTTGAGAGCATTGGCCTGGGGGATGGTGCGGGGAAAGCCATCAAACAGAAAGCCATTGGCACAATCAGGTTCTTCAATCCGTTTGCGTACCAGGTTAATGATGATTTCATCCGGGACCAGGGCACCGGATTCCATGATTTTTTTTGCCATCATGCCTAGTTCTGTGCCTGCTTTTACAGCGCTGCGGAGAATGTCACCGGTAGAAATTTGCGGGATGGAAAAGTGTTCGCGGATGAAATTGGCTTGTGTGCCTTTGCCCGCACCTGGTGCACCCAGTAGGATGATACGAATGATTGTCTCCTTGAATGTTATTGGGGGTAACCCTGTCCCTGCAGATACGTACCGAAAATTTCCTGTCTGTTTCCGTCTATGATGGGCTGCTGTTGGCAGATCCGGGAAACCAGCTGTTCTGTATTTACGATTTGTCGGGGATTATATCCCACACCGGCTGGCCGCTTGAAATTTTTGGGGATTTTGACGTGATAATGTAAGTGATTCGGGGTGATTGACGCCAGATCGCATTTTTTACAGATTGAATATGCGATAATTTCGCTCTGCTTTTTTCGGGAATAATTATGGATGAAAATAAAAATAAGGCCCTTTCCGCAGCACTTGCCCAGATTGAGAAGCAGTACGGCAAGGGTTCGATCATGCGGTTGGGTGACAGCGATGTGGCTAAAGATATTCAGGTGGTGTCTACCGGTTCGCTTGGATTGGATATTGCACTGGGTGTGGGCGGGCTTCCGCGCGGACGTGTCATCGAGATTTACGGTCCGGAATCTTCGGGTAAAACCACACTGACACTGCAGGTGATTGCTGAAATGCAAAAACTGGGTGGAACAGCTGCCTTTATTGACGCAGAGCATGCGCTGGATCCGCAATATGCCCGAAAAATCGGTGTCAATGTTCAGGATCTGCTGATTTCTCAGCCGGATAACGGGGAACAGGCACTGGAAATCACCGATATGCTGGTGCGCTCCGGATCGGTTGATGTTGTCGTGGTTGACTCGGTTGCAGCGCTGACACCTCGTGCTGAAATCGAGGGAGAAATGGGGGAGCCGCAGATGGGGCTGCAGGCAAGGCTCATGTCACAGGCACTGCGCAAGCTGACTGCAAACATCAAACGTGCCAACACGATGGTGATTTTCATCAACCAGATACGTATGAAGATTGGTGTGATGTTTGGTAATCCTGAAACAACTACGGGAGGAAATGCGCTGAAGTTTTATGCATCCGTACGCCTGGATATTCGCCGTACAGGTTCTATCAAGCGTGGTGAAGAAGTGGTCGGGAATGAAACCCGGGTCAAGGTTGTCAAGAATAAAGTCGCACCACCATTCAAGCAGGCCGATTTTGACATTTTGTATGGTGAGGGGATTTCGCGTGAAAGCGAGATTATCGAACTGGGTGTGCTGCATAAACTGATTGAGAAAGCAGGTGCCTGGTACTCTTACAATGGTGAAAAAATAGGGCAGGGCAAAGATAATGTACGCGATTATCTGAAGGAACATAAAGAGATTGCGCGTGAAATTGAGCAGAAAATACGCGCAGCCGTCGGCCTGGTCGAAATGGATAACCGGGTAACTCCGACGGCTGCCGGTGAGTAAGAATGAATCTTTATACCCGGGCGCTGGGGTATCTTGCCCGGCGGGAATATTCGCGCTGCGAGCTGGAAAAAAAATTATCCTGTCATGCGCGGTTTTCTGATGAGTTAAAAGATACGCTTGATCGGCTTGAGCAGAGCAAGCTGCTGTCAGATGAAAGAGCGGTCGAGCAGATTCTTCACGCACGCAGCCGCAAATATGGAAGCAGACGGATACGCCATGAGCTGCAGACCAAGGGGATTGCCGATCACCTGATTGAGGCCGCACTGGAAAATTTTCGGCAGACGGAATTTTCCAGTGCGCACGCGCTGTGGTGCAGAAAATTTGGCACTGCTCCATCTACACCGGGAGAACGGGGAAAGCAGATCCGTTACCTGGCCGGGAAGGGTTTTCCTTCCGAGGTAATAAGTAAAATTTTGTCCGATGCCCGTGAAACGGAAGATTAGCCAGATGGGTTGTATTGGATAGCTATATTCCGATAACGGTTGCATAGAAGGTATTGATATGAAAAGCAGTGAAATCAGACAGAAATTTCTTGAATTTTTTGAGGCGCACGGGCATGTCATCGTGCCATCCAGCCCGTTAGTACCGGGGAATGATCCCACCCTGCTGTTTACCAATGCGGGCATGGTGCAGTTCAAAGATGTGTTTCTCGGCCAGGACAGGCGTGCTTATGTGCGGGCAGTCAGTGCGCAGCGTTGTGTGCGTGCCGGTGGCAAGCATAATGATCTGGAAAATGTGGGTTATACCGCGCGGCACCATACTTTCTTTGAAATGCTGGGTAATTTCAGTTTCGGGGATTATTTCAAGCGTAATGCCATTTTGTTCGCCTGGGAGTTTTTGACCGGGTTGTTGAATATTCCTCAGGAAAAGCTGTGGGCAACGGTATATGCGGAGGATGATGAGGCAGCGGATATCTGGCTGAATGAAATCGGAATTGCTCCTTCCCGTCTGGTACGTATCGCAACATCGGATAATTTCTGGCAGATGGGGGATACCGGCCCCTGCGGCCCTTGTTCCGAGATTTTTTATGATCACGGACCTGGGGTGGCGGGCGGCCCCCCGGGATCAGAGAACGCGGATGGTGACCGCTATATTGAGATCTGGAATCTGGTATTTATGCAATATAACCGTGATGCCGGTGGCAAACTGCATCCCCTGCCCAAACCATCGGTGGATACCGGCATGGGGCTGGAGCGGATCGCGGCGGTCATGCAGCAGGTGCACAGCAATTACGAAATTGATCTGTTTCGCAGTTTAATTGAAGCAGCAGCCAGAGTTACCGGCACCCGGGAGTTATCAAACAATTCACTCAGGGTGATAGCAGACCATATCCGCTCCTGTGCTTTTCTGATTACCGATGGAGTGATTCCCGGCAATGAGGGGCGGGGTTATGTATTGCGGCGCATTCTTCGTCGCGCTATTCGTCACGGATACCGGTTGGGCCGGAAGCAGCCGTTCTTTCATCTGCTGGTGGATGATCTGGTTGATGTTATGGGGCAGGCTTACCCGGAACTGGTGGCTGCCAGAAAACAGGTAACCGGTGTTATCAGGCAGGAAGAAGAGCGTTTTGCCGAAACACTGGAAAATGGTATGGAAGTGCTGGAAACGGCATTATCCCGGGGAAATGACATGCTTTCGGGGGAGGTTGTTTTTCGTCTCTACGATACATTTGGTTTTCCGGTTGATCTGACGGCAGATATCGCCCGGGAGCGGGGTGTCGTAATCGATATGGCCGGGTTTGAGGTATGTATGGCGCAGCAGCGTGACCGGGCGCGTGCCAGTGGCAAATTTACCATGCAAACAGGGCTGGAGTATGTCGGGCAGCCAACCGAGTTTCACGGCTATGACACGCTGCAGCATGAAGCCCGGATTCTGGCGCTATATAAACAGAGCAGTCGGGTAAATTTCATCGAGGCGGGTGATGATGCTGTGATCGTCCTTGACCAGACCCCTTTTTACGCGGAATCGGGCGGGCAGGCGGGTGACAGCGGAGAACTGTTGTCAAGTGATGGCACATTCGCTGTGAAAGATACCCAGAAAATTCAGGCCGGCGTATTTGGTCACCATGGGGTGTTGAGCAGTGGCCGGATGGCAGTAGGGGATCGGATACTTGCCAAAGTAGATCAGGTGGCACGAACCAGTACAGCCTATAACCACTCGGCGACCCATTTGCTGCATGCGGCATTGCGCCAGGTGCTGGGCACCCATGTCATGCAGAAAGGATCGCTGGTGGATGCCGGCAGATTACGTTTTGATTTTTCACATAACGGCGCTATGCAGGCAAACGAAATTCATCAGGTGGAAATGCTTGTTAATGCCCAGATACGCAGAAATCACGAAGTTGCCACACAACTCATGGCCTATGACGATGCTGTCAAGCAGGGTGCCATGGCTTTATTTGGCGAGAAATACGGCGACACGGTGCGTGTGGTGGCAATGGGTGATTTCTCAACGGAACTGTGTGGCGGTACGCATGTAGGCCACAGCGGTGACATCGGTTTTTTTCGTATCGTTGCCGAATCCGGTGTGGCGGCAGGGGTTCGTCGGATAGAAGCACTGACAGGCGATGCGGCGCTGGTTTATACGCAGCAACAGGAACAGCAGTTGCTGCAGGTTTCTGATGTACTTAAAGCAGCACCACAGGAAGCTGTGCTGAAACTTTCCCAGATTCTGGACAATGTCCGGCAAATGGAAAAAGAGATTGCCGCATTGCGATCGAAACTTGCCGGTATACAAAGTGGTTCACTCATTGAACAGGTGCAGAAAATCAGGGGAGTTCAGGTACTGGCTGCGCCACTGGAAAATGTCAGTGTCAAAACCTTGCGTGAAACACTGGATAATTTCAAAAACCGGCTGAAATCCTGTGTGGTGGTGCTGGGGACGATCGAGGGCGGTAAAGTGGCACTGATTGCCGGTGTGACGGATGATCTGACAGCAGAACTTAAAGCTGGCGATTTAATCAATTTTGTTGCACAGCAGGTCGGTGGAAAAGGTGGCGGGCGCGCTGATATGGCGCAGGCGGGGGGCACAACCCCGGAAAATCTGCCGCAGGCGCTGGCAAGTGTGGCTGGCTGGGTGGAACAACGCCTTTTGTAGCCTGTTGCCAGCACCGTTATTTCTGAAAATTTAACCTGATAACTTCATTTAATTATGACAACAACCAGACATTGCAAGTTACTTATTCTTGGATCCGGCCCCGCCGGCTATACAGCCGCTGTATATGCTGCGCGTGCCAACCTTAAGCCGGTGCTGATTACCGGGATGGCGCAAGGTGGTCAACTTACGACAACAACTGATGTGGATAACTGGCCGGCAGATGCGGAAGGTGTGCAGGGACCGGAGTTGATGGAGCGTTTTCTGAAACATGCCGAACGCTTTCAGACAGAAATCATTTTCGACCATATTCATACAGCCAGACTGGCGGAAAAGCCATTTGCACTGGTTGGTGATCAGGGTACTTACACCTGTGATGCGCTGATTATTGCGACAGGGGCTTCAGCAAAATACCTGGGTCTGCCTTCCGAAGAAGCCTTCATGGGGAAAGGGGTCTCTGCCTGTGCGACATGTGATGGTTTTTTCTATAAAAACCAGGATGTGGCGGTGATTGGCGGAGGAAATACTGCAGTGGAGGAAGCGCTGTATCTCTCGAATATTGCCCGTAAGGTGACAGTAGTGCATCGGCGTGACAAATTTCGCTCCGAGAAAATCATGATCGACAAGCTGATGGAGAAGGTGGCAAGTGGCAGGATTGAGCTGGCGCTGGATCATGTGCTGGAAGAAGTGAAGGGCAATGAGGGCGGCGTTACCGGAATTCGTATTCGCCATACGCAGAATGGTACGGCGCGTGATCTGGAATTGCAGGGGGTGTTCATCGCTATCGGGCACCATCCGAATACTGACCTGTTTCAGGGGCAACTGGAAATGAAAAACGGTTATATCGTGACGCGAGGCGGTAATGAGGGTGATGCAACCGCAACCAGTATGCCTGGTGTATTCGCTGCCGGCGATGTGCAGGATCATATTTATCGCCAGGCGATTACCAGTGCAGGCACTGGCTGTATGGCGGCGCTGGATGCAGAGCGTTACCTGGAAAAATCCTCCTGATATATCGTGAATTTTTCAGCAGCATATTTACAGGGGGAGCAGGGTAAAAAAACCTCAGCTGAGATAATCAGCAGTGATGATGTTGCCCTGTTTCGTGAGGCGATGCAGGGTGTCAAACCTCTTGCTCAAAATGGAAGGATCGCTCGTTTGGATCCGGGGCGTCAGCCGATTTCCCGGCTACCTGATATCCTTACTTTACCGAATAGCCGCAATACTTTTTCTGGTGATCTGCAGTCGGATTCAGCAGAGGAGAATGCAGACTGGGCATTTGCCCGCTCAGGTCTGCAGCGGAATATGCTGCGGAAGCTGCGTTGTGGAAACTGGCCTGTCCAGGGTGAGCTTGATCTGCATGGTCTGAATCGGAATGAAGCTTGCCGGTTGCTCGCAGTATTTCTGGACAGGAGTGTTGCACGGGGATTTCGCTGTATGCGCATTATTCATGGCAGGGGGCTTGGTTCAAAAAACCGTAAACCGGTACTTAAAATACTGACAGGAAACTGGCTGATGCAACATCAGGATGTGCTGGCTTTTTGTCAGGCATTGCCAGAACATGGTGGCAGTGGTGCAGTGCTGGTTCTTCTGAAAAATACCGGAAAATGAGAACTCTTACGAAAGAGATGCTTGCGCATCTGTCACCTGAGCAGGCGATACAATTGCTGAAAGACGGCAATCAGCGCTTTGTCAGTAACCTGAAACTGAACCGGAATCTGCTGCAACAGGTCAATGAAACTTCTGAAGGGCAGTTTCCGTTTGCTCTGATCCTGAGCTGTATAGATTCGCGTACTTCAGCAGAGCTGATATTTGACCAGGGGCTGGGAGATATTTTCAGTTGCCGGATTGCCGGAAACATTTTGAACGAAGATATCCTGGGGAGCATGGAGTTCGCCTGTCGTCTTGCCGGTTCAAAGGTTATTATGATATTGGGCCATACCAAATGCGGTGCCGTCAAAGGCGCGTGTCACGGTGTTAGGCTGGGCAATCTGACAACTTTGTTAGACAAGTTACAGCCTGTTATGGATGGGGAATTATCCGGCAGGGGTGGCTTTGATACTTCTGATCCTGAGTTTATGGAGAATATTGCGCGTTTGAATGTGCATTATGTGATGGGTGAAATTCCCAGGCGGAGCCAGGTGATTGCAGAAATGCTCGATAAGGGTGAAGTTGCTTTGATTGGCGGGATGTATGACGTGGATACGGGAATTGTTACATTCTACGATCATTAAAACAGTCCTTCTGCACTACCTGTTTCCGTTTATCGGCCGTTTCCACGGTGAATCATCTTCAGAAACCCAGTTCAGTCAGTAAATCATCAACCTGTGCCTGGTTAACAAATACTTCACCCTGTTTTTGTGGAGTGATGACAGGCCCGTTAAGTAAACTGTTATTTGATTTGGCAGCAGCCTCTTTTTGGGCCGAGCTGTCGATGAGTAACTGCAGCATTTCATGTTCGATCGCTTCAATCGTTCGAAAGATATTGTGAATAACCTGACCTGTCAGATCGTGAAAATTCTGTGCGACCATAATTTCCGTGAGGTAGGAATGGGTGGATGCTGCCTGATCAGGGACATTATGCAGAAAATACAGTGTCTGCTGGAGGGCGTTATTCAGCACTGGCTGGTTTGCGATACTGGCCACCGTTGTTTCCGGTATCTGGCTCCATAATTTGTGCAGGCTGACAGCATTTGCTGACAGATTATTCAGAATGGGTTTTGCATTTTCTACTGCCTGGAGAGAGCTCTCGGCTGCTTGTGCTGATTTGCTGACAATGTAGCTGAGACCATCCTTGCTGCTGGATATTTCATGACTTGCCAGCTGCAGGCGCTGATCGTAGCCCAGTTCAGACAGGCAGCTATGCAGCACTCTGGTTAGTCTCTCCAGGTGATCGATAACCTTCTTGTCAGTATCAAAGCTGTTATTCATGTTAGTGGCTGATACCTGTTAGTTGATCGATAAGAAGGTACCGTTTATGCGTGTACTGCCATATTCTGAATAATTTTGTTCAGTTTTTCATCCAGGGTGGCAGCGGTAAAAGGTTTGACGATGTATCCGTTTGCTCCCGCCTGTGCTGCTGCAATAATATTTTCCTTTTTTGCTTCGGCAGTAACCATCAGTACAGGTATATCCTTTAGCGCATCATCTGCACGGACATTTTGCAGCATGGTCAGCCCATCCATATTGGGCATATTCCAGTCGGAAACGACAAAATCAAAATTGCTGTCACGTAATTTCTTCAAAGCCATAGCCCCATCTTCAGCTTCTTCAACGTTATTAAAACCGAGATCTTTGAGCAGATTGCGAATGATTCTGCGCATGGTTGAAAAATCGTCCACCACCAAAAATCTGAGATTTTTATCCGTCATTTCTTGACTCCTTAAGTAATTTTTATATTGCGGGTTGGATTCAGGTCTTTCAGTAAACGGGTTACCGGAAAAATTCTTAAGTAAATTTTAGGTTGTGTTGCCGGGAAGGTTCAGGGACGGGGTGTGGTTTCGATTAACGCAGGCTCAGGCAGATATGTGGTGCGCAGATTTGAGGTTAACCAGTCTGTTCTGACACCAGTGGTATCTTTAGCGCTACAAGGTCAGCGGCCTCATTCAGCAGGAATTGTTTGAATACGCTGGCGGCATTGGAGAGACGTTTGTTTTTCTGGTGGACAACGTTCCAGTACCGCATGATGGGAAAGCCCTGTATATCCAGTATTTTTATGCGTCCGGCCTCAAGCTCCAGTCTAATGGTGTGGAGTGACATAATTCCCAGCCCCATTCCGGCTTGTATGCCTTGTTTGATAGCTTCTGCAGTATCCGCTTCCATACCTTTCTGGATATTGACTTTCTCTTGTGCAAAGAACCGTTCCATTGCGTTTCTGGTACCTGAGCCGGGTTCTCTGACCAGAAAAATCTCCCGTTCCAGTTGCTTGACCGGGATTTGTTTCCGGTTGCAGAGAGTGTGTTCAGGAGGAGCAATGATGACCAGTGGATTTTCCATGAAAGACTCGGCGGTAATATCCAGCCCCTCCGGTGGCTGTCCCATGATCGCCAGATCCATGGTGTTGTCCGACAGTTGCTTAAGTACGTTTTCACGATTGGAAACATGCAGGCTGATAGTAATGCCAGGGTAGCGCTGGCAGAATTTAGCCAGCAGGTTGGGGATAAAATAATTGGCGGTACTGACAACAGAGATGCTCAGCTTGCCGCGTTCCAGCCCCTTCAATTCATCGAGTGCCAGTTCCATATCGGCCAGTTGCTGTGTAATGCCGCGGCTGTAATGATAAAGCTCCTTGCCGGCTTCAGTCAGGTGAGTACGCTTGCCTATCTGTTCAAACAGAGGCAGCGCAATCATTTCTTCGAGCCGTTTGATCTGAATGGAAACAGCCGGCTGGGTTAAATGCAGTTCTTCAGCCGCATGTGTGAAGTTGAGGAGGCGTGCAACTGACTCAAAGATTTTTAGTTGATGCAAGGTGATATGTAACATGATAAACAGTGCGTAGACATGGAGTTAAAGAGGGGATAAAGCATATATATAAACTATAGTATATTGTAACTATTATAATTATTAATTTTAACTTATGATTTTCACCATGTTATAGTTCTTTCCGCAGTTTAGATTGTTTTTTAACGTTGTATGCCTGCCTTGGTTTCTGGTAATAAGGCGGGATTTCTACAAGGAGATGAAAGAAATGGCTGTTAAAACCTATAACGCTGGTGTTAAAGAATACCGGCAGACCTACTGGGAACCTCATTACAACGTTCAGGATACAGATATTCTGGCGTGCTTCAAAATCGTACCGCAGCCTGGAGTGGATCGTGAGGAAGCCGCTGCTGCGGTTGCTGCAGAATCTTCAACCGGAACCTGGACGACAGTTTGGACCGATTTGCTGACCGATCTGGATTATTACAAAGGTCGTGCGTACCGTATCGAGGATGTCCCGGGTGATGATACCTGTTTCTATGCCTTCATTGCTTATCCAATTGATTTGTTTGAAGAAGGGTCGGTTGTTAACGTGCTGACCTCTTTGACAGGCAATGTGTTTGGATTCAAGGCTGTCAGATCATTGCGTCTTGAGGACGTTCGTTTCCCCATAGCCTATGTTAAAACCTGTGGTGGCCCTCCTAACGGTATTCAGGTTGAACGCGATATTCTCAACAAATACGGACGTGCTTTCCTGGGTTGTACTATCAAACCTAAACTGGGTTTGTCAGCTAAAAACTATGGCCGTGCGGTATATGAATGTCTGCGTGGTGGTTTGGACTTCACGAAGGATGACGAGAACGTCAACAGCCAGCCGTTTATGCGCTGGCGCCAGCGTTTCGATTTCGTTATGGAAGCTATTCATAAAGCTGAACGTGAAACAGGTGAGCGCAAAGGTCACTACCTGAACGTAACTGCACCCACACCTGACGAAATGTTCAAACGTGCTGAGTATGCGAAAGAACTGGGTGCGCCAATTATTATGCATGACTACATTGCGGGTGGTTTCTGTGCCAATACCGGGCTGGCTAACTGGTGTCGGAATAATGGTCTGCTGCTGCACATTCACCGTGCCATGCATGCGGTAATTGACCGCAACCCGCATCATGGTATCCATTTCCGCGTACTGGCTAAACTTCTGCGTCTGTCCGGTGGTGACCATCTGCACTCCGGTACCGTTGTCGGCAAGCTGGAAGGTGATCGCGAAGCCACACTAGGCTGGATCGATATTATGCGCGATAAATTCATCAAAGAAGATCGCAGCCGCGGTATTTTCTTTGATCAGGACTGGGGTTCAATGCCTGGCGTAATTCCGGTAGCTTCCGGTGGTATCCACGTTTGGCATATGCCGGCACTCGTAACCATTTTTGGTGATGATGCCTGCTTGCAGTTTGGTGGCGGTACTTTAGGCCATCCATGGGGTAATGCAGCCGGTGCGGCAGCTAATCGCGTGGCACTTGAGGCTTGCGTGGAAGCACGTAATCGTGGAGTCGCTGTCGAGAAAGAAGGTAAAGCGATTCTGACTGAAGCAGCCAAGAACAGCCCTGAACTCAAGATCGCCATGGAAACATGGAAAGAAATCAAATTTGAGTTTGATACGGTAGACAAACTGGACGTAGCTCATAAGTAAAATCAACACCCTTCCTGTATAAAAAACGTATGGGAAGGATCATTATCTAAATGGAGTTAATGTATGTCGGAAGTAATTGATTATAAAAGCCGTTTGACTGATCCGGGTAGCCGTAAATTTGAAACGTTTTCCTATCTGCCAGCACTGGATAAAGATCAGATCAGAAAGCAGGTTGAATATATTGTAAAAAAGGGCTGGAATCCGGCTGTTGAGCATACCGAGCCAGAATTTCTGATGAGCAATTACTGGTATATGTGGAAGTTGCCAATGTTTGGTGAGACCGATGTGGATCGTATTCTTGCTGAAGCAGAGGCTTGCCATAAAGCCAATCCAAACAATCATGTGCGTCTGGTAGGGTATAACAACTTTAACCAGAGCCAGGGAACCGCTATGGTGGTTTATCGCGGAAAGACTGTCTGATACTAATCTGAATACGCAGTAAGGGTTCTGTATAACTCACCCCCCGTTGCTGCAAAGTGGCGGGGGGTTTGTTTTGCCTAATAACCGAATCGCGTTTTAACGCTGGAGAAAAAATGAGCGACGTTATCAAGCAATATATCGTTAAGAATGAGCCATATTATCGTCCGGTTATGGATGAAGTGGCATTGTACGAAGCAGCCTATTCTGTTCGTATGCCTATGATGCTGAAGGGGCCAACCGGGTGCGGAAAAACCCGCTTTGTTGAATATATGGCATGGAAACTGGGTAAACCACTGATTACTGTGGCATGTAACGAAGATATGACTGCCTCTGATCTGGTTGGCCGGTTTTTGCTCGATGCACAAGGAACTCGCTGGCAGGATGGTCCACTGACTACAGCGGCGCGTTATGGTGCGATTTGTTATCTGGACGAAGTGGTCGAAGCACGGCAGGATACCACTGTGGTGATTCACCCGCTGACGGATAATCGCCGGGTTTTGCCACTTGAGAAAAAAGGTGAGCTGGTCACTGCTCATCCCGATTTTCAGCTGGTAATTTCATACAACCCGGGCTATCAGAGTTTGATGAAAGATTTGAAACAATCGACCAAGCAACGTTTTGGGGCACTGGATTTCAATTATCCGCAACATGACATCGAGACCGAGATCGTTTCACATGAGACAGGGGTGGATGCAGCAACTGCGGGTAAATTGGTTTCCATCGCCGAGCGTGCCCGTAACCTGAAGGGACACGGGCTGGATGAGGGGATCTCGACCCGTATGCTGATCTACGCCGGCAATCTGATCGCCAAGGGGGTTGGGGTTCACGCAGCTTGCCGTATGGCGCTGGTTCGTCCGATTACTGATGATCCGGATATGCGTGACGCACTTGATGCGGCAGTTACCACTTTTTTCTGACAACCTATTTATCCGGTATTAACTTTCTTCGGGGTACATCATGAGTGTGAATCTGACAGATTACAGTGAGCTGCTGGAATCATTACAGCCCGAGTCCAGGTCATTGCTTGAGAATACCTGGCCTGATGCGATCAGGACGCTGTCTCTGCGTGGAATAGATAATTATCTGAAGGGAGTTTCTGCATTGCAGGGGCTTGGGCGCGACCGTACGCTGGTCGATGTCTGGATCAATGAGATTCCGCTGGTGGTAAAAGAAGTGGGGGATGATATTGTCAGTGATCTGGCGACCACCTGCCTGATGCTGTCATCCAAAACATCCGGTGCTGTGATAGAAATGATCATTGCTACGTCAGCTACTGCTGCCAATCGATTGGGCGACCCGGACCTGTTCCGAAATTATTTGCAGTTTCTGAATACATTTACTGCCCAGGCGCCCCGGGGTGTTCGTCCTATGCTGGATAAGCTCGATGTGCTGTTCAACCAGCTTACCCTGGGTGGTTTGCGGCGCTGGGCGTTGTGGGGTGCGCATGCCCACCGCACAGATTACGAGGCGCAGGCTCTGTATTTCAGTTTGAGCTCCAAGGAATCACAGGCTGTTCTGCAAAGAGAAAGGAAAGGTACTCTGTTTGTCGATATCCAGCGGCGTATCAACATTTATCTGCGCGCATTGTGGGCACGTGATTTTTACATGCGTCCGACATCGGGGGATTTTGAGAGCCGGGAAGGTTACCGCCCCTTTATCGAAGATTACATTATTCACCTGCCGGATGCTTATGATGCCCATGGTGAAATTGCAGCCAGTGAAGTGTATCGTGCAGCAGCGGCACATGCAGCGGCACACCTTGTAGAAACAAAATACCCGATTTCTGCTGAATCACTGAATCCGTTACAGATGGCAGTAATTTCTGTTATCGAAGATGCACGGGTGGAGGCGTTATCGATCCGCCGTTTTCCTGGTTTACGGCACACGTGGTCCGTGCTGCATACCGCAACCCCTGATATGAATGTGACGGTCGGCGACTATCTCAACCGGCTTGCCCGTGCCCTGATTGACCCTGACTATGAAGATCCGGATGAGTGGGTGATTCAGGGACGGTTGCTGTTTGCCAATGTGCAGGATCGTTTGGCCGATAATCGGATAAGCTGGGACATCGGTGTACAGCTGGCACATGAAATTATGGCCAAAAGAATATCGTTCAATCCAAGAATGGATGTGCTGAAAGCGCCTTATCTGGATGATAATCGCTACTTCTGGGAATTTGAGGAATTCGATTTTGAGCGATCCATTGCTGCCGGCTACGAGCCACTCCAACAGGTACGCAAGCATGTGAGTGTTATGGAATTCATCAACGAAACTGAAGTTGAAACAGCCGGAGATGATGCTCAGGAAATATGGGTGCTGGGGACTGAACTGTTCCCTTATGAGGATTATGGTGTTTCCTACAATACATCAATCGGTAAGGAACCGGTTGCTTCACCTATTCACTATGCGGAGTGGGATTATCAGATTCAGCTTGAGCGTCCGGCGTGGGCAACCGTTCAGGAAAAACGACCAATATTCGGGGATATCCAGATTATTGATGATATTGCTGCGCAGTATAAGCGGGAAATTCATCGCATGAAATTCCTGCTGGATGCGATGCAGCCACAAGGTGTGCAAAGAATCCGCAAGCTGGAAGATGGCGATGAAATTGATATTAATGCCGCAATTTCATCACTTATTGATATCCGTATGGGACAGCACCCGGATCCGCGTGTCATGATGCGCGCGGTGCGCAAGGTAAGGGATATATCAGTAATGGTGCTGCTGGATCTGTCTGAATCCACTAATAACAAGGTGAATGGCCAGGATTTTACAGTGCTGGATTTGACCAGGCAGGCAACTGTGCTGCTGGCAGATGCAATTAACCGGATTGGTGATCCTTTCGCAATACACGGTTTCTGTTCGGATGGCCGGCATGATGTTGAGTATTACCGTTTCAAGGATTTTGATCAGCCCTACAATGAAGTCCCCAAGATGAGACTGGCGGGTATGACAGGCCAGCTTTCTACACGCATGGGGGCGGCCATACGTCATGCAAGCCATTTTCTGAAACTGCAGCGTGCTGCCAAGAGATTATTGCTGGTGATAACGGACGGAGAACCGGCTGATGTCGACGTGCGTGATCCGCAATACCTGCGGTTTGACACTAAAAAGGCGGTAGAAGAAGCAGGGCGTTCCGGAATACTGACCTATTGCATGAGCCTCGACCCTCGCGCAGATCAGTATGTATCCAGAATTTTTGGAATGCGGAACTATATGGTGGTGGATCATATCGAGCGGTTGCCGGAAAAGTTGCCGCTGCTGTATGCCGGATTGACGCGTTAAAGTGAGTTAAAGGTGATTTATGAGCGAACAAACTTATTCGGGGGTTGACCAGGATGCAGATGGCGGGTTGACCCCCTTGGGACGTATTGTGATTGATGCCTGGGTTTTTGGCATCCTGCCCGAGAGTGAAAGGTGCACGGATTGGAGCATGTCCCAGATGCAGAATCTGTATGAGGAGGTTTATGCAGCGTGGGAGCCTTATGCACACCTTCCCAGTCGCTTGCCGCCAGAATTGCAGCAGCGGCATTCATCTTTCTATGCACACAGAATCTCTGTCGCCAGGGATAGCGGGTGGAATACTGACCTCAGTGATGAATCCTGACAGAAACACATCCCTGACTTTGTCGGGCCGGATTCTGTAACAGCTTCTCCCCCCAAATCAATAGTCTGTACCAGAAAATGATAAAACCACCTGCAGGGGTGGTTTTTAACTGGTGAACGCCGTTATGGTGATTACGTTTTTACGTGATCATAAAAGCAATATCAGGTGTGTTCCAGCCTGATACCTCTCCTTATTTTCACTGTCAGGGGTTGTCAGTTAACGTTCTTTGCCGAAAAGAGATGATCTTCGCCTGGCCGCGGGGAGCCTGCCTGGCCATCATTGCGCTCAAAGCAAACGGAAATTCACTTTGCAGACGTTGCATAAGATCTGTTTGATCTTCCCGGTAAAAGACGGCCTCATATTCTATCGGCTGATTAAGTGCCTCGCGTTCATGTGAGTGAAAATTTTGCCAGGCAATATCAACCCAGCATTTACGCTGACTATCGACAAATACAAATTCTTCGGTATCAACGATAGCCAGGTATTGCATGCTGCGAATGGGAATGAATAGCTGTTTTGTTTCACAGCGGGCCAGTAATTTAATAGCCAGATTATAGGTGGTTGCCGGCAGAGTCCGTTTTTCCCGTTTGATTTCAGAATCGCGATAGCAGGTGATTTCCATTTCCAGTATCCTCCAGTCAAATGATTTAATAGTCATCTCTTTATTCGAAGAAAGTGACATTTTTTCGGCGGATATTGGGTGGAGTTTCCGGGTATGCCGAAATGACAGCCGCTTGACAGGCCAGCAGAAACCCGGACCCCGTCTTGCTGAGGAGCTTAATTCCCTGTCCATCTGTTTGCTGAAGAGGGTTTGAGAGAGAAGTTTCCAGCCACGACCCTAAACCTCTTGCGGCCTGATATTTGTCAGACTTTCTAAAAGATTGTAACGCCATTCCAGAAAAACCGGGCGGAAACATACTGTATGAAAGAGGCCGGGTATCGGCGCCAGATCCGGGGTCGGGAGAGTTTTTCGCCAGACAGCAGGAAACAGTCTATATGCATGTCTTTGCACCAGTCTGATTGCGTCGTGACTTGCACTGTTACGCTCATGCGGCATGCCACCACGCGTTATGCTGCTGTCAGAGGGCGGATTGTACTTTTGCTGCCTGAGTCCGTATGTTCCGGGGCCAGATAAATATAGTATACATATGCCTGGTCGGGGTGAGAGGATTTGAACCTCCGGCTCCTGCGTCCCGAACGCAGTACTCTACCAGGCTGAGCTACACCCCGAGTGAAACGGCTGACTAAATTAACATTTTTAACACTTGCGAAAAACACTCAAGCTGCCGGCGAGACAGTTGTTATGATGGATGATCGTACCAGGCATAGCAGTTTCAGCACTAATAATTTCTTGTGATTGCAAACTCGGCCAATTCTAGCAAACATTGCTTATAGATAGAATCACGAATGGCGGTGATTGAAGAGATGGCCAGGCTGGCTTCATTCTGGGCGCATTGCCTGGCATAATCAAGCGCACCACTTTCCTGAATGATTTTAAGTATCGGCTCAAACCCGTCTTTTCCGCCACTTTCGATTGCATGACGGACAATACCTGCCTGTTCCGGTGTGCCTGAGCGCATGGCAAATATCAGTGGCAGGGTTGGTTTCCCTTCCGCCAGATCATCTCCCAGATTTTTGCCTGTATCCTGATCATTTCCCGAATAATCCAGCACATCATCCACGAGCTGGAATGCGGTTCCCAGGTGCATGCCGTAAGCCGCCAGCGCTTCTTCTTCAGCTGGTGTGGCTCCTCCCAGTATCGCTCCCAGCCGGGCAGCCGCCTCAAAAAGCTTGGCAGTTTTGAAGCGGATGACCTGCAGATAATTTTCTTCTTCTACATCAGGATCGCGACAGTTGATTAACTGGAGCACTTCACCTTCAGCAATGGTATTGGTGGCATCAGCCAGCACTTCCATAACCCGCATATTTTCAACTTCTACCATCATCTGAAATGCGCGTGAATAAAGAAAATCCCCCACCAGCACACTGGCGGCATTTCCAAACAGTGCATTGGCAGTAGCCTGATTGCGGCGTAACGCGGATTCATCCACCACATCATCGTGCAACAGTGTTGCCGTATGAATAAACTCAACCACTGCAGCCAGGTTATGATGATGTGCGCCCTGGTAATCGAACAATCCTGCTGCCAGGATAACCAATGCCGGCCGTAATCTTTTTCCACCGCTGTGAATGATGTATTCACTCACTTGCCGGACAAGCACCACCTGGGAATAAAGTTTTTGCTGGATAACATTATCCACCGCACTCATATCACCGGCGATAACGTTTCTGATTGACTCGATTGACACAATGACTCCCTGAAGAAACCGCTATGGTAGAAATGTCGCAGCCCCAGTGTCAAGCTGGATTCCGGCCGGCTGAACAGTTGGGGGGCAAGTTGCTGTACAGCGTGCGATTACGGAACTTCCATTGAATGAGGCGGTATAACTTCCGTTATAATTGACCAACTTTGGACTGGTGTCAGCAGGATACTTTTCATGCAACTTTTTGCTTTTGGTGTCAATCATCATACAGCACCTTTAGACATACGTGAGCACGTGGCTTTTTCAGATGAATCAATGCGGCATGCGCTGCATGATCTGGTAGGTCACCAGCTGGTCAAAGAGGCGGCCATTGTCTCGACCTGTAACCGTACTGAAATATATTGCAATACCGATACACCGGATAAAGCGATCAGCTGGCTTGCTGATTTTCACCACCTTAGAATTGGTGATTTAGAACCCTATCTTTACAAGCTTCTGCGGGAGCAGGCGGTTAAACATGCTTTTCGTGTTGCCAGCGGACTTGATTCCATGGTCCTGGGTGAGCCACAGATATTGGGGCAGATGAAAAATGCAGTGAAATCAGCCGAGCAGGCCGGGACACTGGGATTATTGCTGCACAAAATGTTTCAGCGCACATTTTATGTGGCCAAGGAGGTGCGTACTTCTACGGAAATAGGTGCAAGTTCCGTCTCAATGGCAGCCGCATCTGCGCGACTGGCCGAGCGAATTTTCGGCAATATCAGTGAACAAAAAGTCCTGTTTATTGGTGCCGGTGAAATGATTGAGCTGTGTGCTGCCCATTTTGTTGCCAGACATCCCATACAAGTGACCGTTGCAAACCGTACGGTAGAGCGTGCGGAAGCACTTGCCCAGCGTTTTAATGCGCGTGCCATTTCTCTGGGGGAATTACCGGATCAGCTGGCGTTGCACGATATTGTGATTACTTCCACTGCAAGTCCGTTACCGATACTTGGAAAAGGGATGCTGGAGCGGGCAATCAAACAGCGTAAACATCGGCCGGTTTTTATTGTGGATCTGGCAGTTCCGCGAGATGTGGAACCGGAAGTGGCTGAGCTGGATGATGTATTTTTGTATTATGTGGATGATCTGGCAGATATTGTCAAAGAAGGACTGGACAACCGCCAGGGTGCAGTAACCCAGGCAGAAACAATTATTGAATCCAATGTTGTTGATTTTATGCACTGGGTTGCCACACGGCAAAGTGTGCCGACTATTCGGGCGCTGCGTGATCAGGCAGAGCGGTATCGTCGCCACGAGCTGGCTCGCGCATACAAACTGCTGGCCAAAGGGGAAGATCCCGAAAAAGTGCTGGAATCATTTAGCAGTGGTTTAACCAATAAATTTCTTCATCTTCCTTCTTCCGTGCTGAATCACGCAACGGATCATGAACGTGAACAGTTGATCGAGCTTGTTAACCGGTTATATCAGCTACATCACCCGCAATGAACAAGGGAATTATCGATCAGCTCACCCGGCTGAGTATGCGGCTGGGTGAGCTGGACAAGCTGCTCAGTAATGAGAGCATTACAGCTGACCTGGATAATTACCGGAAGCTTTCCCGTGAACGGGCTGAAATTGAGCCGGTAACGGGGCTTTATCATTCGTATCAGCAGGTTGAACAGGATTTGGCGACTGCCAGGGAAATGAGTGCAGATCCGGAATTCCGGGATTTTGCTGAAACTGAAATCGAAGCAGGCAAGCAGAAACTCGCAAATATCGAGACCGAGATACTCAAGCAGTTATTGCCCAGGGATCCGAACGACGAACGCAATATTTATCTGGAAATACGGGCAGGCACGGGAGGAGATGAGTCTGCCCTGTTTGCCGGTGATCTGTTCCGTATGTACAGCCGTTATGCAGAGCGGGAAAGATGGCAGGTGGAGATCGTTTCACAAAGCCCTTCCGATGTGGGCGGGTACAAGGAAATTATTGCCCGGATTGTCGGCTATGGTGCTTATTCCAGACTCAAGTTTGAATCAGGTGCACACCGTGTACAGCGTGTTCCGGCAACTGAAACTCAGGGGCGTGTTCATACTTCAACCTGTACCGTTGCGGTTCTGCCGGAAGCGGATGAGATTGCCGGTGTTACTCTGAACCCGGCTGATTTGAGAATTGATACCTTCCGTGCTTCCGGAGCCGGAGGACAGCACATCAACAAAACAGATTCAGCCGTGCGGATTACTCATTTGCCGACAGGGATTGTGGCTGAGTGCCAGGAGGGGCGATCCCAGCATAAAAACAAGGCACAGGCAATGAGCGTTCTGATTGCCCGTATTCTCGATAAACAGGTGCGTGCACAGCAGGCTGAGCAGGCTGCAGCCCGAAAATCACTGGTTGGCAGTGGTGAGCGTTCGGAGCGAATCCGTACCTATAATTTCCCGCAGGGCAGAATCACCGATCACAGAATCAATCTCACACTCTATAAAATTGACCAGATCGTGGATGGCGAGCTGAACGAGCTATGCTCAGCGCTGGCAGCCGAACATCAGGCTGCGCAACTGGCCGCTTTGACAGAAAAATGACCGGGAACAGTCAGTTTATTCCGGTGCAGGCGCCTGCTGATACTTCTATTACAATCGGTGAGCTCTTGCAAAATGCTGCTGCTATCGTTGACCGTATTGATGCGCGCTGGCTTTTACAGAGCATATTGAATACGGATGCCGCTTATTTGATTGCACATGCTGACCGGTCGCCTGACGTGGACCAGATAAATCGTTTCCGGCAGCTGCTTGCAAGGCGTGCTGCCGGGGAGCCGGTCGCTTATCTGACAGGAGCAAAGGGGTTTTACGATCTGGTGTTTGAGGTAACGCCTGATGTGCTGATTCCGCGCCCTGAAACTGAGCTGCTGGTAGAGATGGCGCTGGCTAAAATTCCAGCTGATCGTGAATGTAACGTGCTTGATCTGGGAACCGGGAGTGGAGTGATCGCAGTTACTATTGCCAAACATCGTCCTGAGGCTTGTGTGATGGCAGTTGATCTTTCTGCTCGGGCAATAGCTGTAGCGCGCAGGAATGCTGAAAAGCACGCTGTAAAGAATGTAGTATTCATTAAGGCTGACTGGTTTTCTCACTTTACTGCTGAAAAATTTGATGTGATCGTGGCCAATCCTCCCTACGTTGCTGAAGGTGATCCGCATCTGGAAGAGGGAGATCTGCGTTTTGAGCCAATTGCAGCGCTGACGGCCGGACGTAACGGCCAGGATTGTCTGCGCAGTATCATTACACAGACCCCGGATTATCTTGTGCCATCCGGATGGTTAATGCTGGAACATGGTTATGACCAGGCTGCGGTATGTCATGAGTTACTGGGTGAAACCGGTTTTACCCGCCTGTTTACCAGAACGGATCTTGCGGGCATAGATAGAGTCACGGGAGGGCAATATGGATAAAATAATCCCGGTTAAAATAGCCGTGTTGTTGATTAAGTACGTAACTGCTTTATAAATTTTAAGGAGAAATGAAATATGGATATCGTTGAATCTATTGAAAAACAGGTATCTTCACATCCCGTAGTACTGTATATGAAAGGGACCCCGGATCAGCCTCAGTGTGGTTTTTCCGCCAATGCAGTGCGGATACTGAACGCCTGTGGAGTTGAAGATTTCTTTGCGGTAAACGTGCTGGCTGATTCAGAAATACGTCAAGGCATCAAGGATTATTCCAACTGGCCTACCATCCCCCAGTTATATGTTAATGGAGAGTTTATCGGCGGGTCGGACATCATGTCTGAAATGTTTCAAAGTGGCGAACTTAAGAAATTGCTTGAGAAGTAAGTTTGCCTGCCTGTCAGACTGAACTGATAGCTGAAGCAATCACCCAATATCTTGCAAATTTACCCGCAGCAATAAAAAACGCTGCCGAGACCCAGTTGATCCGCAGCCACCCGGCAGCCACACACAGGATGTCGCCGATTAGTGGCAGCCAGGACAGGAACAATATGGGAGCCCCACGGCGGCGTGTCCACTCCAGCCCGTGAACATGGCGGCCAATTTTGGCTGACAGCGCCTGTTCGTCAGGTAAGAAGCGTCCAATCACATAAGAACTGATTCCTCCCAGTGTATTGCCCAGTGTGGCGAGATTGAGTGCCGGCCAGAACAGATCAGGATAGGCAACCAGTACTCCGGCCAGTACTGCTTCAGAGCCTCCCGGCAATAATGTTGCAGCAAGAAAACTGCTGGTAAAAAGTGCCAGCAGGCTGGCGTTCTCATCCATGGGAATAGTATTGGTTTTCTGATAATAGCAAATAAACGTCGGGATATTTCCGAAGGCATCCGCCCCTGTATCTCCTATGCCGCTGTAGTGTAACACTATGGATCCGGATTCCATTTCGGCAGATGTGGTTACCAGGGCGGAACTTAGCAGTCAGTATCCTGAGAACAGGATAGGGCGGCTGGCTGAGCCAAAAATTAAAGATCTCATGTATTTATCCGTTTATTCTCAAAGATACTAACGAATTCACCTCGGTAATCGAAATATAAATTCAGGCTGCCAATTTTATAATGTGTCAATCACCCCGGATTAACTGGCAGTATTTTGGAACATCGGGTACTCAGACAAAAAGGAAAACTGGTGAAGCTGATTATTGCTAGATATAAAACCCGGGTAATGCATCTTGCTGCTCATGCGGAGAGCGCTGTTCCAAAGCTTAAAAAAATCAAAGGAAAAGGATTAAACAGCATCACGATCCGGTTCACCCTGATGGTGCTGGTTTTCACGACATTATGCATTTTTCTGCAGTACTACTACGTATTTCCGCTCATGGAATCCGGAGCATCCGGTGTATGGGTAATGGGAATCGTCATTCTGAGTATCCTGCTGCCTGCAGCGATAACATATTTTGCTGCAAACAAACTGACAGGTACTATCCGCGAGCTCAACAAGAGTACCGATGCCATAGCGGCAGGAGATTTCGACAGACCGGTAGATGTGGATTGTGCCTGTGAAGTCGGCAGCCTTGCTGACAGTTTTCGTGCGATGGTCGACCGCCTCAATTCCAATATCGTGCGGATCAATACACTGGCGTATACGGATGCCGTGACGGGATTGCCCAACCGGGCCGTAGTCAGCCATGTTCTGGAACTTGCCGCACGAATGCGGGGAAGTGCTGACTGCAAGGGGGCACTGATGTTCATCGACCTCGATGGCTTCAAACGCATCAATGACACACTGGGTCATGATGGAGGAGATGAATTGCTGCGCCAGGTAAGCCAGAGAATTATCGAAGACAGTTTTAACCTGACACGCGACCAGATTGAGAATTGCACGACAGTATTTGGAGAGTTGCGCCAGACTTGTCCCGAGAAACTTGTTTTTGCCCGTTTTGCCGGAGATGAATTCGTGGCTATCATGCCGGGGGAGTCTCGCCAGGATGTGCTTGAGAAGTATGCTGCAGATATTCTCAGGGCAGTAAACAGGCCTTTTCTAATCAGCGATAATGAACTGAGAATTGGAGCCAGCATTGGTATCGCCCAGGTGACAACCAGCTCGGATGATCCCAGACAGCTTTTGATCAATGCTGATATCGCCATGTATTCGGCAAAAGAGTCAGGTAAAAATCAATACCGGTTTTTTGACGAATCCCTGAAAAATATTGCGATCGAGCGTAGCCAGATTGAGGTAGACCTGCGCAAAGCGATTGAGCAGGATATGCTGAGCATGCATTATCAGCCCAAGCTGAATACCCAGACCTTGCAGATTACGGGTGTTGAAGCGCTGGTGCGCTGGGAACATCCGCAAAAAGGAACGATACCACCGTCCAGATTTGTTGAAATAGCCGAACAATGCGGATTGATGCCGGCACTTGGCGCGAGTATTCTGCGTATGGTGGCCAGGCAGGCACACGCATGGCGGGAAGCGGGGATGCCGATACCTATTGCGGTCAATGTTTCCCCGGTACAGTTCGAACGTTCCGGCATAGCAAATGAAATTCTCACTATTCTTGAACAGCACACGGTCGACCCGCTGCTTGTCGAGATCGAACTTACCGAATCAATGATTATGTCTGATTTTGCAGCGGCAAAGTCACGCCTGGAACAACTGCGGGAAGCTGGCGCACAAACCTCGATTGATGATTTTGGTACAGGCTACTCCAATTTGTACCAGCTTTCACACCTGCCGTTCAATGTGCTGAAGATTGATAAATCCCTGATAGATGATATTGGTAAAAATTCGAAATCTGAAGCAATCGTTACTGCTATTGTCCAGATGGCACATTCGCTGGGACACAGAGTGGTGGCAGAGGGTGTCGAGACGCATGAACAATTTACTTTCCTCAGAAAAGCGAGATGTGACCAGGTGCAGGGCTATCTGTTCGGTCGCCCCATGCCTGCACATGCGCTGGTGGAGTGGGTCAATGACCACGCTCCAGGTAATGGCCCCGTAAATACCCTGATAGAAAAAATATCCAGAGTGGCTTGAGATAAGTGAGAGCAGCCATTTATTACCGCAATGTGGTTATTATGTTTTCCGGTTATACTTTCCTGTCATGTATTCTGGTTGCATAATTTCAGCTGTATGTGGCCGGGTGGCATTCTGCTTGTAATGATGGAGTTGATTCATGCTGATTTATGACGCGCACAGCCCCGCACCGCGTTGCTTGCGGATGTTTTTACTGGAAAAGCAGTTGCAGTTGCCGGCAGTGGCGGTGGATGTCATGACCGGAGAAAACCGGCAACTGCCTTATCTGACTGTCAATCCGGCCGGACAAACCCCGGCATTGCGCCTGGACGATGGCAGCACACTGGCAGAAGCGGTTGCCATTGCCGAATATCTGGAGGAGCTTTATCCCTTACCGGCACTGATCGGCAGTACGCCTGAACAGCGTGCACAAACCCGGCAATGGTGGCGGCGGGTGGAGCTCAATATTACGGAATTCATGCACAACGCATACCATTATGCGGAAGGGCTTGCCCGGTTTGAATCCCGGATCCCGGTATTGCCCGAAGCGGCTGACGGATTAAAGCGCGTGGCACAGGACCGGTTGCGCTGGCTGGACAGTATGTTTGGAGCAGGACCGTATTTATGTGGTGAGCGCTTTACTGTTGCCGATATCTGGCTGTATGTATGGCTGGATTTTGGAGTGACGGTCAATCAGCCGTTTGATCGCAGCCTGCCGAATATCGGTCCCTGGTTTGAACGTATCGCAGCCCGACCGGGTGCCGAACTGAGCCGGAAGCTGCTGGCAGCGTAGAATGCTGTGATAGCGGCGCTTCCGGATTTTATTGTGTGTATATTGCAATGTATTAAAAATCGGGTTAGGTTGTGTGTGTTTCCCTCGAAACACAGAGGTGAAAGTGTGGAGTGGTGTTTTTTTATTAAGGAGATAAATAATATGAATAAAAGAATAGTAACAATGCTTGTGTTAGTGGGCGCATGTGCCGGTTTGTCTGCTTGCGCAACAACGGGAGAGGTAGAAGCGCTCAGAACACGTGTTGATGCGCTTGAGTCCAATGTCTCTGCAACCAGGGCTGATGCAGCTGCTGCCAGAACAACCGCCAGTGATGCAGTGAATACTGCCAATCAGGCGCTGGATAAAGCGAATGAAGCCAATGCACGTTCAATTGATACCGAAACCAAGATTGATCGTATGTTTAAGCGTGCAATGCACAAATAAGCGGGTTGTACAACGCAGCTGAGTTTTATAACTGCCCGGGGCTTCCCTTTTATCTGTGACCCGGATGAAATAAGGTGAGCCCCGGAACAGTTAATGTTTTTGTTTCAGCCCTGTTCCCATCCTGAAAATTCTCCTGTCCGGCTGTAAATAATCCGGTCATTCCTTTGCAGTACCAATGCTTTCGTGAACGGTTACGGAATCTGTTTTCGATCCTGATTCCTGAGAGGTGTTTTCAAGCAGTTGCAGTGAGGGAACATCAGGGTTATTTTCTGCGCGATCACGATAAAGCGCGGCGCGGCTCAACAGTATCAGAGTGACCGGTGTAGTGACCGTCACAAACACACCAATCAGTAATGGATGCAGAACAAGCTGTGATTCCGTGACGCTGAAGTAAATCACCGAGGCGATAACAATACCGGCTGTTCCCCAGCTTGTTCCAAGCGTGGGTGCGTGAATGCGGTCGTAGAAACCCGGCAGGCGGAAAAGCCCGAACGAGCCAATCAAGGTTAATCCGGCACCAAGCAGCAGAAAAAAAGCAATGAGCCATGCAGCCCATAACGGCAGATCGGTGACAGGATTCATTCAATTACCTCCCCTCGCATCAGGAATTTGGCCAGGGCTACGGTGGCTACAAAGCCCAGTGCACTCATAATCAGAGAAATTTCAAAATACAGAGAATTGCCGGTACCGATACCGAAAACGAGCATCAGCAGCATCGCATTACTATAGAGCGCATCCAGCCCCAGCACTCTGTCTTGAGCACGGGGGCCCCTGATCATGCGGGCAAATGCCAGCACCATGGCAATTCCCAGAGCAGTTTGTGCCACAGTAACAGACCAGAAAAAAATGATAGCGCTCATTCAAATATCTCCCGTAACAGGTATTCGTAGCGATTCTTGATCAGATCCAGCCAGGCAGCTTCATCGACCAGATCGAAAACGTGCAGTGTCAGAGTACTGCGCGCGGAGTTGTAGTCAATCCAGGCTGTGCCGGGTGTGCCGGTTATGATGACGGCCAGAATGGCCAGTCCCGTCGGATCACGTAAATCAAGCGGAATGGTTATGAAGCTGGATACCCCGGCTTTTTTGCCGCCACGCAGGATAATTCCGGCAACGGCAATGTTGGAACGAATAATGTCATAAAATACAACAGCTGCCAGTTTAAACAGTAAATCCCGGCGCTGGAACCGTGGTTTTACCGGGTGCAGCGCGGCCAGTCCCCAGGCAGCCATAATCGCGGTGAGGGTGCCGGGCAGAAATTGGCCAACTGAAAAACCGGCCAGCATCAGCCAGGTAATCACCAGTAGAACGACCAGAAAGGGGTAGGGAAACAGCCTGTTCATTCTGTTGTTTCCACTGGTGGTAATACCATACCCGATGTCTTCATAACACCTTCCATATAGGGCTGCGGGGTATGCAGGCCGGTTGCGGTTGCTTCCATAAAACGCATCACCGGCCCCGCCTGCAGGGTCAGTATGAGTGTCATGCACAGCAGGGCGGCAACCGGTACGATTTCAATCAGCAGTACGCGTGGCAGTGCCGTATCTACCGGGGGGGCCCAGAAAGCACGTATGCCGGAGCGGCTCATGGCGATCAGGGTAGCCAGCCCGGAAAAAACGAGTAATACCAGAAACCACCATGATGTTGCCGGAATAGAGTGTACCTGCCCTGATTCGTCAGGACTGAACAGGGCATTGAGAATAACAAATTTGGCAACAAAACCCGAAAGTGGCGGCAGACCGGCCAGCAAAATAGCACAGGCAGCAAAGCTGGTACCCAGCACGGCAATTGTTCTGGGGATGGCAACTCCAACGATTTCCTCGTTTTCCATTTCTTCATCGTGATAGCCAAAAGCTTCCATGGTAACGGCCAGAACGCTCGCCGCCATATTCTGCCCTCTTTCAATCAGTTCAATGAGCATGAACAGTGCGCTGATTGCCAGTGTGGAACTTACCAGATAAAACAGGGCGCCGGCAGTTACCCCGGTTTGTGACAGACCTGTACTTGCCAGCAGCGTCCCGGAAGAAATCAGTACCGAAAAACCGGCAAATCGTCCCAGTGTCTGTGATGCGAGCACACCGACGGTACCAAAGCTGATGGTTGCCAGACCGCCATACAGTAATATCTGCACCCACAGATTTTCTGCGAAATCGGAAGCACCACCGGAGAAAAGCAGTGACAGACGCAGCAGTACATAAATACCGACTTTGCTCATGATGGCAAAAATAGCTGCTGATGGTGCCGGTGCTGCAGCGTAGGTTGCAGGCAGCCAGAAGCTCAATGGCCACATACCTGCCTTGATGAGGAAAGCCACACTCAGAACAGCTGCTCCGGATTCCAGCATGGTACGGTTTGCTTCATCGATCTGCTGGATACGCAGCGCCAGATCAGCCATGTTGAGTGTACCGGTCACACCATAAATCAGGGCAACCCCGATCAGAAACAGCAGTGAGGCAACAAGATTGATTGCGATGTAATGCAATCCTGCCTTTACCCGGAGTAAACCTGATCCATGCAGTACCAGCCCGTAAGATGCAGCCAGCATCACTTCGAAAAACACAAACAGATTGAACAGATCCCCGGTCAGGAAAGCCCCATTCAACCCCATCAGCAGCAGCAGAAACAGCGTATGAAAATGTATACCGGCCTTCTGCCAGCGCGCGAGTGAAAAGATGAGTGTGGGCAGAGCGAGTGTCGCTGTCAGAACCAGCATCATTGCAGACAGACGATCCAGCACCAGATTGATGGCAAATGGCGGAGGCCAGTTCCCGAGCAGATAAACAGCAATGCTGCCTTCATTTGTATTGCCGCCGGTATGCGTAATGCGCAGCAGTACAATGGACACCACCAGCAGGGCGACGGTTGACAGAACCGATACGGATGCTTTCAGCTTGCGGCTGCGATCATCGAAAAAAAGCAGCAATACGCCGGCAATGAATGGAATCAGGACGGGGGCAATAACAAGGTGTTCCGGAGATGAAATCATCGATCAGGTTCCTTACCATCAACATGATCGGTTCCTGTTAAGCCGCGCGAAGCCAGCAGAATGACCAGGAACAGTGCAGTCGTGGCAAAACCGATAACAATTGCCGTAAGGACCAGTGCCTGCGGTACCGGATCAGCAAAAGCGGCCGGATCAATCTGTGTGCCTGCCTGCGCAGTTGTTTGTACGGCTGTTTGCGTAACAGGAGGGCTGTCTGTTACCAGCCGGCCCACACTGAAAATAAACAGGTTAACGGCATACGAGAGTAATCCCAGCCCGATGATGACCTGATAGGTGCGCGGGCGCAGCAGCAGCCAGACGCCTGATCCGGCCAGTATTCCGATACCGAGAGACAGAATCAGCTCCATTAGTCAGTCTCCCCGGTTTTTCCTGTTTCAGAAAGGCGCGCGCGATGACTGCGGAGGGATTGATGCGCTATTGCAATCAGCATCAGGGCGGTTGCCCCCACAACCAGCAGCAGAACGCCAAGATCGAAAAACAGCGCCGTGGCCATGGACAGCTGGCCGATTAACGGAATTTCCAGATGGCTGGAGTATGTGGTCAGGAAAGGGAAACCAAACAGCCATGACCCCATTCCGGTCAGTACTGCCAGCAGTAGACCAGAGCCAATCCAGCGGACTGGCCGGATATAGAGATGATCTTCCACCCAGCGTGTACCGCTGGCGAGATACTGCAGCAGCAGGCCGATTGCCAGCGTAATGCCGGCGGCAAATCCGCCGCCCGGCAGATCATGGCCGCGCAGGAAGAAGTAAACGGACAGCAGAATGATGAACGGAAACATCCATTGCATGATAACTGCCGGCACCATCAGGTAATCGTGTACGGTTTCCCCGATCTGGCGTTCCGGATGGCGATCATCAAAATCATTTTGCCTGCGCTGCTGCTCGGGAATATCAATGCTGTCCGGTGCCGGCCGGAAACGCCGCAGCAGGGCATACACGGTGAGGGCCACAATGCCCAGCACGGTGATTTCTCCGAACGTATCAAAACCACGGAAATCGACCAGAATGACATTAACAACGTTGTTGCCGCCACCTTCTGAATAAGCGCGCTCCAGAAAAAACCGGGCAATTGAGTTCGATAACGGAGCCTCCATCATCACTTTGCAGGCAATCAGTGCCATTCCTCCTCCACAGCCGATAGCCAGTACCAGATCACGGAGTCTGCGTGCCCGGGCAGCCGGGGTCGAAGCGACATCAATCTGTTCCACTCTTTTGGGTAACCAGCGCAGGCCCAGCAGAATCAGGACAGTAGTAACAATTTCCACCAGTAACTGGGTTACAGCCAGATCAGGCGCAGAGAACCAGACAAACGTCATGCAGGTGACAAGGCCCGCTCCTCCCATCAGGATCAGTGCGACCAGGCGGTGATATTTTGCCTGATAAGCCGCTCCGAGCGAGCAGGCAATACCGATTGCCCACAATATGGCAAAAACGGGGTCAGTTCCGGTGAGCGACAGCTGGCTGAAATCAGTCTGTTTTCCAAGGAACGGCCAGCTGCCGGCAATTAATGCGACCAGTACGATCAGAAACAGTTGCGGCTG
>NZ_JADZAJ010000012.1 GCF_020852615.1 Nitrosomonas sp. | reverse complement strand
CCTGCTGAAAAAATTTCTTAGGCACTTGCACAAAGGAGGATGCAATCATGAAAGAGAAAAGTATCTTATCCGAAGGTAAACAGATCCAGCTTGCCACTGAGCTGGTTCGACTGGGCGCCAGGCTGCAGGTGCTCGAAGCATCTACCACTCTCAGCCGGGAGCGCCTGGTGAAACTGTATAAAGAAGTCAAAGGAGCTTCTCCTCCCAAGGGCATGCTCCCTTATTCCGAGGACTGGTTCACAGGCTGGCAGCCCAATATGCACGCTTCATTATTCATCAACATTTATAACTACATTACCAAATACACTAAGGTTCGTGATATTGACGCGATCATAAAAAGCTATCAGCTGTATCTTGAGCATATCGAGGTGAACCGTTTACAGCGTATCTTAAGTTTTACCCGTGCCTGGACACTGGTGCGTTTCGTGGAGAGCAAGGTGTTGTCTGTTACCTCCTGTGTTAAATGTACCGGCAATTTCCTGGCACACAGCCTGGATATTCAGTCCAATCATGTATGCGGCCTGTGCCATGTGCCTTCACGTGCCGGTAAAACCAAACGGGCTGCTCAGGAAGCCAGGGAAGAGGTTGAGGTTCGGGAATTGTGTGTGATCTGAGCTTTCCGGTCATAGCGGTTTTATTTTCTTTTCTTCTGTCTGCAGCATTCGTAACAAGTAAATGGTAAACACCTGGTTGCATTAACAGCGATCAGGTGTCTTGCCAGAACAACCCCGCAAATCAATGTGTCGTTTTATCAGTATTGTCCGTGTATGTTGCCGGTCAATTCTGGCGTATGGCCTCAAAATCCGGGATAATCGCCCAAAATTCATATTTCCCGGCTGAATGGGGTTTTCAAGAAACCCATGGTCATATCCTGTTGCCAATCCTGAAAATAGTCTACTAATTGAATCTGCTCAAAGCACTGGCCACTGTCAGCAGTATGACGCTGGTTTCGCGTATCCTCGGTTTTGTACGGGATCTGATCATTGCCAGGATTTTTGGTGCAGGAGTGGCAACTGATGCTTTCTTTGTCGCTTTTCGTATTCCCAATCTGTTGCGACGCCTGTTCGCAGAAGGTGCGTTTTCCCAGGCGTTTGTTCCGGTTCTGGCCGAGTATAAAAATAATCGTACGGAAGAGCAGACCCGGGAACTCATTGATCATGTGACAACGTTGCTTGGCACAGCACTGTTTGTTGTGACTCTGATAGGAATTCTGGCTGCACCGCTGATTATTTATATCAGCGCACCGGGATTTGCTGCCATACCGGATAAATTCGATCTGACGGTCGAGCTGCTCCGGATTACCTTTCCTTATATCCTGTTTATTTCGCTGGTGGCACTGGCTGGCGGGATACTGAATACCTACAGCCGTTTTTCTGTGCCTGCTCTGACGCCGACACTGCTGAATCTTTCCTTTATCGGCTGTGCGTTATGGCTGGCGCCTTTAATGGATCCGCCTGTACTGGCACTGGCCTGGGCAGTATTCATTGGCGGCATTCTGCAACTTGCTTTTCAAATTCCTTTTTTGCTGCGCCTGAAGAGAATGCCGCGGTTACGTTTCAGGTTTCATGGCAGCGGGGCGTGGCGCGTGCTTAAGCTCATGGGGCCTGCCGTATTTGGCGTTTCGATCAGCCAGATCAGCCTGCTGATCAATACCATTTTTGCGTCACTGCTGGTCACCGGGAGTGTTTCCTGGCTGTATTACGCTGACCGGCTGATGGAATTTCCGGCAGGTATGCTGGGTGTGGCGCTGGGCACTGTAATCCTGCCTTCACTTTCACATCATTATACGGAGAACAGTACGGAGGAGTTCTCACACCTGCTGGACTGGGGATTACGCCTGACTTTTCTGCTGACACTGCCGGCTGCAGTAGCGCTGGCATTGCTGGCCACCCCTCTTATCACAACGTTGTTTTACTATGGTGCTTTTACCATGGAGGATGTGTGGATGACCCGGGAAGCACTGATCGCCTACAGCATCGGGTTGCTTGGGCTGATACTGGTCAAAGTGCTGGCACCCGGTTTTTACGCCCGGCAGAATATCAGAACCCCGGTCAAGATTGCGATATTGACGCTGCTTGCCACCCAACTCATGAACCTTGCATTCATCATCCCGCTGAAACACGCCGGATTGGCGCTGGCGATCGGCCTGGGCGCATGCCTCAATGCCGGAATGCTTTATACCAAACTGCGTTCCCAGGGTATCTATCAACCCTTGCCCGGCTGGAGAATATTTCTGCTCAAGATTCTGACAGCCCTGACTGTAATGGGTGCAGGGTTGTGGCTGGCAACCGGAGATAGCGCCGAATGGTTTACCTTTACCGCAACTGAACGTGCGATGAAGCTGGGGTGGGTGGTCATACTGGGTGGCATCAGCTACTTTGCGTGCCTGTGGCTGCTGGGGCTCCGACTGCGCGATTTCGTACGGCATCAGCCTTCTCCGGGCAGTTGAAATATCTTTGTTTTTCGTTTTGTCTGATACCCGTATTGTGGAAAATATCTGCCTGTTTTTATTCTATAAAAGATCATGAGTAAATTCCCGGAGCATAATCCTCATCTGCACTACCGGCCAGATATTGACGGCCTGCGTGCACTTGCCATCCTGCCAGTGGTGGCATTTCACGCTTTTCCACGCTATTCACCGGGTGGTTTCATTGGTGTCGATATATTTTTTGTTATTTCCGGCTATCTGATTTCGCTGATTATTTTCCGTAGCCTTGAGCGTGGCGATTTCAGTTTTGCTGATTTTTACATGCGCCGTGTACGGCGCATCTTCCCGGCTT
The DNA here is from genome assembly GCF_020852615.1 of Nitrosomonas sp. GTDB lineage: Bacteria > Pseudomonadota > Gammaproteobacteria > Burkholderiales > Nitrosomonadaceae > Nitrosomonas. Next base: position 56,772 of record NZ_JADZAJ010000012.1, on the reverse strand, counting down.
TGATTACCGTGCTGGCAGTCAGCTTCATCATTGGCTGGTTTGTACTGCTGCCGGATGAATTCAAGCAGCTCAGCAAGCATATTGCAGCCAGTGCCGGCTTTGTGCAGAACATCGTTCTGCGGCGAGAGGCAGGCTATTTCGATGTGGCTTCGGAGCTCAAACCTTTGCTGCATCTGTGGTCACTGTCGGTAGAAGAGCAGTTCTACCTGTTTTTTCCGTTGTTCATCTGGCTACTCTGGCGCAAGGGTCTGAATCTGCTTACTGGCATTGTGCTGGTTATGCTGATTTCCTTCCTGCTGGCTCGCAAGGGGGTTGATATAAATACGGTAAAGGCTTTTTTCTGGACACACCTGCGCATGTGGGAACTGATGGCCGGTGCCTTGCTTGCGCATATTCAGGTGTTTGGTGACTGGCCAGAGTTGCTGATGAAAGGATTACGCTGTCTGGTATTCAATCACATCATATTTCGTCAGGTACCGGAACCTTCCCGGCAGCCAGCGCTGCTGCACAATCTGGCTGCAGGTTTCGGGCTGGCTCTTATTTTTGCCGGTATCGCTTTTTATCGTGCTGAGATGCCCTGGCCGGGCCCACATGCGCTGGTGCCGGTGTTGGGGGCTATGCTGCTGATTGCCGCCGGGCCGCAAACCTGGATCAACCGTACGCTGCTGGCCAATAAACCGATGATCTGGATTGGCCTCATCAGCTATCCGCTGTATTTGTGGCACTGGCCGCTGCTTTCCTTTCTGCGCATTATGGAGGGCGATATGCCGGCTCGTGAATGGCGCATTGCAGTCGTGTTGACGAGCTTCATTCTTGCTGCACTTACCTGGCGGCTGATTGAAAGGCCGGCTCGTCGGGGGGGGGGGGGGGGGCGACATCCTGGAAAAACCCGGCATTGTGCCTGATGTTGCTGGCAATCGGCTATACGGGATTCAATACTTATGAGCGGGATGGGCTGGGATTTCGAGTAGAAAAATTCACCAGAAATTATGCAGTTTTGTTTGATGAAAGAAGCCGTCCCTGGGCGGCGGAGAATCAGGAAGCCGTTTGTAAAGCCCGTTTTCCATTTGCAGCAGAAAACGCATATTGCAGGTTGGATAAAGATGCTGCGCCATCAGTTCTGATTATCGGTGATTCTCATAGCAATTCACTTTATCCGGGAATGGTTAATTTATTTGCGGAGAGTACGGAAGTGCTTGCTGGCCTGGGCAGTGGCGGATGTGTGCCATTTCGGGAAATGCTATCCTTTGATCGTAAAACTTCAGAAGAAGATCGGGGGCGTTGCCTTAGTATCATCAGTCAGGCCCTCGATGCAGCCGGAAATTCTGCCGTGCATACTGTTTTGCTCGTTTCCCGCGGCCCGCTGTACCTGACTGGCAAAGGGTTTGCACCAGATGATTTTGCAGATGAGAAAAATCATGATTGGGTGCTGCATTATCAGGCACATCCGGAATTGGCTGATTACATGTCCGTCTGGGAAACTGCCATGCGCGCTATGCTTGCTGAGCTGGTTTCGGCTGGTAAGCGTGTTATCTTTGTACTTGATAATCCAGAACTGGGCTTTGATCCAAAATCCTGTATTGACTCAAGGCCTTTTCGCCTGACGCCAAAAAATCTTCGTTCTCCTTGTGCTGTGCCTCGTGCTGTTTTCGAGGAACGCAATCGTGACTACCGTACACTGGTAGCCAGGGTGCTGGCTGATTTCCCGCAAGTCGTTCTTATTGATGGCGCCAAACCATTTTGTGATGAACAATGGTGTTGGGCGATGAAGGACGGCAAGATACTTTATTTTGACGATGATCATGTATCGCTTGGTGGAGCGCGGCTTATCGCACAGGAAATCCTCCCATATCTGAATATACCTCATCAATAATATGGTTATATCAGATAGATACCTGCATTTTTTATATGGGGCTGAAAAACAGATGAACTGTTCCTGTTGCCCGATTAAAACAGCAACCTGCCGAGATTGATTTTCATCAGTAGTAGAAATGCGCTTTACTGTCCAAGCCAGCAGCCGGTAACAGATGTTTTTTTAGGGGTGACCAGGTTTCCGGTGAGCTGAAGTGCGCCTGTTTTCTCTGCAATGAGTGGAGCCGGGCGGCTTAACCCCATGCTTAACTCATGCTTGAGCCAAAAGATATTTCTGTTATATACTGCCGGCTGCAGCATGGTTTTTGTAAAAATTTTAAAGGGAACTTTTATAATGAAATCTGTTTACGCAGTTGCTATTGTCGCAGCAGTTTTACTGACAGCATGCGGACGTCCTTCGCAAGCACTCCCAGAAACTGAAAAAGCAAATTACGAAAAAATCATTTCTGGTCAAAAATTAGAATGCCCACATGGCTTGGATGGAAATGGTAATTGCCTGAAAGAAGGTGATAGTGGTATCCCTGCAGCACACTAAGCTAAAAATCTTCAAAAAAGGACCGCCTTTTTAGGCGGTTTTTTTATGGCTGCCGTTTTCGTTTGTATGGAAACCTGCCAAGCCCTGGTGGCGTGAGCCGGTTTGTTTGCAGATGAGTAGAACTACCTGCTTGCCTGTTTCCAGCACCCGGAAAAGGCGCTGGAACTGGTGGAGTGGAGGAGCCGGACGGTTATTCTACTTGAGCTGTTCCCGCAGCAGGTTAAGGATGCGTTGCGCTATTTCTGATCCTTCAGCAATCCCGTTTGTATTGAGGACACTGATTTCACTGTTCAATCCGACTTCGCTTACTTTGATCTGGTATTTTTCAGCAGTGGAATCTTTTTCGGTATCGTTTGACCAGAAAACCAGTTTGGAGAGTAGGCCTTTACCTGCAGCGGCTTTGCGGTTTTCTTCATCAGGGCTGATATACCGGACAAAATAGATTCCACTTGAGCGATCCCGGTCTTCCACGGTAAAGCCAATCCGGTCAAGCGCGTTACCTGCCCGCCGCCATGCACGATCAAATGGTTCTTTTACGATTAGTACACCTTTCCGGGTTTTGTCGAGGAAAGCTCGTTCTTCAACTGTACCGCCGGCAGCAACTTCAGCGGTTGCACGTTCTTCGTCCACACCAAAACGTTGCATCAGGCGGCTGAGCATTTCTGCTTCCAGCTCAGGATCAGATTTGCGTGGCTGCCAGATAGTACGGTTAGTGTTGCGATCAGCCAATACCTCAACCATGCCCCGGTGGCTGATATAAATCTCGGTTGTGCCAGGCTGCGGCTGTTCCAGGCGGGTACGGAACTTGTCCCGCTCGGCTGTGGAGTAAAGGCTGTCAAGGAAAGTCGACAACGCGCTGCGGATAAGATCCTGAGGAATTTTGGCACGATTTTCCGCCCAGTCAGTTTCCATAATCCCGATATCAGGTGCTTCCACCTTGAGCAGAAAACCCATGTCTTGCCAGAATTCTTTGATAACCGGCCATACTGCTGCGGGATCACGAGGTACGACCAGCCAGCGCTGTGTGCCTGATCGTTCAATATGGACGCCGTTCTGTAAATCAGTGGCGGAAAGTACAGTTGATCTTGCCGGATCTCTTGATTGTCCGTTACGTGCGCTGTTGTAAGCAGAGAACGTGGCACTGCCGGAAGCATCCAGGTCCGGGATGGCAAAACGATCATTGGTTTCCGGGCTGGTCAGATCAGGTGGAACTTCCAGCGGGGGCAGCTTTCCGGCCGATTTATAATCTATCTTTTTATTTTCGGGTAACAGGTTGCAACCTGAAACCAGGGCAGCCAACGTAATGTTTGCAATCAGAATGGTTGCCAGATGCTTGTTGCGCATGAATAAACCCTTAAACTGTAATACCAGCCTGGAGCATGGCTTTCCTGACCAGTTCATGGTGCTGGCTGGACAGAATCGTCAATGGCAAGCGTAAACTGTCATTGACCAGCCCCATTCTTGCCACAGCCCATTTAACCGGGATTGGATTGGCCTCGACAAACAGGTCTGTATGCAGTTTGAATAGCCGGGTGTTGATCTCCCGTGCCCGTGCTAAATCACCGGCAAAAGCAGCGGTACACATTTCATGCATTAATCTGGGAGCGACATTGGCGGTAACCGAGATAATGCCATGCCCGCCGAGTAATAATAATGCCAGTGCAGTGGCGTCATCGCCACTGTAAACCGCAAAGTTGTCCGGAATACGCTGCAGCAAATCACACCCGCGTGCAATATTGCCGGTAGCATCCTTGATGCCGACGATACCGGGTATTTGTGCCAGTCGTAATGCGGTATCGTTGCCAATATCTGCTACAGTTCGTCCCGGTACGTTATACAAAATCATCGGAATATCGACTGCTTCAGCGATTGCTTTGAAATGCCGGTATAACCCTTCCTGGGTAGGTTTGTTGTAATAGGGTGCGACAGATAGGCAGGCATTTGCACCGGCATTTTTCGAGAAAACTGTCAGCTCGATTGCTTCTCGTGTTGAGTTGGCGCCTGTTCCGGCGATGATCGGGATGCGTCCGGCAGCATGCGAGACAGCCGTGCGAATCAGCAGATGATGTTCATCGAAATCGACGGTGGGGGATTCACCCGTAGTGCCAACCACGACGATACCATCGGTTTTTTGTTCAATATGAAAGTCGATCAGGGCGCAGAACCTGTCCAGATCCAGCGCCCCATCTTCGAGCATGGGAGTGACAACAGCTACCAGACTGCCTTTGATCATGGCATATTATCCATCTGAAAATAATGGCCGTTATTCTACCCGAAACAGCCTGTCTTCATTCAATTTCAGCGACTGCCTGCCTGTGCGGCCTGGTGCTGTGCAGAGAATTGCATGCGGCCGCTGCTGTATTCCACCAGAATACTGTCCCCTGCAGAGAAATGGCCTTCCAGCAACTCTTTTGCCAGTGGATTTTCGATCTGGGCCTGAATTGCACGCTTCAGTGGCCGTGCACCGAATACCGGATCAAACCCGGCTTCTGCCAGTTTTTCCAGTGCCGATTCCGTAACCACCAGCTTCATTTCCATCTGTGCCAGTCTTTTACCCAGATTGCTCAGTTGAATCTGCGCAATCGACTTGATATGGGCTTCACCGAGTGAATGGAAAACGACAACTTCATCAATGCGGTTGATGAATTCCGGCCGGAAATAGGTTTTAACCTCACCCATTACCGCCAGCTTGATTACCTGATAATCATCCCCGCTCATTTGCTGAATCATCTGTGAACCCAGGTTGGAAGTCATAACGATAACCGTATTTTTGAAGTCCACAGTGCGTCCCTGGCCGTCTGTCATTCGTCCATCATCCAGCACCTGCAGCAGGACGTTGAACACATCCGGATGAGCTTTTTCCACTTCATCCAGTAAGATAACAGAGTAGGGTTTACGCCTTACCTGTTCAGTCAGATAGCCGCCTTCCTCGTAACCGACATACCCTGGAGGCGCCCCGATCAGGCGTGCAACCGAGTGCTTCTCCATGAATTCGGACATATCCACCCGGATCAGGTGTTCTTCGGAATCGAACAGGAATCCTGCCAGTGCCTTGCACAGTTCGGTCTTACCCACGCCGGTCGGCCCCAGAAACAGGAAAGATCCATAAGGCCGGTTGGGGTCGGCCAGTCCCGAACGGGAGCGTCGGATCGCATCAGAAACCAGACGGACGGCTTCATTCTGACCGATGACTCGTTCATGCAATTTGTCTTCCATGAATAATAGTTTTTCACGCTCGCCCTGCATCATTTTGGATACCGGGATGCCGGTGGCGCGTGAAACTACCTCAGCAATTTCTTCAGCACCTACCTGGGTACGGAATAATTTGGGCTGTGACACTTCTTCAGCTGATTCAGCGTGATGAAGCTGCTCGGCAAGCTGCGCTTCCAGTTGCGGGATACGCCCGTACAGCAGTTCCGATGCCTTTTGCAAATCCCCTTTGCGGCGTGCGGCTTCTTCTTCCCGACGCAGTTTTTCGAGCTCTTCCTTGATTTCCTGTGAGCCTTTTGCACGGGATTTTTCTGCTTTCAGAATTTCATCCAGATCAGCGTATTCGCGCTCCAGTTTCCCGATTTCTTCTTCAAGTAACGCCAGACGTTTTTTCGATGCTTCGTCCTTTTCCTTTCTGATAGCTTCACGTTCTATTTTCAGCTGGATTAAACGCCGATCGAGCTTATCCATCACTTCCGGCTTGGAATCCTGTTCCATACGAATACGGGCAGCGGCCTCATCGATCAGATCAATGGCTTTGTCCGGCAGAAAGCGGTCAGTGATATAGCGATGAGAGAGTTCAGCTGCGGCAACAATGGCCGGATCTGTGATTTCCACGCCGTGATGCAATTCATATTTTTCCTGCAAGCCGCGCAGGATGGCGATGGTTGCTTCCACGCCGGGTTCATCTACCAGCACTTTCTGGAAACGACGTTCCAGCGCAGCATCTTTTTCAACATATTTTCGGTATTCATCCAGCGTGGTTGCGCCGACACAGTGCAGCTCACCGCGTGCCAGCGCCGGCTTGAGCATATTGCCCGCATCCATTGCCCCTTCCGCCTTGCCGGCCCCTACCATCGTATGCAATTCATCAATGAATACAATGGTGCGACCTTCATCCTGTGCCAGCTCTTTCAGTACCGCTTTCAGCCGTTCCTCAAATTCGCCACGGTATTTGGCACCTGCCAGCAGTGCAGCCATATCCAGTGACAGTACGCGTTTGTTTTTCAGTGTTTCAGGTACTTCCCCGTTGACGATACGCTGTGCCAGTCCTTCCACGATGGCGGTTTTACCGACACCGGGCTCACCAATCAGGACGGGATTGTTTTTGGTGCGTCGCTGCAATACCTGGATTGTCCGGCGGATTTCGTCGTCACGGCCAATTACAGGGTCAAGCTTGCCGGAACGTGCCCGTTCGGTCAGATCCAGCGTGTATTTTTTCAACGCTTCACGGCTGCCTTCCGCTTCGGCATCGGTTACCTTTTCTCCGCCGCGCACAGAAGTGATCGCCTGCTCCAGTGCTGTGCGTGCGGCTCCATACTGCTTCAGCAATCGCCCGGTTTCGCCTTTGTCTTCCAATACTGCCAGCAGAAACATTTCCGAGGCAATGTACTGATCACCCCGTTTTTGTGCTTCTTTATCTGTCAGATTGAGCAGATTGGCCAGATCACGGGATACATTAATTTCTCCACCCGTACCTTCCACTTTCGGCAGGGTTTTCAGGCTTTGTGTCAGTGCTTCGCGCAATGGCTGAACATTTACGCCGGCCCGCTGCAGCAGCGAGGTAATGCTGCCATCCTCCTGCTGCATCAGTGCGAGCAGCAGATGCTGTGGTTCGATATAGGGATGATCCTGCCCCAGCGCCATGCTCTGCGCATCGGCGAGTGCCTGCTGAAATTTGGTGGTGAATTTGTCAAATCGCATGTCATCTCCTTAAGTAAGCATTGGAATGCCCCTACTATATGGCGAAACAGTGAAATTTCAACCCGGCGGCGCAATTAACAGGCCATCTCTTTTCTTGCGCAATGTTCCGGGTAGTGAGAGGCGTTATAATCAGCTCTTTTTAATAGAACAAGACGATTGTCTTGAGCCGTTTTATGTCTTCCACACCCGAATTGTTTCAAAGGACGCCATGGTTAAATGGCGAAGCTATCGAAGCCAAACGTGCAGAGCTGCGCGCCTATTTTCATACGACGCTGGACAGGTACGAACAGTTATTTGAGACCTTGCGCAACAATGAGGCTTATTACAAAAAGCCGATTGCGTTACGTCACCCGCTGATTTTTTATCTGGGCCACACTGCTACTTTTTTTGTCAACAAACTCGTCCTGGCGGGTGTACTGGCGGAGCGTATTGATCCGCGGCTGGAATCCATCTTTGCCGTGGGTGTGGATGAGATGAGCTGGGATGATCTGGATGCCACGCATTATGACTGGCCGGCAGTTGAGGAGGTAATGGCCTACCGCCGCAGCATGCGTGCGAAAGTGGATGGCCTTATCAGTTCATTGCCATTAACGTTGCCGATTACATGGGAGAGTCCGTGGTGGGCAATTGTAATGGGAGTGGAACATGAGCGTATTCATCTTGAAACTTCCTCTGTCCTGATTCGTCAGCACAAACTCGAATATGTACAGCCTCATCCCGCCTGGCAGCCTTGTCGCGAGAGCGGCAGTTCGCCAGAGAACAGGATGGTTACTGTCCCGGCAGGGAAAGTGGTGCTGGGCAAGGATAAAACCGATCCCGTTTACGGTTGGGATAATGAGTATGGCCATCATGAGGCGGAAGTGTCCGATTTTCAGGCCAGCTGTTATCTGGTCAGTAACCGGGAATTTCTTGGTTTTGTCGAAGCGCAGGGCTACAAAACAGATAGTTACTGGGAGGAAGAGGGGCTGGCATGGCGGAAATTTAGCGGTGCGGCTCATCCGACATTCTGGATACAGCAGGGGGATCAATGGCAGTTGCGCCTGATGACACAGGAAATACCGATGCCATGGAACTGGCCGGTAGAGGTCAACTACCATGAAGCCAAGGCATTCTGTAACTGGAAAGCAAAAACAGTCGGGAAGCCGGTGCGTTTACCCACTGAAGATGAATGGTATCGTTTATATGAGGTTGCCGGGCTGAGCGAAGTCCCCCGTACTGAACGGGCACAAGGCAATATTCATCTGGATTACTATGCGTCCAGCTGTCCGGTGGATAAATTTCGGCAGGGTGAGTTTTTTGATGTTGTCGGTAATGTCTGGCAGTGGACTGAAACACCTATGCATCCGTTCCCCGGTTTTGAGGTGCATCCGTTGTACGATGATTTCACCACACCCACTTTTGACGACCGGCATAATCTCATCAAGGGTGGATCATGGATTGCGTGCGGCAATGAATCCATTCGTGCATCACGTTATGCATTCCGCAGACATTTTTTCCAGCATGCTGGTTTCCGTTACGTGATTTCGGCCGCGTCTGCTGAACATCACAGCTCGCACTATGAAACGGATGAGCTGTTATCGCAGTATGCTGAATTTCATTATGGCGATACTTATTTTGATGTGCCCAACTTCCCGGCCACTCTGGCAAAGCTGGCGATTACTGCCATGGAAGATCGCCCGGCGCGTACAGCACTTGATCTGGGGTGTGCTTCCGGACGAGCCACATTTGAGCTGGCACGTCATTTTGAGCATGTCACCGGTGTTGATTTTTCGGCACGTTTTATCAATCAGGGCGTCATGCTGGCAGAACATGGCATTCTGCGTTATACCCTGACAGATGAAGGGGAGCTGGTTTCTTACCGGGAATGCACGCTTGCCGGATTGGATTTGAAAGAAGTTAAACACAAGGTGGAGTTTTTTCAGGGGGATGCCTGTAATCTCAAGCCGATACTGACCGGCTATGATCTGATTCTGGCAGCCAATCTGATCGATCGGTTGTATGAGCCTGCCAGATTCCTGACTGCGGTGCATGAACGGCTGAACAAAGGCGGGCTGTTATTGCTGGCTTCGCCTTATACCTGGCTGGAGGAACACACCAAACGGGAACATTGGGTGGGTGGTTTCAAACGGGATGGTGAAAATTTCACAACGCTGGACGGCCTGAAAGAAATGCTCAACAGCCATTTCCGCTTACTTGGAGAACCGCAGCAAGTGCCGTTTGTGATTCGTGAAACCCGGCGTAAATTCCAGCATACGCTGTCAGAAGTGACGCTCTGGGAAAAGATTGCTTGAATAATGACTTTAATCACAATTTCGATCATGAAATTGATCGGGATGGGACATTCAGCACCAAATATGATGGGCGTGAGATAACGTTCGGTCGTCCGGATGTCATGCCATTGTGGGTGGCGGATATGGATTTTGCCGCCCCGGCAGCTGTCACTGAGGCACTGGTTACTCGTGCCACTCATCCTGTTTACGGCTATACACTTTTTCCTGACAGTCTGTATGAATCCCTGATCAGCTGGATGGAATTACGCCATGGCTGGCGGATAGCGCGAGAATGGATTGTCTTCTGTCCGGGCGTGGTGCCTTCGCTGAGCACATCCATCCTTGCGCTGAGCCAGCCGGGTGAAGCTGTCATCGTTCAGCCGCCGGTGTATTACCCTTTCTTCTCAGTGATCAAAAAAACCGGCAGAACGCTGCTGAACAATGCCTTGCAACAGGGGCAGGGGCGTTACAACATGGATTACGCTGACTTGGCACAACAGGCGGTGGCTGCACGCATGCTGTTATTGTGCTCGCCGCATAATCCGGTTGGTCGGGTATGGAGCAGACCGGAACTGGAAAAGCTGTTGGATATCGCCGGACAGCATAATCTGATTATTGTCTCGGATGAAATCCATGCCGATCTGGTTTATCCGGGGAACAAACATCATATCCTTGCCAGTCTGGCAGATTCTCCGGAATCGGTCATTACTGCTGTGGCACCGAGTAAAACCTTCAATATCCCGGGGCTTAATTTATCTGCCCTGATTGTTCCCCATCCGGAATACCGGGCGGCTATCCGGGAGCAACTGGATGTGATGCATGTCAGTGCGGCTAACCCGTTCAGCATTGTGGCATTTGAGGCAGCTTATCGTGCAGGTGGTAAATGGCTGGATGCGTTAATGGTATATCTGGATGTTTCTCGCAAGATGGTGCTGGATTATCTGACCGAGTATCTGCCGCAAATCAGATTGATTCCTTCGCAGGGTACTTACCTGCTGTGGCTGGATTGTCGCGAGTTGGATATGACTGATGACGAGCTCAAATATTTCTTCATCTTTGAAGCCGGGCTCGGACTGAATGCCGGTGTTTCCTATGGCAAAGAAGGCAGTGGTTTCATGCGTATGAACATCGGTACTCCCCGACACCGGATCAGGCAGGCACTGGAGAGCATTCGCGGTGCACTTGAACGAAGAAAAAACAGTGTTTCCTGAAAATAATTGATTTATTGCCCGGGAAAATACTGGTAAATAGATGAATACGGTTGCAACTGTGAGTATGGTGAAGCGGGTAACAGGGGAGAAACAGTACCTCATCTCATCTTTGCAGCATCCATGAGGGTTGTTGAAGTGATCCAGATAAACGGAAACAAAAATAGCAGGTATAAAGATCTGGATGATTGCCATGTCAGCCTGTAGCTTTTTCGCAGCAACATAATTTTGCAGAGGTTGCTTAACTTCTCTGTTTTTCATATTCTGGAATTTCTGCTATGTCTCGTAGCCCCCGGCAAGAATCACTATCTGATCCTGTCAATAGCAGCGAACTCACCATTACCGATGTTCTGACGCACGCAAAACCCCAAACCAAGCAACAGGCAATCTTTCAGCGCCTGATCCGGCAAATTGATGAGCAACGTGCCCAGGTTGCGGAGTGGCACACTTACAGCGAACGCTACGGTCAGCGCGTGGGCAGCGAATTGATGCCCCTGTTTGCACAACTGCGCGAAAAACGTATCGCCATGCTGCATCTGCTTGACACGCAATTTCATCAGAGCAATGTCGTTCGCGGCAAGCAACAGCGCGCAAAGTTATGCGACATTATTCTCAATCTGGCGCATGAGTTGCTGCTTGAACAGCGCGATGAGGAAATCGTGGCGCTGTATGACAGATATAGTGATTTCAGTTATGACGATCAGGCCGGGATTGATAAGGCCGTTTCGCAGGATGTGATCGAAGAACTGTTTGGTGTGCGTCTGGACGATGACAATGCGAATGTCAGCATGGAGGAAATGCTGGCAAAAGCCATGCGCCAACGACAGGAAGAAGAGGTCAGAAATAAAACCGGGTCAGGCTCACGCCGCCGTAAATCAGCCAAACAGGCGGCTGCTGAGGAGAAACGTGCGGCAGTAAAAAAAGAAATCAGCCAGTCCGTGCGTGAAATTTATCGCAAACTGGCCAGCAGCCTGCATCCTGATCGCGCAAGCACTGATCTGACAGTGGATGAGAAAACCACCCTGATGCAGCGCGTCAACCAGGCTTATGATCGGAGCGATTTGCTTGAACTGCTGAATATCCAGCTCGAAATAGAACAGATCGATACCAATTACCTCACCAATCTACCTGATGAACGCATTGAACATTACATTCAGGTACTGCGTGAGCAACTGGCGGAACTCCAGGTGGAGCTTGCGTCGTTATTGATGCCCTACCGGCAGCTGGTGCAGTATACGCAGAAAATCAGGCCGACCCATGTTGACAAGGCAATGGATGCCGAAATCACGCGGCTGGAAATGGATCTGAGGCAAGCTGATATTGACCTCATCGCTTTCCAGGATGCCAAACAGCTCGCGGCCTTCATTAAGTATTATCAGGTGGATAATGGGTTCGACGAGTTTGACGAGTTGCAAATGCTGGGTGATCTACTGAGCAGTTTTTCTGTGCCACCTGCCCGTCGGCGTAAGCGCTAAATACCAATCCGGACATACCTCAACAGCCAGGACAGAAAATCTGATTTTTCAATAATGGGGCCGGAATACAGAACGCTTGTTACACTTATTTCTTGATTCGAGATCTGACCCCGGCCAATACCAGCTACCCGATTAGATCTCACGCCCATTAAGTACTGCTGTCAGGATTTGCGCATCTTCCTTTGACTCAAATAGGAATAGAAGTGTGCAGGCTCCAAATTCTCGCTCAAGCTCTTGAAGGCGAACGGGATGATTGCCTTGGTGAAAACGCGTAGGAGATGAGGATTCATATGGCAGCTGATAGATACCGTACGTCCCTGGGTATGTGTAACGTCCGTCTGCTGCGACTTCACTAGGTATAATTGCTCGTCGAATGATCGATATAATCGAAGCAGTCATCGATAGACTCTCATGAGGCTCAACGTAATTATATATACGACAGTATTCACATCCGCTAAGGATCCTCTGCCAAACTATCTGCGTGGCCGTTACTGCGACTCAAAATGCTCGTTTATTACTTGTACCGCGCTTTTTACTCAGCGCAAGCGCCTCATCCTGGGCCGGCTTCATGGTTACCGGGGGAGTAAGAACAACGGAACTAAACTATCATCTACTGAAAGTAGTGGGTTAGCGCAGCTTGAGTGTAGACGACTCAAATCGTTTACCCGCACCAGGTTAAACGCGCATGAGTCAACGTATTTTATGTGAAACGTGCCGGAAGGTCAGAGAGCAGGGGCGATATAACGCAATACCACGTGAGAAGCGGGATGGAAAGGCAATGTTGTATTCCGGGGCGCTTGACCGTTACTGCGATAGTCCGGATGCCCGCACTCAATACCCACTGGGCCGGTGATGACGGCAGGCTGAGTGGATTTTGGGGTGGCCGCCCGAGGCAATCATGCAGAGTGCCAAGGCGTATCGAACCATGAGTGGCAGTTAACCGGGCTTCGCAGGTTTATTGCAGCATCGGGTTGATGATTTCTTCGATCTGTTTTTTCTTGATTCTTCCCAGGTGGGTATCGACGATCATGCCACTGCGGTCGATTGTGACAGTAAAAGGCAGTGCGCCTTGCGGGTTTCCCATGGCTTCCGCCAGGGTAAAGGCATCGAATTCTCCGACCAGCACCGGGTAGTTAATGTTGAATTCCTTGTGAAATGAAGCCACTTTTTCTGCATCATCTATGGCAACACCGAGAATAACCACATCTTTTTGCTGATACGTTGTATAGGTATCAATTAACTCCGGAATTTCATCACGGCAGGGCAGGCACCAGGTTGCCCAGAAATTAACGATAACAATTTTCCCCCGCCATTTCGACATGGCTTGGGGTGCTCCATTCAGATCAGACAAGGTTGCGCTGAAAAATTTGTCAGCCCCGGCTTTACGGTCCGTGCTCGACATTTGGGTTGTAATGCCCATTTCCCTGGATTTGTAAGCAACGCCGGCTGCCAGTGAAAGGATGGCGACAATGACATAAAACGAAAATTTACTGGGCTTGGACATAAAGTGTTTTCTGAAAAGGAAATTGATATGAGATGCGGATGTGGATCGGTTGTCAGGGAATCTCGGCACGGACCCGTGACCATGTGGGGGCCATGCAGAGATTCCTTAGAGCAGAATTGCATCCAGCACGGTGACAAAATCTTTTTTATCGAGATAGCCAATGATCTTGATATTAGGGATTTCAATCCCCTGCCGGTCGAAGAACAGGATTCCCGGCGGGCCAAAGAGTTTAAAGCGTTTGAGTAATGCGGCATCGTCCGGTGTGCCGTCAGTGACATTGATCTGCACCAGTTCGACATCTTTTAACCGTGCCTGTACCTGTGGATCCGTGAAAGTGAAGCGCTCCATTTCCTTGCAGGAAATACACCAGTCGGCATAAAAATCGATCATGACATAACGCCCCCGGGATTGCCGGATGAGTTCATCCAGCTCGGCCACTGTTTTAATCTGCCTGAATGGCAGTGGTTCAGCTGTGCTTGCGGAAGCTTCGGCAGGTTGCCCGGCAGGTGCGGCTGCGAGAGTGAGTCTGGATAAGGGTTGCAAAATATCCCGGCTTCCGGAGAGTACGCCAATGAGCAGGGCGATGCCTACCAGCAGAGCAATTACACCGACACCTTTGAGAAATTTATTGGAGCCCGATGCATGGCCGGGCAGTGGATCCAGTGCATGCAGATAGATTGCTGAAATAATCAGCAGCGCTGCCCAAAGCAGCATGTGTACAACTTCTGTGATGACAGGCGAGATTAGCCAGATGGCTACTGCCAGCAGCAGGACTCCAAAGAACTGCTGGACAGATTTCATCCATGCACCGGACTTGGGCAGCAGTGCGCCGGCTGAAATCCCCAGTAACAGTAATGGCACACCCATCCCTAATGCCATGACAAACAATGCAGAGCCACCCAGGACAACATCACGTGTCTGGCTGATATAAATCAGTGCGCCAGCCAGTGGAGCGGCGACGCAGGGACTGACGATCAGAGCGGACAGTGCACCCATTCCAAATACACCAGCCAGCTGACCCCCTTTGAAATGCCCCGTTTCTTCAGTCAATCTGTTTTGTATGGAAGAGGGCAATCGCAGTTCATAGAAGCCAAACATCGAAAAAGCAAGCACAACGAAGATCAGCGCAAAAGAGCCCAGTACCCAGGCATTTTGCAGTGCAGCGGACAGCATGGCACCGGATAAACCTGCTGCTGCGCCGGCGATGGCGTAAGTAATCGACATGCCCAGCACATAGGCCAGAGCAAGCATGAATCCACGCAGCTTGGACATCTGCTGTCCTTTGCTGGCGATAATTCCGGACAGGATCGGCAGCATGGGAAATACGCAGGGTGTAAAGGCGAGCAGTAAGCCGATGCCGAAAAAGCCACTCAGGATCAGCCAGAAATTACCACTGGCGAACAGGCGTTCTATTTTGTAAGACTCGGTTTCAAATAATGGCGCATTGCCACCGGGTGTCTGGAATAACCCGGCTGCAGCATCGGTACCGGCGGATGCCCGGGCATCCCCGCTGATCGTGCCGGCAACGGTATCAACCGCAGCTTTAACAGCCGGCAGGAGGATGTCGTTTACCTTGTTGATTGGCGCATAGCACACGCCGACAGGTTCATTGCATCCCTGATAGGTGGAGGACAGGGTGAGCGCTTCCGGGGAAGCAGCGTCCCGGTTCAGTGAGATAATGGCTTCGAGTGGCTGATAATAAACTTCAGTCTGACCAAAGGCAGGGTCCTGCTTCATTTTGCCGGCTGGCAAAGTTACCTTGCCAATATGTACGCCTGCACTTCTCGACTCAAACTTAATTTTATCCCGATAGAGGTAGTAATCTTTGGCGGGTGTCAGGCGGGCAATCAGTGTGTGATCATCTCGGGCCTCAAGTGACAGTTTGAAAGCCTCATCCGGGGGCAGCAGTTCCTGCTCGACCTGTTCGGAGGTGACTCCCAGCTGTTGCAGGATGTTCATCAATCCGCCTGACTGGTTTTCCTCGGCCAGGACATGGGTACTTATCAGACTCAGTAGCAGTAAAGCAGTTTTTATCCAGTGCATTGGTTATCTCGGTCAAATATTGGGTTCAGTTGTTTCGTGAGCAATCCACTGTAAATAAGCAGACAGCCCGTTATCAACAGGGACAGCAATAATTTCGGGGAGTTCGTAGGGGTGTAGTGATTTGATAGCTTGTTCTACAGCCTCGTAACGTTGCCGGGTGGTTTTAATCAGAACCGGGAATTCGCTGGCTGCTTCGATCTGATTCTGCCACCGGTAAACGGAGGTGCCCTCTTGCAGAATATTGACGCAGGCAGCCAGTCTGCGATCAACCAGTAATTCTGCCAGCTCCCTGGCATGTGCATTATCCGGGAAGCTGGTCAGAACAAGCAGAATTTGCGGTGATCCGGTCATTTTTATGTGGTTCCGGGAGCGGCCACCCCGGCAGGTAGTCTCGAATTTCTGTGATATTCTACTGTAGTAAGCGAAATTTCTCGTGGCAATCAACAAGAATGGTGTGAAGCGATATGATGAAAAATCTGTTTGTATTACTCCAGTCCATTACGATTATTTTCCCTATCAGTGTTTTCTTTGCTTATATCATTATGGACGAGGGAGATCAGTTTACCTACGCGCATTATCTGGCGACGACACTGAGTGCTTTTCCTTTTTGCATGGTGCTGCTGATCAAATATTTCATATCCGGGTTTGATAAGAAGTAATTTAGGTTCGTCGGAACAGATAAAGAAGCGATATCCGCAATATCCGGGTTGCCCGCCGGCGTCTATGATATTGTCCTGTTTCTGCAA
The DNA here is from genome assembly GCF_020852615.1 of Nitrosomonas sp. GTDB lineage: Bacteria > Pseudomonadota > Gammaproteobacteria > Burkholderiales > Nitrosomonadaceae > Nitrosomonas. Next base: position 40,205 of record NZ_JADZAJ010000012.1, on the reverse strand, counting down.
CCGGGATTACAGATGACATGAACAAACTGACTTATCTTTTCGTTACGCTTCTGCTGTTTTTTTCAGTACTGCCGCTGGCTGCTCAAGCAGAAAAAGGCTACGCAAGCGATCAGGTTGAAGTACTGATGCGAACCGGTCCTACTCAACAGCATGCGATTGTACGTGTGCTGAAAAGTGGTGCGGAGCTGGAGGTGCTGGAACGTGATCAGAGCAAAGGATATACCAGGGTTAAAACTGCTGGCGGGGCAGAAGGCTGGGTGCTGTCCCGGCATTTGATGGCAGATCCGGCTGCTCGTGAGCTGCTTGAAAAGTTAGGTAATGATTTCTCCGGGGGCGGCAGCAAGCTGGATAATCCCCGTGCTCAGGCTGACCTGATCCGGCATGAATTTGAGACGCTGACCAGACGGGCGGTTAATCTTGAGAAAGATAACAAGCGGCTGGAAGCGGAATTGGCCAGTATCAGACAGTTATCCGCCAATGCGGTGCAGTTAAGTGACCAAAACCGGGAAATGCGCCAACAGACGGCTGGTTTGAAGGAGAAGCTTGGCAAGCTTGAGCAGGAGAATCACACGCTCAGTGAAAAGATTCAGCGTGAATGGTTTTTTGCCGGGGCACTGGTACTGTTTTCCGGGTTGGTTATTGGGTTGATTGTTCCTCGCATTCAATGGCGCAAACGATCACGTTTCAGCGATTTCTGAAAAGGCTGATGTGCTCATCGCTGAACCAGTGCGCTTGGATGCTGAATTCGTATTGAAAAATGATCCTTCCTGCGAGACACCCAGCCACGCACTTCAAGCGGTTTGTTCAGATAAGTTTCCAGAGGTGGAAACAAGGCTCGATCGCGATTGTCGATGGTAAGCTCGAGGTTGTCACTGATAACAAGCCGGGTAAATTGGCGACTCTTTTTAAGTGTCCTGATTCTCACCAGATAACGCTGCCAGCCAAATGGTTTTTCAGTTAACCGGGTCAGTGGATGTGGCTGATAGTATTTCATTGACCAGATCCCGAGCTTCCTGGCTTCTGCCTGTTGCTGTGCCCTGATGATGGTATCGGTATGCAGCAGGTTGGGTGGTATCGGGCTGGCTGCGGCTAATCCCTTTTCTACCAGGGAAAGGTTGATGTGTTCTCCATCCGGAAGATATAAATGGGCGAGTATCCGCCTGTAGTGGTCATATTTTTGCTGATCGTGTTCCAGATATACATTGCGTCCCTGTAATTTTGCCTGCAGCCATTTTTTTGCATCCAGTCCTCCCGGCTCTCCCGGATGATACCGGTTCTCAATTTCCGGTGCGTTGATACCTAACAGCCTTACCCGTTCGTTATTCTCAAGAACGACGGTATCGCCATCGATAACTCTGGTAACGCGATGTTTGCTGCGAACCGGCCGGACGGACAATTGCAAAACTTTTGCCGCAGGCGATGGGGTTTCTGAATAAAGGGTTCGGCCATACGTATCGGTAGAGCGATAGATGGTTTCAGTCAGGCCGAACTGGGCGTGCAGGAGAAACAGCAGGACGGCAAAGCAGTGAATTTTGCTGAAAGAGAATGATGCGGTGCGTTGTATTCGGAGGGCTCTGGTAAAATGCATGGATTAAAACAGGTTGGAATTTTATTCGGGTTGAAAGGGTTGTGCGCCAGCAATGGTAAGAAAATGCAGCCCCGAAGGTATTATGCACGACACTGAAATTTTGGAAGGCAGGAAACAAATTGGCTGACAGCCCGTTGATTGAATTCAGGAATGTTAATTTCTCCTATGGCACCCGGCCTGTTCTGAAAGGTGTCGATATGAGCATGTCCCGGGGGCAGGTGATTGCCATCATGGGGGGTAGCGGATCAGGCAAGACTACGCTGCTGCGCCTGATTGGCGGCGAAGTCAGCCCGTCTGCGGGCTCTGTCAGTGTGGCAGGTCAGACTGTGCATGAACTGAGCCGGGATGAGCTGTTCAGGCTGCGGCGCAAAATGGGCATGCTGTTCCAGTTTGGTGCCCTGTTCACGGATTTGTCGGTATTTGACAATGTCGCTTTTCAGATGCGCGAACATACCGATTTACCCGAGTCAATGATTCGGGATCTGGTGCTGATGAAGTTACACGCTGTCGGGTTGCGTGGTGCGCATCATCTGATGCCGGCCCAGCTTTCCGGTGGGATGGCACGACGTGTGGCATTAGCACGCTCGATCGCGCTGGATCCCATGCTGGTGATGTTTGATGAGCCGTTTGCCGGCCTGGATCCGATTTCGTTAAGTGTTGTGGGTGGCTTGATCCGTCGTTTGACCGATACGCTCGGCATGACTTCCATTCTGGTGACGCATGATGTTCAGGAGTCGCTGCAGATTGTCGATTATGTTTATTTTCTGGCGGATGGCGTGATTACCGCGCATGGGACACCGGATGAGGTGCGCGAATCAAAAGTACCGTTTGTTCATCAGTTTGTGCATGGTGAAACAGATGGCCCGGTACCATTTCATTATCAGGCACAGACGTATTCGCAGGATCTGGGTATAGGTGTGATGAAAAGTGTCTGATCGAATTCTGGCGGTATGAATAACAGGAATTACCGGTTTGGTTAAGCAGCTTAAAGTCTTTATTGAATCAGTTGGTCACAGGGTAGTCGACAGCATTTGGCGACTCGGGTATGCGACCCGGTTTATATTGCTGGTTCTGTTGAAATCTGTCCCCGGTTTTCTGCGTTTCCGCCTGATTACACGTGAGATTTATTTTGCCGGTGTCCTGTCGCTCATCATTATTCTGGTATCCGGGCTGTTTGTCGGTATGGTGCTGGGTTTGCAGGGCTATGAAACCCTGCAGAAATTTGGATCCGAATCTGCTGTGGGGACGCTGGTGGCATTGTCTCTCGTGCGAGAGCTGGGCCCTGTCATCGCTGCATTACTGTTTGCCAGCCGTGCCGGTTCGGCCATGACAGCTGAAATCGGTTTAATGAAGGCAACTGAGCAGCTGGCTGCCATGGGAATGATGGCAATTGATCCGATTGCACGTATCATCGCGCCCAGATTCTGGGGGGGGGTGTTTTCCATGCCGCTGCTGGCAGCAATGTTCTCTGTTACAGGCATATTTGGCGGGTATCTGGTGACAGTGGTTTTTATCGGTGTGGATGAAGGATCTTTCTGGTCCCAGATGCAGAGCGCAGTTGATTTCCGTTATGACATTGTGAACGGCGTCATCAAAAGCGGTTTCTTTGGGGTGGTGGTAACAGCCATCGCTGTGTTTGAAGGGTTTGATGCACCCCCCACAGCGGAAGGTGTATCGAGAGCAACGACTCGTACAGTGGTCACTTCTGCACTTGCAATTCTTGGGCTGGATTTCGTTCTAACTGCGTTTATGTTCAGAGGAGTAAGTTGATGCAACGAACCATGATGGATTTTTGGGTGGGGCTGTTCGTCATGGCAGGTATCGGTGCATTACTGATACTTGGGCTAAAAGCGGGGAATCTGACTGATTTCCAGCCGGAGGGGAGTTACAGGCTGGTGGGAAATTTTGAGAATATTGGTGGCCTGAAGGTAAGAGCGCCCGTAAAAAGTGCGGGTGTGGTGGTAGGGCGGGTGGCGGATATTCAGTTCAGTACACAAACCTATGATGCCGTGGTCACTATGAAGGTGGATACGCATTACCAGTTCCCGAAAGATACTTTTGCCAGTATTTTGACATCCGGGTTGCTGGGCGAGCAATACGTCGGGCTATTGCCGGGAGGGGATGAAGAGATGCTCAAGGATGGTGAAAAAATCATGAAAACCAACTCGGCTATTGTGCTTGAGGATATGATCGGGCGTTTTCTGTTCGATAAGGCTTCAGAAAAAAAGGATACTGATCCAAAAATTTGAAACAGGTGATAAATATGAAAATATCCATTGGTAACTTTATTTTATTGTCATTGCTGGCGATTGCGCTGCCTGTAGCGGCACAAAACTCGTCACCGGATGCCCTGATCAGAAGTACGGTTGATGAAGTGGTGACTATCCTGAAACAGGATGACGGGATCAGAGAGGGGAATCAGGACAAGGTATTAAATCTTGTCCGGGAGAAAATACTGCCCCATTTCAACTTTACACGTATGACGCAGCTGGCAATGGGCAAGAACTGGTCTCAGGCAGATCAGGAACAGAAAAAATCGCTGGTAAAGGAATTTCGTACGTTGCTGGTGAGGACCTATTCCAATTCGCTGACAACATACCGTGATGAAGTCATCAAGGTAACCCCGACTAATATTGGCCCGCAGGATACAAAAGCGACGGTTAAAACCCTGGTGATTCAGGGAGGGGGAAAGCAGTCTGTCCCAATTGACTACGCCATGGAAAAAAATGAGAACACCTGGAAGGTATACGATGTGACTGTTTCCGGAGTTAGCCTGGTTACCAATTATCGGGGAACTTTTAACAGCCAGATCAAGAATGGGGGGGTAAATGGTCTGATTGCCGCGCTTGCGGAGAAAAATATGTCTGTACGGGGAAAATAAGGTGGCAGCCGGAAAGACGGATGCACATATCCGTTTGGAGGGCCCCCGGCTTTTAGTTGGCGGCCCGGTAACTTATGATACGGTGACCGGTATCGCCCGTGCGGGTGAAGCGGCAATTAAAACCAGTGCTGTACTGGTTGATCTGGCGGAAATTACGCAGGTGGATTCCTCGGCCGTCAGCATGTTGCTGGAATGGGTGCGCAAAGCACAGGCCTATGGTCAGAAGATCAGATTTATCAATCTGCCGGTAAACCTGGCAAGCCTGGTTGAGTTATACGATGTGAATGATCTGATCCCGGTTGCCGGTCCGGGCGAGCTTCTCTGATTTCGTGCCGCAGCGACACCGTGGAACACTCTGATTCTGTCACTGTTCAATGACTCCGGCTATCGAGGTACAGCAACTCAGCAAACGTTATGGCAAGCTGATTGCACTGGATAATCTTGATCTGACGGTGCAGCCGGGGGAATTTTTTGCACTGCTGGGTCCAAACGGAGCGGGTAAAACCACATTAATCAGTATCCTGGCAGGTTTGACCCGAGCCAGCCAGGGGACAGCCAGCATCATGGGATACGATGTATTGACCGAGTATTCCGAAGCCCGGAAAAGATTGGGAGTGGTGCCACAAGAGCTGGTGTACGATCCTTTTTTCACTGTACGTGAAATGCTGGTGATCCAGTCAGGTTACTTCGGAATTAAACGAAATGATGCCTGGATCGATGAGATTCTGCAGCACCTCGATCTTTCTGATCGGGCCCATACCAATGTGCGTGCGCTGTCAGGCGGTATGAAACGGCGTTTGCTGATTGCGCAGGCGCTGGTGCATAAACCGCCGGTCATCATCCTGGATGAACCCACCGCAGGGGTGGATGTGGATTTACGCCAGAGCTTATGGCAGTTCATCCGGCAACTCAATCTTGAAGGTCATACGGTTGTGCTGACCACGCATTATCTGGAAGAAGCCGAGGCGCTGTGTAACCGCGTAGCAGTGCTCAAGCAGGGAAGAATCGTGGCGCTCGACAGTATGCATAGCCTTGTGCGCAGCACCAGGGACTATACATTGGAATTGCGTTTATCCACCGACATCTTGCCACCCGGGTTAACTATATGGCCAGGTAAGCATAATGGTTGTCTGCATAGTCTGAAAATAAAGGAATACACCGAGATTGAAACAATACTGGCGATATTGCGTCAGTCCGGAATACAGGTGCTTGACATGCAGCTGCTCCAGCCAGACCTGGAGACAGTGTTCATGAAAATTACGGGATCTGATGCAGCGGGTGATTCATGATTGGCTTCTATACCCTGTTTTATAAAGAGTTGTTACGTTTCTGGAAAGTCAGTCTCCAGACTATACTGGCGCCGGTTTTATCCAGTCTGCTTTATCTGCTGATTTTTTCACACGTATTGTCAGCGCGCGTTGAGGTTTATGACGGTGTTCCTTATACCGGTTTCCTGATCCCGGGACTGGTCATGATGGCTGTTTTACAAAATGCTTTTGCCAATTCATCTTCCAGCCTGATTCAGTCGAAGATAACCGGAAATCTGGTATTTATTCTGCTGTCGCCGCTTTCCTATCTGGAAATTTTTCTGGCTTATGTCAGTGCTTCCACGTTGCGTGGGCTGATTGTCGGTCTGGGAGTATATGCGGTAGCCGCCTGGTTCTATTCATCACCATTGCAATCAATACTCTGGGTGGTTTTATTTGCATTGCTTGGCAGTGCTCTGCTGGGCGTGCTGGGTATGATCGCCGGGATTATGTCAGACAAGTTTGATCAGCTGGCGGCATTCCAGAATTTTATCATTCTTCCATTGACGTTTCTTTCCGGGGTGTTTTATTCCATCCACTCTCTGCCGCCAATATGGCAGTTTTTATCACATTTCAACCCGTTTTTTTACATGATTGATGGTTTCCGCTACGGCTTTTTTGGTGTCTCCGACATTTCACCCTATATCAGCGTGATCGTTGTATTGTGCTGTCTTGCAGTCATGTCAGGCTGGACATTGTGGATGCTGAAGAGCGGCTACAAAATTCGTTCGTAAATATTTTGATATTCGGGAAATACAGGAGTAAATATGGTTACAGCAGAATCAATCGAACATTCAATCAAAACTGCGTTACCCTGCACCTGGATCAGGGTGGAGGGGGATGATGGCCATCATTTTGGCGCTATTATCGTCAGTGAGCTGTTTCAGGGTAAGAGTACGGTCAAACAGCATCAACTGGTTTACCAGGCGCTCGGTGAACGGATGCGCGAGGAAATTCATGCGCTATCAATGAAGACCTACACCCCGGAGCAGTGGGAAGCAGCAAAAACATCGAGCTGACAAATCCATAACACCTCCATGTAACACACCCTGATTGACCACCCGGATGGACGAGATATCCGGCAAACAGGCCAGTCAGTAAATCTGCTGCTCTGTCAGGCGCTGTACAAGTGCGACATATTGTCGCACTTGTACAGCCGATCTCTTGAAAAATAATCTTTTTCTTTTATAAATTTCCATTTTTTTCAAATGGTTATCCTGTTTTTCTGAAACTGGAAGGCCTTCATTTTTTAGCAGGTGTGACAATTTGTCGCATTGTTATCCGCTTATGCCAGTCAGATAATATTTCCCAGCTGTTTGTCATCCTCGTTAAAAAACAGTTGCTGCAGATATTACCTGTCGCCATCTTTTACAGATTATTGAGAAGGTAGGGTGGGTTCTGGTATCACAGCAGATCAATCGCCTGGTTTTGATAAATAAAAGGGTAAATACATGAAGAAACGCAAACTGGAATTATCATTATTTTCATTAGCAATAACGATGTTATTGGGGATCGGGCAGGAAACATCTGCACATACTCGTTTTGAAACCGGAACAGTAAGCGAAGGTGTCAGAATCACGAATAACGTGGTGATTGGGCATCCCTGCGGAACCAATCCTGTGATTGGGACTTCTGTTGTGTTTCCGGATGGTGCTGATTCAACCGTTTTAATTGACGGCCAGCCTCAAGGTAATCTGTTGACAGATTTTATATCAAACTGGAGTGATAGCATTCGACCTTTGCTGAGTCGCGCGGCTTTTGATTACGTAAAACCCAAGCAGGATGCAGCCAAAAAAGTTGTCGGGTTCTGGGCAGCGGGCGGCCCGGGGATGCCGGAAGGAATGGTGGCTTATGTTCCTTTCCGGTTGAATGCAGTTAACATCGCGAAGAGTTCTTGTGCGAAAAGTGTAACCTTCCAGGTATCTATTGTTGATATTTGCCAGATCACAGGCCCTGGCGGATTGCAGACAGAGGGTGTAGTGGATCTGTGGACACATAACGATCTGGGCACAATTTATGACAGTAAAGCAGAGGGAGGGCCTGCTCCATTGAAGATAACCCGTAACCTGACCGCCAACCCGTTACCTGAGTCGTGCGGCCAGGGAGTCGATGTAACAGTCAAACCTTCTGCAGCCCAAATTAACCGTGATATGCCTATTGTTTATGAGGGAAAGCAGATCTGGCCCAGCAAATCAGGGAAAAAGCGTTCACTGCAGTTGAAATAAACCAGCCGTAACGGGTTACTGCTCAGAGCTGTTTTATCACACTGAAGTTGCCAGAGCCGGTTTTTATTCAGCGAATGGCCCTGAACGGAACCCGCGTTTAATCTTCCTCCCCACTTTTCAATCTATCCTGTCCGGTCAAGCCTCATACAGCGGACTGACCGGATACTCTAAAGCTTCCTTGATTGCGGCAAGAGACAGGACAGCTTCGCGTCCGTCAATAATGCGGTGATCATAGGAAAGTGCCAGATAGTTCACCGGCCGGATTACGATCTGGCCGTTCTCCACCACCGGACGTTCTTTGGTGGCATGAATGCCAAGAATAGCGCTTTGGGGTGGGTTGATGATCGGTGTTGAGAGCATTGAGCCAAATACGCCCCCATTGGTAATGGAAAAAGTCCCACCTGTCAGTTCTTCTATCGTGAGCTTGCTATCCTGTGCCCGTTTAGCCAGATCAGCAACCTGTTTTTCAATTTCAGCAAAGCTGAGTTTGTCGGCATCACGGATGATCGGGACAACCAGCCCCCGTGGACTGGCCACGGCAATACCAATGTCGTAATACTCGTGGTAAATAATGTCATTTCCATCCACCGATGCGTTGATGATAGGGAATTTCTTGAGGGCTGCAACGGCAGCCTTGACGAAAAATGAGGTAAAGCCAAGTTTGACGCCATATTCCTTTTCAAAGCTGGTTTTGTAGCGGGTGCGCAAATCCATGATTGCCTGCATATTGACTTCATTGAAGGTGGTCAGAATGGCTGCCGTAGATTGGGATTGCACCAGCCGTTCAGCAATGCGCATGCGTAAACGTGTCATGGGGATGCGTTTCTCCATTCGCCCCGATTCTGTTATCTGATTAGCTGCTGATGAAGAAGTACCGGTGGTCTGGGTTGTGCTGACGACCTGGTCAGTTTTCGAATCAGGTTGCTGACTGGAAGAAGTGCTGGTAGTGATATTTTTAATATGATCCAGCACATCTTCTTTAGTGATACGTCCGCCACGGCCTGTGCCGTGAATTGCAGCAATTTCCTCTGCAACAAGGTTATTCTCTTCTGCTGCTTTTCTGGCTGCAGGCATCAGGAGTTGCATAACATCTGCGGGGGGTGTCACAGATTCTGCTGTTTCCGGTTGCTGCGCAGTGGCTTTCGTTTCTTTGGCCGCAGTATCGATGCGGGCGATGAGTTCTCCGCTGATAACAGTAGCACCATCACCTTTGATAATTTCAGCAAGCACTCCGGATTGCGGGGCAGGGAGCTCCAGAACAACTTTATCGGTTTCAATATCAATCAGGTTTTCACCCCGTTCGACATGATCGCCCTGCCGTTTGTGCCAGTTAATCAATGTGGCTTCCGCTACTGATTCCGATAATGCAGGGACTTTGATTTCGATCAGCATAGTGAACTCTCCTGAGTTTTTTCAGATTGTGTCGCGAAATGCAGCTTCGATCAGCTGCTTCTGCCTGAGCCTGTCCATTGCCAGATAACCGACTGATGGTGAAGCGGAAGAGGGGCGGAGCGCGTAGCCGAGGGTCTGGTCGGGTCGCATGTGCCGTAACAGATAATGCTGGATACGGTGCCAGGCGCCCTGGTTGCCCGGTTCTTCCTGACACCAGAGAATTTCTCTGGTGTGGCTGTACTGATCTATCTGGGCCTGAAAATCTGCATGCGGGAAAGGGTAAAGCTGTTCCAGCCGGATGATTGCCATGTTGGTGACAGCATGTTCACGCCGGTAGGCGATCAGTTCGTAATATATTTTTCCACTGCAGATAATCAGCCGTTTTATCTTGTCTGTTTCAAGTGATTCTGTTTCGGGGATGATGGGCTGGAAATGGCCGTCAGCCAGTTCGTTTAGCGATGATGTGGCTTCCTTGTGGCGCAGCATGCTTTTGGGTGACATAACGATTAGTGGCTTACGTATCGGTCGGATAATCTGGCGCCGCAGCAGATGGAAAATCTGTGCCGGCGTGGAAGGGACACATACTTGAATGTTGTATTCAGCGCATAACTGCAGATAGCGCTCCAGACGGGCAGATGAATGTTCCGGCCCCTGTCCTTCATAACCGTGGGGCAGCAGCAGCACCAGACCGCACAGGCGCCCCCATTTTGCTTCCCCTGAAGCAATAAACTGATCAATGACCACTTGAGCGCCATTGGCGAAATCTCCAAACTGCGCTTCCCAGATGACAAGCTCATCCGGCTGGGCTGTGGCATAGCCGTATTCAAAGCCCAGTACCGCTTCTTCCGACAGGATTGAATCAATAATGACAAAATCGGACTGCCTGGGGGAAATGTGGCGCAAGGGAACGTAGATACCATCCTCCCACTGATCCTGTTCGCGGTTCTGGTCGTGCAGGACAGCATGGCGATGGAAGAAAGTACCGCGTCCGCAATCCTGCCCGGAAAGGCGAACAGGGCAACCTTCTTTCAGCAGGGCCGCATAGGCGAGATTTTCAGCCATCCCCCAATCCAGCGGCAAGCTGCCTTCACCCATTTTCTGACGATCTTCGATAATTTTCTCAACTCTTGGGTGTAGCTTGAATGTGGCGGGAATAGTAGTCAGGCGTTCTGACAGATATTGCAGGTCTTCAACAGCCATTCCGGTTTTTACCGGTTGACTCCAGTTTTCAGAAATCAGGAAGGGTGCCCAGTTGGCTGTATTGGGGGATTTGTAGTCATAGCAGATAGTCGCATTGGGGTTGCGCCCTTCATCCATGGCTTCCTGATAGGCATTCATCATGTTTTCCACTTCGGCTTCTGTAATGATGCTCTGGCGGACAAGCCTGTCAGCATACAGTTTACGGGTGCCCGGGTGCTGGTGAATGACGCGGTACATTGAGGGCTGGGTAACCATTGGCTCATCCTGCTCGTTATGTCCCTGTTTACGGAAACAGACCAGGTCAATCACGACATCTTTATGAAACTGCATGCGGAAATCAAATGCAATTTCTGTTGCCAGCACCACTGCTTCAGGATCATCTCCGCTGACGTGCAGAACCGGTGCTTCAATCATCTTGACGACATCGGTGCAATACAGGGTTGAGCGACTGTCGCGCGGGTCTGATGTGGTGAAGCCGATCTGGTTGTTGATGATGATATGGATGGTTCCGCCTGTGCCATAACCGCGTGTTTGTGACAGATTCAGCGTTTCCATCACGACACCCTGTCCGGCGAAGGCAGCATCTCCGTGGATCAGCACCGGGATGATCTGGTCTCCATTCCTGTCACCATAGCGATGTTGCCGGGCACGTACTGAACCTTCCACTACCGGGTTGATAATTTCAAGGTGTGACGGATTGAATGCCAGTGCCAGGCGCGTGATACCGCCCGGGGTCATGACTGCAGAGGAAAATCCCTGGTGATATTTGACGTCCCCTGATGTCAGGGTTTGCGGATTTTTGCCTTCAAATTCCTGGAACAGTTCGGAAGGCATTTTCCCCAGCGTGTTGACCAGGACATTCAGGCGGCCACGGTGTGCCATTCCCATGACAATTTCCAGTGCGCCTGCAGTGCCGGCGTGCTGCAGCAGCTTGTCCAGTAATGGAATCAGGCTTTCGTTACCTTCTCCGGAAAAGCGTTTCTGGCCGACATAACGGTTGTGCAGATATTTTTCCAGCCCTTCTGCCGCAGTGAGCCGCTCAAGAATATGGTGCTTGTATTCAGCTGTGAAGCTGGGCTGTGCATTGATGGATTCCAGCCGGTTTTGTATCCAGCGTTTTTGTCTGGTATCGGCGATATGCATGTACTCGGTACCAATACTGCCGCAGTAGGTTTGCTGCAGCCGATGCAGAATTTCGCGCAGACTGGCGTGGTCGGGACCAACCAGCGATCCGGTATGGAATACCTTGTCCATATCTGTATCAGCCAGTCCATGGAATGCCGGATCGAGCTCGGGAATATCCTGTTTCTGCTGCAGGCCGAGCGGGTCGAGATTGGCTCTGCGCACACCCAGAAAACGGTATGTGTTGATCAGCTGCAGCACGGCCACCTGCTTGCGCTCCTGTACCTCAATATCAGAAGGCTGTTCGGTTGCCTGTCTGATAGAGGTTTCAGTCAGAGGTGATTGCCGCCGGGTGGCAGAACGTACCAGTGATTCAACAATAGGTGTATGGGAAATATCTCGTGTAGAGATGGTTCCCGTTGGCTGCAGAGAATCAAAATATTGACGCCATTGATCCGGGACTCCGGATGGATCTTCCAGATAATGTTCGTAGAGCATTTCAATGAATGCTGCATTCGCACCGAACAGTTTGGAATCTTCTAAAAGTTGTTTTATCACGGTAGCCACCTGAGTCTGCGAAATCACAGCAATATTTTTCAGATCGCCGGAAGACTGAACAACTGGCAAGTGAAAAACATCAGCAAGGTTAACTGCACTTGCCAGTTGCTGCAGATCTGATTACAAGCCCTGTGCCGGCCTGGCAAGGCCGTTGCGGTTGCGGTTGTTATGGTACATCTCTGCGAGGGGCACCAACGTACAATTGGCGGGGCCTGCCTATTTTCTGTTCCGGATCGGAAATCATTTCATTCCACTGAGCAACCCAGCCAACGGTGCGGGCAGTAGCAAAAATGGCAGTAAACATGGATGTTGGAATGCCCAGCGCACGTTGCACAATCCCCGAGTAAAAATCAACGTTGGGATACAGTTTCTTGCTGATGAAATAATCATCTTCCAGGGCAATTTTTTCCAGCTCCAGTGCCAGCTTGAACAGGCGATCATTGTGTAATCCCAGCTCATCCAGAACTTCGTGACAGGTTTCACGCATCAGCGTTGCCCGTGGATCAAAGTTTTTGTAGACGCGGTGACCAAATCCCATCAGCCGGAAAGGATCATTTTTGTCTTTAGCCCGGGCAATGTATTCGCTGATACGTGAAACATCGCCAATCTGTTCCAGCATGTTGAGGCAGGCTTCGTTTGCACCGCCATGTGCCGGACCCCATAAACAGGTAATCCCGGCCGAGATGCAGGCAAACGGGTTTGCTCCGCTTGAGCCGGCCAGGCGAACAGTTGAGGTGGAGGCATTCTGCTCGTGATCAGCATGCAGAATCAGGATGCGATCCAGTGCTCTGACGATAACCGGATTGGGCTTGTACTTTTCGGCCGGTGTGGCAAACATCATGTGCAGGAAGTTTTCCGTGAAATCCAGATCATTGCGTGGATAGATGAAAGGCTGGCCGATATTGTATTTATAGGCAATCGCCGTGATTGTCGGTAATTTGGCGATCAGGCGGAATATGGACTGCTCGCGATGCTGGGCATCAGATACATCCATGGCATCGTGATAAAAGGCCGACAATGCCCCGACCACGCCAACCATAACAGCCATGGGATGGGCATCACGGCGAAATCCACTGAGAAATTTGATCAGTTGTTCATGCAGCATCGTATGGCTTTTAATGCTGTCCACAAATTGTGTTTTCTGATCAGGAGACGGTAATTCACCGTTTAACAGCAGATAACTGACTTCCATAAAATCACAACGGGTAGCCAGTTGCTCAATGGGGTAGCCGCGGTACAGCAGAACACCTTTGTCCCCGTCAATATAGGTAATGGCTGATTTGCAGCTTGCTGTCGACACAAAACCGGGATCATAGGTAAACATGCCGTTTTGCGAATGCAGCGAGCGAATATCAATAACGTCAGGGCCTTCATTACCGGACAAAATGGGTAGTTCAATCACTTGCCTGCCTTCACCCAGTGATAACGTGGCAACTTTTTGTGGGGGCATAATTTTCTCCATTGATCCTGTATTTAAATTTTTTTCGTGGATGTCTGATCTGCGAGGTGATTTTCCTGTAACAGCGTCAATACGGGTTGAAACGGATCGTCCGGTATTTCTGCATTGCGGATAATCCTGCTCCACAGGTCATGATCGGGGAGCAGCAGTAATGCTTCAAACAATGTAAGCCGGTGTTCATCCAGCTGCTCGTAGTGGTTATCCATAAAGCGCTGCAGAATGATGTCCAGCTCCAGCATGCCGCGGCGACAGCGCCAGCGCATGCGGGTTGGGTTATTCATACTGTTTTGTTCAGCATCATGGCTTTTATGCTTTCTATTGCGGCGGTGGGGTTCAGTCCCTTGGGGCAGGCATCAACACAATTCATGATGGAATGGCAACGGAACAAACGGTATGGATCTTCCAGATCGTCCAGTCGTTCAGAAGTGGCCTGATCCCGGCTGTCGGCCAGAAAACGATAAGCCTGCAGCAGGCCGGCCGGCCCGATAAATTTATCGGGGTTCCACCAGAATGACGGACAGGCTGTGGTGCAGCAGGCGCATAGAATACATTCATAGAGCCCGTCCAGCTGAGCGCGCTCTTCCTGAGATTGCAGTCGCTCGGTTTCCGGTGGCGGGTCATTGTTAATCAGATAGGGCTTGATCGAATGATATTGCTTGAAAAACTGGCTCATATCGACGATCAGATCCCGAATGATCGGTAATCCCGGCAAAGGTCGGATTTCCACCGGCTCGCGCAACCCGGCAAGCGGAGTGATACACGCCAGTCCGTTGCGGCCATTGATATTCATGGCATCGGAACCACAGACACCTTCCCGGCAGGAGCGCCGCAGACTAAGACTGTCATCAATGGTTTTGATGCGTATCAATGCATCCAAAAGCATTTTATCCGTGGGCTCAAGCGCTACATCATAATCCTGCATGTATGGCTTTCCATCCTTGTCCGGATCATAACGGCTAATCGAAAACAGCATAACGCACTCCTTTTTCCGTTTGTTGCAGTCTGGTTATAAAAACACCCTGATCGGGGAAAGAAAATGATGTTTTTATGACATTACCCAGGGGGGAAGGTTAGCAATATATCAGGATTCCACTCAACCTTTCATGCCGGGTTCATTTTGCCTGATGAATCTGTTTGTCTGATGATGAATTGCTTGACTTGTTCAGTATCTACAGCCATGCGTTCAAAACGTTGCGGCAAGCTTTCCAGATCGTCATATCCTGCGGGCCGTTGCGGCTCAAAACCCACCGCTTCCCGGATGCTGTCAGCAAATTTGGCTGGCAGTGCGGTTTCCAGACAGACCAGCGGGATATCCGGTTCACGTAATTCCATACCAACTTTTAGTCCATCTGCAGTATGCGTATCAATCAGGGTATTAAATTTACGATAGGTTTCGCGGATGGTATGAATACGGGCGGTGTGGCTGCTGGTTCCTGAAGTGATACCGAAATCAGCAATTTTTTTCCATAGATCAGTGTTGGAAAGATCAAATGCACCGCCCTGATCAACTGATTTCCAGAGTGTTTTAACTTGTCCGGCATCGCGCCCGGTCAGATCAAAAATGAATCGTTCAAAATTAGAGGCCTTGGAGATATCCATGGAGGGGCTGCTGGTTTGTTTTGTTTCCGCAGTTGAACGGGGGCGATACAGGCCCGTGCGGAAAAATTCATCCAGTACATCGTTTTCATTGGTGGCCAGAACCAGTTTCCTGACTGGCAGGCCCATCATGCGAGCAACATGGCCGGCAAAAATGTTGCCGAAATTGCCGGAAGGAACAGAAAAAGAAACTGTCTCACCGCTGGAGCGGGTAACCGCAAAATAAGCCTTAAAGTAGTAAACCACCTGGGCAGCAATTCGTGCCCAGTTGATCGAGTTGACCGCGCCGATCCGATATTTTTGTTTGAATGTCTGATCGTTACTGACTGCTTTGACGATATCCTGGCAATCATCAAATACGCCTTCGATCGCAATATTGAAGATATTGTTATCCTGTAACGAGAACATTTGTGCTGTCTGGAAAGTGCTCATTTTTCCATAAGGTGACAACATGAATACGCGGATTCCCCGCTTCCCGCGCATGGCATATTCCGCACTGGAGCCGGTATCCCCGGAAGTTGCGCCCAGGATATTCAATTCTTCGCCACGCTTTGTGAGGACATATTCAAACAGGTTGCCCAGAAATTGCATGGCCATGTCCTTGAACGCCAAAGTGGGGCCGTTGGACAGATGCAGCAGATACAGTCCGGGCTCGAGCATCTGGACGGGTGTGATCTCCTTGCTGCCAAAAATATCAGATGTGTAGGTGCGCGCAATGAGTGTGTGCAAATCACCAGCCGGGATATCGTCCATAAAGCGTGACAGAATCTCGAATGCCAGCGATGGATAGTCCAGCGGCCGCCAGGATTCGAGCGTGGCCGGGCTGATTTCGGGATAGACCTCCGGCATGGCCAGCCCGCCATCAGGAGCCAGGCCGGTCAGCAGTATTTCAGTAAATGTTTTGGGCGACATACCGCCCCGAGTTGAGAGATAACGCATATAAACCTGTGATAAGCGGGGTACAAAACAGCCGGGTATTCCGGTCCTGGTGAAGGCGTGCCAACTCCGCGAGGATGCAGAGGATGAATCAGGCCCTGATGTAAGGAAAACGCTTAACTGCCGAGTTCTTCAAGCCGGATTCGAATAATTTTATCAGCCATGGCGGGGAGGCTCTGGATTTTTTCAATAGCCGTGTTGATGTTTTTTTCTCTGGTCTTGTGCAACAGCATGATGATATTGACCTTATCTTCTTTATCCGCATGCTCTTTCTGAATCATGGCGCTGATAGAGATATGGCTGTCTGCCAGGATGCGTGTAACGTCAGCCAGCACGCCTGACTTGTCCCGCACCTGGAACCGCAGGTAATAAGCTGTTTCAACATCCTCCATCGGGACGATGGGTGTATCGGACAGCAGTTCCGGCAGGAATGCCAGCACGGGCACCCGGTGCTCCGGACTGGAAGTGAGCAAGCGTGTCACATCAACCAGATCAGCGATGACTGCACTGGCGGTAGGCTCCGCACCGGCTCCGGCACCGTAGTAAAGTGTTGGCCCCACTGCATCACCTTTTACGATGATCGCGTTCATGACGCCTTCAACATTGGCGATCAGCCGTTTGACCGGAATCAGCGCCGGGTGGACACGCAGTTCAATTCCGCTGGCGGTGCGTTTGGTAATACCCAGCAGTTTGATGCGATAGCCGAGTTCTTCCGCATAGCGGATATCATCATTGGCCAGTTTCGTAATCCCTTCAATGTAGGCCTGGTTGAATCGTACCGGGATACCAAAGGCAAGGGCGGACATGATGGTGATTTTATGTGCGGCATCAATCCCTTCAATATCGTAAGTCGGATCAGCTTCGGCATAGCCCAGTTTCTGTGCTTCAGCCAGAACGGTGGTGAAATCCAGTCCTTTGGAGCGCATTTCGGACAGGATGAAGTTGCTGGTTCCGTTGATGATGCCGGCGATCCATTCGATGTGATTGGCTGCCAGGCCTTCACGCAGAGCTTTAATGATGGGAATGCCGCCCGCTACTGCGGCTTCGAATGCAACAATGACGTTATGTTGTTGTGCCGCAGCGAAAATTTCATTGCCATGAATGGCCAGCAGGGCTTTGTTGGCAGTAACGACATGTTTACCGTGAGCGATGGCTTCAAGGATGGCCTGTTTGGCAATGGTCTGCCCTCCCATCAGTTCGACGACGATATCAATTTCCGGATGTCTGGCAACCTCAAGCGCATCGGCAGTCACAATGACATCATCCCCTGCCGTCAGACGACGAACTTTCTCCTGATCCAGATCCGCGATCATGCGGACAATGATACTGCGGCCGGTTCGGCGGGTAATTTCCTGCTGGTTGCGTTTCAAAACGGTATAAGTGCCGCCGCCAACGGTGCCGACACCGAGCAGCCCTATGTGAATTGGCTTCATAACAAGATTGATTGATGCATCAGTGAAAGTAAACAGCAGATTATATACGGAATAAAGCGAGGCTAGTCGGTACCCGCTTCGTTCCCGTTTCTTCCGGTGACGGAATCAGCGATGGTGGCGAATGCGGTAGCGGTCGAGAAATCGTGCGATCCGGCCGATGGCTTCTGTCAGATCATCGCTGTTCGGCAAAAATACAATGCGGAAATGATCAGGTTGCGGCCAGTTGAATCCGCTCCCCTGCACGATGAGTACTTTTTCTTCCAGCAGTAAATCCAGCGCAAATCGTTCATCATCTTCTATCGGGTAATAGTCGGAATCAAGCCGTGGAAACAGGTACAGTGCGCTTTGAGGTTTGAAGCAGGTCACCCCGGGGATATCGGTGAGCAGTTTCCAGGCCAGATCGCGCTGTCGTTTCAGCCGGCCGGTAGGCATGGTGAGATCATGTATGCTTTGATAGCCCCCCAGCGCAGTCTGGATGCCAAATTGCGATGGGACATTGGCACACAACCGCATGGATGCCAGCATGTTAAGCCCGGTAATGTAATCCCGTGCATGGGTTTTGTTGCCGGAAACAACAGCCCAGCCGGAGCGGAAACCGGCCGCACGGTAGTTTTTGGATAAACCGTTGAACGTGACGAATAAAACATCGTCAGCCAGCGAGGCTACCGAGGTATGGCTGGCAGAGTCGTAGAGGATCTTGTCGTAGATTTCGTCGGCAAAAATGATCAGATTGTTACGCCGGGCGATTTCGATAATGTTACGCAGCAGATCATCCGGATACAGTGCGCCGGTTGGATTGTTGGGGTTGATGATAACGATAGCTCGCGTTCTGCTGCTGATTTTGGCCTGTATCTCTTCCGGATCAGGTAACCAGTCTGATTGCTCATCGCAGACGTAATGTCGTGCAACTCCGCCGGCAAGTGAAATCGCCGCTGTCCATAACGGATAATCCGGTGAAGGAACCAGTACCTCATCACCATTTTCCAGCAGCGCCTGTGTGGCCAGCATGATCAGTTCCGATACGCCGTTTCCGATGTAAATATCATCCATCTGTACATTGGCGATATTTTTTTCCTGCGTGTAATGCATGATGGCTTTACGGGCGGCGAATAATCCCTTTGAATCACAATAACCGGATGCGGCGGAAAGATTGCGAATGACATCCTGCAAAATTTCATCCGGTGCTTCGAAACCGAAGGAAGCGGGGTTGCCGATATTGAGCTTGATGACGCGATGGCCTTCATCCTCCATTTGTTTGGCGCGATCAAGAACCGGACCCCGTATGTCATAGCAGACATTGTCGAGTTTGCTGGATTTTTTGATGGGTTGCATGGACGTAATGAGATGTTCGGTACGAAAAAAGCATACCATGTTACGCTAATCCCGGTTGGGGTGAAAATGACCGGTTAAACCGGCTGTATCACTTGCTTCGGGTCAAATAAATCATTTTGTCATGAGGGTTTTCATGAAGCTGCATCTCTCGGATCACTCCGGTCTGAACATGTTTTCCGGCTATGGAGAAGGCTACGTTGCCGTCAATCAGGTAAGGTATACGGATAACATGATCGTTCTGCCAAATCAGCTTATCGAACACTGGCAGGCGGACAGTATCAGCCGGTTGGGTATGGAGCATTTTGAAGCGCTGCTGGCTGTACAGCCGGAAATCATTTTGCTTGGCACAGGAACATCGCTGCAGTTTCCCGATGTATCGCTGATGAGAATGATACTTTCGCGTGGAATCGGGTTTGAAGTGATGGATACGCAGGCAACCTGCAGAACCTACAATATTCTGTCATCAGAAGGCAGGCATGTGGCGGCTGCAATACTGATTTGACCTGCTGGTGAACAACAGTTTGAAATTTAACGGAGGGTAAGTTATGGCTGATCATTCTGACTGTATTTTGTGGCTGGATCAGGTCGGTATGGGTGATGTGGCAAGAGTGGGAGGTAAAAATGCCTCGCTGGGAGAAATGATTGGGAATCTTGCCCGCGCCGGAGTGAAAGTTCCCGGTGGATTTGCCACGACAACGCATGCTTACCGGGAATTTCTCAAAAATAATGATCTGGGTGATCGTATCAGCCAGAAACTATCGACGCTGGATGTAGACGATGTGGAAGCATTGGCAGCCACCGGCAAGCTGATCCGCTCCTGGCTGCTTGCTGCGCCGTTGCCGGACAGCCTGTTGAAAGCTGTCACCGGAGCCTACCGGCAACTGGTTTCCGAGATGGGTAACGAAGTGTCCTTTGCTGTGCGTTCCTCCGCAACAGCGGAGGATCTGGCAGATGCTTCCTTTGCCGGCCAGCAGGAGACGCTGCTGAACGTGCAGGGACTGGAAAATCTGATTGATGCTATCAGAAGGGTATTTGCTTCTCTCTACAACGACCGGGCCATTGCTTACCGGGTACATCACGGATTTCATCATGATCAGGTGTTTTTGTCTGCGGGTGTACAAAGAATGGCGCGCAGTGACCGGGGTGCCAGTGGCGTAATGTTTACACTGGATACGGAATCCGGTTTCCGGGATGTGGTGTTTATTACCTCTGCTTACGGTCTGGGAGAAACCGTTGTACAGGGGGCAGTCAATCCGGATGAATTTATTGTGTACAAGCGTAATCTTGAAGCAGGGTTGCCCGCCATCCTTTCGCGCCGGATGGGTACTAAAGCGGTCGAGATGATCTACAGTGATGAGCAGGCCGGGCAGATGACTGAGGTGCGGCCGGTATCGCCAGACCGGAGTCAGTGTTTCAGTCTGTCGGATGGGCAGATTGAATCACTGGCGCGACAGGCAGTGATTATCGAGCAGCACTACAACCGCCCGATGGATATTGAGTGGGCACTCGATGGTATTGATGGAGAGATTTATATTGTGCAGGCCCGCCCTGAAACGGTGAAAAGCCGCGCTGAGCAGTCGGTTGAGCAGTTTCGCCTGAATGAGCGCGGGCAGGTGCTGGTACAAGGGCGCGCAATCGGTCAGAAAATCGGGCAGGGCAGGGCACGGGTTATTCTGAGTGCCGGGCAGATGTCGGAAGTTCAGCCAGGCGATGTTCTGGTGACGGATATGACCGATCCCGACTGGGAACCGATCATGAAGCGTGCTGCAGCGATTGTGACCAATCGTGGCGGGCGTACCTGCCATGCGGCGATTATCGCGCGGGAACTGGGTATTCCTGCGGTGGTCGGGTGTGAGCAGGCAACCGCGAAAATCAGTAATGGCCATGTGGTAACCGTATCCTGTGCTGAAGGAGATGCCGGTTTCGTTTATGAAGGGTTGCTTCCTTTTCAGCGCTTTAGTTCAGAGGTAGGTAAATTACCTGAGTTGCCTGTCAAAATGATGCTGAATATTGGTAATCCGGCACAGGCGTTTACATTCTCGCAGCTGCCAAATCATGGGGTGGGGCTGGCACGACTGGAATTCATCATCAACAATATTATCGGTATTCATCCCAGAGCATTGCTGGAATTCGATACGTTGCCCGAAGATCTGAAAGCATCGATCAGGAAACGAATAGCGGGTTATCCGGATCCGGTATCTTTTTATGTTGAAAAACTGGCGGAAGGGATTGCCACGCTGGCAGCTGCTTTTTATCCACATCCCGTGATCGTGCGTTTATCTGATTTCAAATCTAACGAATACGCCAACCTGATTGCGGGTGACCGTTTTGAACCCCGTGAGGAAAATCCAATGATCGGGTTCCGTGGCACGTCGCGTTATCTTGCCGATACTTTCCACGCCTGTTTTGAGCTGGAATGTCGGGCTTTGCGCAAAGTGCGTGATGAAATGAAATTCACCCACGTTGAGGTAATGGTTCCTTTCTGCCGCACGCTGGAAGAAGCGCAACAGATTACGGCGTTGCTGGCAGCTAACGGGTTGAAGCGTGGAAGCAATGGACTACGCCTGATCATGATGTGTGAAATTCCTTCCAATGCGGTGCTGGCTGAGGAGTTTCTTGAATATTTTGACGGATTTTCGATTGGATCAAATGACATGACTCAGTTGACACTCGGATTGGATCGTGATTCCGGGCTGGTTGCCCATTTGTTTGATGAACGTAATCCGGCGGTCAAGCGGTTGCTGAAAATGGCGATCGATGCCTGTCGCAAACAGGGGAAATATATTGGTATCTGCGGCCAGGCGCCTTCCGATTATCCGGATTTTGCCCGCTGGCTGGTTGAGCAGGGTGTCAGCAGCCTGTCACTTAACCAGGATACGGTAGTGGATACCTGGCTATATCTGGCTGGCGGGGAGCCGTAACGTGATGCTGCAGCGGAGTGTTTTTTTCTTGTCAGATCGTACAGGGATAACGGCAGAAACACTTGGCCACAGTCTGCTGACGCAATTCGATGGAATCGAATGGAAAAAGCGTTATGCCGCTTTCATGGACAGTGCGGCCAAAGTGCAGGTAATCGTTGAACAGATCAATGCCGCTGCAGAACAGGAAGGGAAGCCGCCACTGGTGTTCAGTACCTTGCTTGATCCGGTTGTTCTTGCTTCTGTCCGCCGGGCAAACTGCGTGCTGTTTGATTTTTTTGAGATATGTCTGGGGCCGCTGGAAGCGGCATTACAGCAACCTCCCGTACGCACGCCGGGGCGTTCCCATGTTCTCAGGCAGGACGCTTCCTACTTCCGGCGCATTGCGGCAATCCAGTATGCGCTCAACAGTGATGACGGTGCTAATACCAGGTTGCTTTCTGATGCTGATGTAATATTGGTGGGAGTTTCGCGTACCGGTAAAACGCCGGTGTGTGTCTATCTGGCTTTGCAGTATGGAGTGCTCGCGGCCAATTATCCGTTTACGCCGGAAGATATGGGGGTAATGCAGCTTCCCCCGCTATTGCAGCCGATGCAAAAAAAACTGTTTGGGCTGACGCTCAGTCCGGCACGACTTCAAACAATACGCGAAGAACGCTATCCTGGCAGTCATTATGCTTCGTTTGCTGAATGCCAGCGCGAGCTGCAATGGCAGAACGAGTTGTACAGACAGTGTGATATCCCTTCCATCGACACAACGAGTGTGTCAATAGAAGAGATCAGTGCATCCATTATTGACCGTGCCCATCTGGAAAGGCGTCAGTACGGAACCTGATACCGCCAATCAGCTACTGACCCGGTAATGCTGTCCAGCTTTAGATTCTGACTGATTTCCAGTATCTGGATTTCCAGTAGGAATCATCCAGTTCAGATATGGTCACACCTTTTCTGGTTGAAACATGCAGGAATTGCCTGCTTTCGAGGTAAATTCCCACATGTTGTGAATGCCTGCTGGTTCTGAAGAAAACCAGATCACCCGGTTTTAGCCTGCTTTGGTCAACTTCGTGACCGAGGGTTGCTTGTGAAAGCGCCGTTCTGGGCAATGAGAGGCCAAATTCTGCCTCGTAGATAATTTTGACAAATGCCGAGCAATCTATTCCTGAGTGATCTGAGCCACCCAGTCTGTAACGTACCCCTTGCCATTCCTGATACCGGCTGTACAGACGATCCCGTACAAAGTACGAATAGGGATCATTTTCTGCTGTTTCTTTGGGGAGAATAAGCTCGGGCTTATGCCAATGACGTGAAACTTCTGTCTGGTTTGATTCTTTCGGGATGGAACTGCATCCCACTGCCATGCCAGCGCTGAGCAACAGAATGACAATGTGTTTTGAGGACATACTTTCAATTCGTGTTGTTGAAACGGGAACCGAGTATAACAAGAAAATTATGCTGATGTGGAGTAATAAAGGTTGGTTTTAGCCGGATATTCAGATTTTGCGATTATGTCATTGTATTTCAGGTTATTATTTATGATCTGTTTGTATTTGATTTGTTTGTGGTTTTTTCCCAGGTGTTGCGTAAGGATGCAGTACGATTGAATACCGGTTTTCCCGGCCTGGTGTCTGCCAGGTCAGCCACAAAATAGCCGTAGCGTTCAAACTGAAAGCGCTGCTCAGCGCGCGCCTCGTTTAAAGCCGGTTCAACGTAGCCAGTAATGATGTGTTTGGAATCAGGGTTAAGAGAAGCTTTGAAATCCTTTCCCTCCGCATCAGGGTATGGGTCACTGAACAGGCGGTCATACAGTCTGATTTCTGCAGTGCTGGCACGGGTGGCTGACAACCAGTGGATATTACCGCGCACCTTGCGGGTTTCAGCTCCGGCAGTACCGCTTTTGGTATCAGGGTCATAAATACAGTGGATTGCCAGGATTTTTCCCGTGTCGTCCTTGACAACATGGGTACATTTTACGATGAATGCATAACGTAGCCGCACTTCGGCGCCTGGTGACAGGCGGAAAAAGCCTTTACCTGGTGTTTCCATAAAATCTTCCCGGTCAATGTAAATCTGTTTCGTCAGTATCAGTTCGCGTGTGCCCGATTCAGGTTTTTGCGGGTGATTGGGGGCGTAACAAACTTCTTCATGCCCTTCTGGAAAATTATCAATGATCAGCAGCGCCGGATCGAGTACGGCAATGCGGCGTAAGGCTGATTCATTAAGATCTTCACGCAGGCAATCTTCCAGGATGGATATATCAATCCAGGAATCCGCTTTGCTGATGCCGATACGTTCCGCAAACAGACGGATAGATTCCGGTGTATAGCCCCGGCGGCGCAACCCGGCCAGTGTATTCATGCGTGGATCGTCCCAGCCGTCCACCAGTCTGTTTTCCACCAGATCGATCAGTTTACGCTTGCTCATTACGCTGTAGGTCAGGTTCAGCCGTGCAAATTCAATCTGCTGCGGATGGCAGGGAACTTTCCCGGTGAGCTGGTCCAGTACCCAGTCGTACAGTGGACGATGATCTTCAAATTCCAGCGTGCAGAGCGAGTGAGTGATCCGTTCCAGTGCATCAGAAATGCAATGGGTGTAATCGTACATCGGATAGATGCACCATTTATCGCCGGTGCGCTGGTGGTGAATATGGCGGATGCGGTAGATGACCGGATCGCGCAGATTGATATTGGGAGAAGCCATATCAATTTTGGCGCGCAACACATGTGCCCCATCCGGGAATTCGCCTGCGCGCATGCGCCGGAACAGGTCGAGATTTTCTTCTGCCGGACGGTCACGATAAGGGCTGTTTATACCGGCCTCAGTCAGGGTTCCGCGCAATCTCCTGATTTCTTCCGCCGGCAGGCTATCCACATACGCTTTTCCCTGCGTGATCAGGTATTCCGCAAATTCGTATAGCTGGTCAAAATAATCAGAAGCAAAATAGAGATGTGTTTTCCAGTCAAAACCCAGCCAGTGCACTGATTCAATAATGGCATCGACGTATTCCTGAGCTTCCTTTTCAGGGTTGGTATCGTCGAATCGCAGATGGCAGATTCCGTTGTATTCCCGGGCAAGTCCAAAATTCAGGCAAATACTTTTAGCATGACCGATATGCAGATAACCATTTGGCTCGGGGGGGAAGCGTGTTTCCACACGTCCGTTCCATTTACCGGTACGGTTGTCTTCCTCGATGATGTTGCGAATAAAGTGAGTTGGGGTTGCTGGCGTATTCACAAATATTTTTCAGTTGATTTCAGCAGAAGATTGATTGATGTGCCGGGATGGGTGGCAATGTAAAGAATGAGAATGTGTATGCGCATTTAACCTGCTGCCGTAAATAAACACAAACAGTTTACCAAGCTCGTTAAACCGGGCCGGGTAAAGCCACTATAATACACGCTGATTGGGCGTGCGGCGGTGACTCTAGGGCTGCTGCGCCATCCGGCACGAAAACAGAGAAATTTTATATCAATAAAAATTACCGAAAACTTGGAATAAATATGACCCAGGAAGATATACCCGGTATTTCCCAGGATGAAAACAGTCTCATCGCGGAACGCCGTTCCAAACTGACTGCGTTGCGAGAGATCAGTAATGCTTTCCCGAATGATTATCGCCGGGACAGTCTGGCTCGTGATCTGCATGAGAAATATGATGGCTGTCCCAGAGAAGAACTGGAAAGCAGTCAGGTAAAGGTAAAAATTGCCGGGCGCATGTTGTTCAAGCGCGTGATGGGGAAGGCAAGTTTTGCAACGATTCAGGACATGAGTGGACGGGTGCAGCTCTATATTTCCAATGATCATACCGGGGAATCCGCTCACGAAGCATTCCGGCATTATGACCTGGGCGATATTCTCGGAGCGGAAGGTGTGTTGTTCAAAACCAGGACGGATGAATTGTCGTTGCGGGTGACACAGCTGCACCTTCTGACCAAATCCCTGCGTCCGCTGCCGGAAAAATTTCACGGCCTGACCGATCAGGAACAGAAATACCGGCGGCGCTACCTCGATCTGATTACCAATGAAGAGGCACGCAAGGTATTTGCTGTTCGCTCGAAAATCATCCAGGCGGTTCGTGAATTTCTCGTCAGCCGCGGGTATCTCGAAGTTGAGACCCCCATGATGCACTCCATCCCTGGCGGTGCGACTGCGCGGCCTTTCGTCACTCATCATAATGCACTGGATATGTCGCTGTATCTGCGCATTGCGCCGGAGCTTTATCTGAAACGGCTGGTCGTGGGCGGTATGGAAAAAGTATTCGAAATCAACCGTAATTTTCGGAATGAAGGTATATCCACCCGTCATAACCCCGAATTTACCATGTTGGAGTTTTATGAAGCCTATCAGGATCACAATTACCTGATGGAGCTGACGGAATCCATGCTGCGCGAAGTTGCACTGAAGGTGCTGGGAACCACCCGTATCATCTGTCAGCAGCGTGAAATGGATCTTGCCCGGCCTTTTGCCCGACTGACTGTCACGCAGGCCATTCTGAGATACCACCCTGAATATTCTGAAACGCAGCTTAACAGCAGGGATGAGTTGATCAAAATTTTGCAGGCGAAGGGAATCGGATTCAATCCCGGCAGCGGAACCGGCGGCCTGCAGCTCGCTCTGTTCGACGAAACGACCGAGCATCTGCTGTTTGAGCCGGTATTTATCATTGATTATCCGGCCGAGGTTTCTCCGCTGGCACGCCGTAACGATGCCAATCCGGAAATTACGGATCGTTTTGAACTGTATATTGCCGGGCGGGAAATCGCGAACGGGTTTTCCGAATTAAACGATCCTGAAGACCAGGCCGCTCGCTTCCTGGAGCAGGCCAGAGCAAAAGAGGCGGGCGATATGGAAGCAATGCACTATGACGCTGACTATATCCAGGCGCTGGAATACGGTCTGCCGCCAACAGCAGGTGAGGGAATCGGTATTGATCGACTGGTGATGCTGCTGACCGATTCTCCAAGCATCCGTGATGTTATTCTGTTCCCGCAGCTGCGCAAGGAAGACTGACGGCAGCTGCCGGTTCCAGCCTGTTTTCAGAGAGCAGCCCGGACTGATATCACTCCAGAGCTGCTCAAGCACAAAGTGTGATTGCCGATGTGGTAATTTCCGCATCGAATCATGGAGCTTGCTATGTCTGATTGCCCGGTTGTTTTGAACGTGGTGATAGCAACGCAGATCGTTTTTCAGAGGGCCCTTTATAAGCTGATAATGGCTGCATTATCCCTGGCTATCTGCACAGGACTGGCTGAAGTTGCACTGGCTTCCGGTGTGCAGCCGGACAAGGCTGTAAACAGTCGGGGAACAGCCGGGTCACATTCAAAATCCGGCCGGCAGGGAGCGTCCGCAGGAGAAGTGGTGTTCTCTACCGGATCAGCAGGCAAAAATGAACGCAGATTGAAACAGCCGGCCTATCGGAGTATCCGCAGCACTGATGCTTCCCGAGCCTTGATTGACCCTGCGCAGCTTCCGGCCGGTTATTGCAGCGTAGTGGAACACATCGCCTCCATCACGCTTAATCCTGCTAACAGTGGCAATACGAATACCCTGATCCCGGGGACAGTCGCAATTCCCCTGGGCAGACACGGGGGAAGTTTTTTTACTGAAATCGATGTTCCGGGTAACAGTGGTTACACTCCGCCCGAAAGGAACATTGCCGAGCCTGTTTATTACAGAATCAGCCTGATGGCAAATGATGGCAATCATTACATAATTACCCGGCAAACCCCTCCCCGGTTTAAACCAGGGGAGACGGTCAGATTCAATGAGGATGGTTTTCTGGAAAAAAGTGATTGTGTGATGCATGAATCCGGACAAATCAGGCCGAACCAAATCAGGCCGAACAGGTAGCGTTTTATAAAGCAGATATTTCCTGGTGTATACCCGGGGGGGCTTGCCAGTACGATTTTACAATCCGCAAAAACGGTAGCCGATGCCCGTTTCCGTCAGCAGATGACGCGGGCGTGAAGGGTCAGTCTCGATCTTCTTGCGCAGATTGGCCATATGTACCCGGACATAGTGCGTATCTTCCATATGGCCCGGACCCCAGACAGCGTGCAGCAGTTGTCTGTGAGTAAGTACGCACTCGGGATGGCTGATCAGGTGGGTCAGCAGGCGATATTCGATAGGTGTCAGATGCAGCACCTCACCAGCGCGGCAGACACTGCGTCTGGCAAGGTCAATACTGATGTCACCAAAGGTAACCGGCGATTCGCCCGGTTGTATCCGGATATGCTGCCGGCGCAGCTGGGCACGCACGCGCGCCAGCAACTCGCCTGCACCGAATGGTTTGACCAGGTAATCATCCGCACCCGTATCCAGCGCTGTAATCTTGTCTGCCTCATGGCTGCGTGCTGAAAGTACGATAACAGGCATGGCCGACCAGGTACGTAAATCACGGATCAGATCCACACCATCACCATCGGGCATTCCCAGATCCAGCACCAGAATATCCGGGCGGCGCGTACCTGCTTCAATCAGACCGCGCTGCAGAGTGGCTGCCTCGAATACTTCATAGCCTTCACTGGCCAGTGCCAGGCGGATAAAACGGCGAATATCCGCTTCATCCTCGATGATCAGAATGCGCACTTCGTTCATGAATTGTCCTTGTCCGGGAGGGCCGCGTGGATCTGGCTGCCATCATCCTGCGGCGGATTTCCCCGCGGCAAAATAATAATGAACCGGGCTCCCGTCACATGTCCCTGTTCAACCCGGTTTTCCCCCCGGATCCTGCCGTCGTGTGCCTGAACGATGGCGCGACAAATTGCCAGGCCCAGTCCGACACCGGGGAGGGTGGTTTCCCTGCCGCCACGCTCAAATTTTCCGAATACGGATTCTTCATTTCCGACAGGTAAACCAGGGCCTTCATCATCGATCGTAATGTGTACATCGTCATCCAGCACTTTTGCCCCGATATGGATGGCCGTACCTGCCGGGGTGTATTTGGTCGCATTTTCCAGCAGATTGACCAGCACACGTTCAAACAGTGCGGCATCCAGATGCAAAAGCGGTAAATTTCCGGCCAGCCGCACTTCGACAGGATGCGTGCTCAATATCGGGTCGCAGGCGGCAAGCGCGCTTCCCACGACTTCTTCCAGCGGCTGCCATTCACGACGCAGCTGAATCCTGCCGGACTCCAGTCGTGCCATGTCCAGCAGATTATTGACCAGCATGCTCATGCGCAGGGCGGACTGATGGATAGCACCGGCTATCTCGGCCTGCGGACCTGTCAGTGGTGGCGATAGCAGATTCAGTGTATCGGCCAGTCCCACCAGTGATGCCAGTGGTGTGCGCAGATCATGCGAAATGGCTGACAGCAATGAATTGCGCAGCCGTTCCGATTCTATTTCTACCGTGCTTTCGCGTGCCACGTCAATGTAATGGATACGTTCGAGTGAGATTGCCAGCAGTGAAGCACAGGTATCCAGCAGCTGACGCTGTTCAGGCGTCAGTAACCCGGTTTGTGGCGGCTGCACAGCCAGTACACCGCGCAGGCGCATGGGCGCCTTCAGCGGTAACATCAGACAGGTGCAGGAGGGCAGAGTATGGGTACCGCGGCCGGCTGCCTCCCCCTTACTGAAACACCATTGCGCCACTGCCATATCAACATCAGCATCGGCCCCGGGCAGTGCCTGCAATTGATTATTATCACCGACCACCAGCAGAGCTGATTTGGCAGCAAATTCAGCCGTGATGAAGTTCGCACTGATTTCGGCCACCTGACCGGCCAGCAGTGTTGCAGACAGATCACGCGACATCTGATAGAGCCTGTGTATGCGCCGTTCCCGCTCGCCGGCGGCATTGGCCTGTGCCCGCAGACTGGCGGTAAGCTGCCCGATTACCAGCGCGACTGCCAGCATGACGGCGAAGGTAATCAGATACTGCGCATCGCTCACTTGCAGTGATAAAAGTGGTGGAGTGAACAGGAAATCGGATATCGCCACTCCCAGAAACGCAGCCAGAACAGCTGGCCCGCGCCCATAGCGCAGTGCTATGCCAACTACCGTGAGCAAAAACAGCATGACGATATTGGTAAGCTCCAGCACGCCATGTAACGAGGTTGCCAGCAGTGCCATCATACCGCAGACCATTGTTGCCACGACGTAACCTGCCCACCGGATGGAAGCGGCACCAGCCATCCATTGGCGCCAGTATGAACTTCCCCGGGTTTCTTTCGGCAGCGGCACCTGGAGTACATCCATATCCGGGGTTTGATCCGCCAGGCGTTCAGTGAATGTCAGTCTCCAGCGTCGCAAACCCGGGCGCCGGCCCAGTACCAGGCGTGAGAGATTATGTTCACGCGCGTAGCGCACCAGTACTTCGATAACCTCGGTGCCTGCGGGCGTAGCTGTGGTGGCACCCAATTCCTGCGCCAGCCTGAGTGCGTGCAGTGCCTGCTCACGTGTACGGTCACTTGCATGCCGTATGGATGGCGTATCAACAAACACCGCATGCCAGCGCAGATTGGATGAGGCCGCCAGCCGCGCCGCACTGCGTACGATCATTTCGCCACCTGATCCGGGACCGATACATGCCAGCAATGCATCGCGTGTTGACCATACAGGCCGATTTGTTGCGCCAGTGCCGGTGCTCAGGCGCCAGTGCTGCATCTGCACATCAACCCGATCGGCTGTGCGGCGCAGCGCCAGCTCGCGCAGTGCAATCAGATTCCCTTTACGAAAGAAATTGGCGGCTGCATGCCTGGCCTGTGTCGGGATATAGACCTTGCCCGCTGCCAGGCGTGCCAGTAATTCATCTGGTGGCAAATCGACCATTACGACTTCCCCGGCGGCATCAAATAAAGTGTCGGGTACCGTCTCCCGTATGCGAATGCCGGTAATGCCGCCAACGATATCGTTCAGACTTTCGAGATGCTGTACGTTCATTGTGCTCCATACGTCGATGCCGGAGGCGAGCAGTTCCTCCACATCCTGCCAGCGTTTGGGGTGACGTGAACCGGGTACGTTGCTGTGTGCCAGTTCATCCAGCAGCACTAACGGTGGTTCAGGGCCATCTGCATGTGCTGCACCGAAGGCCAGTGCAGCATCAAGATCGAATTCCCTGAGTGTATGTCCGCGATGAGGTGTAGCTTTCAGCGGTAACAGGGGCAGGCCGGCGAGCAGTGCCGCCGTTTCCGGACGGCCATGTGTTTCCACCAGACCGACTGCCAGTGGTACGCCTTGTGCCTGTGTGGTACGTGCTGCTGACAGCATGGCGTAAGTTTTACCTACTCCCGCTGATGCGCCAAAGAAAATTTTCAGGCGCCCGTGCTTTGCCTGTTCTTCCTCCTGTTGCACTTGCTGCAACAGCCTGTCGGGATCGGGGCGTTCATCTGGCGGCAGAACCGGAGCAGGCATAATTACTGGTCTCATGACACTTTGGGCGGGTTGATGCTGGTCAATATTGCCATTGTTTTTTATACCAGACCCAGTGCAACGATTATCAGATCAATGGCTTTGATGCCAATGAAAGGCACAATCACCCCCCCCAGGCCGTACACGAGCAGATTGCGGCGCAACAGTGCGGCTGCTCCCGCGGCACGGTACTTCACCCCTTTCAGGGCCAGCGGAATCAGGAACACGATGATCAGTGCGTTGAAGATCACCGACGACAAAATGGCCGACGAGGGACTGGCCAGCTGCATGACATTGAGCGCACTCAGTTGCGGACAGGTGCTGGCAAAGGCTGCCGGGATGATGGCGAAATACTTGGCCACGTCGTTGGCGATACTGAAGGTGGTAAGCGAGCCGCGTGTCATCAGCATCCGCTTGCCGGTCTCGACGATCTCGATCAGCTTGGTGGGGTTGCTGTCCAGATCCACCATGTTACCCGCCTCCTTGGCAGCCTGGGTGCCGGTGTTCATGGCGACAGCCACATCGGCCTGCGCCAGAGCGGGGGCATCATTGGTGCCGTCGCCGGTCATCGCCACCAGCTGCCCCCTGGCCTGGTAGTCGCGGATCAGGGCCAGCTTGTCCTCGGGCGCGGCTTCGGCCAGAAAATCATCCACACCCGCTTCGGCTGCGATGGCGGCAGCTGTCAGGCGGTTGTCACCGGTGATCATCACGGTCTTGATCCCCATGCGGCGCAGCTCGGCAAAGCGTTCCCTGATACCGCCCTTGACGATGTCCTTAAGCTCAACCACGCCCAGCGCACGGCTGCCTTCGGCCACCACCAGCGGTGTAGCCCCGCGGCGCGAGATTTCATCCACGGTGTGTTGCAACTCGCTCGGAAACGATTCACCCAGCGCTTCGATATAACGGCGCACGGCATCGGCAGCGCCTTTACGGATGGTGCGGCCCTCTCCTGCACTGCCCGCCAGATCGACACCGCTCATGCGCGTTTGCGCCGTGAAGTGCACAAACTGTGCTCCCAGTCTTTCAATATCACGCTCACGCAGATTGAATTTCTGCTTGGCCAGCACTACGATGCTGCGCCCCTCTGGCGTTTCATCAGCC
This sequence comes from Nitrosomonas sp., assembly GCF_020852615.1. GTDB lineage: Bacteria > Pseudomonadota > Gammaproteobacteria > Burkholderiales > Nitrosomonadaceae > Nitrosomonas. The sequence goes on along the minus strand of NZ_JADZAJ010000012.1, from coordinate 7,808 downwards.
AGCGAGGCCAGTTGCGCGGCATCGGCGAGTTGTTTTTCGCTTACTCCGCGCACGGGGATGAAACTGCTTGCCTGACGGTTACCCAGGGTGATGGTACCGGTCTTGTCCAGCAGCAGTACATCCACATCACCCGCGGCCTCCACCGCACGCCCCGAGGTGGCGATGACGTTGGCCTGCATCATGCGGCTCATGCCAGCTACACCGATGGCCGAGAGCAGCCCGCCGATGGTGGTGGGAATGAGGCACACCAGCAGTGCGACCAGCACCGTCACACTGACTGTGCTGCCCGAACCGGCTTGCGCCACGGCAAAGGACGAGTATGGCCGCAGGGTGACGATAACCAGCAAAAACACCAGCGTCAGCCCTACCAGCAGAATATTGAGTGCGATTTCATTCGGTGTTTTTTTACGGCTGGCATTTTCCACCATCGCGATCATGCGATCGACAAACGCTTCACCGGGATTCACTGCCACCCGTGCCACGATCCAGTCCGAGAGCACGCGTGTTCCGCCAGTGATAGCGGAAAAATCCCCCCCTGATTCGCGGATCACCGGCGCTGATTCGCCCGTGATGGCTGACTCATCCACCGAGGCCACGCCGTCGATCACCTCGGCATCGGCGGGAATGACATCGCCCGCTTCAATCAGCACGATGTCGCCACGCCGTAAATGGTCGGTTTCCGTGAGCAGCCATTGCAGCTCCGCGCGTGTGTGCGGGGCCTGATAATCGCCCCTGGCCAGCTTCCTGGCCCAGGTGGTTTTTTTCAGGCCCCGGAGGCTGGCAGCCTGCGCTTTACTGCGCCCTTCGGCCAGCGCCTCGGCAAAGTTGGCAAACAATACTGTGAACCACAGCCACAGGCTGATGGCGAGAATGAAGCCGGACGGTGTTTCGCCTTTGCCTCCCGACGGCTGGAAGAACAGTACCGTGGTCAACAGGGCACCCAGATACACGATGAACATTACCGGATTATGCCACTGTACCCGGGGACTTAATTTGCAGAGCGCATCCTTGCAGGCTTGCCCGATGAGAGTGCGATCCAGCAGGGTCAGTGATTTTTTATCAGGCAAGGTTCCTCCCGCTTTCGGATCAGGGACAGGATGTCATTGAGGGAATGGATGGCTTCAGCGCATCCAGCGCCAGATTCAGGCATAGCACGTTAACGCGCGGCTCGCCGAATATACCGAATACGCGCCCTTCGGTATGCTGCACCAGCAGTTGCTGTACTGATCCGGGTGCCAGGCCGCGCGCTTGTGCAACACGAGCCGCTTGCAGCGTGGCATTGGCCACCGAGATGTGTGGATCGAGTCCGGAGGCGGAAGCCGTTACGGCATCCACCGGCACCAATGCATTAACTGCCAGCCCGTTAGCCTGCCGGTAGGCTGTGGCACGCTGTTTGACGTTATCGATCAGGGTCTGGTTTGTCGGTCCCAGATTACTGCCGGCGGATGCACCCGCATTGTAGGGGCCAGGTATCGTAGCACTGGGACGGGGGTGGAAATAGCGCGGCGAGGTAAACGCCTGTCCGATCAGTCCGGAGCCAACGATGCCCTGGTTGTCAGCGATCAGGCTGCCATTGGCCTGGTATGCAAACAGCAGCTGTGCCACACCCGTAATGGCCAGTGGATACACCATGCCGGTCAGCAGGGCGACGAACAAGGCGCCGCGCACGCAGGGGCCGGACAAACCTTTGAGCGGTGAACCTGGAATAGCGGTTGCAGCAGGAGATGGATTCAAGTGGTTCAAGGTGCGCATTTTTCTCGATCCATTCAGGGATAAAGGTGGCCGCCCAGCATTTGCAGGTGCTCAACCAGCGGCCCCAGGGTCAGTGCGGGCAGGAAGGTCAGGCCACCTGCTGCCAGTGCGACGAATATCAGCAGCCCCATGAACAGTGGGGTAGCGGTGGGAAAAGTGCCAGGGCCGGCTGTCACCGTCTTCCTGGCAGCCAGAGAACCGGCGGCGGCCAGCATGGGCAGCAGCGTGAAATAGCGGCCGATGAGCATGGCCAGACCAATCGTGGTGTTGAAAAACGGTGTGCTGGCGTTGAAGCCCGCAAAGGCCGATCCATTATTGGCAGTCCCTGAGGCGTAGGCGTAGAGCACTTCCGAGAAGCCATGCGGGCCGTGGTTATTGAGGCTGGCTGCCGTATCCGGCCACAGACAGGCCAGTGCGGTGAAACCCAGGATAGATGCCGGATGTGCCAGCACCGCAAGTATCACCAGCCTGATCTCGCGTGCTTCGATCTTTTTTCCTAGAAATTCAGGTGTACGGCCAATCATCATGCCGGCCAGGAACACCGTGAGGATGGCGTACTGAATCAGGTTAATGAAGCCCGTGCCATCGCCGCCGAACACGCAGTTGAGCATCATCTGCGCCAGCGGCACCAGGCCGCCCATGGGCGTAAGTGAGTCGTGCATGGCGTTGACCGATCCCGTCGTCGCTGCGGTGGTGGTGGTAATAAACAGGGCGGTATCGGCAATGCCGAAGCGCAGCTCCTTACCCTCCATGTTGCCGCCGCTCTGTGTGGCCGATTGTTGCTGATCAGCGCCGGCCCGGGCCAGCAGAGGGTTGCCGGCCTGTTCGGCGCCATACACCAGAACCAGAAAACCGATGAACATCACCACAAAGGTGCCGAAGAACACCCAGCCCTGTTTTTTTCTGGCCAGCATCAGGCCAAAGGTCACCGTCAGTGCCGAGGGAATCAGCAGCATCGACAGGATGTGCAGCACATTCGTCAGTGGTGTCGGGTTCTCGAACGGGTGCGCAGCGTTGGTGTTAAAAAAACCGCCACCGTTGGTCCCGATGTGCTTGATGGTCTCGAAGCTCGCCACCGGCCCCAGCATGATCTGCTGGCGCGCGCCTTCCAGGGTGGTGGCCACGGCCTGACTGGACAGCGTCTGCGGTATGCCCTGCCATACACAGATTAGCGCCATGATGAAGCACAGCGGCAGCATTACGCGCCAGAGCACACGCATGAAATCCACCCAGTAGTTGCCCATGTCCTGGCTGCTGGTACGCGCGAGCGCCCGGATGAAGCCGCCCGCCGCCGCCACGCCTGTTGTGGCGCTGCAGAACATCAGAAAGGTGATGGCTGTCATCTGCGTGGCGTTGGACAGGCTGCTTTCACCCGCATAGGCCTGCCAGTTGGTATTGGTGATAAAGGAAGCAGCCGTGTTGAAAGCGAGATCCGGTGCCTGCGCCGTGTTGCCCGGCTCGTTCAGCGGCAGCCAGCCCTGCAGGCGCAGGAGCACATAGCCCAGCGCCATCATGGCGGCGTTGGACAGCAGCAGTGCCAGACTGTAGCGGGCACAGCCCATGCGCTCGGCCGGGTCCACACCCAGCACGCGATAGCTCAGGCGTTCCGGTGCCAGGTGCTGTTCATCTTCAAACAGTTTGGCCAGCCGGTGTCCCATGATGATGGCCAATCCGGTCATTGTTACAAGTACAGCGGTAAAACCGGAAATATCGAGTTCCATGAAACGGATCCCTGAAAAATGAGCTGTTTAAAGACGCTGCAGCACGAATATGAGCCATACGGTAACAGCGAAGAAAACAACCGTGGTGCCGATGAAAATGATGTCCTGCAAGTTGTGTGTGCTCCGATAATCAGAGTTTCTCCAGATGTGACAGGATGTATCCGGGATAAACAACCGGTGCACCTGCAACAGCAAACCAGTGAATGAAAGCGGGTGAGATCAGGGGGCTTCCTTTGCAGCAGTGATTTTATGAGAAAGGAGGTAACACTGTGACCTCTCCCCGGAACATGCGGAGAAATACTGCGACTGTGGAAATCTGGCTGTGATAAAGATTGTATGGGATAGTATCAAGATAATATCAAGGTGGTCTCTGCCATTTATCCGCAAGCTGCCGGCCTGTGTGAAGCATGATCCGGGTAGTGGCTGGCGGGTATTCAGGCGGGGGTGCCCGACTGTCCCGACCTGCAGCGGTAAGTATGCGCCGGGTGAGTCGTCCGCTGCGCACATCGCCCCGTTACAGGGGAATTATGGGGGTAAGTGCAGCAGGCGGGTGGAGACTCCTGCTGGAAATGTTCAGCCTGCAGCTCGCCCTTGTTCTGATTGCCTGAGGGTTTGTTCCAGCCAGATTTCAAGCCCCTGTGCATTGAGTCTGATATCAGTCTGTAATATCGGGAGGGCGGCATCCCGGGTGAGGGTGCACCGGTGAGCAGCAAGCCGTTCCAGGAGCAGATCCTGCAGTGCCTGCATGATGACGGGTTGCCGGTCCTGAATTGCTGCAGCTTGCTGTGCGATGCCGGCAAAGGCATCGATGAGCGTGTGCATTTGCGATGCATGATGTGGAAGGTGGCGAATACGCCCGTAATGCGTGAGAAATGCCTGTTCGGGGTGTAGTGCCATGAGCCGGTTGATGGAAACATGGGCAGCTTCCGGGTCAAACTGTACCGGTGAGGTGGTCGGAAAAACAAATTCCAGTCCGTTGGCATCGAATTCGCGATATGACACTCCAAAGGTATCGCCAGTAAAGATGGATGCACTGCGGGCGTCGTGAATGCAATAGTGATGCCGCGCATGCCCGGGCGTATCCAGCAGCCGTAATGGACGGCCATTCAGTTCGATCACGGTATCATCAGGTGCCTCAATAATACGTTCGGCGGAGATTGGCAGGATTTCACCGTAGACACGCCGGAATTCGGATTCACCGTACACGGCCATGACACCGGCAATCAGCTTCACTGGGTTGGCCATGTGGGATGCTCCCCGCGGGTGCACTACCAGCCTGGCGTTGGGCAGCTGCCGCATGAATTCACTTGCCCCGCCGGCATGATCAAGGTGGATGTGGGTGAGAAAAATATATTCGATTTGTTCGGGAGTAATGTGTTTATGCGCCAGTGCTGCCATGGTACCGGGAACCGAAAAACGGGTGCCGGTATCCACCAGCGCGGCCTTGTCGCCTTCTGTGATCAGGTGAATGGCAGCACGGCCCGGACGATGATAACGTGCATCAATAACACTGATCCCGTCCGGATAATCAGTGATGGCTGGGAGTTGTTCCATAAATAGAGAGGTTTCGGTTATACAGTCTGGCTGAGTTGTTCAAGGATTACCGGATTTTCCAATGTTGAAATATCCTGCGTAACAGTTTCACCTTTTGCCAGGGCGCGCAGGAGGCGTCGCATGATTTTGCCGGAACGTGTTTTAGGCAGATTTTCACCAAACCGGATTTCTTCAGGACGGGCAATCGCACCAATTTCGCTGGTAACCCATTCACGTAAAGCTGCAGCAATTTCAGCAGCTTGCTGATCATCAGGTAATTTTCCTCTTAATACAACGAATGCCACAACTACTTCTCCCCTGATTTCATGCGGTTTTCCGACAACAGCCGCTTCTGCAACCAGAGGATGCGCCACCAGTGCGGATTCGATTTCCATGGTGCCGAGCCGATGACCGGAAACATTCAGTACATCATCAATCCGCCCCATGATCCAGAAATAGCCATCCTGGTCACAATGGGCTGAATCACCTGCGAGGTAGTAGCGGCCACCGGCAATATCTGTCGGGAAATAGGTTTTCTGGAATCGTTCCGGGTCATTCCACAAGGTGCGCAGCATTGAAGGGAATGGACGCTGGATAACCAGAAACCCACCCTTTCCCTGTTCTACCGGATGTCCGGTCTCATCTATCACCGCGGCGTAAATACCGGGTAGCGGGAGGGTGCAGGAACCTGGCTTGGCCGGTACCGCGCCTGGAATCGGGGCGATCATGTGAGAGCCGGTTTCAGTTTGCCACCAGGTATCGACTATCGGGCAGCGTGACTGACCGACAACAGTGTAATACCACATCCATGCTTCCGGGTTGATCGGTTCACCCACCGAACCAAGCAGGCGCAACGAGGAAAGATCATATTTCCCGGGCAGGTCGGAACCCAGTTTGATCAGGGAACGGATGGCGGTGGGTGCAGTGTAGAAGGTCGTGACCTTGTGTTTCTGAATGATTTCCCAGAATCGGCCCGCATGAGGGTAGGTCGGGGTTCCTTCAAAAATCACCTGGGTTGCACCGACAGCCAGCGGCCCGTAGGTAACGTAGCTATGTCCGGTAACCCAGCCTACATCAGCTGTACACCAGAATATATCTTCCGGATGGTAATCAAATACCCATTGCATGCTGATTATCGTGCCAAGCAGGTAGCCGGCTGAGGAATGTTGCACCCCTTTTGGTTTTCCGGTTGAACCTGAGGTATACAGCGTAAATAACGGGTGTTCAGCATTGACCCAGGCCGGTTCGCACTGATCGGGCTGTTGAGCGGTGAGGTCATGCCACCAGCAGTCCCGTTCCGGTCGCCAGGTAATGTCAGCTCCCGTATGCTGGAAGACAATGACGCTGTGAACAGAGGTTGTGCCATCCATTGCCAATGCTTCATCCACGGTTGCTTTTAACGGGTGATGTTTCCCTCCGCGGGTTTGTTCATCAGCGGTGATGATGGCAGATGCACCGGCATCGATGATACGTTCGTGCACGCTTTTTGCCGAAAAACCACCGAACACAACCGAGTGAATTGCGCCAATACGCGCACATGCCTGCATGGCAACCACAGCCTCGATTCGCATGGGCATGTAGATGACAATGCGATCACCCTGGCGGATACCAAGTGATTTCAATCCGTTGGCAAGACGGCAGACCCGGCTGTGCAGTTCACGATAACTGCAGCGGGTTGTCCTGCCTTCGTCAGATTCAAAGATAATGGCAGTTTTTTCGGCCTGGGTAGTCAGATGTCGATCCAGACAATTCCATGAAATGTTCAGTTCACCATCATCGAACCACTTGTAAAAAGGCGGACTGGTATCATCAAGAACACGGGTGAAAGGTTTGTGCCAGGTAATGTACTGTTTTGCAAGTTTTGCCCAGAAACCAGCGTAATCGTGCTCAGCTTCCTGGCGCAGAGCTTCGCAGGCATCTGTCCCGGGCAAATTAGCGCTTCGGGTAAATTTATCGGTGGGCGGAAACACCCGGTTTTCGTGCAAAATTGATTCAATCGTAGCCATACTGTTCTGTTTCCTGTTCTGTTTCCTGTTCTGCTGACCAAGTCTTAATTTAGCGCGCGATTGTAACACTCAGCATGAAAAATCAGAGATGTAAACAATAATTTGACCACTGGCTGTACCTGTACAGGAGTAAATTGATTTTTTCTGAGGCCGGGTTTGTATGATTTTTTCAACGAGGGGCTTTCCGCTTTCTGAAATAGGTGCAGCGAAGGTGTGTTATCGATTTTTGCATTAAGCGTGAAATGAAAGTAAAATCGCGCGGTTCGATATTTTGTACTGAAGCAATAGTTAAAAAAATTAACGGAGAACTGGAAATATATGGCAAATACAGCACAAGCCAAAAAGCGAGTGAGACAAACCGCCAAGCGGCGGGAGCGTAATTTTGGATTGCGGTCCAAGCTGCGTACCGCAATTAAAGGCGTCAGAAAAGCAGTAGCAGCTGGTGACAAAGGTCTGGCTGAGGCTGTGTTCAGAAAAGCAGTAAGCGTTATCGATACAATCGCAGGTAAGGGAGTGATTCACAAGAATAAGGCATCGAGACATAAAAGCCGTCTTTCCGGTGCAGTTAAGGCGATGGGTTGACAGACTGGATTTACAGATCAAAGTTTCTGGAAACAGAGATTGGAAAGGTTGTTGAAAAGTTGTTGTTAAGATAGCTACAAAGGAGAGAGAGATGAGATTAGGGGAGTGGATAAGGGGGGTATTGTTCTGCGCGGGGATAATGCTGTGCGGGGCGGTACAGGCGGACATATCGACGGTACCGGACGAGACTTATGATGCGTTGAAGCTGGATCGG
>NZ_JADZAJ010000011.1 GCF_020852615.1 Nitrosomonas sp. | reverse complement strand
TTACTCCAGCCAAACAACGGTAGAAGGTGCTGTTCGGTCCAAGGACGATCCACACGGAAAAATGCAATCAGCTGCGAGGCCAGCAGCACCCGGCCGTGGCGGAATCGGTCCACCTGCACATCACACAATGCGCAGAAAAATACCACGCGACCTTCCTCGTGCGCCTGCAAGAGTGCATCCGGAATATCGGGATCGTGAGTGACGAATTGCACTTATCGCCTCTCGACGAATACCCGCTCCAGCGTTGTCGGCAGCAGCGCGGTGCCGGTTTGGTGAATGGCAGTATGGTTGGCCTGGCGGGTTTCTGAATCGCTGAATGGGGTATCTGCCGGCAGAATCGCCAGCATGGCTTCGGCTTCTGCAATCTCCCGTGCCTCGTGCAGCCGGAAGGCAAGCCATTTCAGCCGGAAAGGTCTGGGGTCCAGGGCATAGGCGCGGCGGGCGGCTTCGGCTGCCTGGGTACTATCGCTTTTCATCAGATGTCTGGCCAGTGCCGTCAACGCGCTGGCGTGCATGGCGGGCGAGATTGAAACTACAGCGATCAGTCGCTCCACTGCATCAAAACCGCCTTCGCCGTACGCGGCGATGATCTTATCGAAACCTTTGCCGCCCAGCGCTTTGGGGGGAGTTTTCTGGTTTTCTTCTTTCCAGATTTTTCTAAGCTTGCCGGGGACTGAAAGCAATGATCCGGATGAAGCCGCACTTTCAATGAGAATATTGCCCAGTCTGACGTTCAGGGTATTGTGTGTTTCCAGCTGGTAAATTTTCTGTTGTACTTCAATCAGCGTTTGCAGGCGGAGATTTTCAGCCAGTGCATCCGGCAGCTCATCATCCACCCAGCCTTGAGCTGATGGAGTTGTATTTTGCAACTTGCCTGCCTGTCCGCTCTCAAGCGCCTTGTTCCGCAGATAGTACTTCTCCAGCTCTTCCTGTACCAGATGAAGCTGCGACAACAGCAGCTCATTTTCTTCTTGCAGTTCTTTGATGTCGGGTACTTCGGCTACTTCAGCAGGGACTGACATATCCATTCTTATCGCTCACGGTTACATTGTTCGGCATTACTGAAACTGCTTATCCGCTTGAGACTAATAACTGGAGAAAAAGCAGCTCCGGGCGTTGTGAGCATTTTTCATCAAAATGGCATAAATCATTCCGGCGAGTTAAGGGATTTTTGGCGCCTTTCTTTATGCAATGCAGATAAGTTTTCTACTGCGCCGGAAATAGAGGATGGGAATCTGGATGGACAAGTCAGCCTGCAGCCTCCTTGCAACAACAAAAATGCCGTCTTTGCGAACGCCAGCGGCATGAAGCAGTCCAGATGACAACCGCAATGTGATTCACCACCCCGTCCGCCTACGGCGTCCACCCCTCCACCGGAGGGGAATTGGATGGCCAAATCAGCCTGCAGCCTCCTTGCAACAACAAAAACGCCGTCTTTGCGAACGCCGTCAGGCATGAAGCAATCCAGATGACAACCGCAGTGTGATTCACCACCCCGTCCGCCTACGGCGTCCACCCCTCCACCGGAGGGGAATTGATATATTTCATCTCCTGGTAAACAGCATGGGCAAATATTCATACCCTGAAAAGCGCTATGCTTCCTCGCGCGCTTCAATGCGATCAAATTATTTTTATTGAAAAATTCATTCTTCTAAAGACCTGGAGTCAGGTTTGACGAACGATTGCAGTAATTTCTCAAACTGTGGACCCACTTCAGGATGTTTGCATGCCATGGCCAGTGTGGCTTCCAAATAGCCTATTTTGCTGCCGCAATCGTACCGCCTGCCTTTGTAGCGATAGGCGAGCACCTGCTCTTCCCGCATTAATGCAGCAATACCATCTGTTAGTTGTATCTCGCTCCCGGCTCCTTTACCCAGCCGCGCCAAGTGATGAAAGATGCGTGGTGTAAGCACATAACGCCCCACCACTGCCAGGGTAGAAGGTGCTTCTTCCGGTTTGGGTTTTTCAATAATGGATTGCACTGCCTCCAGATCATCGCGAATTGGCTTGCTGTCGACAATGCCATAGCTGCGCGTATCTTCTCGTGGCACCTGCTGCACACCAAGCACGGAGCTCTTGTAGTAGTCATATACATCCACCATTTGCTGCATTACGGCAGGCTCGCCTTCCAGTAAATCATCGGCCAGCAATACGGCAAAAGGCTCATCGCCCACCGCTGGCTGGGCGCATAACACTGCGTGGCCCAGGCCCAGCGCTTCGGACTGGCGGATGTACACGCACTTCATGTCATCCGGCAACAAATTACGCACGTACTGCAGCATCTCAACCTTGCCTCGGCGCTCCAGTTCGGATTCCAGTTCGTATGCCTTATCAAAATGATCTTCAATGCTGCGTTTGGTGCGCCCTGTAACAAACACCATTTCGGTAATGCCTGCAGCCAGGGCTTCTTCCACAGCATACTGAATGAGAGGTTTATCCACGACCGGCAGCATTTCCTTGGGATTAGCCTTGGTAGCGGGCAAGAAACGGGTGCCCAAACCCGCCACTGGGAAAACTGCTTTACGAATCTTCATAAACATCTCCTTTTACTAAACATGCATTTTTCCGGAAAATTTTCTTGCTTCTCTTCCGCCACAGATTCATCCGGGAACCGCAGCTTAATGCTTTTACGAACTAATCTTTCAGTTAACGCTTCATCCCGGCTGTAACGCCTGGGGGTTAATCCACATGATCAAGAATGATGCCTTCCAGCAGTTTCAGAATACCAGCCAGCATCAGCGCAAATAACAATGTGGCAATGGTGTTATAGATACGCCGGGGTTGCATTGGATATTCCGGGAAGGTAGGCACCTGCAGCACCGATACCTTATCCAGCATGCGGGTGGCATCAATTCTGCCTTTTTCCAGTGCGGAAAGTGCTGCCTTATAGAGTTCTTGTGCGAACGTGGCTTCCATTTCCAGCCGCTGAAATTCTTCCAGTGTGATATTCAGGGCTTTACCGGCCGAGTTGGCCGGGTTGGCCAGTTTGGCTTTTTCCCCGGCAATTTGCTGGTTGATGGCAGCCAGGGATTGATTCAGCATGACCAGATTGGGGTGGTTCCGATCCAGCGTCCTGGGCAGGGAAGCCAGTTGTGTTTTGAGCTGGGCCCGTTGTTCTTCGAGCTTGGCGATCAGGGTATTCAGGCTTTCTGCTATGGCTTGCGGCGAGAGCAGCCCTTTTTTGTTTTGATATGCCAGCAGTGTCTGCCTTGTCTGCTGATAACGTTGTTGCGCCATACCCACTTGGGTTATCAGGAAATTGACCTGTGTTTCAGCCAGTTCGTGACTGATCTGATTCATATAACGTTCGCCTTCGCGCACTAGCAGGCCGGAAACCGCCTGCGCTGTTTCCGGGTCATACGCCTGCGCCTGGATACGCAGCACACCAGCGTAATCATCATATTCAATGGAAACACGTGAAAGATAATGGCGATGAAACCATTCCATATCCTGCCACCACATGCGGGAGAGGAGATCCGAATTTTCGTTGCTGTAGTGGGTGCGTAAATCAAGTTCCGCATCCAGTTTTTTGAGCATATCCACCGAAAGCAGGTATTCACGCAGTAACAACTGATCCGCACGGTTGGCACTGGCGGCTCCTGCAATCAGCATGGACAGATCAAAACTGGGAGCAGTTATTGAATCGGTTTTTCGAATAATGATACTTCCTTCCGAAACATAGCGATCGGAAGCAATCACCAGCCAGTAAGCCATCGCAAAAACAGCCAATATCAGCGTAAACCATATCAGGTGTGAAAACAGCTTGATGGAAAACCAGTCTTTTTTGCCGTTCCCGGAAAAATCATCCGATTTGCCGGTGCCATGCTCGTTTATGTTGGGTTGTGATTCCGTCATTTTTTGATTGTGTCCTTATAGGCTTTGAAGGCTTCTTCAATGTCGTCAAACCATTGCGCTTTGCCCTGATATAGCAGAATGCCCGCCTCGCAAAATTGCCTGAGGGTTGAATCACTGTGGGCAACCATGATGAGCCCGGCACGGTTCGCCATGGATTTAAAGGCGGCGGCAGCCTTGTCACGAAAGGCGGCATCCCCTGCTGCTGTCACCTCATCCGAGATATAAATATCGAAATCAAACGCAAGTGACATGGCAAACTGCAAACGCGAACGCATTCCGGATGAATAAGTGTTGACCGGTTCTTCAAAGGCGGCTTTCAGTTCGGAAAAGTCCTGTATGAAAGCAAGGCGATCGGTGAGATCATCCTGATGTCCGTGAACACGGCAAACAAATTTGGCGTTCTGGCGACCAGTCAGACTGGGTTCCAGCCCACCTTGTCCCATAGGCCAGGAAAGCCGGCAGCGTCGTTCCACCTGTCCTTTGTTCGGGTGATCAATACCGCCAATAATACGCAGCAAGGTGGATTTTCCAGCTCCGTTTGAGCCGATCAACCCAACATTGACATTGCTCGGGATCGTCAGGTTAACGCCTTGCAATACCCACTTGCCGGGGCCATGATCTGTTCTGTAACGCTTGTGTACGTCCTTGATTACGATCATTTCATCACCAGTTGCAAGGCAAACCGGCGGTACAACATCAATCCGAGAAAAAGACTGACGATAGCCCAGGCGTAGAGATATTCCATACTGAGACCTTGCACAGTGTGGTAATACGGGAAGAAACCGGCACGCACCAGCTCCAGGCCGTGTGCGATCGGGTTCAGCATCAAAAGATCAAGATAAGGTTGCGGGATGACCACCAGCGGCATAATCACGCCGGAAATCAGATACAGCGGCAGCATCAGGATTTTGAGAATGTGTTCCATTTCCGGAACAAGTGCCATCAACACCGAAGCCACCAGACCATAGCCCACGCCAAACAGCCAAAGCCCGAATACGGCTGACAACACCAGTAAAGGATCATGCGGCCATGTGTCATGGCTTAACAAGGCCGCAACACTCAGTATGATGGTCGAAATAATCGCCATCAGAAAAGCCTCCAGAACAGCACGCGCCAACGCGGGATCAAAAGGTTTGACCTGACGGTAGGTAAACAGCGGTTGATTGGAATCAACCGCATAGGTCACCTGAACTGCTGTCCGCCGAAAGAGAAAAAAAGCCAGCATGCCGACAATAATCCATACCGCGACGTCAGCATTGCCTACCGTGCGCATGCGCAGCACAGTAAAGATAAAAACAAGAAATCCGATGTGCAGCACGGGCTCCGCCAGTAACCAGAACCACGCTGCCCGCATGTCAAATAACCGGTCTAGCGCCTCGCGCAGGAAAATTGCCTTCCAGACTGCAAAGGAAACCACCATCGGGTTACGAACCTCAGACATGTTCATATCTGGAAAAAAATAACAGTGGGTTTAGTCGGGTCATCAATTCAGCAGGAACATCCGGTTGATTGTCAGGCCAGGCATTGCTACGGATATCAGCAGTTTCATGAATTTGCTGAATTCCGCCTCGGGCGAATTGGCAACGTAAATGACATCATGGTTCTGCACCGGAAAATTCTGGGTAACAAAGAAAGAGGCTGGATCACGTAAATCAACCTGATAAATTACTGGCACCATGCCGTCAGCCCCAGCTGTTAGCGGATGATCGGCATCGACCAGTTTTGCATCTTCAAACCGGAAAATGAAAACACCACGTGCATCGGCCCGGTTATCCACCAATCCGCCCGAGCGCGCCAATGCCTGTGCGAGGGAAATACCTTGCGCTTCAAAGGGTACTTCTTCATTTTTACCCGTAGCACCCAGCACCGAGAAAGTTTGTGGCTGGTACAAAGCGGTAACCACATCGCCCGGTTTGAGCAGAATGTTCTGTTTTGGATCCTGAATGATTGAATGCAGAGCCATTGTGGCTGTCATGTTGGCGCGCGATAGCTGTACAGCCATGCGATTAGTGGTTTCTTTGACACCACCACTTGTGGCCAGCGCATCGAGCAATCGCTCGCCTTTGGGCGTCAGCGCCATCAATGTGCTGTTATTCACTTCGCCCACAACTGTGACATTGGATGAATTGTTTTTGATAACGCGCACCAGCACCTGGGGCTGATTGGCCTTGCCGTACAGTCGCACGACAATTTCACGTTCGATTTCCTGGGTAGTGCGCTCCTTGACTGAAACCCGACCGGCAAACGGTATGGCGATAGTGTTGTCCGATGTCACCATCTGCTCTGGAAAAGTCACGCCGCGTGTTGTGACGGGTCCGGCAGCAGGATCAAGAGTGATTGCACCAAACAGCATGGCAGGTGGTGCTTCCCAGATAGTGACATCAACTACATCACCCGGACCGATGATGTAGTTGTGTGTGGAAGAACTCGGAAAAATATCCGA
>NZ_JADZAJ010000010.1 GCF_020852615.1 Nitrosomonas sp. | reverse complement strand
CCACCAGTGATTCGCGGCATCCATAGAGATTGTCGAATTTGGATTTGGTGACTGAATCATTGACATTGATTGCCGGAAACGGGAGTTCGCCTTTCTTTTCCATTTCGTACAGGCGATGGACACCGGTTGTCGTTTCTTCAGTCACACCGTGAATTGCAGCAAGATTGCGTGAATACCAGCCCGGATGGCTGGCAAGACGGTTGCGGATGGAAGCAAACAGGACCTGCTCTTCTTCATTGGTCGGATTGGCAATCACGGAAGGATCGCGCTCAGCCTTGCTGCCCAGAATCAGCAACAGGGTTGCATCCCCCCCATCATCCAGAATCATGTTGGCAGCATGAGAACCATCGCTGACCCATTCAAAAATCCGGTGAGCATAATCCCAGTACTCTTCCAGTGATTCCCCCTTGTAGGCGAATACCGGGATATTACGGGCGGCAATCGCTGCGGCAGCATGATCCTGAGTAGAGAAAATGTTGCAGGAAGCCCAGCGAACTTCTGCTCCCAGCGCCACCAGTGTTTCAATCAGTACAGCAGTCTGGATGGTCATGTGCAGAGAACCTGCAATCCGCGCACCTGCCAGCGGTTTCCTGCCGGCATATTGCTCGCGTAATGCCATCAGACCGGGCATTTCGGTTTCGGCAATGGCAATTTCCTTTCTTCCCCAGTCAGCCAGCGATAGATCAGCCACTTTGCAGTCGGTGAAAACAGGATTGCCCGCTATAGGGTTAATTGTTGCGCTCATAACATTCTCCACAAAAATGAAAGAGCGCCGTTGTTGAACTATCCATTGGTACGAGCCTCACGGAATCAACCGTTGCAGCGCCCCTCGGTACCAATGGAACTTTATTCACATTGAATGACAGTGAAAACGATCAGAAACCGGCATCTGCTTTAAGCTGTTCTGCCTTATCGGTATTTTCCCAGGTGAAACCGGGCTCTGCCCGGCCAAAATGACCATAAGCAGCTGTTTTGCCATAAATCGGGCGCAACAGATCCAGATCATGAATAATCGCCCGGGGCCGCAGATCAAAATTGCGGGCAACCAGTTCAGCAAGTTTTTCATCTGAAACTTTACCCGTACCGAAAGTTTCCACCATGAGTGAAACCGGTTTCGCCACCCCGATTGCGTAGGCCACCTGGACCTCACATTTACGTGCCAGACCGGCAGCCACAATATTTTTGGCAACATAACGCGCAGCATAAGCGGCTGAACGATCCACTTTGGAGGGATCCTTGCCGGAAAAAGCACCGCCACCATGATGGGCTGTGCCACCGTAGGTATCGACGATAATCTTGCGCCCGGTCAGCCCGCAGTCCCCCATGGGGCCACCCACCACGAAACGGCCGGTCGGATTGATCAGGTACTGAATATGATTGCTCAGCATTTCAGCCGGCAGAACGGGTTTAATGATCTCCTCAATAACACCTTCAACCAGTTCAGTACGGGAGACATCGGGAGAATGCTGAGTGGAAATAACGACAGTTTCGATATTTTTCGGGCTGCCATCCGCATAACGAACGGAAACCTGTGATTTGGCATCCGGACGCAACCATGGTAATTTGCCGCCTTTTCTCAGTCTGGCCTGCTGTTCAACCAGACGGTGTGCATAATAAATCGGCAACGGCATCAGTTGCGGCGTTTCGTCACAGGCATAGCCGAACATCAGCCCCTGGTCACCCGCCCCCTGATCCATTTCCTCTTCTTTGCTGCGATTCACACCCTGAGCAATATCAGGAGACTGTTTATTAAAAGCGGTCAATACCGCGCAAGTACTGGCATCAAAACCAATTTCAGAACTGGTATAGCCGATTTCACGCACGGTATCACGCGGGATAACATTGTAGTCAATCGTGGCATGAGTCGTGATCTCGCCGGATAAAACAATCAGCCCCGTACTGCACATGGTTTCACAGGCAACTCGCGCATGCGGGTCCTGATGCAGAATTGCATCGAGAATGGCATCCGATATCTGGTCGGCAACTTTGTCAGGATGACCTTCCGAGACAGATTCAGAAGTAAAAAGATAGTTACTCATTATTAGTTATTCGTTAGATTCAGATTGTGAGTGAGATAATGCTTACAGATAAATCGGCTCCGGGTTTGAGTCGGGAACCGATAACAACGGCAGGTCGTAACGGCAGATACAAAAATTACCTTAGTTCGCCTCTGCGCGAACTTTTGGATTATTCCAGAAATTCATATAAAAATCATTGCTCATTTGCCGGATACCCCTTAACCCATAAAATGCGAATGAAATAATCGGATATTTTTCAATTTGTAATTTATTTACCTGGTTAAAGTGAAACGATTCAGTTACTGATAAAGGTCATTATGAATACTGTTTTGATTACGGGCGCAAATCGGGGGATAGGCCTTGAATTTGCCAGACAATATGCTGCAGACGGCTGGCAGATAGTAGCCTGCTGCCGGCAGCCGCAACAGGCCATGGCGCTTAACCGGCTGGCTGAGCAGCACAAAGATCGGTTTTCTGTTTATCCGCTTGATGTGCGGAAGCTGTCTGAAATAGATCAGCTGTCGCAGAAACTGCATGATTTATCCATTGACATTCTGATCAACAATGCCGGAGTTTATCCCCCTGCACAAAACGGAGAATTCGGTCGTATCAGCTATGATGACTGGATAGAAGCCTTCAGGGTAAATACATGCGCTCCTCTCAAAATGGCAGAAGCCATGGTAAAACAGGTTGCACGCAGTAAATTGAAAGTTATTGCCACCCTCACCAGCAAAATGGGCAGTATCGGCGACAATCAGCGCGGTGGCAGTTATATCTACAGATCCAGCAAAACTGCCGTTAATATGGTGGTAAAGAGCCTGGCCATTGATCTGCAGCCACGTGGCATTATTACGGTGCTGCTGCACCCGGGCTGGGTACAGACTGACATGGGCGGGCGTGGTGCATTGATATCTGCAGAGCAAAGTGTTGCCGGTATGAGACGTATTCTGGATAAAATTACGCATGCAGATACAGGTAAGTTTTTTGCCTATGATGGCCAGCCTGTCCCCTGGTAGCTTTTCCATCAGCCGATCGGGAAAAATTTTATCGGACTCCGGATGCATTCACCTCATGTGGTAAAGCTGGATGATGAAGTAGCGACCCTGGCGCTTGGGGAGCAGCTTGCCACCCTGCTTCATCCCGGTTTGACTATTTTTTTATATGGCGATTTGGGGGCGGGCAAAACCACGCTGGCTCGCGGGATACTGAAGGGGTTGGGGCACCACGGCAAGGTCAGAAGCCCCACCTATAACCTGGTTGAAATCTATAAACTTTCTAGGTTATACTTGTATCACTTTGATTTTTATAGATTCAATAACCCTTTAGAGTGGGAAGAGGCGGGTTTCCGGGAATATTTCAACCAGGGTTCAGTTTGCCTGGTTGAATGGCCTGAAAAAGCAGAAGGTTTTTTGCACACAGCTGATCTGAAAATAAGGATCAGTTATTCTGGAACAGGAAGAATCGCTGAATTTAGAGCCGAAACGGAGGCTGGAGAACAATGCTTATCACACTGGAAAAAACGGGTATCCGTTTGAATCAACTTAGCGTCAGATCGTTAACATTTTTCTCATTTCTCATCATCACATTCTTCCTGCTGCTGGCTTCATATAAAACTGCAGTTGCTGATACGCAAATCACTGCAGCGCGCTATTGGGCTGACAAGGAATACACCCGGGTGGCAATGGAAGTAAGCAAGCCTGTTAAATATAAAATCAGCACGCTTGATGCTCCCAAAAGAATTGTCATGGATATTGAGGATGTGGCCCTATCTGGTGCACTGAATGATTTATCCGGCAAACTCAAATCGCAGGATCCCCTGGTTAAAGCACTCAAAATAGGTCGTTCTGCCCCGCAAACAACCCGGCTGGTTATCGAATTAAAAGCAGACGCCGTACCCAGGGCTTTTGTGCTTGCACCGGACAAACAATACGGGCACCGCCTGGTTCTGGATATTCACGCATCCCAATCAGCTGGCAAAGCTCAGGAAACAGAAAATTATGATCCGCTAATGGCGTTATTACGTAAGGAAACCAGGCCGGCAGCGATGTATTCCCCCCGACCGGTCGCTCAAAAACCAAATTCAAATCTCGTCATGACTGCGATCAATCGCAGCCCCGGGAGTAAACAGAATTTTGTGGTCGCAATCGATGCAGGACATGGTGGCAAAGATCCGGGAGCAGTGGGTCCACGAGGTACGATGGAAAAAGATATCACACTGTCTGTTGCCAAAAAACTTAAAGCCAGAATAGATAAGGAGCCTGGCATGCGCGCCGTTCTGATTCGTGACGGTGATTATTTTATTTCGCTGGCCGGACGGCGTATCAAGGCAAGACAGGCTAACGCTGATTTGTTTATATCTGTCCATGCTGACGCTGCACCGCGCAGAGAAGCGCATGGTGCCTCGGTTTATGCCTTGTCTGAACATGGCGCGACTTCAACTACGGCAAGCTGGCTCGCCAAAAAAGAGAATGAAGTTGACCTGCTCGGCGGCGTCAAGCTGGATGACAAGGATCGTTATCTGAAACAAACACTTATTGACCTGTCCTTAAATGCCACTATTGACGATAGCATCCGGCTGGGCAGCCATGTGCTGAATGAAATTGGGTCCATCAATCATCTGCATAAGAGAAACGTCGAACAGGCGGGGTTTGCTGTACTCAAATCTCCCGATATTCCGTCAATTCTGATAGAAACCGCATTTATCAGCAATCACTCTGAAGAAGCCAAACTCAATTCCGAGATCTATCAGAACAAACTGGTTGATGCAATATCATCCGGTCTTAAGCGCTATCACGGTGGGAAATCCTGGCAAACACGTGTGGATGTTGCTGATACCCGGTAAGCTGTATCCCGTGCTATGGGTAGATCAGTTCAAGTTTATAGCCCTCAGCGTTCACTCCACCTGTATTTAGAAAACATCTGGCCTGCACTTCACTCCCTCCGGCAAACACTGATTGCTCCACTGCAGAATCAAGATAGTCCTTTGCAGTAAACACCCGACTGGCAAGCAGTTTTTCTTCAGCATCAGTCAGTGTCAGCAGCAACGCTGGCAGTTCCTGTGGAAATGGTGCGTGATTACGGATGATTGCCGTTAACGTTACCACATCAGGATCTGTGGTGGAGCTGACACGTAAGTCGGATGATTCCAGACTCAGCAAATGAAGATGGCGCGGCATGTTGATTTCACATCGCATTAAATTGCAGTAATGATTTAATGCTGACTGAAGTGCAGGGAAGGCAATAAAAATTTCAGTACGGTAGGCATGAACAAACTGCCCTGACAGCAATACCAGCAACAAGGTATTGGATACCAGCCACCATCGGGAAAGCTTGTGTGCCGGAGGATTGGTATCAAAATGATCAGCGGGGAATACAGACGTGGCAGCCGGTAAAGCAGCAGCACTGCTATCGGGCTGTTCAAGGGATGTTGATACGGCTGCAGGTTGAATCACCATTTCCGGAACAGTAATCAAAGCTGCAAAACCATTGAAAATCTGCTTGCACTGCCCGCAGCGAACCTCTCCGTTATGCGTGTGCAGCTGGATTCCTGTCAGCCGAAAAACTGCGTGGCAGCCCGGGCATTGCGTCACCAGCGGCATTAAAAGCCACTCCTTTTTTTCCGGCCTGAAAGCAGCACCCAGTCCAGCTCTTTTTCAGCAACGCGCATATCACACCATTGACTGTAAACCCGCAGCACCTCATCAGCCTGGGATTCCAGTATTCCTGAAAGTACAACATGCCCGCCAGGCTGCAATGCCTGCATCAGAACAGGAGCCAGCATAATGAGGGGGTTGGCCAGAATATTGGCCACTACCAGGGTAACAGCGGCATTACCCGACCTTCCATTCTCCAGAGAAGACAATGATGTAGTAAATCGAAGTCTGCCAAGATCACAATCATTATTTCCGGCATTACTCAAGCTTGCGGTGATGGCGTTGGGATCGATATCAACTCCCGTGACTCGATCAGCCCCGAGCTTTAGTGCTGCTATCGCCAGAATTCCCGATCCACAGCCGTAATCAAGCACGCTGTCACCCGGTTGAAGAAACTTATCCAGCCAGGTCAGGCATAAACGGGTGGTCGGATGACTGCCTGTGCCAAAAGCCAGCCCCGGATCCAGTCTGAGATTGATTGCTGAAGAATCAGGCGGGGCATGCCAGGAGGGAACAATCCACAACCGTGACGAAATCTCAATCGGCTCAAACTGTGACTGGGTTAATCTGACCCAATCCTGCTCCATCACTTGTGCCAGCTGATATTCCGGTAATTCAGCCAGCCCGGTTATCTCAGCAACCTTCCGGATAAACTCATCTGTATTGGTATTTTCTTCCAGCAGCACAGTTACCTCGGCCAGCTGCCAGAACTGATCCGGGGGTGAATCCGGCTCGCCGAACAAAGGCTGCTCCCGGCTTGTCCCCTCTCCGGCATCATGCACATCCACTGATAAAGCGCCCTGCTCCAGTAAGCGGTCACTTACCCAGTCAACGTGATCTGATTCAATTCTAAAGGTTAAGGATAGCCAGGGCATGACCGAAGTGTACCGCTCAGGTTGCTCACTGCCTTATCAGCCCGATTTTTTGTTATGCAGCGAAAGTTTATTTTCGAGATAGTGAATAGAAACAGAATCAGACAGGAAATTACAATCCGCCAGCAGATCCAGATGTAGCGGAATATTGGTTTTTATGCCATCGATGATCATTTCCGTTAAAGCAATACGCATACGAGCCACAGCGAGATCACGATCATCACCATAAGCGATTACCTTGGCAATCATGGAATCATAATAAGGAGGCACACGGTAATTATGATAAATGTGTGAATCCACTCTGATCCCCGGCCCTCCGGGAGCATGATATTGCGTAATACGTCCGGCCGAAGGCGTTAATTTGTAAGGATCTTCCGCATTAATACGGCACTCTATAGCGTGCCCCTTGAATACGATATCTTTTTGCTGCAAAGACAGCTTTTCTCCCGCGGCCACGCGAATCTGTGCCTCAACCAGATCGATTCCGGTAATAGCCTCTGTCACCGGATGTTCGACCTGTAACCGGGTATTCATCTCGATAAAATAAAATTCATTATTCTCATACAGAAATTCGAAAGTCCCGACACCCCGGTAATTGATGCGTTTACACGCCTCCACACACCGCTCCCCGACTTCATCACGCAACTGAACAGGAATACCTCGAGCGGGTGCTTCTTCAAGAATTTTCTGATGGCGACGCTGCATGGAGCAATCACGCTCACCCAGATGAACGACATTGCCATATTCATCAGCCAACACCTGAAATTCAATATGGCGAGGATTTTCCAGGTATTTTTCCGCATAAACAACCGGATTACCAAATGCTGCCTGCGCCTCGTTACGTGTGGTAATCACAGCGTTTGAGAGCGCCGCTTCAGTATGCACAACGCGCATACCACGCCCTCCTCCTCCGCCAGCTGCCTTGATAATGACCGGATAACCTATCTCTTTAACAATTTCCTTAACTTCATCCAGAGATTCCGGCAATGCACCACCGGAACCCGGGACACAAGGTACGCCTGCCTGCAGCATGGCATTTTTGGCACTTACCTTGTCCCCCATTAACCGAATCGTATCCGGCCTGGGGCCAATAAAGAAAAAACCGCTTTTTTCAACTCTCTCGGCAAAATCAGCATTTTCAGACAGAAAACCATATCCCGGATGAATTGCTTCTGCATCGGTTACTTCTGCAGCACTGATAATGGCCGGTATGTTCAGATAGCTCTGTGCTGAAGCCGCAGGTCCGATACATACGGACTCATCGGCCAGTTTGACGTACTTGGCCTCGGCATCCGCTTCGGAATGTACAGCGACAGTTTTAATACCCATGGTACGACATGCCCGCTGGATGCGCAGTGCGATCTCGCCACGATTTGCGATCAATATTTTTTCAAACATAGAAATTGGATGCTGAAAGCCTGAGCTGGGTGGTTGCTTGAGAATTCAAGAAATTACTTCCCGGAAAATCATCATTCAATGACAAACAATGGCTCCCCATATTCAACCGGTTGACCATTTTCCGGCAAAATAGCTTTAACTTTGCCGTCACGATCCGCTTCGATTTCATTGAGTAATTTCATCGCCTCAATGATGCACAGCGTCTCACCAGATTTAACCTGCTGGCCGATCTCAACAAACGGTTTTGCTCCCGGAGCCGAGGCACGATAAAAAGTCCCGACCATGGGCGATTTAACAATATGCCCTGCCGGCAAACCGGGCGTATCCGGTGAATCAGTTTCAACCGCAGCATTAACAGCCGGCTCTGCAGGAACAGGAACCTGATACTGTGGTATTACTGCGGTTGTTTGTGTCAAAGCAATAGATTTACTGATTCGCACCTTTTCTTCACCCTCAGTTACCTCCAGCTCAGTAATGCTATATTCTTCAACTAATTCAATTAATTTTTTGAGTTTTCTCAAATCCATATTTTTCTCCGGGGAAAGATCCCGCGCATAAACACCTTAATCTATCTTCAGGAATTAAAACAAATCGATTTTTGATAAGTGCTGTAACTGATTAGTGAGCATATTTCAGCTTTCCGGCCGGTGTGTTTATTTGCTGATCAAGAAATCCAGCCGCAAATAAACCTGTTCTTACATATAGTATTCCCTTCTTTTTGCGCTAGTCCCGGCCAAGCGCAAATTGGAGTGCCAGCTCATACCCCGCAGCACCTAAACCACTGATAACCCCAACTGCAATATCCGAGAAATAAGAGGTACGGCGGAACTGTTCACGTGTATAGATATTGGAAAGGTGGATTTCTACAAATGGCAGGCTTGTCGCAGCCAAAGCATCTCGCAGTGCAACGCTGGTATGAGTCAATGCAGCCGGATTAATAATAATAAAGTCAGTACCATCATCCATGGCCGCCTGCACACGATCAATCAACTCGTGCTCAGCATTGCTTTGAAAGGTACTTAAGGTCACAGAAGCTGTCTGTGCCTTCAGGAGCAGATTCCTGTTAATATCTTCCAGCGTTACCCGCCCGTAAACAGTCGGCTCCCTTCTGCCCAGAAGATTCAGATTAGGACCATGTATTACCAGGATATTTACAGCCATGCCAACCGCTTTTCCGTGATGGTTAATTATGTCTTTTTCTCCTGATATTGTACAGTTTTTTGTGTATTTTCCCCGAAGTTACTGAAGTAACGATTATCTGAACAGGATACCCGGATGTGGATCCGGGAGCTGCACTCCGCCAAACACGCACATGAACACCAGCCGGATGACAAGAACAAGTGATTTCGTCGTAATTGGTGCTGGCATTATCGGCCTTTCCACCGCACTCCGATTACTGGAGGAAGGCGCTTCCGTCACTTTGCTTGATCGTGGAAAAATCGGATGCGAGGCTTCGTGGGCCGGTGGTGGTATTTTATCTCCCTTATACCCGTGGAATTATGTCACTCCAGTCATTCAGCTGGCCACATTCAGCATGTCACGCTACGCACGGTGGGTTGCAGTACTGGAAATGGCTACCGGCATTAACCCTGAATACCAGACAAGCGGGCTTGTCATCCTTCCCCCCTATGACCTGAATACGGCGGTCAGCTGGTGCTCTGCCCATGCAATAAAACTGAGACATCAACCGCTCTCGCTCATTAGCGGATTACCCGGCATTTACAATGACAGGCAGGAAAATACCCAGGTACTGTTTTTTCCTGAAATTGCTCAGGTTCGCAATCCGCGCCTGTTGCAAGCACTGTGTATACGAATCAGGCAGCTGGGGGGCAACATCATTGAGCACTGTGAAATCCGGAAACTGGATACACTCAAACATAAAATTCATACCGTTCACTCTGCACAAAGCGAATTCCATGCCGATCAGTATATTCTTTCAGCCGGTGCCTGGAGCAAACAAATCCTTGGGAAACACGCACTGAATCTCGATATAAAGCCCGTACGCGGACAAATGCTGTTATACAAACTACCCGAACAACTGCTCCACCACATTGTGCTGCAGCAGGATTTTTATCTTATTCCCCGATGCGACGGACATTTGCTGGCAGGCAGTACGGTTGAAGATACAGGGTTTAACAAACAGACCACACCAGAAGCCGGAAACATGCTGGCCAATCGGGCTGAAAAAATCCTGCCGCAACTGGAAAACAGGTTACCGCTGAAACATTGGGCGGGATTGAGACCGGCCACACCCGGCAATTTACCTGTCATTGGAGCGCACCCGTACCTCAGAAATCTTTATATCAACAGTGGGCATTTTCGCTATGGTGTAACAATGGCACCCGGCAGCGCAGAAATTTTACTGAATGAAATTCTAAAACGCCCGCAACCGTTCGATACCACGCCATATCAGCAGGGGTGGAATTTCTCCGGACAGTCGAATCCGGGAACCTCTGAGAAACGTTAGTGAGGCAGCCCGCACAAGGAAAAAAACAGAAAAAACGAAAAAAAGCAGGCGACGCAAGCAAAGTACGACGAACAGCTGTGAGGCTGGTTCGCAGGGCATACGAGATGAGATTGCCTGCGCCGGGTAAAAATACAGTTACAGATAATAAACAGGTATTTTGAGATCGTTTCTAACGTGGCGGGGTAATGCCGGTAGTTTTCAGAGAATCCTTAGATATATTTATTGAAGCTCAGGGGTTCTGCCTTTGGAAGCGGGAAAGTTACCGATTCAAGCACCCCCCCCAACTCTTCCACCACCACACTCTGATCCGACTGGCTCTCTGCAATTTTCTCAAGGCGCTCCAATACCTGCTGAACCAGTATTTCCGGAGCTGACGCCCCTGCTGTAATGCCAATACACTGTTTGTTAAGCAACCAGCTCGCCTGCAACTGGTTCGCCTGATCAACCATGTAAGCCTCTACATTTTCATTCCTTGCCACTTCACACAGCCGGTTTGAATTTGAGCTGTTTGGCGAACCCACCACGATTACCAGATCGCAAAGCTTGACCAGTTTTTTGACTGCGTCCTGGCGGTTCTGTGTGGCATAACAGATATCATCCTTCTTCGGACCGATAATTTTTGGAAAACGGCGCTTCAGCGCCTTGATCACGCGCGCCGCATCATCAACCGACAGAGTCGTCTGGGTAACATATGCCAGATCACCGGCATCTCTGACCTGCAGTTTATCCACATCCTCAGCTGTTTCCACGAGATACATCGTTCCCTTGTTTTTTTCTATCTGCCCCATGGTCCCTTCAACTTCAGGATGACCCTGATGGCCAATCATGATGATCTCCTTTCCCTCCTTATCCATTTTCGCCACCTCAACGTGCACCTTGGTAACAAGCGGGCAAGTGGCATCAAATATCTGCAGTTTACGAGCAGCCGCTTCCCTTCTCACTTCATGGGAAACACCATGTGCGCTGAAAATGAGCATACTTCCTTCCGGCACCTCTTCCAGATTTTCCACAAATACCGCCCCTTTTTTTTCCAGGCCTTCAACCACGAAGCGATTGTGAACAACCTCATGTCTTACATAAATTGGCGCCCCATACATGGTCAGAGCCCGCTCGACGATTTCAATAGCTCGGTCAACACCAGCACAGAACCCCCTCGGATTCGCAAGCAATACTTTAATCATCAGCCCATCCCTCCAGGATTTTAAATATAAGTCCGATTATAAAATAATCCCGGCAGGGTACCATACACAAACTTCTTAAAATTTCACTCTGGATGTATACTTTTCCACAGAAAACACTTAATCTGCTTCAGAAGCATTTAACAGTTTTGTTTGGAGTTACTCGGGATTTTTGATGGGTGCGCTACTTTTTTATACTTTTATTTATTTTGTTGGCCATTTTGCCGCACTCGGTCTGAACGAAGTCACCAAAAAAAAATTACTCAAGCATCGCCGGGCGGGGTTGGGTGGCGTCGTCGCCGTAGCAATACTGCATGGCTATAAAATTATTAGCAGCATTCCTCCGTCAGGCCACGAAGATGACACGCTGTATGCACTCAGTTATTTTGTGATTTTTCCGGTCGCCGTTATCAGTGCAGCTGTCTTTTACCTCAGCAGCAAGGATAAAAACGATAGTGGTTCCAAATAACGACTGCGCATCCTGGCTCCTTCCATTTTTTTCTGTCTGATATATGGCTTTAACGTTACCTGACCAGATCGTTCGCCAGGAAATTCTTGCACTATCGGCCTATCACATCTCTCCCGCACAGGATATGATCAAGCTGGATGCGATGGAAAATCCCTATCAGCTGCCACCTTTCCTGAATAAAGAAATTTCCCGTATTACGGCAGATGTGTGCATTAACCGCTACCCGGATCCACATGCTACTGCACTCAAGGAAACACTCCGCACCACATTATCCATTCCGGCCGAAATGGATATCATGCTGGGTAACGGCTCTGATGAAATCATTCAGATCATTATGCTGGCAGCAGCAAAACCGGGAGCAAAGCTGCTGACGGTCGAGCCTGGATTTGCCATGTTCAGAATGATTGCCACTTTTACAAATCTTGAATACATCGGTATTCCATTAAGGTCCGATTTTTCACTGGATACCGATACGATGCTTACGGCACTCAGGCACCATCAGCCGGCTATTACATTCCTGGCCTACCCGAACAATCCGAGTGGCAATCTGTTCGACACCGGTGCTCTGGAAAAAATTATAGAAGCATCTCCCGGGCTGGTCGTGATAGATGAGGCCTACCACCCCTTTGCCGGAAAAAGTTTTATTGAAAAGCTTGCCGATTACCCCAACTTACTGGTAATGCGCACTCTTTCAAAATTAGGATTGGCAGGGCTCCGCCTGGGGCTTCTGTCTGGCAGACCGGAATGGCTGTCTCAACTGGAAAAACTGCGCCTGCCCTATAATATCAACGTGATCACTCAGCTTGTCGCAACCAGGGTCATGCAGCACTACGATGTGTTACAACAGCAGGCTGAAGCCATCAAACAAACACGTACCAGACTTCAAGAATTTCTAGCCACTTTAAAAGGGGTTGAGGCATACCCTTCCGATGCTAATTTCATTTTATTTCGCCTCGACGACGCCAGCCGGATCTTCAGACAGCTTCAGCAGCGCGGTATCCTGGTGAAGAATCTTGACAACAGTCACTCCTTATTAAAAAATTGTCTGCGTGTAACGGTTGGCACTCCCGAAGAGAGCGATTACTTCTGCAATACACTGCAAGACCTGGTCGGGAAATAACCCGGAAAGCCGGTCAGGATACTCTGTTAAAATCCAATATTCATGCGTACAGCTCAAGTCACCCGAAATACCCAGGAAACACAGATCACAGCAGCAATCAGCCTGGATGGCAATGGGAAAGCAGAACTGGACAGTGGCGTTCCATTCCTCGATCACATGCTCGATCAGATTGCCCGTCATGGTATGTTTGATTTGAGTATCTGCGCAAAAGGGGATCTCCATATTGATGCCCACCATACCGTGGAAGACATTGGTATTACACTGGGCCAGGCGTTTAGCCGTGCAATCGGCGACAAAAAAGGCATTTTCCGTTATGGTCATGCTTATGTACCGCTTGATGAAGCCTTATCCAGAGTAGTTATCGATTTATCAGGAAGACCGGGCCTGCAGTTCAATGTCACGTTCACACGCGCTGTTATCGGTACTTTTGACGTGGACCTTGTCCGGGAATTTTTCCAGGGTTTCGTTAATCACGCCATGGTGACATTGCATATCGACAATCTGGCCGGGGAAAATGCACATCACCAGGCTGAAACTGTTTTCAAAGCTTTTGGCCGGGCACTGCGGATGGCCACAGCAACTGATCCGCGCTGTGATAACCTTGTTCCGTCCACTAAAGGTGTCCTGTAGATAACCCCTCTGAATCCCGGAAACAAACATGAATTCGATCGCCGTTGTTGACTACGGAATGGGCAACCTGAGATCGGTATCCAAAGCACTGGAATACGTCGATTCATCTGCGGTTGTCACCGTAACCAGTGATCCTGAAGTGATCCGTTCAGCCTCCCGCGTTGTCGTCCCCGGCCAGGGAGCAATGCCTCATTGTATGCAGGCGCTGGACGAGCAGGGTTTGCGTGAAACTGTTGTTGAGGCTGCCCAAAACAAGCCTTTTCTCGGTATCTGTCTTGGACTGCAAATGCTGTTTGAGGAAAGTGAGGAAGGCTGTACTCGCGCACTTGGTATTCTGCCTGGCCGGGTAAAAAAACTGGAACCGGCAAAGACGGCTGATAACAGTTCCACTAAAATCAAGATCCCTCATATGGGCTGGAACCAGGTTCACCAGACCCGGGCACACCCGTTATGGCAAAATATTGCAGCCGACACACGCTTTTACTTCGTTCACAGCTATTACGTGACAACAGATGAATCACAGTCAGTGGCGGGCAGTACTGATTATCCGGATCCGTTCACATGTGCAATTGCCCGGGATAATATTTTTGCTGTTCAATTCCATCCCGAGAAAAGCCACTCTGCAGGACTGACACTACTGAGCAATTTCCTGAAATGGGCACCCTGACGGTATTCCTGTATCGTTTTCTTCCCTGTTTTTACATAACTTCAATCCTGATCAACAACCCAGATAAACCTGTATGCTGATTATTCCTGCTATAGACCTGAAAGATGGACATTGCGTCCGGCTGAAACAAGGCATTATGGAAGATGCCACAGTATTTTCAGAAAACCCTGAAACAGTAGCTCTGCACTGGCTTGAAAACGGGGCACGTCAACTGCATCTGGTTGATCTCAACGGTGCATTTGCCGGAAAGCCAAAAAATGGTGAAGCAATCCGCGCCATTGTCGAAGCAATTGATGGAAGAATCCCTATCCAGCTGGGTGGTGGAATCCGTGATATGGAAACCGTGGAATACTATCTGGACAACGGTATCAGCTACGCTATCATCGGCACCGCTGCAATCAAGGTGCCCGGATTTCTGCACGATGCCTGCTATGCATTTCCGGGTCAGATTATGGTCGGTCTGGATGCCAAAGGAGGTAAAGTGGCGGTTGATGGCTGGTCCAAAGTAACAGGCCATGATGTCATTGACCTTGCAAAAAAATTTCAGGATTATGGTGTGGAGGCAATTATTCATACCGACATCGGCCGTGACGGCATGCTTAACGGCCTCAATATTGAGGCTACTGTCGAACTCGCTCAGGCACTGACAATTCCTGTCATTGCAAGCGGCGGCGTTACCAATCTGGATGACATCAGAAAGCTGTGCAAAGTCCAGTTTGAGGGAATTACAGGTGTCATCACCGGTCGTGCAATTTATCAGGGCACGCTTGATTTCAAAGAAGCACAATCACTGGCGGACAAACTTAATTCAGAAGCGTGATCGTCATATACTCAAACTTCAGAGCTGTCTGAGTGTCCTATTCCACTTTCCTTTCTGTTCCACAGGTTTTCTGATCAATGGGATTAGCCAAACGTATCATCCCCTGTCTTGATATCAAAGACGGGCGCGTCGTCAAGGGAGTCAATTTTGTTTCACTGCGGGATGCGGGTGATCCGGTTGAAATCGCCCGCAGCTATAACGAACAGGGAGCCGACGAACTCGTTTTTCTTGATATTACCGCCAGTTCAGATAATCGCGATCTGATCCTGCATATCGTGGAAAAAGTTGCTGAACAGGTATTCATCCCCCTGACAGTGGGTGGCGGTGTCCGGAAGGTTGAAGATGTCCGCCGACTTTTGAACGCAGGGGCGGACAAAGTCAGTATCAACACTTCCGCCGTGTTAAATCCGGCACTGATCCGGGAATCAGCAGACCACTACGGTTCTCAATGTATTGTGGTCGCCATCGATGCCAGACAGGTATCTGACGCAAATCCTGAATCCCCGCGCTGGGAAGTGTTTACACATGGCGGCCGCAAACCAGCCGGAATTGATGCCATTGAATGGGCTCGGAAAATGCAATCCCTGGGAGCGGGAGAAATCCTGCTGACCAGTATGGATCGTGACGGCACCCGTTCCGGATTTGATCTTGCACTGACACGCGCCCTCTCCGATGCAATTGATTTACCGGTTATCGCCAGTGGTGGCGTAGGTAACCTGGATCATCTGGCGGATGGGATCTTGCAAGGCCGCGCTGACGCCGTGCTGGCAGCCAGTATTTTCCATTATGGTGAATTCAGCATTCGCCAGGCCAAGGAATATCTGTTGTCACACGGCATAGAAGTTCGCCTGTAATACCCCCAGTACAATTACACGATTACCCGTCTCACCATTTTATAAACACACCTGAAACTGTTAAGATCGCCCGGGAAAACAACAAAATCTATGGAGCGCACAGTGGCAGATGAATGGCTGGATACAATCAACTGGTCGGCTGATGGCCTCATTCCCGCCATTGCGCAGGATAAAGATAACGGTAGAATCCTGATGGTTGCATGGATGAATCGTGAAGCACTCAGGCGTACTGTCGAAACAGGTGAGGCTGTTTACTGGTCCCGCTCCAGAAAAAAATTGTGGCACAAAGGCGAAGAATCAGGCCACACCCAGAAAATCAGCGAGATCCGTCTGGATTGTGATGAAGATGTGCTGCTGCTGAGCGTGGAACAGCAAGGCAGTATCGCCTGCCATACAGGCAGACAGAGCTGCTTCTTTCGCCGGCTGGAAGATGGCAAATGGGTTATTGCTGAACCTGTACTTAAAGATCCATCACAAATCTATACCAAATGACAGCATCAACCATACTGCAGCGCCTGGCGCAAACAATTGAAGCACGCAAAAATGCCGATCCTGCCCGTTCTTATGTCGCAAAACTGCTAAGCAGCAGCGAAGACAAGGTTCTGAAAAAAATTGCCGAAGAAGCAGCCGAGACTATCATGGCCTGCAAAGACAATGACAGAGAACAGATTATTTATGAAACAGCAGATTTGTGGTTTCATTGCCTGATCATGCTTGCCCGGCATGATATTTCTCCGGAAACAGTATTGTCTGAACTGGAGCGCCGGGAAGGTATTTCCGGTATCGAAGAAAAACGGTCACGATTGCAATCAACACAAACTGAATGATATGGAAGACTGTCTATTCTGCAAAATCGTCCGTGGAGAAATCCCGGCCACCAAAATCCATGAGGATGAGGATACACTGGTATTTCTTGATATCCATCCGGCAGCACCCGTGCATCTGCTGGTGGTACCAAAGCAGCATATCGGATCACTGAGTGAAGTCGATGCGAGCCATCAGCAGTTACTCGGGAAAATGTTGTGGCTGGCTCCCCGACTGGCAGCCAGTCAGGGATGTACAGATGGATTCCGAACCATTATCAACACCGGCCGGGTAGGTGGGCAGGAAGTGTTTCATCTTCACCTCCATGTTATCGGAGGGAAAGACCGCCTGCCCGCCATGATTCACCACAGTTAATCTGACCAAGGAGCAAATGATGGGAAGTTTTAGTATTTGGCACTGGTTGGTTGTTCTGGCAATCGTTGTACTGGTATTTGGCACCAAAAAACTGCGTAACCTTGGCAGTGATCTGGGTGGCGCCGTTCGCGGATTCAAGGAAGGAATGAAAGGCGCTGAAGAAGAAAATATTTCTTCCACTCCTTCCCGGCAGGTCACCAGCCATTCAATCAAAAGTGAAGCTGAAGAAAAAGAGCAGACAAAGGCCTGATTCGCCAACATGGCACACAACCATCACCGGTATCAGATTTCCCTGATTGCCGCACAGTGCGGTCTACTGAAGCTTTAATGCAAAATGTTTGACGTCAGCTTCGCCGAACTCATCGTCATCGGGATCGTGGCACTGGTTGTCATCGGCCCGGAAAGATTGCCGGCAGTTGCACGCACAGTTGGTTATTTTCTGGGACGGGCGCGGCGCTATGTCGATCAGGTCAAGCGTGACCTGCATGAAGAGATGGAGCTGGACAGTCTGAAAAAACTGAAGGATTCCATGCACGAAACCATCGATTCCTTTGAAAATTCGGTTCATAGCCAAATCAGCGAAATACAGGAAACGGTGGGTGCCCAATCTGTGGCCAAACCGGAAAAACAGCCTCAGGGTGAAAAATCTGCAGACAGTGCCAGACTTGCCGGCAGCAAAGAAACAACGGCTTCACCGGTTCCTCAGGAGCCCCGACAGCCGGAAAACTGATTTCTCGCACACATTCAGTGACTGCAGACTGCTGATTACCTTCAACTACTGTCCGATCGGCCAGGTGAGTTTAACAACAGCAATTTAATAACGGGATAAACCATTACAACAGATGGATGATGACATCAGCTTTATTTCGCATCTGGTGGAATTGCGTTTCCGGCTGATCCGGGTACTTCTGATACTGTTCCTGGGTTTTCTTCCCTGCGCCTTCTTTGCACGCGAGCTTTACAGCATTCTGGCTTTCCCGCTGCTGGCAAAGCTGCCGCAAGGCGGGCAGATGATTGCCACCGAAGTTATCACCCCGTTCTTCATTCCAATGAAAGTTGCGTTAATGGTGTCATTTCTTGCCACATTGCCGCATACGCTTTATCAGGTTTGGGCATTCGTTGCGCCCGGCCTGTACAGTCATGAAAAACGCCTGTTTCTACCGCTGGTATTCATCAGCAGCATCCTGTTTTTCATTGGTATGGCATTTGCCTATTTTGCCGTGTTACCACTGGTATTCGAATTTATTGTCTATTTTGCGCCGGAAGGTGTCGCGGTCATGACCGACATCAGCGAATACCTCAATTTTGTTCTGTCCATGTTCCTGGCTTTCGGGATTACATTCGAAGTCCCCGTTTTTGTGCTGATCCTGATCCGGACCGGACTCGTTTCAATCGGGAAAATGAAATCGATCCGCCGTTTTGTGCTGGTTGGCGCATTTATCATTGGTGCGATTTTCACCCCGCCGGATGTAATGTCACAAATCCTGCTGGCAATCCCGCTTTATCTGCTGTATGAGCTGGGCATCATCCTCGCCGCCCTGTCAATGAAACAATCTGCTCAAGAAGCAACATCCGCTATCGTACAGAACCAGCACAATGACATGGAAAAAGGTGAGTAACAGGATCTATTCACCGCAGCCGAAGCTATATACCTCTCCCCGATCAGAAAATCCTTTCTGTACACAGATACCCTCCCACCCGATCCAGAGGGTGTTTTCATCACCACCAGCCGGAGCCGGCTTGACAGGGTCATACTGCTGCTATAGTCTGCGCCCCTTGTTTGAGGTGTCCTTACTGCATTTGCACGTAGGATGAAACGGGAAGCCGGTGCGCGCTGCAATCAGCCAGCGCAATGCCGGCACTGCCCCCGCAACGGTAAATGAGTCAGCGATCTGCATACGCCACTGGGCTGCAAGGCACGGGAAGGCGCAGAATCAGGAAAATTATTCCACTCATGAGTCCGGAGACCGGCCTGAAGCAATATCACGTTATTGCGGAGGGCAATATGCGGTGCCGGATCTATTCCCGACATTCAGTCACGCCCGGTTTTCTGCAATTCCTCCGCAATCTGTTTACAACCTGAATAACGCGCGGGTGTGCGCGGAGGAAAAAATGTTGAGAAACCATCCCCTGTTTATACCAGCCTTAGCCATAGGGCTGATCCATTCTGCAACCTTGCCGGCTGAAACAGCTGGCTATCTTGAAGATCCCATTGTTGTTACTGCAACCCGCACCGCAGAAGCGGCAGATGAAACACTTGCCTCGGTTACTGTCATTACGCGCACTGATATTGAGCGCCAGCAGGCACGTTCCATGCAGGATCTGCTGCACGGCATCGCCGGTATCAACATCGCCAATACCGGCGGCCCCGGAAAACTGACCACCCTGCTCCTGCGCGGGACAGAATCTGATCACGTACTGGTTCTGGTGGATGGCATCAGAATGGGCTCTGCCACCTCCGGCTTCAGTGAAATCCAGAATTATCCGGTAGAACTGATCGATCGTATCGAAATCGTCCGGGGACCCCGATCCAGCCTGTATGGCTCGGAAGCTGTGGGAGGAGTAATCCAGATTTTCACCCGCAAAGGTGGAAAAAAAGGATTGAAACCGACTCTCAGTTTTGGAGGGGGCAGCTTCGGTACCATCAGTGGCTCAGCCACTCTCTCCGGCGGCAGTGAACGTGCCTGGTTCAATCTCGGCATCAACGGATCAGATACCGATGGCTTCAATGCCTGTAAAGGCTCATTCAGTGCGGGGTGCTTCACTGTTGAACCGGACAGGGATGGTTACCGCAACCTCTCCGGCTCGGCTCGCACCGGTTACCGCTTCGATAATGGCCTGGATGTCGAGGCAAGTTTTTTACATACTGACGGTCATTACGAGTACGACGGCAGCTTTCAAAACCGGACGAAACTGTCACAGCAGATGTTTGGAGGAACAGCGCGTTATTCACCCTTTGAGCCCTGGCGCATTACATTAACTGCGGGACGCAGCAATGAAGACTCCGATAATTTCAAGGAGAAGCTATTCACGACACGCTATTACGCCCGGCGCGACACGATCTCCTGGCAAAATGACATAACGATCACCCCGAATCAGCTTTTAACCATCGGTACGGATTATCTGTACGATCATGTCAACAGCTCGGAAAAATTCACCACCACTTCACGCTATAACTGGGGCGTATTTGCACAACACCAGCTTTCACTCGCCGCGCACAAACTGCAGCTTTCTGTACGCCATGATGACAACCAGCAGTTTGGTGGCCAGGTAACCGGTGGCGCTTCCTGGGGCTATTCACTGACCGAACGGGTCAGGCTGACTGCCGGCTTCGGCAGTGCGTTCAAGGCCCCTACTTTCAATGAGCTGTACTTCCCCGGATTTGGCAATCCCCATCTCAAACCGGAAGATGCCCGCACGGTGGAGCTGGGTGTATCCGGCCGGTTTAACCGGGGAAACTGGTCACTCAACCTGTATGAAAGCTGGATCGATAACCTGATTTCATTTAATGCCGCAACCTTTGCTCCGGACAATATCGACAAAGCGCGCATACAAGGATTGGAAGCTATCCTCAACACTGAAATCAGAGGCTGGCTGATTCAGACCAACCTGACTTTCCTTGATCCGGAAAACCGCTCCAAAGGTGCAAACCTGGGCAATATTCTGCCGCGGCGCAGCAAACAGGCTTTCCGGATTGATGCCAGTCGCCAGTTTGGCAATTTTGTAGCGGGAGCAATGTTCCTGGCGGAAGCCAATCGCTATGATGATCTGGCAAACAAGCAGAAGCTGGACGATTATGTCAAAGTCGATTTGCGGGCAGAATATCTGATCAATCCACAGTGGCGCATCCAGGGACGGATTGAAAACCTGTTTGACAAGGACTATGAAACCGCTGCATTCTTCAACCAGCCGGGGCGCAGCTTCTTTGCCACCCTGCGTTATCAACCATAGGATTAAAAAATATGCTGACATTACCACTGCGACATCAGTACCTGATCGGGTCGATTCTGGTCGCCCTGATGATCGCTACACGTGAATATCACTTCGCCTCACTGCACAGCCTGCCGGGCGCTTCCTGGGCCGTATTTTTTCTGGCTGGCATCTATCTTCGCTCGAGCTGGTCATTACCTGCCTTCCTGGCACTGACCTGGATACTCGATGCATCAGCCTACTTTACCATTGCCGAAAGCGAATTCTGCCTGACATCAGCCTACGCCTTCCTGCTGCCCGCCTACAGCGCACTCTGGGCTGCCGGCCACTGGTTTGCAACCCGTTATCAATTCTCATGGCAAGCATTGGCGCCCCTGTCCATCAGCCTCCTGATCGGAGCGATATTGTGCGAATTATTCTCCAGTGGCGGATTCTATTTTTTATCCGGCCAATTTGAAGAAACCACATTTGCCGAATTCTGGCAGCGTGAATTGCACTACTTCCCGCTTTATCTCCAGTCCCTGCTGTTTTATGTCGGTACTGCAGCCATGATACATACCCTGTTCGTGCTGATTCATAAATCACGCCACCCCCAGATTAATGCCACCGGCTGACAGCACAGACATTGATGCGAACAAAGCACAGCGCTACCGCTCGCGGATGCAGCGCCAGAAAGCAATCGTGGATGCAGCGATTGTCAGTGCCGATAAAAGCAAAGGGCTGTTGCTGGTACTGACCGGCAACGGCAAGGGTAAATCGAGTTCCGCCTTCGGTATGGCCACTCGCGCGCTGGGACATGGTATGCGCGTGGGTGTCGCACAATTCATCAAGGGGCGCTCCGATACCGGCGAGGAAGCCTTCTTCAGACAACAGAAAAATATTGTCTGGCATGTGCTGGGGGAAGGATTCACCTGGGATACGCAGGACCTTGCGCGTGACAGAGAAACCGCCCGGCGAGGGTGGGCAATCGTACAAGCCATGCTGTGCGATACATCGATCGATCTGTTGATACTCGACGAATTCACCTATCCACTCAAATTCGGCTGGCTGGAAATCAGCGAAGTATTAACCGATCTGCAGAACCGGCCGGCCATGCAGCATGTCGTCATCACCGGCCGCGCCGCGCCGGATGCTTTATGTGATGCGGCTGACACTGTTACCGAAATGCACGATGTCAAACATGCTTTTCAGGCAGGCATTCAGGCACAAACAGGAGTTGATTACTGATGGCGGCTTCTCAAAAAAAGAAGCAGGTTGAATTAATATTTCCAGGTTGAAGCAATCACGAAGCTTGTCATAAAATGTATTTGTCACACTACATCAGGCCAGGCGTGTCAGCGGAATCAGACCGGCAGCTTCATCTTCCTGGAAAAAGCCTGCTACATCCCCGCAGTACACGCACGTACTTCCGGAATCATTAAAAAACGACCATGCTCAGACTGATACCCAGTAAAGGATTGAAAAAAACGATAAATACACTCACAGTTGCTGAAAAAGCCAAAATCAACCATCAGGACATTGAAGAACAACTGCTGAGATATCAGAGAAACTGCCCCGAGGATGCGGCCAGAAACATCACCGAGGTCACCAACCCCAGCCAGGAGAAGCACGATGGACTCCGGGTGTTCGTAATCCAGACATGGATCGCGCTTATGCTGGCAAGTTCTTACGGCACAGAGACCTATCAGACTTTGAAAATGTACATGGAGAGGCAGGGCTACAAGACGCAGCCCGACCCCAAGTCCGCGGCGACAGAGCAGAAAGATTGAGATTTATGCACAATTTAGGCAGCTACAGCCATAAAGCTGTAATTACGGGGTCCAAATAGCTGGAGCAGTCAGCTGCCCATACAGATAGAGGTTGGTAATTTCCGTAATGCCGATCTGATTCCAGTTATAAGTCATGATTCACCTTTTTGTTGAATTGCTTCCACAGAAATACCACGCGTTCCGTTTTCTGCATCCCATAAGTTTCCGCAGACATCAAAATAAAATACCCCCCCTTCGCTGGATAACCAATTCCAACGATGACATCCTGCGCCCCGAATAGCCGGTGAATCAATGAATATTCTGTCAATATTCTGTCGGTTTACGTTTAACAATACAGCAATCCGGATCGTCAAAATCAGGCAGATGATCCCAGCGCTTATAAAACTCACTGCCATACTTCCCCCGATACCTGATAACAGAATCGTCATCTGCAGGAAGCCCGGCTGCTTTCAGTTGTTCTCTGATCTGCTGCGTATCCCTACCGGAGTTGGTGAAGCAGCTGCGATATTCCTGGGGCCAGATAGTTTCAATGATCCGATCGATGGCGGCCTGGAGGGCGTCAGAGGATCGTTCGGCGGCTTTATGCAGAAAGATTTTGATTCTGGAGAAGATCTGCTCAATGAGGTTGAAGTCGGGAGAATATATCAGTCCAGGCATCTTGCCAGACATTTGGATTGGATCGTAAGACGAGCAGCGGTGCATCACCAATCTATATGACTTCCACAGGTGCCACCTCATTTACCGTCACTGCAAAGCATCGGCATGGGTACCATCCTCATCGACCAGATCGACACTGATCGTATAGTTACTTCCAGCAGTCCCGACAACGCAATCGTTGGTGCCACATTGTTCACACCGAGATAGAATTACCGGGTGTTCGAATCATTTGTCATATCTGTGACTGTGGTACTGGTACTTCAGCACAGCAACCTTTGCTGCTGTAGCCGTTAATGGCGGTAAGCAGATCAACAGACCCGGCAATCGACGATATAATTTCACCAGCGAAGCAGTGCTCTCAGAATTTATAGGAAACATATCCCATAAATGTTCTGGGCATACCGGGGGTAAAACTGATACGTGAACCGCTGGCATCTTTATTGACATCAACCGCGTAGCGTTTATCGAACAAATTCTGGACATTAAACGTGACCCCCCAGTGCTTCCGGTCATAGCCAACAGTCAGGTTAGTCAGAAAATGATAACCGCCACGCCGCTCGGTATTGGCATTATCGGTAAAGTAATTACTTTGTCCGCGCGTTTCGACCCGCCCGTGCCAGCCACTCGGATGCCGGTAAGTTGTGTAAACGAAATACATATGCTCAGGAAAACGAGGTGTCTGGTTACCGGAACGATCGGCATTAATCGTGGTGCGCCGGTTCGTAACGGGATCAACCATCGTCAGTGGTTCAGTCAGTTTGCTGAATTTCAGGCTGGTATAGGTATAGCTGGTTCCCACTTCCAGCCCGGAATCAAATGCATAGTTTCCAAAAAATTCAAAACCGTTCTTGTCAGTTTTACCCGCGTTGACATACAGCGTCTGGAAATTTTGCATAAGTGAGATAATCTCGTTGCTGACATCGGTATGGTAACCGGCAAGATCAAACGACCAGTTTCGTCCACGCCCCTTGAATCCGGCTTCGTAATTAAGATGGCCGGATGCCTTCAGTGTGCGCCCGAACTCAACCGCATTTTGTACTTCACTATCCGCCGGCACCTGGTTGGCATGTGCAACTGTCGCATATATGTTGATCTGGTCAGTTGCACGGTACGTTATCGCCGCTTTCGGCGCAAACAGGTCATAACTTTCCCTGACCTTAATCAGGCCGCGACCCGGTACATAACGTCCATTTGCAAAATCGTAACTCTGAAACTCATCGCGCTCGATATCAAAACTGACCTGATCAAAGCGCATTTGCAGATCCACGGTCAGGCGATCCAGTGGAGAGAGGCTTTCCAGAAAATAGATCCCCCATAGGTCATTGGTAGATTTGCTGCGGGAATTAAGCTGCCCTTTACGATCAGAAAGAGTGGACAGGATGCGTCCGCTCCCCGGTACTGTCAGCACGTCAGCATAAGCGTACTGCAATGCACCGTCATTCCAGTTGCGCCGCCAGGTACCGCCGATCACCATTGACCCGGCTATGCCAAACAGCGAATGTGTATGGTTTCCTTCGAAATCAATACCAAAATTCCGCTCCCAGCCATCCGTGACATTAATCTGGCCGGTAACCGGATGAAACTGCTTCCACTGGTTGTAATAGATACGCGGCTTGAACAGCCAGTTGCCCACACGATGTTCCAGGCGGCTGTTCATAAATAATATCTGGGAATCTCGCGCAGAATTTTTCCAGGGATCCTGTGTTTCCAGTGCATTACCAGTATCACGATATCGCGCGTATTGCTCCCGATTGAGTGAACCCGGCAGGTTTAACTTGACATCACTGTAAGTAACCTCGGTTTCAAGCAGACTTGATCCCCCCAGTTGCCAGCCATGTTTAAGCCCCGCATTCGTGCTGCTGAAACGGTTATGCTCCCGCCAGTCATTGTCGGTGTGGCGGCGCGAAAAGGTAAAAGCAAGCGCATGCTCGTCGAAAACCTTGCCAAAACGGGTATGCAGGCTATGTGTACCCCAGTTACCAACGCCGCCCCGGACAACGTTATGTCGGTCATCAAATGCGGAACGTGAAATGATATGAATGGTGCCGCCGGCTGTCCCTGCACTGTAGAGATCACCCGGCCCGCGCGTGACTTCAATACGTTCGATATCATCCGGATCGACAAAATCAAGCCGGCCGAAGCTGTCCGGATCAAGAATCGGCACCCCATCACGCAGCAGATTGATTTCACGTACCCCAAACTGTGCCTTCAATCCCGCACCACGGATCGAAATCCTGGCATCGTAAGCATTGTTATTGCTTTCGATACGCAACCCCGGCACCTGTCCCTGGAGGGCGTCCTTGATATTGAACATACGCACATCTTTAATCCGCTTTTCATCCACCACGCTGACTGACTGCGGTACTTCTTTGGTGGTGCGCGCTTCACGTGTAACGGTAACGCTGATGGCATCAAACTGTGCCGGCTGATCTGGCGGAAGCGGTTGCGCAACTGAAGGGAGTGCCGGTAAACAGAGCAACAGATAAGAGGCGCATTTCCATGTCTCAATTCCTGCAAGACACATCCGGCATGTAAATTTACCCGGCACTGATGCACCCCGGTTACCACCACCCCAAACCTTCATAAAATTTCCTCCCTTATTCCTGTTAAAACGCTGACTGATACGAATAAGGATGCCGTGCAGGCCCGAGGGGCGTCAATGTGACAAATTGTCGCATGATTAAATGGATTAACCCGCAAATTTCACGGGAATCCTGTGGATTATG
This sequence comes from Nitrosomonas sp., assembly GCF_020852615.1. Lineage (GTDB taxonomy): Bacteria > Pseudomonadota > Gammaproteobacteria > Burkholderiales > Nitrosomonadaceae > Nitrosomonas. Next base: position 24,782 of record NZ_JADZAJ010000010.1, on the reverse strand, counting down.
ATCTTTTCGTGATTTTTGACTTACTGCACGTATGCCGGCTCTGACCAGAGAAGCTGCAGCAGTTCAGGTGTGATCCGGCATTCGGATCTTGTCAGGGGCGGTGGAATTCAAAGATGAAATTACCCGGTTTGATAATCCGGTTCTTCCAGGTATTCGCTGTTCAACGGGAAAATTACGCAGAAAAGATTGTGCAGAAAGACCGCGCAAGACTGCGGTCTTCATGATTATGCCGGCCAATAACCGGCACATCATTAACCATGGCTAAACTCGAATAGCCCTGCCTCTCAGCCGGCTGGTATTTTTCAGGAAAATTTACTTCACCCGCATCCCCGGTTGTGCACCGCTGTCCGGAGCAAGCAGAAAAGGTCCACCGGCTTCGCCACCTGCTGCCAGCACCATTCCTTCCGAAAGTCCAAATTTCATTTTGCGCGGAGCAAGGTTGGCAACCATTACCGTCAGCCGTCCTTTAAGCTGTTCCGGGTCATAAGCAGACTTGATGCCGGCAAAGACAGTACGCTGTTCAGAACCGATATCCAGCGTCAGCTGCAGCAGTTTGTCCGCACCGGGGACATGTTGTGCATCGAGAATACGGGCAATACGCAAATCTACTTTGCTGAAATCCTCGATTGAAACCGTGTCTGCGATCGGAGTTACGGCAGACTGTTGTGCTTCGCCATGGCGTTGCCGGGAGTGTGCGTCTGTGTTCACGGTCGATTGCACGGTTTGCTGCATGGTTTTCTGGTTGGCGGTAACCAGTGCGGTAATCTGCCCGGGATCAATACGGGTCATAAGATGCTGATAAGGATTGATTGCATGACCGGGCGGCAGCAATACGCTGGATAAGGGTTGCCCGGCCTGCTGTTTCTGCCAGCCCGGCTCGCCCAGATTGAGAAAACCTTCAACCTGTCTGGTGGTGTGCGGCAAAATCGGTTTCAGGTAGCAGGAAAGCAGATAAAACATCTGGATCCCCAGGCTGCAGGCACGGTGCAGTTCTCGTTCGCGCACGGTATCTTTAGCAATTTCCCAGGGAGCAAGCGCGTGAATAAGTTCATTCACTTCATCGGCCCGCCGCATGATAAGGCGCACTGCTGCAGAAAAATCACGTGCTTCATAAGCGGCTTCAATCCCCCCCGGCTGCCAGCCGGAAAAATGTTCATCCACCATTTGCTGCAGCAGACGGTAATCGTCACCGCTCACCAGTTTTCCTTCAAACCGTTTGCTGATGAACCCCGCACACCGGCTGGCAATGTTGATGTATTTGCCCACCAGATCGGAATTGACACGTGCGACAAAATCATCCAGGTTAAGGTCAATATCCTCCATGCTGCCATTCAGCTTGGCCGCGTAATAGTAACGCAGCCATTCCGGGTTTAATCCCTGCTGCAGATAACTCTCCGCGGTAATGAACGTGCCGCGTGACTTACTCATCTTTTCACCATTCACGGTCAGAAAACCATGAGCAAAAATCTGTGTCGGAGTTCGATAATCCGCATTTTCCAGCATCGCCGGCCAGAAAAGTGCATGAAAATACAGAATATCCTTGCCGATGAAATGATAAAGCTCCGTTATGGAATCTTTCTTCCAGTAGGTATCAAAATCAATTCCTTTGTCAGTGCAGAGTTTTCTGAAACTGCCCATGTAGCCGATAGGTGCATCCAGCCAGACGTAAAAATACTTGCCTGTCTCACCGGGAATCTCGAAACCGAAATAAGGGGCATCGCGCGAAATATCCCAGTCAGAGAGCTTGTTCTCCCCCGCTTCGCCCAGCCATTCCGCCATTTTGTTGGCCGCTTCCGCCTGCAGGTGATTGCCTTCACGTGTCCAGCGACGTAAAAAATCCGCGCAACGTGCATCCGACAGTTTGAAGAAAAAATGCTCGGAAGCTTTCCTGACGGGTGTTGCACCGGAAACAGCAGAATAGGGATTTTTCAGATCGGTTGGTGTGTATGCGGCTCCGCACACTTCACAGGAATCACCGTACTGGTCAGCCGCACCACATTTGGGGCACTCACCTTTGACAAAACGATCCGGCAGAAACAGGTTTCTGACCGGATCATAAAGCTGTTCGATTGCCCGCACGGCAATCAGCCCGGCCGCTTTCAGCCTTTTGTAAATTGTTTCAGCGTAATAGCGTGTTTCCTCGGAATGCGTACTGTAGTACTGATCAAATGTGATATGAAAACCGGTAAAGTCACGCAGATGCTCGGTATGTACACGCGCAATCAGTATTTCCGGCGAAATCCCCTCCTTCTCGGCACGCAACATAATGGGCGTGCCATGCGTATCATCCGCGCAGACATAATAAACAGAGTGTCCCTGCATTTTCTGGAAACGTACCCAGATATCGGTCTGGATATACTCGACCAGATGCCCCAGATGGATGCTGCCATTGGCGTAAGGCAGCGCGGAAGTTACCAGAATCGTGCGCGTAGTCATCAGTTATCAGTTGGTTTCAAACAGGGAAAAAAAAGATTGTAGCAAACCAGCCGGCGCGATATTTGCTAACATCAACGGTTTTGATGGCAGGAGAACGCTCTCAATGGTCACACAACAGCAGATTGAAACTGCACTCGCACAAATCACAGATCCCACAACGGGTAAAGACTACGTCACCAGTAAATCGGTCAGCAACATACAGATCAGCCAAAATAATGTAACCGTAGCAATCGAACTGGGTTACCCGGCAAAAAGTGTAATAGACCATATCCGTCAGCAGATCGAACAGGCATTGCGTGCCGTACCGGATATTGGATCGGTAACAGTCAGCGTAGCCAGCAACATCATCGCGCATAGTGCACAGCGCAAACTCAAGCTGATTCCCGGCGTCAAGAACGTTATTGCCGTGGCTTCCGGCAAGGGAGGGGTGGGTAAATCCTCAACTGCAGCCAATCTGGCACTGGCACTCGCCGCTGAAGGCGCCACTGTGGGATTGCTGGATGCAGATATTTATGGCCCTTCTCAACCGCAAATGCTCGGTGTCAGTGGCCAGCCGCATTCGCCGGACGGCAAAACCATTGAGCCAAAGATGGCACACGGTATTCAGATGATGTCGATCGGACTGCTGATTGATGTGGAAACCCCGATGGTCTGGCGCGGCCCGATGGTCACACAAGCCCTGCAGCAACTGCTGAATGATACCCGCTGGAATGATGTGGATTACCTGGTCATTGATCTGCCACCCGGTACGGGTGATATTCAGCTGACACTCGCCCAGAAAATCCCGGTCACCGGCGCAATCATCGTCACCACTCCACAGGATATTGCACTGCTGGATGCCCGCAAGGGGCTGAAGATGTTTGAAAAAGTCGGCATTCCCATTCTGGGCATTGTGGAAAACATGAGTCTGCACACCTGCTCAAAATGCGGCCATACCGAACCCATTTTCGGGACCGGCGGCGGGGAGAAAATGTGCCGCGACTACAACGTCGAATTGCTGGGCGCGTTACCGCTCGATATTCGCATCCGTGAACATACCGACGCCGGTAAACCCAGCGTGGTAGCTGAACCGGATGGACAGATCGCCGATATTTACCGCACCATTGCGCGCCGGGCGGCTGCCAGAATCTCCGATATGGCACGTGACTATTCGGATGTGTTTACACAGATCATCATGGAAGACGATTAGGGCAGCGCATGTCAATCAAATCAGATAAATGGATTCGCCGAATGGCGGCCGAATACAACATGATCGAGCCGTTCGAGCCCAACCAGATCAAGGAGACAAATGGCAAGAGTATCGTTTCCTATGGCACTTCCAGCTATGGCTACGATATTCGCTGCTCAGACGAATTCAAGCTGTTCACCAACCTGAACTCAACCATTGTTGACCCGAAACACTTTGATTCCAACTCGTTTGTCGATGTCAAAGGTGACGTCTGCATCATCCCGCCCAATTCTTTCGCGCTGGCACGTACGGTTGAGTATTTCCGCATCCCGCGCAACATACTGACGATCTGCCTGGGAAAGTCCACCTATGCCCGTTGCGGCATTATCGTCAACGTCACACCATTCGAGCCGGAATGGGAAGGATACGTCACTCTGGAATTTTCCAATACCACCCCGCTGCCCGCCAAAATTTACGCCAATGAAGGCGTGGCGCAGGTCATCTTCTTTGAAGCAGCTGAAGTGTGTGAAACTTCCTACAGGGACCGCAAGGGAAAATATCAGTTTCAGCAGGGCGTAACCCTGCCGAAAATATAAACCCGGGCAATATCAGAGCAGCCGGAACAGCCGAAGCAATCGGATTTTTTGTCATCCACACCATGTATATCACCATTGTTCATGTATCCGTCCAGGCAGACAAGATAGCCATGTTCAGGGAAGCTTCCCGTAAAAACCATGAAAGTTCGATTCGCGAGCCGGGCAATCTCCGTTTTGATATTCTGCAGTCTGTCGATGACCCCACTCAGTTCGTATTTTATGAAGCATATAAAACCGGAGCGGATGCAGCAGCGCACAAAAAAACTGCCCACTACCTGATGTGGCGCGATACCGTCGCAGACTGGATGACAGCACCACGCAAAGGTGTTGTATATGAAGGTCTATATCCAGTGGCAAGTAGCTGATGACACCATTTTCCATCGCCCGGCTGCCGCGTATTGAATTGGGTGCCGGTGTTCTGGGCAAGCTGCCGGCTATTATTGAAAATTACGGCCGCCATATTTTGCTGGTAACCGGTGCACGCTCCTTTACTGATACCACGTACTGGCCGTTTCTGACCGATCAGTTCAAACAGCGCAAAATCACCTGGCAACACGCCACCATTGCGGAAGAACCCTCTCCCGCGCTGATTGACAGACTCGTCAGAATTTACGCCCGCGCTGATTTTGCTGCGGTCATCGGCATCGGTGGCGGGAGTGCACTTGATGCCGCCAAAGCGATAGCCGGGTTGCTGCAGGTGCAACGCTCAGTGATGGATTACCTGGAAGGGGTCGGCCCGGAATTGCCCTACCATGGCCCTGCTGTACCATTCATCGCCGTACCGACGACGGCCGGCACAGGTAGTGAAGCCACCAAAAACGCTGTGCTCAGCGTACAAGGTGAAAACGGCTTCAAGAAATCCTTCCGTCACGACAGGCTGGTAGCTGAATATGCAATTATTGACCCGGATTTACTGACCGGCTGTCCACCGGGCATTATCGCTGCCAACGGGATGGATGCGCTGACACAACTGCTGGAATCTTATGTTTCCATCAAAGCCAATCCCTTCACGGACGCACTGGCTGTCAGCGGACTGCAGGCTGTGCGCAGTGCCCTCATCCCGCTGTATCACCAGCAGGGGAAGCTGGCACAGCACCGGGAAAAAATGGCTTACGCCGCCCTGCTTTCCGGTATCACACTGGCGCAGACAGGCCTGGGTTCAGTGCACGGTCTGGCATCTCCACTCGGCGCTTTCTATCCGATTCCGCATGGCACGGTTTGCGGCACACTGGTGGCCACCGCCACCCGAATCAATATTGGCAGTATGCAGGCACGCGAACCGGGCAATCCGGCACTGGCAAAATATCAGCACGCTGCTGACATTTTGTGCGGAACCCGTTTCAACAACCCGGAAACAGCCTTCAATGCTCTGACTGATCTGCTGGCACAGTGGACTGATGCACTCGCCCTGCCCCGACTGTCGCATTACGGACTGCAATCCGCTCATCTCGATAAAATCATTGCTCACTGCCGGGGCAGCAGTATGAAAACCAATCCGATCAGGCTCAGTGATGATGAAATTCGGCAGATTCTGCTGGAAAGGCTGTAGATCAGGTCATCTTCCGAAACGGTTTCGTAAAAAACTTCACCTGACGCTGCAAAAAACTCAACTGGATTTTCAGCAGCGTAATGACTGATAGCCGGGATACTGATAACCGGATGCTGCCAGTCTGCCTGATCAGGTACACTGGTTCTTTCTGCTGATCCACCTTTTGCATTCATGACGCCTCCATCTGCGGCCGGGCATGCTGAAATCCTGCAACAAACACAATGGCATGCATTGTCCCCGGCAGAAACTCAACAGATCCTGCAAACCGGCCCGGCTGGCCTGCAGGCGGCCGAAGCCGGGAATCGCCTGACCCGGTACGGGCCAAACCGTCTGATTCCGCCAAAGCGCCGCGGACCGTTGCTGCGCCTGCTGCTGCAGTTTCACAATATCCTGCTGTACATCATGATTGCCGCAGCGGTTATCACGGCTTTCCTGGATCACTGGCTGGATACCGGTGTTCTGCTGGCAGCCGTCATCATCAACGCCATTATCGGTTTCATTCAGGAAGGCAAGGCAGAAACCGCACTTGATTCAATCCGCGCCATGCTGTCACCTCACGCAACTGTTATCCGCGAAGGTATCCGCCATGAAGTCGATGCAGCTGAGCTGGTGCCCGGCGATCAGGTTCTGCTTGTGTCCGGTGACCGGGTACCGGCAGACATACGCCTGGCTTCGGTCAAAGAACTGCAGGTTGACGAAGCCGCACTGACCGGGGAATCCCTGCCGGTCAAAAAACAGGTTGAAGCAACCCTGCCCGATGCCCCACTGGGGGATCGTTTCAATATGGCGTATTCCGGCACACTGGTCGTATCCGGTCAGGCCAGCGGCTTTGTGGTAACAACCGGCAGCACAACCGAGCTGGGCAAAATCAATCGTCTGCTGGAAGACACGCAACGCCTGTCCACTCCCCTGCTGCGCCAGATTGACCGTTTCGCCGTCAGACTGGCTGTTTTCATACTGATTGCATCTGTTATCACATTCCTGCTGGGTGTCTTATGGCGCAACTACGCCCCTGCGGAAATGTTCATGATGACAGTGGCACTGATTGCTTCGGTGATTCCGGAAGAGCTGCCAGCCATCATGACCGTCATACTGGCACTGGGTGTGCAGCGCATGGCCCGGCACAAGGCCATCATCCGGCGATTGCCGGCAGTGGAGGCACTGGGATCAGTCACGATCATCTGTTCTGACAAAACCGGAACATTGACACGCAATGAGATGATGGTGCAGTGCGCGATCACCGCTGATGACCGGTTTGCTGTCAGTGGCGCCGGCTATACACCGGCAGGCGAATTCAGCAGCAACGGACAAGTGATTGATCCGGCCCGTTACCCGGCGCTCAGCCTGGCAATCCGTGCCGCAGTGCTGTGCAATGACGCCCGGTTACGGAAAGAACATGGCCAGTGGCATGTGGAGGGCGATCCTACCGAGGGTGCCCTGCTGGTTCTGGGCGAAAAAACCGGTTTCTCCAGTCACCTCGCCAATACTGCCTGGCCGCGACGGGATGTTATCCCGTTTGAATCGCAGCATTCGTTTATGGCAACTTATCACCTTGACAGTGAAAATGAACCCTGGATTTTTATCAAAGGTGCACCAGAACGAATCCTGGCCATGTGCACCACACAGTTGCAGCAGACTGACGAACAACCGCTCGATATCGAATACTGGCAACGGCAGGCAAATTCCACGGCAGCTCAGGGATTACGCCTGCTTGCACTGGCTTGCAAACGATCAGCTCCACAGGGAAATAATCTGAAAATCAGTGACATGCAAACCGGCTTCACGTTGCTTGCGCTGGTTGGCATCATCGATCCACCCCGTAAAGAAGCCGTTCAGGCGGTAGCGGAATGCCACCGGGCAGGCATCCAGGTCAAAATGATTACTGGAGATCACGCAGAAACCGCACGAACCATCGGAGCACAACTGGGAATCGGAAAAGACAGATCCGTACTCACCGGTGTAGAAATTGCAGCCATGGATGATGAAGCGCTGCGCGGAATTGTTATGGAAGTCGATATATTTGCCCGTACCAGTCCGGAACATAAACTGCGCCTGGTTCAGGCTTTGCAGGCCAGCCATCAGGTGGTAGCAATGACCGGTGATGGAGTAAATGATGCCCCCGCCCTCAAGCGTGCCGATGTAGGGGTGGCAATGGGCCTGAAAGGAACAGAAGCTGCACGGGAAGCAGCCGATATGGTGCTGGCCGACGATAATTTTGCCACCATCGCCCATGCTGTACGTGAAGGGCGGGCAATTTACGATAATCTGAAAAAATTTATTCTGTTTATCCTGCCAACCAACGGCGGTGAAGCACTGGTGGTCATTGCTGCCATGCTGTTTGAACTCACTTTGCCACTTACACCCGTTCAGATACTGTGGATTAACATGGCGACAACCAGCGCGCTGGGGCTGGCGCTGGCTTTTGAGCCGGCAGAACACAATATCATGAGCCGCAGCCCTCGCCCGCCTGGCGAAGCACTGCTGACCGGGTTTTTTATCTGGCGCGTACTCATGGTTTCGGTACTGATGATGGTGATCACGCTTGGCCTGTTTCTATGGGAACTGGAAAACGGCACACCAATTGACACGGCGCGAACGATCTCGGTCAACGCGATCGTACTGGCGGAAATGTTCTACCTGATCAACAGTCGCCATATTTTTGCTCCACTCACCCTGATCAGAGGAATGGCTGATAACCGCTCTATCCTGCTGGCGATTGCTGCCTGTATGCTGTTGCAGATTGCCTACACCCATCTTCCAGCCATGCAACACATCTTTGGCTCAACTGATCTGTCACTGCTGGAATGGAGCAAAGTCCTGGCCGCCGGACTGATCGTGTTCTACACAATTGAGCTGGAGAAATATATTATCCGGCACACCCGCATCGCCCCGGCCTCAACCGGGCATAACATCAGCCCGGAATAACTGCGCTGTACCAGCTTGCCCTGTGGTGCTGGTTTATCTGGCTATCATTTTGACTGTGTCAGTTTTCATGACTCATTCTTCTGATGTAATCATCAATGGACAGCTACCGGCTCAAAACAGCCGGGGTGAGCAGACCTGTGTTTCGCTGGTGATTGCAACAGGGGGTCTTTCGATTCCCAAGATCGGCACACCCCTTTAAGCTATACGGTTGCCAGACATCCGGGTGGCTTCAACTTCCAGCGGGCCTGACGTCCGCGACGCTTTGGTTTTGCAGTCGCTCAGGATTTCCCAAAACTGCGCACCCTGAACGCCAGAATTACGAGAAAAATACCAAATATGACGCCATATATCGCAATCAGCCAAAGCAGTGCGAGAGCACCCGCAACCGGCTGTGCCATCAGGAGAATGCCGAATATGACCGACACGAGGCCACCAAGAACAAGCAGCCACTCATCCCTGATCTCTTTTCGCAGGCGAATTGCAGCCACGATTTCAAGAACACCGGTGGCCACTGCCCAGACGGCAATATAAAAGAGAAGCGCCAGTGCGGTAACACCAGGTGCCAGGAACGTAAGAATTCCAATACCGACACCGATGCTCCCCCAGATAAACAGCACCCACCAGTCTTCGTGCTCCTTGCGCCCCGCAATGGCAGTCCAGATTCCGAGGACACCATCCACCAGCACGTAGGCACCGAAAATCAGCACCAGTGCCACAATCGAGATCTCCGGCTGAAGCCAGATCAGGATACCGAACGCAATGGCGATCAGCCCCCGCAGCAGCAGTAACCACCACGTACGGGAGAGCACCCTGGTAAATTGATTGTTGATCGTATTCATGTCAGATTCACTCCTTTTAATCAATAGCTGGAAGTAAGCTAACACCCGGTAATACCGCTCTGTCAAATCAATTTAGAAACATCCCTGTTTTGAGCCGGTTAGCAATGCTCCGGCTGGCTGAACCAGAGGTGAATAACCACGATTGAGTTGGAGAAACACATTATTTGACGGGCTCACCCTGCTCCTTTTGCAGCCAGAGATTAACCAATTAACCAGCTTTTTATGAAGACTGACGATGCGTTGTGATTATGTGGCAACACTTTCCTCAAGTGACAATTCAGCCGGTTTGTCATATACCAAAATGGCTCTCTTGAAGTGATCAGCATACTGATAAATATCTGAAAGATCTGCTACGGGCACAATCTTCTCTTCTTTGCCTGCAAATAACCCCAGCATCATCCTGGAAGGATTATTGAATCGCAAACGACAGATTGGTTTTCGGTTGTTATCATCAAGCAATATCGCGCAGTAACTTTTAGAATCCCGCATAACCACTCGCTTCGGATCAACTGTTTCCCGAAGAATTGCACGAACAATACGATACCCCTCAAACTCTTCTTCAGTTGTAATGATCCCGTCCGAATCCTGATCCCGGGTTGTGATGTCCTTCCCAAACTCTTCCGATGGCTCCATGGCCATCTTGAGTCTCTCATTAATCTTGTCCGAAATAAGTTGCTGAAATGCGTTCCTGGTTATCAGGGTAAATTGCTCTCTTATTGCAGGAGTGATACGTTTTCCGTTAATGACTTCAGAACAGGCCAGTCTGACAAAATCTTCAGACGGAGCAACCATCCAGTCAGCCAGGACATTACGGATTGCCCTTGTATATTTCAGATCACTTGCTGTATTTAATATCAGCTCAACATTGAATGCCGGCCTGGTAAATTTTTTAAGCTCCTCTACATACTGATCCTTGAAGTCAAGAATATTGAATTCAAGAAACGGCTTTTCATCCATCTTATTTGTCTGTTCCAGATCAGTAAAAAAGCGATATGAAATACCATTTGTAAGCACTCCAAAGCGTGCTTCTGTCGCATGAAAATATCTGAATAACTGTGAAGCATGGCCAATATTCAGATCACTTCCACTTTTCTTGCACTCAAAAAGCATAATCGGCTTACCATTCATCAGAATGGCATAATCAACCTTTTCTCCTTTTTTCATTCCCACATCGGCCACTAATTCTGGTGTCACTTCATTCGGATCAAATACGTTGTAGCCAAGTATCTGTATGAACGGCATGATTAATGCATTTTTTGTGGCTTCTTCAGTTTGTATCGTATCTTTTATTTTCCTGATACGAATTGACAGCTCTTTGAGTTGATCAATCAGATCCATGTTGTTTTCTCCATAAAAATAAATTTCCCTCACTTCTACGGAACAACCCTGAAAAAACTTGATCGTAGAGCAGGCGTGGTGCGGCAAACGATAAGTTGGTCCACCATCCGCCATCAGATGACAAATGCATTTATCCGGTTTTTCCCGGTATTACGCAAGCTCTGATACAGAATTACCGGCAGCGGTGTAGCAATCCCGGCTACGGGATGCATGGCTTCCGGCGGATACCACGCCTGTTGCTGGCGCCATCACTGCTGATCCCTGTCGTTGTCGCTTTCGCGAGGCAATACTATGTAAAATAGGCAGCCGCTCACACCGCTGGATTCCACAATTCACAACCGGCCTCCTTTTCATGAAGTTCACACAAAAAACAGAGGCAGATTTACCGGTTTCTCCGGAAATCCGGATTCTGCAGATAAATTGCCGGCCCGAAAATAAAACGATATGACCATGGAAGATGAAAATCAGGTTACTCCCGGGGTGGATCAGCCTTGCCCGGACAGGAAGCGCAAGTATTCATTGCGCAATGTACTTCTCATTATTGCGGCGCTGGCAATCATCACTCCGGTGGCATACCACCTGGCAAACCGCAGCACGGGTGGCATGCATACCCGTCCCGCCGCCGCTGTGGGTACTAGTTCCGCCGTCCATGCCGATATGCCCGTGACAGTCACGGCACTGGGTACAGTGCAGCCACTGGTCACGGCAACGGTTCGCCCGCAGCTCTCCGGCGTGCTGTTCAAGCTGCTGTTTCAGGAAGGCCAGATGGTACGGGCCGGACAAATGCTTGCACAGATAGATCCGCGCCCCTACCGGCTGGCACTGGCGCAGGCCAGAGCCAATCTGGCGCGCGACGAGGCCCAGCTTGCTGTTGCCAGACTCGACCTCAAACGTTATGAAACATTGCTGCGTCAGGATTCCATCGCCAGCCAGCAGGTAGATACCCAGCGCGCACTGGTACGCCAGCTGATCGGAACAGTGGCGGCCGACCGGGCAGCCATAGGCACGGCCGAGCTCAATCTGGACTATACCGCGATCAAATCTCCCATCGACGGTCGTGCCGGTATTCGTCAGGTGGATATCGGCAATTATCTGACTCCGTCAGATGTCAACGGCATTGTCGTCGTCACACAGCTCAATCCGATTGATGTCAGTTTTTTTCTGCCGCAAACCCAGCTTTCCATGATCGGCCATCAGGCCGGAAGCGGAGAAGGGCTGTCTGTACAGGCGCTGGATCAGAACGACAGCAGGATACTGGCCGAGGGACATTTCCTGACCTTCAACAACCAGGTTGATACCACAACCGGAACTGTTCGGGCCAAAGCACGTTTCGACAATGGCGACAACACCCTTTTCCCGGGGCAGTTCGTCAATATCTCGCTGCTTGTCACCACATTGCACGATACTGTTACTGTCCCCGTCAGCGCTGTCCGGCATGGGGTACCGGGCGATTTTGTCTTTGTTGTCCAGCCGGATAACACCGTTAAGCTGACACCGGTCACAACCGGCCCGAGTGCCGACGAACGGATTGCTGTCACATCCGGTCTGGCCGCCGGTGCAATCGTTGTCACCGATGGCGCAGACGGACTTGAAGACGGCTCCCCCGTCCGCCTGACGGGAGATAAAAATCAGCACGGCAATAAAACGCATGAAGGCGGCCATCATCAGACAGAATCCACGGATCGGCATTCATGAACGGTGATACTGGAGAAGCAGCCGTCACCCTGCCCGGCGGGCCATCACGCCTTTTCATCTTTCGCCCGGTTGCAACCACCCTGCTGATGATTACGCTGCTGCTGGGCGGCCTCATCGCCTACCGGTTTCTCCCCCTGTCTTCCCTGCCCGAGGTCGATTTTCCGACAATCCAGGTTACCACCCTTTATCCGGGAGCAAGCCCGGATGTCATGGCACTGACCGTTACTTCGCCACTGGAAAGGCAGTTCGGGCAAATGCCCGGCCTCGTGCGCATGACCTCTGCTTCGTCTTCCGGTGCATCGGTCATTACCCTGCAGTTCCGTCTCGATCTCGCACTCGACATTGCTGAGCAGGAAGTTCAGGCAGCGATCAACGTAGCGGGCACATTACTCCCGGCTGCACTTCCCACGCCCCCCGTTTACGCAAAGGTTAACCCTGCCGATGCGCCAATCCTGAGTCTCGGCATTACATCGGATACACGGCCGCCGGGCGAAGTGCAGGGAATCATCGAGCGGCAGTTCTCCAACAAAATTGCACAGGTTTCCGGTGTCGGACTGGTTTCCATGATTGCCGGACAAAGACCGGCCGTGCGTATCCAGGCCAATATCGCCGCGCTGGCGGCACGGGGTCTGTCACTCGAAATGCTGAGAACCACGATCAGCAATGCCAACGTGAATGCCGCCAAAGGCAATCTCAACAGTGACAGCAGAAGCTGGACCATTGACGCCAATGACCAGCTGACAGATATCGACAGCTATCGCAATCTGGTCATCGGTTTTACCAATGGTGCGCCAGTCCGCCTGAGTGATGTCGCCAGTGTAGTCCAGGCAACCGAGAATGTTCGTCTGACAACCTGGATGAATGGTGTGCCAGCCGTGATTCTCGATGTACAGCGGCAGCCGGGCGCCAATGTTATTGCCACGGTCGATACGATCAAAACCGTTTTACACGGTCTCGAAGCACAGTTACCTGCTGATGTGCATGTCACCCTGCTGGCCGACCGGACTGCCGGCATCCGGGCATCGGTGAAAGATGTACAGTTTGAGCTGGTGGTAGCTGTTTTTCTCGTCACACTCGTTATTTTCCTGTTCCTGGGATCCGTGCGCGCAACCGTTATTGCCAGTGTTGCCGTACCGCTTTCCCTGATCGGCGCCTTTGTCGCCATGTATTTTCTCGGTTTTTCCGTCAACAACCTGACACTGATGGCACTCACCATCGCTTCCGGTTTTGTGGTGGATGATGCCATCGTCGTACTGGAGAACATTGCCCGCCACATCGAAAACGGAATGCGACCATTCGAAGCCGCGCTGAAAGGTGCAGGTGAAATCGGTTTCACCATCATCTCGCTCACCATCAGCCTGATAGCCGTGCTGATTCCGCTGCTTTTCATGGGAGATGTGGTTGGCCGCCTGTTTCGTGAATTCGCCGTCACACTGGCGGTAACCATCCTGCTGTCTGCAGTCATTGCACTGACACTGGTGCCCATGCTGTCCGCCCGCTGGCTGCATTCCCGCGAAGAAGAACGCGGGCACCGTATTGTGGAGCTGACCCACCGGTGGTTTGAATGGCTAACAAACCAATACGCCACGGCACTTGACCGGGTAATGGCGCACCGCACGCTGACATTGCTGGTGTTTACCGTCACCCTGGTCGTCACCATCCTGCTCTATCTGTTTGTTCCCAAGAACCTGTTCCCGGAACAGGACACAGGGCAGATTGCCGTCACCACTTCCGCCAGGCAGGATATTGGTTACCAGCGTATGGCAGAACTCCAGCAGCAGGTGGCTCACGTCATACTGGCCGATCCTGCTGTTACCAGCCTCAGCTCCGCAATCGGAGTGGATGGACAGAATCCGGCACTCTCCCAGGGGCGAATGCTCGTTAACCTCAAACCACACAGAGATCGTGCCGATCTGCCCTCGGTACTGGCCAGCCTCGAACAGGCAACCGCCAATATCGCCGGTATGCAGGCCCATTTCCGCCCCGTACAGGACCTGACCATCGACACCTCTACCGGAATCAATGCCTACCGGTTCTCCCTGCAGGGTGCTGACGAGGCACAAGTCATCCAATGGGGAGAGAAACTGGCCACAGCGCTGAAACAAGACCCTCGCCTGCATAACATTACTTCCAATATTTTCTCGGGAGGGCGCTCTGTCACCGTTGACATCAATCGTGATACCGCCGGCCGGCTGGGCCTCAGTGTGCTTGCCATCGACAACGCACTGTATGATGCTTTCGGTCAGAGGATCATTTCCACCATCTATACCCAGTCAAGCCAGAATCGCGTCATACTGGAAGCGATGCCGGGGCTCATTGCCGATCCGCAGTCACTGGGAATGCTGCAGATTCCGCTGCCTGACGGAACCAGCGTCCCTCTGTCCACTCTTGCCACGATTCGTACAGGTGCGGTACCCCTGGTTATCCCGCGGGAAGATCAGTTTCCGGCAGTCACTATCGGTTTTGATCCCGCCCCCGGCATTTCACTGGAAAACGCCGTCGAAGCCATCGAACAGGCGGAACAGACGATCGGCATTCCCGTTGCACTGACCACCCGCTTCACCGGAGCGGCGAGCGCATTCAAATCCTCACTGGGTAACGAGTTGTGGCTGATTCTGGCAGCCATCGGTGTCGTCTATATCGTGCTGGGCGTCCTGTATGAAAGCTTCATCCATCCGGTGACGATCCTGTCCACCCTGCCCCCGGCGGGAATCGGCGCACTGCTGGGCCTGTGGCTGACGGGATCCGGGCTGGGCGTTATCGGGATCATCGGCATCGTATTGCTGATCGGCATCGTGAAAAAGAACGCGATTATGATGATTGATTTTGCGCTTGATGCCATGCGTCATGAACAGGCCGACAGCCATCATGCCATTCGTCAGGCTGCACTGCTGCGTTTCCGCCCGATCATGATGACCACCTTTGCCGCCCTGTTTGCCGCCCTGCCGCTGATTTTTGGTGGCGGGACAGGACATGAGCTGCGCCAGCCGCTCGGAATCGCCATCGGCGGCGGCCTGCTGCTCAGTCAGATACTGACCCTGTTCACCACACCTGTTATTTTTCTTGCACTGGAAAACTGGAAAGAACGCAGACAGCAGATGAATCGCGTACCTGTCCGGGATGACACACCGTGAATATCTCCGCTCCTTTCATCCGCCGGCCGGTAGGTACCATTCTGCTCACCATCGGCCTGATACTGGCCGGAATCAGCGCATTCTTCAAGCTGCCGGTGGCAGCACTGCCACAGGTTGATTTCCCAACAATCATGGTGCAGGCCAATCTTCCCGGCGCCAGTCCATCCACCATGGCATCGAGTGTGGCTTCCCCTCTGGAGCGCCATCTGGGTCTGATCGCCGGGGTAAGTGAAATGACCTCCAGCTCCGTAACCGGCGCAACGCAGATCACACTTCAGTTCGATCTGTCTCGCGATATTGACGGGGCCGCACGCGATGTCCAGGCAGCAATCAGCGCTTCACGTGCTGATCTGCCCGCCACACTCAGAACCAACCCCAGTTACCGTAAGCTCAACCCGGCCGAATCACCAATCCTGATTCTCGTCCTCTCCTCGCCCACGCGCAGTCCGTCTGAAATCTATGATCAGGTTTCAACTGTCGTTCAGCAAAGGCTGCTGCAGGTACAGGGCGTGGGTAATGTCGAGCTGGGTGGCGCCGCCTTACCTTCAGTACGGGTGGAAGTTAATCCGCTGGCACTTTCCCGTTATGGTATCGCTCTGGAAGATGTTCGTACCGCCCTCCAGTCTGAAAGCGCCAACCGCCCGCGCGGCGTGGTTGATTCCGGCGATCTGAGCTGGCAGGTTTACCTGAATCAGCCCGGACTGCATGCCGCCGACTATCGCGATATCGTTATCGCCTGGCGAAATGGTGCAGCAATCCGTCTGTCCGATATCGCCGAGGTAAATGACGGCCCTGAAGATATTTACACCATGGGCCTGTATAACGGCAGTAAAGCGATACCCGTTCTGATCCGGCGTCAGCCGGGAGCAAACATTGTCCAGGTGGTGGATGCACTCAAAGCGCAAATTCCTGCCCTGCGCGCCACCATCCCCCCTGATATCCATCTGGACATTGTCTCGGATCGCACCCTCACCATCCGTTCATCGCTGCATGAAGTCGAAATAACACTGCTGATCGCCACCCTCCTTGTCGTGCTGGTGGTCAGCCTGTTTCTCAGAAGCTGGCGCGCCACACTGATTCCGGCAGCTGCTGTGATTACCTCACTGCTTGGTACCTTTGCCGTGATGTACCTCGCTGATTTTTCGCTTGATAACCTGTCATTAATGGCACTCACCATTGCTACCGGTTTTGTCGTGGATGATGCCATCGTGGTGGTGGAAAACATCAGCCGCCACATCGAAAAGGGAGTGGCACCCTTCCAGGCTGCACTGGCTGGCGCACGTGAAGTCGGCTTCACCGTCCTGTCCATTTCACTCAGCCTGATTGCGGTGTTCGTTCCACTCATTTTCATGGGGGGACTGGTGGGACGATTATTCAGGGAATTCTCGCTCACCATGACCGTGGCAGTCGTCATCAGCCTGGTCGTTTCGCTCACCACCACCCCCATGCTGGCTGCACGCTGCCTGGGCAAAGAAGCGGATCAGGGAAAAATCATGCGCCTGGCACAGCGCAGCTTTGACCGGATGCAGGCCTGGTATGAGCGAGTCCTTGACTGGGCACTTGCCCACCGCAAGACAGTACTGATGCTGCTGGCCGGTGCAGTGGTACTCAATGTTTATCTTATTATCATTGCACCCAAGGGCTTTTTCCCGGGGCAGGATACGGGAGGCATCATGGGGGGAGTGCGTGTCGATCAAAGTATTTCTTTTAACGCTCTGCAGGACAAACTGACGCAAGTTGCCAATATCGTAAAAGATGACCCGGCGGTGACAGCCGTTATTGCTGTCTCAGGAGGAGGACGCGCAGGTGGCGGTTTTCTTTATGTGACCCTTAAACCCAGATTGCAGCGTCCACCAGCCCCGGTCGTGATTGCCCGTCTTCGCCCCAAACTGAGTCAGGTCGAAGGGATCAGCCTTTTCCTCAATCCGACTCAGGATCTTCGGGTTGGAGGGCGTCAGACGACCGGCACCTATCAGTATGTCCTGAAAGCGGTGGATTCCGAGACGCTCAGAACCTCCGGGCAGAAACTGGTAGAAGCACTGAAACAGCGTAGCGATACACTGGTTGATGTCGATATTGACCAGCTGGATGCAGGCGCCAGCGTTTTCGTGGAAGTCAACCGGAATACCGCCGCCCGCCTGGGAGTTTCAATGCAATCTGTCGATGCGGCTTTATACAACGCCTTTGGACAACGGCAGGTTGCCAACATCTATTCAGGGCTTAACCAGTACCATATCGTGATGGAAATCCCGGATCCATTCAGAAGTTCACCAGAAGCGCTCGACAATATCTACCTGCCAGTGACAACAGCAGGTGAGGCAGCTCCCTTCGCCAGTACAGGCGGCACTGCCAGTGGCGGCTCCGCTACCGCTTTCGGCAATGCGGTCAGCACATCGGCCCGCACCATGATTCCGCTCTCCGCTGTCGCCCACTGGTCGACCGGCCCGGCCAGCACCTCCGTCAGCCATTCCGACGGAGAACCTTCAGCCACGCTTTCTTTCAACCTGCCTCCGGGAGGATCACTGGGTGCCGCGGCCAGTACGATTGAAGAAGTCCGGGCGAGTCTGGCTCTGCCTGCCACCGTGCACGGGGGATTCAGCGGAACCGCCAGGGTTTTTGAGGAAACAACGGCCAGTATGCCGCTCCTGATCCTGGCCGCACTGATCACCATTTACATCGTGCTGGGCATACTGTACGAAAGCCTGATCCATCCGCTTACCACACTTTCCACCCTGCCCTCGGCCGGAGTCGGTGCCATGATCGCGCTGATGGCAACCGGCGGGCAGTTCGACATCATTGCCCTCATCGGTATCATTCTGCTCATCGGAATCGTAAAAAAGAACGCGATCCTGATTATCGACTTTGCGCTGGAAGCAGAACGCAGCGGGCTAAGCCCGCTTGCAGCCGTACGTGAAGCATCCCTGCTGCGCTTTCGTCCGATCCTGATGACAACACTGGCGGCAGCACTGGGCGCACTACCGCTCGCCCTCGGTTTTGGTGATGGCGCGGAACTCCGCAGGCCGCTGGGCATTGCCATTTTCGGCGGGCTTGTCGCCAGCCAGATCCTGACACTGGTAACCACGCCCGTCGTTTACCTTGCACTTGACCGCTTCCGCCGGCGTGGCGCTCACGAACAACAGCTCACCCGGCACGGTGATACACCAGCGCCCCTTTAATAATGAATCTCTTCATGAAACCAGCCCTGTCCCTGTTCGTTCTGCTCCTTACCGGCTGCAACCTGGCTCCGAAATACCACCCTCCGGCAATCACGCTCCCGCCGAACTATAAAGAAGCACCGGGATGGGTGGCAGCAGAGCCGTCCGATGCTGTCGCACGCGGGGAATGGTGGATACTTTTCAATGATCCCGTACTCAATGAACTGGAAGCCAGGGTCATCATCACCAACCAGAACGTCGCATCCTATCGGGCCGCGTACCAGGCGGCGCGGGCACTCGTCATTACCCAGCGGGCTTCACTGTTTCCTTTGGTTAACCTGTCCGGCAACCGGTCCCGTTCCATTCCCTTTGAAAATAGAACATCCGGCAGCGGCTCGTTTGTTTCAGGCGCCGGGGGAGCCCTTTCCGCCTCATCCAATTTTATGTTTGGTATTGGGGCAAGCTGGGAACCGGATCTCTGGGGAAAACTGAGTAATGCCGTATCACAGGCAGAAGCGGGGGAAGCTGCCAGCGTGGGGGATCTGGCCAACGCTGCCCTGTCTGCGCAGGGAGAGCTGGCCACCAACTATATTCAGCTGCGTGGCATTGATGCGCGGCGCGATCTGCTCGACCGGATCATTCACGATTATCAGCGTGCACTCACCATTGCCACCAACAAATATGAAGCGGGTACGGTTGCCCGTTCCGATGTTTTTCAGGCACAAACCACACTTAACAGTGCAATTGCTTCGCGGCAGGATCTCGATCGTCAGCGCGCCGTGCTGGAACACGCGATTGCGGTACTGGTCGGAGACAATCCCTCAACCTTCACTCTGGCACCTGTCGCCTGGAATCCGGTTGTACCGGATGTGCCGGCCACACTGCCAGCCACACTCCTGCAGCGCCGCCCTGACATTGCCGCCTCCGAGCGCCGGGTCGCCGCTGCCAACGCCAATATCGGCATTCAGCGTGCCGCCTATTTTCCGCAAATCACGCTGACGGCAGGTGTAAGAACGAGTACCAGCGTAATGGAGCAACTTTTCAAGGCTTCGACCGGTCTCTGGTCTTTTGGTCTGAGTGGCGTTGAAACACTGCTCGACTTCGGTGCACGCCGGGGACAAGTGCTGCAGGCACATGCACAATTTGATCAGACTGTCGCAACTTACCGGCAAACCGTACTTACCGCTTTTCAGCAGGTTGAGGACAACCTCGCTGCGACACAGGTGTTAGCTGATGTAACGCGCAGTCAGACAGAGGCAGCCGAAGCGGCATCCCGTGCTGAAGCCATTATCAGTAATCAGTATCTAAGCGGAATTGTCGATTATTCCCAGGTGGTTACCGCACAGACTGCCGCACTGAACACCCGGCAAACACAAATTCAGGCGGTAATCAACCAGCAGGCGGCAGCTGTTGCACTGATTCAGGCGATAGGTGGACACTGGCTGCCTCAGCTGCCGGATGTTAAGCAGGATGCCGGGCCGGATACGGAAAAGAAACCGTGGCCGTGACAATTCTGTTCAGGAATCCTGTTTTACGGGATCATCAGCGAAGGCTGTCTACGTTTTCCATACGTGACCTGATCCAGTCACGCCACATTGCGAACAGATCTGCATCCAGCCCGCCAATCACCGAACGGCGCCAGGGGTTGGTCGACCAGTAATCATCCTCTTCAAACGTGCACCGGTGCCCTCCGGCTTCTTCCAGAATCAGGCAACCGGCGGCATAATCCCACGGTTTCTGGCCACCGTGCAGATACAGGTCAAAATACCCCGCAGCGGTATAACACCACTCCAGCGTGCAGGTGCCGTAATTGCGCTGGGATGAATAGGGAGGCTTTGCCACAATGTCCACTGCCAGCCTGCGATCCAGTCGCTTGAAATCGACGTTGGCAATTGCTTTGTTCAGCGGGATTTTCCGTCTGGAAAAAGGTAATGGCTTTCCGTTCAGAAAAGCTCCCTTTCCCTGCTCGGCATAAAACATTTCATCCGTTGCCGGGTTGTAGACAACACCCAGCACACTTCTGCCGCCTCGCATCAGCGCTACGGAAACCGCAAAATAAGGCAGTCCGTTCAGAAAATTGGAAGTACCGTCGATCGGATCGACACTCCATAACCCATCCTGGCCGGCTGCCCATTGCGCCTGCTGCTCTGCTTCCGGCATCTCCTCACCGATTATTGCAACCGGAGCAATATCCTGCAGCCGCTCCAGCAGCTTTTCCTGAGCGATCAGGTCAGCTTCGGTGTAAAAACTGCCATCCGCTTTGTAAATCCGTTCAACCTGCAAATAGCGCGACATGATTTCATCTCGTGCTACTTCCCTTACTGCCGTGATGACACGATCCAGCATACTCAATCTTCCCGCCATTTGATCGAACAGCCGATACTCGGGATCTGTGCTTCAGGACCACGACCTGTTTCTGCTACCTGAACCATGGCTTCAAACAGGTCACGGTGTGCATCGGCAGGTGCCGCCTCTTTGCGGGAAGCATCCATCCGGCCACGATATTGCAGCTCCAGCCTGTTATTGAAACCAAAAAAATCCGGTGTACAGACCGCTCCATAGGCTTTGGCGATCTGCTGGGTTTCATCCTGCACGTAGGGAAACGGATAAGCATACTCCCGAGCAACTTTAACCATATTTTCAAATGAATCCTCAGGGTAATCTGCCGGATCGTTGGACATGATGGCAATGGTGCCGATACCGTACCCGGCCAGCTCCTTAACATCGCGAATGATCCGGTCACGAATCGCTTTCACATAGGGGCAATGGTTACAGATGAACATGACCAGCAGCCCGTTTTCCCCTTTCACCGATGCCAGGTTGTAACGTTTACCATCCACGCCCGGAAGATCAAAATCCACTGCCTTCCAGCCAAAATCACAGACTGGTGTTTCAAGACTCGCCATGCT
This sequence comes from Nitrosomonas sp., assembly GCF_020852615.1. Classification (GTDB taxonomy): domain Bacteria; phylum Pseudomonadota; class Gammaproteobacteria; order Burkholderiales; family Nitrosomonadaceae; genus Nitrosomonas. The sequence goes on along the minus strand of NZ_JADZAJ010000010.1, from coordinate 3,038 downwards.
GCCGCTCCTTTTAATTTATCGATTTTTCTTTTATCTATACTATCATAGAAAAATTTTGACCCTCCCGTTTCCCGGCCATTCAGTTACCCGTACAACAACGATGACAGCACGTTTTTTTCATCCCGCACCCATCCGCAACAGCGAACAGATTACGCTGGGCAGTGATACCAGCCATCATGCAGTTCAGGTACTTCGGCTGAAGCAGGGTGATGGTGTCATTTTATTTGATGGAACCGGTGGCGAGTTCTCCGGCCACCTCGCGCAGGCCAGCAAATCCGGCTGCCAGGTACAGATTGAAAGTCATCTGCCGGTCGAACGTGAATCCCCGCTTAAGATCGAACTGGCACAGGCAATCTGCATCAATGAAAAAATGGATTGGATCATCCAGAAAGCGGTTGAACAGGGTGTCACCCGCATACAACCCCTGATCACCCGCCGCACTCTCATCCGACTGGATGAAGAACGTGCCGGCAAACGCTGGCAGCACTGGCATAAGATTATTATTGCCGCCTGTGAACAGTGCGGAAGAAACACCATCCCGCAGCTTTTACCACTCCTCTCCCTGGCACACTGGCTGGAACAGAAGCTGGCACGGAAGCAGCAGCACGGCAGCCTGGCCGGACATCACATCATGTTCTCCCCAACCGCCAGCCAGCGTCTGGCCAAACTATCCCCTCCCGGATCCGGAGAATATGTCACTTTTCTGACGGGACCGGAAGGCGGATTTGCCGGGGAGGAAACCGATGCCGCCTGTTACGCCGGATTCATACCTGTTCGTCTCGGCAGCCGCATCCTGCGTACAGAAAGTGCAGCACTGGCTGCCATCGCCGCCGCCCAGACACTCTGGGGCGATTATTGATAACCTCTCCAACATTCTGATCAGCCATGAAATCGGATACCGAATTTGTCACCTGGTTTCGCTCCGTTACGCCTCATATCCACACCAGTCGCGGAAAAATTTTTGTTATCGCCTTTGGAGGTGAGGTTGTCGAAGATGGAAAATTCATTGAACTGGTGCAGGATTTTAATCTGCTCGCCAGCCTCGGCATTCGGCTGGTGCTGGTACACGGCGCACGTCCACAGATTGAATCCCGGTTGCAGGCAGATCAGCTGGAAACAAGCTATGTGCAGGACATGCGGGTAACGGATGCCGCCACGCTGCAATGTGTAAAAGAAGCGGTGGGCAAAGTCCGGGTAGAAATTGAAGCCCTGCTGTCGATGGGTCTGCCTAATTCCCCCATGGCCAATGCCGCCATACGGGTAGCCAGCGGCAACTTTGTTACTGCCCGCCCGGTTGGTGTGCTGGAAGGCGTGGATCTGCAATACACCGGAGAAGTCCGCCGCATCAACACCACCGCCATTCTCGATCAGCTCAGGCAGGGCACAGTTGTTCTAATCTCCCCCCTGGGCTATTCGCCAACAGGAGAAATATTCAACCTGACACTGGAAAATACTGCTGCTGAAGTCGCTATTGCCCTGCAGGCCGACAAACTGATTTTTCTGGTGAATACCCCGGGCATCCAGCAGCAAACCGAATCAGGCGCCACATTACTGCCGGAGCTCACTGTCAAACAGGGAAAAGTGTTGCTTGCCACCATGGAAACCGCTATTGACCGGCAGCCGGATGAGGATACCCGCATCTATTTGCCGTGGGCCCTGCATGCCTGTGAAAAAGGTGTAAAACGTGCTCATCTGGTCAGCCGTCATACCGATGGTGCGCTGCTGCTGGAACTGTTCACTCATGGCGGTATTGGCAGCATGATCACGCGTGATTCGCTGCAAATCATCCGCCAGGCCGGAATCGAAGATATCGGCGCCATCCTGCAACTGATCGAACCTCTGGAAAATGCAGGCATCCTGGTACGGCGCAACCGGGAACTGCTGGAAATGGAAATCGAGCGCTTCACCGTAATCGAGCACGACAACATGATTATCGCCTGCGCGGCGCTCTATCCTTTCCCGGACGACAATGCCTGCGAACTCGCCTGCCTTGCAGTCCATCCGGATCATCGCAAAGCCGGTATCGGCCGCATACTCATCGACCACCTTGAAGATCAGGCTGAAAAACAGGGCTACCGCCGCCTGTTCGTCCTTACCACCCGCACCGCTCACTGGTTTGTCGAACGCGGCTTTTCAGAAACCACACCCGATCAGCTGCCCCAGCTCAAACAAAGCCTCTACAACTACCAGCGACGTTCCAAAGTATTCATGAAAATGATCTGATGCAGGTGTACAGCAAACCTGTTTACGGTATGTCAAACATTACAACCGGGGTAATCGTGACAAAAACCATATTCACAGCACTCTAAAAAAATAAGTCAGGAATCTGATTATCACGATTGCAGATATGGATGCCACAAAAATTATCCAAAGTGATTTGATTAAATATCTTTTTAATTTTTCGGGCAAAACCAGCAGCAGTATCAATATAAACGACCCAATTGCAATTAACATTGGCACTTCTGAAAATTCCTGCAATAGCACTATTTATCCAGATAAAAGAAAAAATCCAGGCACACACATCCGGATTCTCCCACAAAAAACACATGGAACACGCCGAAAAAGACAACCGGGAAGGTTGCAGATTCTGCTCATGCCAGTCCGGCAAGCTGTCAATCAGATGCTAACGGGGTATTTCTGCCACGGTTTGCGTCTGTCAGATAATTCTAAAAACCTCAGCTGGGCGAGCAGGAGTGTGCCTTTTCCCGGATGCAGGGCAAGGCGCAACAGCGCGGAATGGTCGTCCCTTCCAAGGAAAATCGCAACGCAACCATATGCCCGGAAAAAGGTGCAATCCTGCCGTAGCGAACTCACCAGAGAGGTGAATACAAAAATGGAAATAAAGTTGAAAACTGTCATGATGTTAAGGCAGCAAACAGGCGGTCAGCCGGGGTTTTTAGGATAATGTGGTGATAGGGAGATGTGATGAGCAGTTCAGATAACGGGGCGATTGTTTTCGTACATGGGTTACTGGGTTTTTCCTCTTTTTCAATACTTGGGAGGGAAATACAGTATTTCCGCAATCTTCGTTCCAGCCT
>NZ_JADZAJ010000009.1 GCF_020852615.1 Nitrosomonas sp. | reverse complement strand
ATAACCCGCCACCCAACCCCTCACAGGCAGCCAGCTATCCTCTCTCCCATCATACTTAGCCAACAAGACTACTTCCTCAGCATCCCTTAGTCAAGATAACCACTCTCACAATAAACCCGCAATCGCGCCAAAAAACACTCCATACCTTCATGACCGGGGGGCGTACCAGAGACCTGCCCACACCTGTAATCTCGTGGAAACAAGATGCGATCCTGGTACGCAATGAGGAAAAGGCAGTGGGCGACTATGACTACGGTTTCGTTTTTACGAGCGCAGCCAGGCTGTTTTGGATAAGCTATTCTTAACCGAGGTGCGTGTTCTTCTATCTCTGCCCGCAATCACGATAAATGAGAAATCATCTCAATTCTTACCATTTTTCATCAGATCTGCCAGGTCATAGTAACCCGTGCCGCTGGCTACGCTGCCCGATTGAGGACTGTTGAAAATATGTGGTTTGATGGAACCCATAACGTGCATCTCGCAGGCTTTGCAGTCAAATTTCAGGGTAATGGTTTCATCGCCATGCAGCAGCTGCATGGGCCGGGCATTGCCCTTCAGATCCAGCTCATTTTTTATCTGTTTGGGGCACAGGTTGAACGAAAAGCGCAGGCAGTGTTTGGTGACCATGACCGGCACTTCACCGCTTTCCTGATGCGCTTCAAAAGCGGGGGCAATGAGTTCCACACCGTAGCGTTTGTAAAAGCGGCGCGCCAGTTTATTGTAAACATTGGCCAGAAAAGTCAATTCCCTGTCCGGATAGACGGGCGCAGGCTCATGAACAGCTTTGCGGCCGCCTTTGGAGTGAGCAGCCACGCGGGCAGCAGTAAGCTGTTCGATGATCTCGCGCCGCAGGGCTTTCAGCTGTGAGCCGGGTACAAACCAGGCCTGGCTGGCAGCAAGGTTAATCTGTTCCGCATAATAGGGCGTATTACCCAGTTTGCTGAAGGCATCCTGAATGTGCTGAGCATTGCTGTCGGTCTGCCTGGCAAGTGCAAAGGGGCCTTGTAAGGTGGCTTGAGCACAAATACCTTCCTCACTGATGGCAGTGGCGGCAAGTGCCTGTTCACTCAACTCCAGTTGCCAGTTCACGCTTATTTTGCGCTCACTTGAAGTTTTGCTGAGGGCTTGCTGCCAGTTGTGATCGAGGTTGCGGTTAAGTGCATGTGGCAAGCGCAGTTTGCTGAGCTCGGCGGGCATTTCATTCGGGATGACCCGGTATTGCCAGAAGTGTTGACCCTCCTGTTCAAAATCACAGAGCAGGTAAGCGTTGTTCACCCGAAAACCGACTATTTCCCGTTTATACAGCGTATTCAGTCCATCGCCATTGGTAAGTGCGCTGGTCGTTTGTACCGTCAGCTCCTGTTTGCCGACGCTTAAAATCTCCCCGATGGGCAAGCCAATGAACTTGGGTGAATCGAAAGCGCCGATGTCCTGTTGACGCCCGTTTACGAAATAATCGGTACTGCCGCGATGAAAGGTTCTATCAGGGTCGGGCACAAAAAAGTGCTGCGTGTAGCCACTGGAGGCGCGAGCCAGATCAGGGCGCTCGGCCAGAACTTCATCCAGCAGCTGACGATAATGAGCAGTTATGTTTTTCACATAACTCATGTCCTTATAGCGCCCTTCAATCTTGAACGAGCGCACACCCGCCTCGACCAGCGCACGCAGATTGGCACTCTGGTTATTGTCTTTCATCGACAGCAGATGTTTATCGTAGGCCACTACCCGGCCCTGTTCATCTTTCAGGGTGTAAGGCAAACGACAGGCTTGTGAACAATCCCCCCGATTGGCGCTGCGTCCGGTTTGCGCATGCGAGATATTGCACTGGCCGGAAAAGGCGACGCACAGCGCCCCATGGATGAAAAATTCAATACCGGCACTGACGTGATCGCTGATTTCCCTGATCTGCCGCAGGGTAAGCTCACGTGCCAGTACAATCTGCGAAAAACCCACCCGATCCAGAAAGATCGCCTTATCCAGACGACGAATATCGCACTGGGTACTGGCATGCAGCTCAATCGGCGGAATAGCCATCTCCAGTACGCCCATATCCTGCACGATGAGGGCATCGACTCCGGCATCATAAAATTCGTGAATCAGCTTGCGCGCGGGTTCCAGTTCATCATCATGCAGAATGGTATTCAGCGCGACAAACACTCTGGCATGAAAAACATGCGCAAATGCCACCAGCTCTGCAATATCACGCACTGAATTGGCAGCATTGTGACGTGCCCCAAAACCGGGCCCGCCAATATAAACCGCATCAGCACCGTGCAGAATGGCCTCTTTGGCAATGGCCACATCCCGAGCGGGGCTCAGCAGTTCAAGATGATATTTGGGCAGCATGGCAGGATTTCCGGATATGATCTGGCAGGGTAGAAAGTGTAGCACTAAACATTTTATTGCTCGCTCAAAGCACTACCCCTTGCCCCTCTCTTCCACACGGGATTATTTTAGCCTCGCGGCAAGGTAAAATTACCCGATAGTATTTTTCCGGTTAGCAAAATGAATAAATCGCGTGTTGTTGTAGGTATGTCTGGTGGGGTGGATTCATCGGTTGCAGCTTTGTTACTCAAGCAACAGGGCTACGATGTGACGGGGCTTTTCATGAAAAACTGGGAAGGAGATGATACCGATGAGTATTGCTCATCCCGTCAGGATTTTCTCGATGCAGCTTCCGTCGCAGATATCCTTGATATCCCGCTGGAAGTAGTCAATTTTTCAGCTGAATACCAGGAACGTGTTTTCAGCCTGTTTCTGCAGGAATACCAGGCCGGGCGTACACCCAACCCGGATGTACTGTGTAACAGTGAAATCAAGTTCAGGGCATTTCTTGATCATGCGCTTACATTGGGTGCTGATTGGATTGCAACCGGTCATTATGCACAGATACAGAAAATCGACGGCCTGTTTCAGCTGCTTAAAGGGGAGGATGGCAACAAAGATCAGAGTTATTTTCTCTATCGTCTGAATCAACAGCAACTGTCACATGCAATTTTTCCCATTGGTCATCTCTACAAGCGGGAAGTGCGCAAAATTGCACGTGAACACAGATTACCCAACTCAGCCAAGAAGGACAGTACCGGAATTTGTTTTATCGGCGAACGCCCCTTCCGTGAATTTCTCAATCGCTATCTGCCCGCCAATCCCGGGGAAATTCACACACCGGATGGCAACGTTGTGGGGGCACATCAGGGACTGATGTATTACACCATTGGGCAAAGACAGGGGCTGGGTATTGGTGGCACACGCGGAGGCAATGAAGAACCCTGGTTCGTATCGGGCAAAGATATGGAAAAGAACGTACTGTATGTAGTGCAGGGGCACAGTCACGCAGCTCTGTTACGTTCATCACTGATGGCTGCAGATCTTTCCTGGATCAGCGGCACACCCCCGCATCAAAACTGGGTTTATGCAGCTAAAATCCGCTATCGTCAAACAGATGCACCCTGCGCGATCACCCGTTTCGAGAAAGATGCCTGTGAAATTGGCTTTGCAGCACCCCAATGGGGAGTAACACCCGGGCAATCAGTCGTCATATATGAAAGTAAAGTTTGCCTGGGTGGCGGTGTGATTACAGACAGCAATGCAGGATAATGTCAGACGTACACTGCGGCGTACTCTTCAGTGCAGCCTCCCATGATTCCGCATCCGTACCATATTTGTGCCGCCGCCACTCTGCCAAACACAGCAAGATGTGCCAAAAAAACCTCAACCTCCCCAGCCCCCATCATTCCCTGTGGATGTTGTTTGTCATAAAACAGAATGAAGCGCCGCACCCACTGGACCTACTGCACCCCAGTCCTTATGCTGTAATGCTTTAAACGCAACCTGCCACGCAACTGATCGAGCAGTCTGGGTGATACAGATTTGTTTGTTGCATCCAAAGCCCCTTGGGACACAATTGCCTCGCCCGGGGTGAAATACGAAACCATGCCGGAACTCCCAGAGGGCCGCTCCGCCGGTAAGCCGGCTTCGCGCTCCTGAACTTACACGTTAGGCTTCCTGGAAAATTACTGTGCCAAATATTCAGCCTCCATCTGATGTACTCCATTCTGTTCCAGAGGATTTGCCAATTCCCTTAAATGATGGGGCGTGTGAACATCTGGAAAACATGCGGCTGTCCGATGTTTCCCTATGGTCAACCAATGATCAGGAAATCAATCTGTCCCGCTTGTCTGGCTGGAATGTGATTTTCTGCTATCCGATGACAGGTCGCCCGGGATTCGCCATTCCGGAAGGCTGGGTTCAAATTCCCGGTGCTGCCGGGTGTACGCCACAGGTATGTTCATATCGTGAAAATCACGCTGAATTCAACCGTAATGGCGTAGGCATTTACGGCATAAGTACTCAAACACCGGAAACGCAAAAAGAAGCGGCTAGTCGATTAGGGTTACCATATCCGCTTTTAAGCGATGCCGATTATTGTTTTTCCTCAGATTTGCAATTGCCTCTGCTTGAAGTTGAAGGCTTAAAATTGCTGAAAAGATTAACGCTTATTACTCAAGACGGCGTAATTAAAAAATGTTTTTACCCTGTTTTTCCACCAGATAAAAATGTTATTGAGGTGATGACCTGGTTCTCTGAAAATCAGGCCTAACCCGACACTCAACCGGAGCATGGCCAACAGTTCGTTCAAGCATCAGATTTCACGAGGCTTCTCCATGCATCGCAAGCAGCTTGGCATTATTATTTTTGAAGAGATTGAGGTTCTCGATTTCTGCGGCCCTTTCGAGGTTTTTTCCGCCACTCGCCTCGATGAAAATCGGCGCCACGAAGAACCTTCACCCTTTGAAGTTTTTCTGGTTTCGGAATTTCATCAGCCGGTCACCACCACGGGAGGCATGAAGGTCATTCCCGATTTCACCTTTGATAATTGCCCGCCGCTCGATATTCTGGTAATTCCAGGAGGATGGGGTACTCGCAAGGAAATGCACAACGAAGCCATGCTGTCGTTTGTACATTCCCGCGCTCCCAATGTCGAAATATTGGCTTCCGTGTGTACAGGAGCGTTAATTCTTGGAAACGCCGGCCTGCTTGATGGTCTTCATGCCACAACACATTGGCGTTCTCTGCAAATGATGCAGGCGCTTTTTCCCAGGGTTATGGTAGATACAACGGCTCACGTAGTGAAGGCTGGCAGGATCATTACTTCGGCAGGGATTTCTGCAGGTATTGATATGGCATTGCGGGTTGTTGCTGATTTTTTTGGGGAAGAAATTGCTCGCTCAACGGCTCGCCACATGGAGTATTCGTTCCCGGAAAATAATGAACGCCGGGTTACGCTATGAAATTTATGACGCAGCTTTGCCAGGCGTTTCATAATTACAGGTTTAACTATTAGATGCCTCCTCAAGGATTATCCAGGCTGAAGATATGCTTTTCATCATCGTATGAGAAGATTTCCGCATAACGCCCCAGGGTGATGATGGTCCGCAGGGTTCGCACTGCTGCAGCCGGTGGCATGTAATCTTCCAGTTCGCCTGAAAACCGGCTCCAGGGCGCCTGATGGGTTGGCCGCTCATCCAGCACACGCCGGATGTGTGCCGCCAGCGCGACATAAGTCAGCAGATGCCAGGCAAACAGGCGTTTACGCTGATCGGTACCAAAATCAGCAAACTGCCGCCCTTCTGCAGTCAGCTTGATATCCCCTCCGGCCACTTCGGCAAAACGCAGCATCTGCAATGTTTCCGCCACCGGAAACAGCTCATCAATCTCCATATGCAAAGAAGAGGCAATTACAGGCAAATCAGCCTCACCATTGTAAGGCGGGGCTGCCACGGCTTCAATCAGACCGGAGAGTGAGTTCGAAGATACATGAGGCAAGATGGTTCCGATTCCTGTACCTGGAAAATTCTCGGTTCGCCTGCCCACTGGCGCTGAAACAGACTGGGTTGTCATTTCCACATAAATACGTTCGACCAGATCACGGAAGGCAGGATCAAGGCGCGCACGCGGGTGCGGCAGTTCAACCCTGATCTCATTGATAATCCGGCCGGGATTGCTGCCAAATATAAAAATACGATCACACATCAGCACTGCTTCCTCAATATTGTGGGTAACAAGAATCACACCCTTGATGGGAAGCTGGCCTTCTGACCAGAGATCAAGAAAATCAGTGCGCAGCGTTTCCGCTGTCAGCACGTCAAGCGCTGAAAAAGGTTCATCCATCAGCAGGATATTGGGGTGAACAACCAGTGCGCGTGCAAAGCCGACACGTTGCCGCATACCACCCGACAATTCACGCGGATAGGCTGATTCAAACCCATCGAGCCCAATCAGATCAATCGCTTTGATTGCCCGCTGGCGCAGCTCGCTGACTGGCAGTCCCAGCGCCTCCAGACCCAGTTGCACATTTTCCAGCACAGTCAGCCAGGGAAACAGCGCAAATCCCTGAAATACCATGGCGATACCCGGTGGCGGTGCTGTTACCTCATTGCCAAGATAAATAATGGAACCGGCTGATGGCGGTGCAAGCCCGGCTATCAATCTCAGCAAAGTGGATTTACCTGAACCGGAACGCCCCAGCAAGCCAATGATTTCCCCCTTATTCAAGGTGAGATTGATTCCATCAAGTACAAGCAGCTCACTGCCATCCGGTTTGCGAAATGATTTATGAATCCTTCGGATAACCAGCAATGGATTCGTGTCGATAAAACCCTCCTTTCAGTCCAGACGGAACTTGCGCTCGGCCAGTGCGTAGAGCGGGCGCCAGAACAGGCGATTGATGACGACAACAAACATACTCATGACCGTGATCCCAAGCACAATACGATGGAAATCACCCGCTGCAGTCGCCTCAGTAATGTATGCACCCAGGCCATATGCTTTTAGCGTGGCACTGCCCCAGTTAACCATTTCTGCGACGATACTGGCATTCCACGATCCGCCGGACGCGGTAATCGCACCTGTCATATAAAAGGGAAATACTGCAGGCAGCGCGATACGCCGCCACCACAACCAGCCCCGAACACCAAGATTGGTTCCGATATCACGCAACTCACATGGAATGGTTGAAGCGCCTGCAATCACGTTAAACAGGATATACCACTGCGTGCCCAGGATCATCAGCGGACTCAGCCAGATATCCGGATTGAGCCGCAATGCCACCACACCTGATACCACCAGTGGAAACAGCAGATTGGCAGGGAATGCCGCCATAAATTGGGCAATTGGCTGGGTAATGCGCGCCACCCCCGGACGTAATCCAATCCACACACCGACAGGCACCCAGATGATACTGGCAACCGCAATCAGCACAAAAACCCGTACCATAGTCGCCAGGCCGAGCGCAATGGCTTCCCCGATCTCTCCCGGCATTACGCTCTGCAAAATAAAAGTGGCGACCTTCCATGCGGCACCCATGCAAAAGAGGATAATTACTCCATACCACAGCCAGTCGAGCCATGAAGCCCCATCCGATCTCATATCATCCCGGATATGGACCGCTACCTGAACCGGCTCCCGGGACGCCTGGTAAGTCCATTGCCACATCCTGGCGAGAGGCGCAACAGCAAACGCTACCCAGCGTGACCGGCGCAACGCTGTCAGCACCCAGGAATGTGGTGATACTCTGTCCGTTTCCTGCTCAAAACGAAAATGATCCACCCAGGCTACAAGCGGCCGAAACAGAAGCTGATCGTAAATCAGGATTACGATCAGCATGATCGCAATTGCCCGGCCGATCGCGCCAAGATCACGCTGATCAATTGCCAGTGCAATATAGGAACCGATACCCGGCAGCATAACTGTCGTACTGCCAACACTGATGGCTTCGGACGCCACGACAAAAAACCAGCCGGCCGACATTGACATCATCATGTTCCAGACAAGCGCCGGCATTGCAAAGGGTACCTCAAGTTTCCAGAAACGCATCCATGGACTGAGGCGGAATGAACGGGAAGCCTCGACAAGCTCAACTGGAACGGTACGCAATGACTGGTAAAAACTGAATGCCATGTTCCAGGCCTGGCTGGTAAAAATGGCGAAAATGGCAGCCAGCTCGGCGCCCAGCATTTTTCCCGGTGCAAACGACATGAAGAAAACCACTGTCACCGAAATGAAACCGAGGATCGGCACAGACTGAAGAATATCAAGCAACGGAATGAGCACCTGTTCGGCACGCCGGCTTTTGGCAGCCCAGGTGGCATACGTAAAGGTAAAAACCAGCGACAGCACCATTGCGACAAGCATCCGGAGTGAAGTACGCAGTGCATATTCCGGCAGGGCAGCAGGCTCAAGGCTGATAACAGCCCCACCCGATTCCGCCAAAGGCTGCATGAAATCACGGCTGAGCTGCGCGAAAAATACCACCACACCCAGCACCAGCAATGCGGCGACAATATCCCAGAATATTGCTGAAAAATGGTGGAACAGTTTGCTGATCGGGCCTTTTGACATCTTCATCTATACGCTCCCGCGACAGCTGTAATAGAGGTATCCGGCACCAGTAACGGCAGTACGCATTGTTGTATGATTATTCAGGTTACAGGCAATACCTTTACCCTAAAAATATCGGAGCTATGGCAAATAAAACCACAAAAAATCGGAAAACTCACTCTACTGATTTTTCGCAGTATCCTGGCTTTTCTGGAAAACTGCGCCTGCAGGCCGGACTGACAGCATGAACAACTGGCTATATCTTGCAGCTGCAATTACTGCAGAAATCATCGCCACATCACTGCTTAAATCAAGCGAAGGATTCACTCGGCTGTGGCCATCCCTGATCGTCGTGGCGGGCTATTGCTGCGCTTTCTTCTTTCTTTCACTCACCCTGCGGACCATCCCGATTGGTGTGGCCTATGCAATCTGGTCCGGTGCGGGAATCGTACTGGTAACACTGATTGCCTGGCTGGTTCTCGGACAGAAAATCGACTTGCCCGGTCTGATCGGCATTGGGCTGATCCTATCCGGCGTAGTTGTACTCAATCTGTTTTCAAAAACCGGCGGGCATTGATTATCTTGTACCGGCATTCAGTAAATCACCGGAACTGGATCGAGGCTGCGCCACAGATACCAGGTAGCAACGGATCGCCAGGGTTGCCAGTTCTCAGCCACAGCACGAATCGTACGCTTATCGACTGGCTGGCTGCCGTTGTAATACATACTGACCGCGCGCTGCAGGCCAATATCATCCAGTGGCAGCACATCCGGGCGATGCAGATAAAAAATCAGAAACATTTCTGCTGTCCACCGGCCAATGCCTTTCACTTCAATCAATCTGCGGATCAGGGTTTCATCATCCAGATCATGCCAGTTGGCCGTTGCCAGCGTCCCTTCCAGAAAATGACGGGATAAATCCCGCAGATAATCAACCTTGCGCGCTGACAATCCGCACGCCCTCAACAAATCCATTTCTGTTGCAATCAATCTCTCCGGCGTCATCTCCGGAATCGAAGCCATTACCTTCTGCCATACACTGGCTGCCGCCTTAACAGAGATCTGCTGGCCAACAATCGCGCGCGCCAGCGTAGTGAAAGCCTCCCCCCGCTCTTCCGGCATCGAATCGCCGCAGCTCTGAATGATGCGATCCATTACCGGATCACGTGCTGATAAATCAGCAACAGCCTGTTCCCAAAATACCAAAGCCATATCAGCCCGTTTTGAAATGTCCTGCAGGTTTATACCACGACCCGCTCCAACTCCAAAATAAGCCATTTTTATCAGGTGGTTTCATCTGGAATGATTATCCGTAATCTCTGTTAAGTCATTGTCGCAACACCATAAAAATTCTTTTTTTCTTGACCGGGAAAATTATATTGAGTAAAGTGGGTGAAAGTGGTGAAATATGCATAATTGTGGGTTATAGTGGAGTAAAAATAATTTTGTTACCGGATTATTTAAAGCAGGCACCGTCGTTGAAACACCGTTATTGAAATTTAGAGAGATGCCATGTTTCGCGGCTCCACGCAGTTAAGTCTCGACAATAAAAGCAGGCTCGCGATTCCGGCAAAGTATCGCGACGAGCTATTCGCCAGCTGCGGAGGCAACATTGTCGTAACTGCTGACCCATCCAGATGCCTGTTGATTTACCCTCAACCGGTTTGGGAGCCGATTGAGGAAAAACTGAGCAGCTTCTCCAGTTTCAATATGCAAATCAGAAGTTTGCAAAGGCTGATTATCGGTAATGCCTGTGATGTTGAAATGGACAGTTCCGGCCGTATCCTGATAAGCGCACCCCTGCGACAGTTTGCCGGCCTGCAGAAGGAAGTCGTACTGATTGGACAGGGTGCAAAGTTTGAACTCTGGGATAAAGAAAAATGGGATATGCAAATCGATATGGCAACAGCTTACAAAGATGGAGGCACCCCTCCCGAGCTGGAAGGATTTTCACTGTAGTGCAGCGGTAGCACTGTGCACGTACCCGTTCTGCTGGAAGAAGCTGCAGATGCACTGAATATCAGAGCTGACGGGATTTATGTTGATGGAACTTTTGGCAGAGGCGGTCACAGTCGCCTGATTTTGTCGCGGCTTGGAGAATCAGGGCGATTGATTGCATTCGACAAGGATCCCGCTGCGATTGTCGAAGCAAGGTCCATCCCGGACAAAAGGCTGCAGGCTGTACATGGCAGTTACGCGGAAATGCGCCCGGCACTGCAGTCTCTGGGTGTAAATCGGGTTGATGGCATCCTGCTGGATCTGGGTGTGTCGTCAATTCAACTGGATGAAGCAGCACGCGGATTCAGCTTCCGCCATGACGGTCCCCTGGACATGCGCATGGACACAAGCCGGGGACAGACAGCAGCAGAATGGCTGACTATTGCAACAGAAACAGAATTAAGGGAGGTAATCAGAACCTATGGCGAAGAACGGTATGCTGGGCAGATTGCAAACGCAATTATTGTGGCACAGGCGCGTCAGCCCATTGTTACCACGTTTCAGCTTGCCGAGATCGTTGCAGCGGTCGTGCGCAAGTTCGGTTATCGGGACGGTCGGCAGCATCCGGCCACGCGCACTTTCCAGGCGATACGTATCCATCTTAACCGGGAGCTTGAGGAGCTGTCGGTAACGCTGCCGCAATGTGTGGAGTTGCTGAATACAAATGGCCGGCTGGTGGTAATCAGCTTTCATTCACTGGAAGATCGTATCGTCAAGCGCTTTATGCGCACACAGGCAGACACAGATACGTTGCCGAGAAAGTTGCCGGTGCGGGAGGAGGAAAATCGCATGTATCACCAGCAGAAACTGCAAATTATCGGTAAAAAAATTCGCCCCGGTGAAGATGAGGTGGCTGTTAATCCGCGAGCACGCAGCGCTGTCATGCGAATCGCGGAAAAGCTGGAGGCCGGCAGCAAGGTGAACGCATGATCAAACTGAATATCTGCCTGTTCATCGTGCTGATCCTTTGCGGACTCGGCATAGTGACCGCCCGTTATGAAACACGCAAGTTGTTTATGCAGCAGGAAGAACAGCAAAAATTGACTGAACAGCTGGAAACCGAGTGGAATCAGCTGCGGCTGGAACAAACCACGCTGGCGATGCCTGCACGCGTGGAAGCAATTGCCCGCAAGGAGCTCGGCATGATTACCCCTCCACCTGCAGCTGAAAATATTCTGGTTATTCGCCCCGATCCAACATCAGGCACAGCTGAATGAAAGTTCTGTTCAATCCATCCCGCAAGCCTGCCTCTGCAGACCTCCCCGAGTGGCGTTCCCGTCTTGTACTGGGACTTCTGCTTACTGCCCTGACCATACTGATTGCCCGGGCCGTTTATTTACAGGCACTGAACAAAGATTTTCTGCAACAGCAGGGACAATCCCGTCATCTTCGAATAATCGAACAAAATTCCAAGCGTGGCAGTATTAAAGATCGTAATGGCGAGATTCTGGCCATCAGCGCACCCGTCAAATCCATCTGGATAGATCCAAAAGTGGTAAGAGAGGCAAATGCCACACCGAAGCAGGTCAGGCAACTGTCCAACCTGCTGGAAATGAGTGAAGCTGGTATTCAGGAGCGTATCCGCAGCGACAGGCGGTTTGTATACCTGAAGCGGAAACTGCCGCCGGAAAAAGCGGACAAAATTGCTGCACTCAACATAAAAGGGTTGTATTTCAAGCACGAATTTTATCGTTACTACCCATCACGCGAACTGGCTGCACATATTCTGGGATTTACCGATGTTGATGGCCGCGGACAGGAAGGCATGGAACTGGCGTGGCAGGACGTGCTCACCGGTGAAGATGGCAAAAGACGCGTCATCAAGGATCGGATAGGCCGTATCGTTGAGGATGCCGGTCAGATCCGGCTGCCTAAGTCCGGTCAGGATGTGGTTCTGTCGATAGACAGCAAAATACAGTATCTCGCCTACCGGGAGCTGGCGCGCACAGTCAAGGAACAGCATGCCAAGGCCGGCAGTATTGTGGCGCTCGATATAAAAACCGGTGAAGTACTGGCAATGGCCAACTACCCGGCCTTCAATCCCAATCAGCGCGCAAGCATGAAAAACGAAGTAATCCGTAATCGTGTGCTGGTCGATACTTATGAACCGGGCTCAACACTCAAACCTTTTGTTGTTGCGGTTGCAATGGAAACCGGCCGAGTCAAACCGGATACGCTGCTGGAAACTTCCGGAGGCAGACTGAAAATAGGCAAAGCCACCATTCACGATGTACGCGACAAAGGCAACCTGACCGTCTCCCAGGTCATTCAGGCTTCCAGCAACGTAGGTGCAGCAAAAATCGCCCTGTTACTGCCATCCAAAACATTCTGGGAAATGCTCAACCGTTCCGGTTTCGGTACTGAAACCGGTATTGGCTTCCCCGGAGAAGCAAGCGGTCAGTTACGTGCCTACAACAAATGGCGCCCAATCGAACAGGCTACCATGTCCTACGGGCACGGTATCTCCGTCAGCCTGATGCAGCTGGCACGAGCCTATACACTGTTTGCCACTGACGGAGAACTGAAGCCCATCACATTATTGAAGCGCGATACACCCGCCATCGGCCAGAAAGTCATTTCACGTGAAACGGCACAATCTGTCAGAAAAATGCTGGAGCTTGCGGTTCAGCCGGAAGGAACGGGCAGTGGCGCGCGCATCAACGGCTACCGTGTTGCAGGAAAAACCGGCACGGCACATAAACGCCTGGAAAAGCAAAAGGGCTATGCCAGTGACCGTTATATCTCTTCTTTTGTCGGCTTTGCACCCGCGTCTGCTCCGCGAGTAATCATAGCGGTCATGATCGACGAACCCGCTGCCGGGCATTATTATGGCGGTACGGTAGCTGCGCCTGTGTTTAGTCGGGTAATGGAAGGAACGTTGCGAGTGATGAATGTGCCGTTTGATGATTCACTCGGCAATCTGGTTACGTCCCCCGCAACACCCACAGCACCCGCCAGACTGGAAGCCAGGGGATGAGCGCCTCATCAGGTCCAAGATCACATGAAGGGTACATCACCCGTCTGCTGAATCAGCTGGGCGTCAAGGTGCAGCATCCGGTGGCAGACAGCCGTAAACTCAAGCCGGGAGATACTTTTCTGGCCTGTGTTGGCGAACATCATGATGCGCGCAATAATATTCCTCAGGCAATCGCACTGGGGGCAAATGCCATCCTCTGGGAAAAACAGGGGTTTTCCTGGAAACCTGAATGGAAAATTCCCAATGCCGGAATCACCGGGCTGCGCCATAAGGCTGGAGAAATTGCCAGTGCAGCCTACGGCCACCCTTCCAGAAATCTGTGGCTGGTTGGGATTACCGGTACCAATGGCAAGACCACATGCAGCCACTGGTACGCTCAAGCCATGGCTATTCTTGGAAAAAAGACGGCTATTATCGGGACACTGGGCCACGGATTCCCCGGAGCACTGCATCATTCCGAGCACACGACACCGGATGCCGTTTATTTACAGCAGCTGATGGCTGAATATCTGGATCAGGGCGCCTCCTCGCTGGTGATGGAAGCTTCCTCGCATGGCCTTTCTCAAGGAAGATTAACCGGGTCAGAGTTTGCCGTTGCCGTACTGACTAACCTGACACGCGATCACCTGGATTATCACGGCAGCATGGATGCCTATGCTGCCGCCAAAGCCAGGCTCTTTTTCTGGGAAGGACTGCAATACGCCGTTCTTAACCTGGATGAAGTACTCGGTGTGGAGCTGTCACAACAGCTCGCCGGGAAAAATGTATCCGTCATTGGCTACAGCTTCAGGCAACCCCGTCAGGCCATACAAACATCCGGCAGTCAGAAAATTCTCTACGGCAGCAATCTGCGATTTACGACGCAACATATTGGATTTGACGTCGAATTCTGCGATCGGCATGCCAATCTGCAATGCAATGTGACAGGTCGCTACAACGCATACAACCTGCTGACCGTCCTGGCGACCCTGCTTGCCAGCAATATTGATTTTGATGAAGCAGTCGCTGCACTGCAACAGGTTCAGCCAATTCCCGGAAGAATGGAACAACTGGGGGGAGGTGATCAGCCTACGATCATCGTTGACTATGCACATACACCTGATGCGTTAAACGAAGTATTAGCCGGGTTACGTGAAATACTGACCGGCACACACATCAAGAAACCGACACGGAAAAATCGGGCCAGACTGATCTGTGTCATTGGCTGCGGTGGCGACAGGGATCGTGGTAAACGTCCAATGATTGGAGAAATCGCCGCACATCTGTCCGATGAAGTTATCATCACCAGTGATAATCCGCGAACTGAAAACCCTGTCGATATCATTAATGAAGTTATGGCAGGCGCCACGGGTAAACACTGCACAGCTGAAGTGGATCGTACAGCAGCTATTTATCGTGCCATTCACGGTGCACGCAAAGGCGATATTGTCCTGATCGCCGGTAAGGGCGCTGAAACCTATCAGGAAATACAGGGGAAAAAATATCCTTTTGATGATCGCGAGGTGGTGCGGCAAGTGCTGCATGATCTGGCCGGCCCGGAATTACAGGTGCAAGGATGATGAGCGTACAGGAAGCCGCGCAGGCCCTGCACACAAACCAGTCCGGCGATAATCCCGTATTCACCGGAATCAGCACCGACAGCCGCACACTAAAACCGGGGGATCTTTTTATTGCCCTGTCTGGCGAACAGTTCGACGGCCATTGTTTCATCCCCGCAGCCATCGAAAAAGGAGCGGTTGCTGCCATGGTTTCAACCGATACAGCAATTATCCCGACCCAACCCGGTTTCGGTTGGATCAAAGTGGGCGATACCCGGCTGGGCCTTGGACAACTGGCCGCATACTGGCGCCGGCGTTTTACCCTTCCGCTGGTAGCCGTAACCGGCAGTAACGGCAAAACCACTGTCAAGGAAATGATTGCAGCCATTTTCAGATGCGAATTCGGGTCACCAAACATTCTTGCGACAACCGGCAATCTGAACAACGACATCGGCGTTCCTCAGATGTTGCTGCAACTTAATTCCCGCCATGTTCGCGCGGTGATCGAGATGGGAATGAATCACGCGGGTGAAATTGCTTATCTCAGCCGGCTTGCCGCACCCTCCATTGCCGTAATCACCAACGCAGGCACAGCACATATCGAACATCTGGGTACGACCGAAGCTATAGCCCTCGCCAAAGGTGAAATCTTTGCCGGACTGGAAAAGCAGGGTATCGCCATCATCAATGCGGACGATTCCCATGCTTCGCTATGGCGGCAGCTTGCCGGCAACAGGCAAATTATGGATTTCGGCATGCATGGTACGGCAACTGTCCGCGCGCAGCAGATAGCATCCGTCTCTGACGGCAGATGGCTGTTCCACCTGCCGAACGACAAACTTGAAATTACACTGCAGGTTCCCGGTTACCACAACGTCTACAACGCACTGGCTGCAACGGCAGCCGCGACGGCAGCCGGTATCAGTACACACTCGATTGTTGAAGGTCTGTCCCGCTTTACAGGGGCTCCCGGACGTCTGCAGAAAAAAGCGGGATTAAATCAATCTGTACTGATTGATGACACCTATAATGCCAATCCGGATTCTATGCAGGCTGCATTGAATGTGCTGGCAGGGATGCCCGGCAAAAAAATCCTGATCATGGGTGATATGGGTGAACTTGGCGCGGAAGGTGCGGCACTCCACCACAGGATCGGCCAGCAGGCTGAAAAAGCGGGTGTCGATATGTTATTGGCGTTGGGAGAATTAAGTCGGCAGTCGGTTATCGGTTTTGGCCAGGGAGCACAGCATTTCTCCGACCTGGATACCCTGCTGGAAAAAGCAAAAAGCTGTCTGGATGAACACGCCTCCATCCTGGTCAAGGGATCACGTTTCATGAAAATGGAACGGGTGATCGCGCAATTGCAGGCGTAAATGTCTTAATTTGGGACAGATAATGAACAGCCCGACGGAAACCGTTTTTTGTACCGGCAGCCAGGCGGGACAACGAAAAATACGACGGAAGCCATAGAATGTTACTGGCACTTTTTCAATGGATTGCAGAAGATATTCGTACTTTCAATGTATTCAGCTACATCACATTACGTACTGTGCTGGCTGCACTGACCGCACTGAGCATCTCGTTTCTGATCGGCCCGGCCATGATACGCAGCCTGACTGCACGTAAAGTGGGTCAGTCCGTCAGGAATGACGGCCCTCAGACTCACCTGGTAAAAGCAGGCACGCCGACAATGGGAGGTGCACTGATCCTGATGGCTGTCATGGTCACCACGTTGCTTTGGGCAGATCTGAGCAACCGCTACATCTGGGTTGTATCGCTGACCACGCTGGGATTCGGTGTCATCGGCTGGATAGATGATTATCGCAAGGTAATACAGCGCAATTCCAAAGGGCTTTCAGCTTCAGCCAAACTGTTCTGGCAATCAGTCATCGCTCTGCTGGTCGCAACCTATCTTGCCATGACAGCCAATCTTCCCCAGCACACTGAAATGATCGTGCCATTTTTCAAAGAGGTTGCTATTCCACTGGGAACATTCCTGTTCATTGTTCTGACCTATCTGGTAATTGTCGGCACCAGCAATGCGGTCAATCTGACAGACGGGCTGGATGGTCTGGCTATCATGCCAACTGTCATGATCAGCGGCGCATTGGCTATTTTTGCCTACGTCGCCGGTCACGCGGTATTTGCCAAATATCTTGGCATCCCTCATATCCCCAATGCGGGAGAACTGGCTGTATTTTGCGGTGCACTGGCTGGGGCGGGTCTGGCATTTCTGTGGTTTAACGCCTACCCGGCAGAAGTATTCATGGGTGATGTCGGTGCACTGGCATTAGGTGCCGCACTGGGGGTAATAACCGTTATCGTCCGTCAGGAAATCGTGCTGGTCATCATGGGAGGCGTGTTCGTCATGGAAGCACTGTCCGTCATGATTCAGGTGGTTTCCTTCAAATTATTCGGCCAGCGTGTTTTTCGCATGGCACCCCTGCACCATCACTATGAGCTCAAGGGCTGGAAAGAAAACCAGGTTGTGGTGAGATTCTGGATCATTACCATCATTCTGGTACTGATCGGTTTATCGACCCTGAAACTGCGATGAATTACACTGGCAAAAAAATACTGGTTCTGGGAATGGGTAAAACTGGCATTTCCATGATCAGGTGGCTTTCCCGGCTTGGAGCACAGCTGTCAGTGGCTGATACACGCACCGACCCGCCCAATCTTGAACTGATCAGACAGATCGTGCCGGATGAATCCTTATTCTGCGGCCCGCTGAAAGTTGAACTGTTGCAGGGGATTGATGCCATTGCCATCAGCCCCGGCGTAGCAGTGGCAGAACCATTGGTACAGGCAGCATCACAACAGGACATACCCGTAGTTGGGGATATTGAGCTGTTCGCTGTCGCGCTTGATCAATATGCACCACCAGGCACAAAGATCCTGGCAATTACCGGTTCCAACGGTAAAACCACAGTCACCACCATGGTGGGGGAAATGGCAAAGAATGCCGGATGGGATGTGGAAGTTGCCGGCAATATCGGCCTGGCGGCACTGGATGCCCTGATGCAGCGGATGGATAGTAATAAATGGCCGCATCTGTGGGTACTGGAACTTTCCAGTTTTCAGCTGGAAACCACCCGCAGCCTGCAGCCGGATGCGGCAACCGTGTTAAATCTGAGCGAAGATCATCTCGACCGGTACAGCAGCATTGAAGAATATGCCGCTGCAAAAGCACGGCTGTTTCCCCGTCAGCACAGCAGCCACTGTGTGCAGGTGCTCAACCGTGACGATGCCAGAGTCTGTTCCATGGCAGACAGGAACAGCAGACAAATCACTTTCGGCCTGTCCGGGCCGGCATTCGATGAGGAATTTGGTTTATTGCCCAACGGATCGGATTTATGGCTGGCACAAGGGAATATACATTTATTGAAAACCAGCGAGCTTGGCGTCACAGGATTGCATAACGCTGCCAACGCACTGGCTGCACTGGCACTGTGCCGGGCGGTGGATCTGCCTTTTGAGCCGTTGCTGCATGCTTTGCGTACTTTCAGAGGGCTGCCGCATCGCATGCAAAAAATTGCCGAATTCAATGGCATCACATTTTATGATGACTCCAAAAGTACCAATGTGGGTTCAGCAGTAGCTGCACTCAGCGGTTTCCGCAAAAATGTCATTCTGATTGCGGGCGGTGATGGTAAAGGACAGGATTTTTCTCCGCTGGAACAGCCGGTCGGCAGGCATGTACGCAGCGTTGTGCTGCTGGGAAGAGATGCGGATAAAGTGGCACAGGCCATCCAGGCCAGCAATGTCCCGGTACACCGGGTAACAACAATGGATGAAGCAGTACAGGTAAGTTTTCTGCTGGCAGAGCGTGGCGATGCGGTTCTGCTCTCCCCCGCCTGTGCCAGTCTGGATATGTTCAGAAACTATATTCATCGCGCCGAGGTTTTCACTGCTGCCGTCCGTCTGATTGAACGCAAACTTGTATTTACCGTACAGACATGTCATTAGCTCCCATGGTGAATTCACCCGCTCCTGCCCCACATAAACAGCCTGTCCAGCCTGAAGTGGATCTGCTTCTGGTTGCAACCGTGCTGCTCTTACTCGGCCTGGGGCTGGTCATGGTGTATTCCGCCTCAATTTCGGTCGCCGAATCCAAATTTGGCGAAGGAGACAGTTATCATTTCTTAGGGCGGCAAGCTTTATACATGCTGCTGGGAATCGTTCTCGGGCAATATTGTTTCAGAATCCCGCTGCGCTGGTGGCAGACCTATTCTCACTATTTGCTGGGACTGGGCATTCTGTTGCTGATCGCAGTACTGATTCCCGGACTCAGTCACGAAATTAACGGCAGTCGCCGGTGGATTCCTCTGGTATTCATCAACTTTCAGCCTTCCGAGCTGATGAAGCTGTTTATTCTGATTTTCACCGCAGATTATGTCGTGCGCAAAGCTGCTTTCAAGGACCATTTTCTCAAGGGTTTCCTGCCCATCCTTGCGCTACTGACAGTCGTTTCCCTGTTGCTGCTGATGGAACCGGATCTGGGTGCCACTATAGTGATAGCAGCCATTGCGCTATCAGTCATGTTCATGAACGGGATGAACTGGAAGATGTTTCTCGGTCTGGCCGGTCTGGTACCGGTACTGATCGCTCTGCTGGTCATCATCGAGCCTTATCGTATGGATCGGATCAATGCTATTTTCGACCCGTGGAATGATCCGTTCAACAAGGGGTATCAACTCACCCATGCACTGATTGCATTTGGACTCGGTGAATGGTGGGGAGCGGGACTGGGAAGCAGTGTGGAAAAACTAAGTTATCTGCCTGAGGCACATACCGATTTCATGTTTGCAGTACTGGCCGAAGAACTTGGTTTTGCAGGTGTCGCTACGGTTATTTCACTGTTTTTCTTCTTGCTGATGCGCATCTTCAAAGTGGGTCGCGCAGCCGCCCGGCTGGGAGATCAGTTTGGCTCACTGGTCGCACAGGGCATTGGTGTCTGGCTGGGATTGCAGGCTTTCATCAATATGGGTGTAAACATGGGGCTGCTCCCGACCAAAGGCCTGACCTTACCGTTCATGAGCTACGGCGGCAGCAGTATTGTCATCAACTGTGTTGCCGTCGCCATACTATTGCGGATTGACCGGGAAAACCGGCTGAAGCGCAGGGGAATAAATCCATGAGCCAAAACCTGTCATCCATTCGGCCTGATACAAAACACTGGGAGCGGGTATTTTGGTTCGCACCATCATGATTATGGCAGGCGGTACCGGCGGGCATGTATTTCCCGGGCTTGCGGTTGCCCGGTTTATGCGGGAAAACGGCTGGAAAGTCATCTGGCTGGGTACTCGCAACGGTATGGAAGCCGTACTGGTGCCGCAACATGGCTTCCCCATTGAACTGATCCATTTTTCCGGGTTGCGCGGTAAAAAGCTGAGCAGTTATCTGTTACTGCCATGGAGGCTGGCACAAGCCTGCTGGCAAAGTTTGCAGATATTGCGCCGTCAGCAGCCACAGGTTGTGCTGGGGATGGGAGGTTACCCGGCACTTCCCGGAGGAATGATGGCGGCCCTGCTTGGAAAACCGCTGCTGATTCATGAACAAAACAGGATCGCCGGTTTGACCAATAAAATATTGGCCAAAATGGCCAATCGTATCCTGTTAGCATTTCCCGGCGCCATCCCGGATCAGGAAAATAAAATTCAGGTCACCGGTAATCCGGTACGAACAGAAATTGCCGGGCTTCCACCGCCGGAAGTGCGATATGCAAACCGGTCCGGTAATCTGCACATCCTGGTGGTTGGCGGCAGCCTTGGTGCACAGGCACTGAATTCTGTATTACCGCAGGCGTTAAACCTGATTCCTGAAGATCAGCGGCCATTTGTCACGCATCAGTCCGGCAAAGCACACCTCGAAACTCTGCAGAAAACCTATGCCGATTATGGTGTTACAGGAAATCTGGTCGCTTTCATCGAAGATATGGCAGCACATTACCGACACTGCGATCTGGTCATCTGCCGCGCCGGCGCATTGACTGTTTCCGAGCTGGCAGCAGCGGGTGTTGCCAGTCTTCTGGTGCCTTTTCCTTACGCAGTGGACGATCATCAGACAGCAAATGCGCGTTTTCTGAGTGATCACAATGCCGCTGTACTCTGGCCGCAATCCGAGCTGACTGCGGCCTCACTCGCACAGTGGTTAATGACCTGTTCGCGCGCGCAATTACAAACAATGGCAATCAATGCACGTGCTCTGACCATGCCTGATGCCGTAAAAACAGTAGCAGAAGCCTGTCAGCAATTTTCGGGACAAACCGATGAAACATAAAATCAAACATATTCATTTTGTAGGAATCGGCGGTTCGGGTATGGGCGGCATTGCAGAAGTGCTGATCAACCTGGGTTACCGGATCAGCGGCTCAGACATGAACAGCAATTCCACCACCAGGCGTCTGCAATATCTGGGGGCAACGATTCATCACACCCATGCTGCTGAAAATATCCATTCAGCCGATGCTGTTGTAATCTCGACTGCTATCCATTCCGATAACCCGGAGGTCGCAGCTGCACGGGAACGCAAAATACCGGTTGTCCCGCGCGCCATGATGCTGGCAGAACTGTTACGTTTGCGCCGGGGCATTGCAATTGCCGGTACTCATGGAAAAACCACAACGACCAGTCTGGTTGCCAGCATCCTGGCAGAAGCAAATTTTGATCCGACATTTGTAATTGGTGGCAGGCTCAAAACAGTCGACAGTCACGCCAGACTGGGCAAGGGTGAGTTCATTGTGGTTGAAGCTGATGAGTCCGATGCCTCCTTCCTCTATCTGCAGCCGGTTTTGACAGTGGTAACCAATATTGATGCGGATCACATGGGTACCTACGAACATGACTTTAACCGGCTCAAACAAACTTTTGTTGAATTCATCGAACACCTGCCCTTCTACGGCATAGCAGTGCTTTGTGTGGACGATCCCCACGTACGCGGAATCGTTCCCATAGTTACCAAATCTGTTACCACGTATGGCATTACATCGGAAGATGCACAGATACGTGCCACCGATATCCGGCACGACCAGTGCAAAATGCATTTTCTCGTACATATTGGCGTCAATGGCTCAGCACGAACACTGGATATCACATTAAATCTGCCAGGCAGACATAATGTCCTGAATGCACTGGCAGCAATTGCTGTCGGTAATGAACTGGGTATACCGGATGAAGCGATAGTGAAAGCATTGGCTGCCTTCGGCGGTGTCGACCGGCGGTTTCAGCAGTACGGTGAAATCCCCTTGCTGAATCGGGGGTCTTTTGCCCTCATTGATGATTACGGACACCATCCTGCGGAAATCGCTGCGACAATGGCAGCAGCTCGAAATGCCTTTCCCGATCGCCGCCTGGTTTTGGCGTTCCAGCCCCATCGTTTCAGCCGCACCCGGGATTTGTTCGAGGATTTTGTCCGGGTACTGTCCAGTGCAGATATGTTATTGCTGGCCGAGGTTTATCCGGCTGGTGAAGAGCCCGTCATTGCAGCTGACAGCAGATCTCTGGCACGAGCGATCCGGGTGCAGGGAAAGATCGAGCCCATTTATATCGAACAGATCGATGAACTCAAATCTGCCATTCACGCCATCGCGCAGGAGGGTGATGTGGTACTCATTATGGGTGCCGGGTCTATCGGAAAATCTGCAGCCGATCTGGCAGAGCCGGCAGTCAGGCTAACATTGATCACGGGTTGAGCAGGAAAGCATGCAGACAGACATTCAGCTGCCAGCCGGCATGACGATTCCGGACTTGTATTCCGGCATCTCTGCTGCCGGCACGCACCCGCTCCGTGGTGAGTTACGTCAGCATGAGCCCATGCAGCGACATGTCTCCTGGCGTGCCGGCGGATCTGTTGATTATTTCTATCAGCCGGCCGATCTGGAAGATCTGGCCATATTTTTACGCAGCTGGCCAGAAGACAAGCCCGTTGCCATGATCGGACTTGGCAGTAATCTGCTGGTCAGGGATGGCGGGTTACCCGGTGTTATCATTTGTCTGCATGCCAAACTCAACGATCTGGTTCTGGTTGAACAGGATGAACAGGGCGGCCTGGTTTACGCCGGTGCAGGTATACCCTGCGCCAAGCTGGCCAGATTCGCTGCCTCACATCATCTGGCAGGTGCCGAATTTCTGGCTGGAATTCCAGGGACTGTTGGTGGCGCATTGGCAATGAATGCGGGCTGTTACGGTTCTGACACATGGAGTCTGGTTGAACGCGTTACAACGATTGATCGCCGCGGAATGGTATGTGAACGTCAACCGGAAGATTACCGGATTGGCTATCGCCATGTTGCATTGCATGAGACAGTAGTATCAGGCACACCGGATATCTGGTTTACCGGTGGCTGGTTCAGGCTCCTTCCGGGTAAAGCGGAAGCTTCCCGGCAAGCTGTCAAAGCACTGCTGACCGCACGCATCAAGACTCAGCCTCTGGGGCACCCCAGCGCAGGGTCGGTTTTCCGGAATCCGCCGGGAGATCACGCCGCCCGGCTGATTGAGCAATGCAGTCTGAAAGGATTTCGTATCGGCGATGCAATGGTTTCCACCTTACATGCCAATTTCATTATTAATTGCGGCCATGCCACTGCTGCTGAAATCGAAGCGGTGATTGATACGGTGCGAGACACTGTTCATCGAAAAACCGGGATCAGTCTGATTCCGGAAGTACGCATCATTGGACAGCGTAAAGGGAGTGCACAGTGAGCACATATTATCCCGGAAAGGTAGCCGTACTGCTCGGAGGGCGTTCTGCCGAGCGCGAAATTTCACTGAGGAGCGGTCATGCTGTTCTGGCGGCGTTACAACAAAATAATGTGGATGCCCATGCATTCGATCCAGCTGGACAACCGCTGGAAAACCTTCTGAAACAAGGTTTCGATCGGGCATTTATCGCATTGCACGGGCGGTATGGCGAAGATGGATCCGTACAGGGTGCGCTGGAGCTGATGGAACTGCCTTATACCGGCAGTGGAATACTCGCCAGTGCACTGGCTATGGATAAATGGCGCACTAAAATGATCTGGCAGGCAGCGGGTATTGGCACGCCTGATTACGTCATGCTTGATGCCGGCAGCCGTTTCCGGGACGTGGCAGACAAGCTCGGGCTGCCGCTGATCATCAAACCAGCCCGGGAGGGTTCAACTATTGGATTGAGCAAGATAAACAGTGAACAGGATTTTCGGACTGCTTATGAGGCAGCCGCGAAATACGATTCACTGGTACTGGCCGAACAGTTTATTCAGGGGATCGAACTGACAGCAGCCATTCTGGATGATACGCCTCTGCCTCTTGTACGCATTGATGTAGCGGAGGGACTGTATGACTATCAGGCCAAGTATTTTTCTGATAACACACGCTATACCTGCCCCAGCGGATTACCGGAAACGCTGACAACCAAAATACAGACACAGGCCCTGCATGCACACCGGATATTAGGGTGCACCGGCTGGAGCAGAGTGGATTTGATTCTGGATAAACACGAACAGCCCTATTTCCTGGAAACCAATACTTCACCGGGAATGACTGATCACAGCCTTGTGCCCATGGCGGCAAAAGCGGCAGGTATTTCATTCAGCGAACTTGTTATTCAAATACTGGAATTGAGCTGTGAACATTAAGTGCAATCCGTGCGTTATGTTTCATTGCCTGCGATCTGCGGAAGGCTGATATGTGGAACGATCACCAGTCCCTGAATCTTCTGGCAAACATCCTGCTGACAGGTGTGCTGCTGGCAACACTCTATGTGGTGGGAACCAGGGTTATGGCGTTACCATTCTTCTCGTTAAGGGAAGTACAGATAGAAACAGTAAACAAGGATCAGGCGGGCAACATGGGTCTGACACATGTCACGCGCGATCAGATTGAACAGGTTGTCCGCAACTCAGCAAGAGGCAATTTCATCGTGCTCAATCTGGAAAAATTGCAAAATGCATTTATGGAACTGCCATGGGTCAGATCGGTTAAAATTTTACGCAAATGGCCTCCCGCACTGAACATTTTATTGGAAGAGCATAAACCGCTTGCCTATTGGGGAGAAGCTGCCCTGGTCAATACAAAGGGAGAAATATTTCACGTAATCATGGATAATATGCGCCTTCCGGTATTCACCGGCCCCGATAACAGCAGTCGTTTAATTACCCGGCAATATCAGGTTTTCAATAAATTGCTGCAGCCAGCCGGCCAAACCGCCACAGAAATTGTGCTGACCCCACGCCATGCCTGGCATGTCCGGCTAAATACGGGAACCTGGCTCAAGTTGGGAAGGGAACAGATTGAGCAACGTTTGAAACGCTATGTCGCAATCCGTACACAATATGACGAGATCCTGAACCAGTATGAAAATTCTGATTATGTGGATCTGCGTTATGCCAACGGATTTGCAGTCCGCATACCCTGACGTTGTGCTGAATACCAGAGCAGATAAAACACTATAACCATGAAATCGGGGGGATTTTCATATGAGTAAAATCAAGGAAGGCAAAGATCTGATTGTCGGTCTTGATATCGGCACATCGAAAATTGTGGCCATTGTTGCTGAAATGAAACCCGAGGGTGGATTCGAGATTGTCGGGCTGGGCAGCCACCCGTCACGCGGTCTGAAAAAAGGGGTTGTCGTCAATATTGAAGCGACCGTCAACGCGATTCAGCGCGCCCTTGAGGAAGTCGAACTCATGGCGGGCTGCCGGATCAGTGAAGTGTACGCTGGCATCGCCGGCAGCCATATCCGGGGTTTCAATTCACATGGTATGGTGGCGATCAAAGATAAAGAAGTGACTCAGGCCGATGTCGAAAAAGTGATGGAGACCGCCAAAGCTGTGAATATTCCGGCTGACCAGCAAATACTGCATATCCTGAATCAGGAATTCATCATCGATGGTCAGGAAGATGTACGCGAACCTGTTGGAATGAGTGGTATTCGACTGGAGGTCAAAGTCCATATCGTAACCGGGGCGGTATCTGCAGCACAGAATATCGCCAAATGCATTCATCGTTGCGGACTGGAAGTGAGCGATCTCGTGCTTCAGCCCCTGGCTTCAGCCAAGGCGGTACTCTCTGAAGATGAAAAAGATCTGGGGGTCTGCCTGGTGGATATTGGCGGCGGCACCACTGATATTGCTGTTTTTACAGATGGCGCGATCAGGCATACCGCAGTTATTCCGGTGGCGGGTGATCAGATCACCAACGATATCGCCATGGCGTTGCGCACCCCCACCAAGGACGCTGAGGATATCAAATGCCGTTACGGAACGGCCTTGTGCACACTGGCCGATATCCGCGAAATGGTTGAAGTGCCGGATGTGGGAAACCGTGGTGCCCGTCCGTTATCACGGCAAACGCTTGCCGAGGTAATCGAACCCCGCGTTGAAGAGCTTTACCTGCTGATCCAGGCGGAGTTAAGACGCAGCGGCTTCGAACAGCTGCTCTCGTCAGGCATTGTCATCACGGGTGGAAGCAGCTCCATGCTGGGCATGGTTGAGCTGGGAGAGGAAATTTTTCACATGCCGGTACGTTTAGGATTGCCCGCCTATAACGGCAGCCTGGAAGAAGTGGTACGAACGCCAAGGTACTCAACTGCCATCGGCCTGATAATGGTGGGTATGGAAGACCGTCTCCACCATCATCAAACCAAACTGAAAAGCAGCTCTACCAAACAGATGCTGGCAAAAATGAAGGGATGGTTTCAGGAAAATTTTTAAATCGGGTTTTAATAGAGTTCTGCCTGCAGAAAATTGTCAGAAAATTCACCATGCAATAGGAGAAACGTAATGTTTGAGATCACGAATACCGAACCACTGGAAGCTGTTATTAAGGTTATAGGTATTGGCGGATGTGGCGGAAACGCCGTGGATCACATGATCCGCAATGAAGTTAAAGGAGTTGAGTTCATTTGCATGAATACCGATTCGCAAGCATTACAGGGTAATCTTGCACAAACCGTGGTACAGCTGGGCACGGGTGTTACACGGGGATTGGGAGCTGGGGCCAACCCGGAAATTGGTAAAGAAGCAGCACTGGAAGATCGTGATCACATCGCTGAAATTGTTCAGGGCGCTGATATGCTGTTTATTACCGCTGGAATGGGAGGGGGTACCGGTACAGGAGCAGCTCCGGTTGTAGCTCAGATTGCCAAGGAAATGGGCATTCTGACCGTTGCCGTTGTCAGCAAACCCTTTTCGTTTGAAGGTAAACGTCTGAAAGCAGCACAGGCCGGAATGGAAGCGCTGGCAGAACATGTCGATTCCCTGATCGTTATCCCGAATGACAAACTGATGAAAGTGCTGGGAAATGATATCAGCATGCTGGATGCCTTCAAGGCGGCAAATGACGTTCTGTATGGTGCTGTTGCAGGTATTGCAGAAGTGATCAATTGTCCCGGACTTGTCAACGTGGATTTTGCTGACGTTAAAACTGTCATGTCTGAAATGGGTATGGCCATGATGGGTTCTGCAATGGCCGGTGGTGTTGATCGTGCACGTATGGCTGCGGAAGAAGCTGTTGCCAGCCCGCTGCTTGAAGAAATTACACTGACAGGTGCGCGCGGTGTGCTGGTGAATATCACTGCCAGCTCAGCCATGAAAATGCGTGAAGTACAGGAAGTTATGGATATCGTCAAGAAGATGACAGCCGAAGATGCTACTGTCATCGTTGGTACAGTGATCGACGAAAATATGGGTGATAACCTGCGTGTAACATTGGTTGCCACAGGGTTGGGTAACGTTTCACAGCAATCCCAGAGACCTATGACCGTTATCCATACCCGGACCGGTACCGACGACAGGATTTCCTCTCACCAGGTGGATGAGCCTGCTGTAATGAGAACAGGAAGAAGAAGCAATGCTGCGGTAACTGCCATGCAGCAGGCCGGAATGGATCCGATGGATATTCCTGCTTTCCTCAGAAGACAGGCTGATTAGCCTCCCCTGAAACCGGAGCGTTTTCACAACTTCAGGCCATCGGCATTTTCAGGCTCTTCAAACAACAGCCGCCCTTCAGGGGCGGTTGCTGTTTCCTGGAACAGGTATATACGCCATCTTTTTTATCCCTGCAAAACTCCGGAATTATGCAGGGATTCCAGACCGGGTAACCCGCCGTCATTACCCGCAAGCCGGATGAGCTGAAAGCAGCTTCCAAGGGTGCGGCCGGGTATCAGCCGGAATTCAGGCGTGAG
This sequence comes from Nitrosomonas sp., assembly GCF_020852615.1. Taxonomy (GTDB): domain Bacteria; phylum Pseudomonadota; class Gammaproteobacteria; order Burkholderiales; family Nitrosomonadaceae; genus Nitrosomonas. Next base: position 119,641 of record NZ_JADZAJ010000009.1, on the reverse strand, counting down.
CAAGACCCGTCACCAAAACTATCGAATCGTCAGGTCTGCCCTGAGTCTGTCGAACCCAGAACAGCGATTCAGCTCCAATCATCAACCATGACAACCCCTCTCAAAACGAACCCGCCAATTGAGGAAGATCTTCCTCAAAAGGAAAGCACGTGGGGTATCTTCCTGGTATTCCTGCGTCTCGGTCTGACCTCCTTTGGCGGACCGATTGCGCACCTTGGTTATTTCCGCAATGAGTTTGTCAATCGACGCCACTGGCTAAGTGAACGCAGCTATGCCGATCTGGTTGCCCTTTGCCAATTTTTGCCGGGACCTGCCAGCAGCCAGGTTGGCATGGCTCTGGGCCTCTTGCGTCACGGCTACAGCGGTGCATTCGCTGCATGGGCCGGATTCACCTTGCCTTCGGCAATCGCCCTGATCCTGTTCGCACTTGGTATTTCAAACCGCGCCACCGCAGTCCCCGCCGGCGCACTGCACGGCTTCAAGGTTGTAGCGGTTGCCGTGGTTGCCCAGGCAGTCTGGGGCATGGCGAAAAACCTGTGCACGGATACACTCCGGGTCACCATTATGGCGGTAGCGGCCTGTATCGCTCTGCTTATCCCCTCCGCGTCCGGACAGATCAGTATCATCACTGCGGCCGGCGTTACGGGATTGCTTCTGTTCAGGCCGGAACCCGCCAGAAACCACGACCCGCTACCCGTTACAATCAGCTACCGTGCCGGTGTGCTGTGGCTGGCGCTATTCTTCTGCCTGCTGGCTGGTCTGCCCGTACTGGCGGCGTTGCTGCCTTCTCAAGCCGTTGCAGACGTGAATGTGTTCTTCCGGTCGGGTGCACTGGTTTTTGGTGGCGGTCACGTCGTACTGCCCTTGCTGCAGGCTGCTGTCGTATCCCCGGGCTGGGTCGGTAATGACGCCTTCCTTGCCGGTTATGGTGCGGCACAGGCTGTACCAGGCCCATTATTTGCATTTGCAGCCTTCCTGGGCACCTCCATGAACATCACTCCATCCGGGTGGATCGGCGGCATACTCTGCCTGCTGGCAATCTTTGCGCCATCCTTTCTGCTGGTAACAGGTACCCTGCCATTCTGGGAGCAGTTACGCCGCAACGTACATACGCAGGCAGCGCTGGCGGGCATAAATGCAGCCGTAGTTGGCCTGTTGCTGGCTGCGCTTTACCACCCCGTTTGGACGAGCGCCGTCCGCACACCGTCAGATTTCGGCGTTGTAATCATTGCCTTTGTCGCCCTGATGTACTGGAAATTGCCGCCCTGGCTGGTTGTGGCAGGCTGCGGTGCAGCAGGCTGGCTAATAAGCCCTGGATAATCACCAGACTATCTTGTGCGTTGAACACCAGAATACCGGAACGCCGCATCCCGGCGCTGCGCAGCATGGAAAAGAAGCACTATTCGAGAATATGCACTGCCCTGGCGGCGCAGAAACCGGTACGGAAGATTTTCTGTTCCGATTACGGTTCATGAGATACTCCCTGTAATACTTCCCACCTTGGGATCAGTGCCGCCTGTCCGTAAAACTGACCGGTCTCATCCCGCAGATTCCAGACCGTTGCCTGACGGATCAAAAACCGGCAGCCATCGGCAGCAATACGAACTCCCGTGTAGTCCTCAATATAACCTTCACGCAACACACAATCCAGTAAACGCCTGCGCTCTGCCTGGTCTGCAAACTCTGCCGACAGCCGCGATGGTAACCGCGTAAATTCATTCCAGGTCATGCCGAACAGTTGCAAAGCGGTTTCGTTGCCATAATTGAAAATCGGATCAGGTTCAACACCGTGTGAAACGAGCGCAAAAGGCACCTGTTCCAGCCAAATCGCTGCCTGGCTGAATTCCAGCCTCGGATCAAACAGATACCGACCGGTATAGTGATAGTAATTTCCCTGCAGAACGGCCATGTGGCGCGCTATCCTGTCTTTTTTGTCATCCGGTATGGCCATTTAAAAGAATCCTGATTACTCATACTGATACTGGCATTTCATCCGTACTGCAGGAATATGTCTGTCGAATAACCGGGAGCCGGCATGCCTACCATCAGGTCAGGCCCCCATGCTAGAATGGGTCGCATTGTTCGACAGGTTATTCTGCCTCTGGTTTTCCCCAAAAAATATGCAACTTATCATCAACGGACAGCAACAAAGTTACGATAGCCCGCTGAGTGTACAACAGCTGGTAGAAAAGCTGTCGCTGCAAAACAAACGCATTGCCATTGAGTACAATGGAGAAATTGTTCCTCGCAGCCGCTTTTCCGAGCAAATCCTCAACGAGGGCGATCAACTGGAAATTATCGTGGCGGTGGGTGGCGGTTAATTTTTCGATCGCTCAAAATTCGTTCCAGTCTCTGGCCATACCCTTCAACTGACAACATCGATCCTGACGTATTTATGGAACCTCTCGTCATAGCTGGTAAAAGTTATTCCTCCCGTTTACTGCTGGGAACAGGAAAGTACAGGGATTTTGCCGAAACCCGCGCCGCAGTAGAAGCCAGCGGCTCACAAATTATTACGGTAGCAATACGCCGCACCAACATCGGGCAAAGTCCCGATGAGCCTAATTTACTGGATGTGCTACCGCCATCACAATTCACACTGCTGCCCAATACTGCCGGCTGTTACACAGCAGAAGATGCCGTTCGCACGCTACGCCTGGCGCGCGAATTGCTTGACGGGCACTCACTGGTCAAACTGGAAGTGCTGGGTGATCAGAAAACATTATTTCCCGATGTGGCAGCAACAGTCGAAGCAGCAAAAATTCTGGTAAAAGAGGGTTTTCAGGTGATGGTTTATACGTCGGATGACCCCATTATTGCCAGACAGCTGGAGGAAATCGGCTGTGTCGCCATCATGCCACTGGCTTCGCTGATTGGCTCCGGCATGGGTATCCTTAACCCGTGGAATCTGCAAATCATCATAGACAACGCCAAAGTACCAGTCATTGTGGATGCAGGTGTGGGCACCGCATCAGATGCAGCCATTGCCATGGAACTCGGTTGCGATGGTGTACTCATGAATACTGCCGTCGCCAGCGCCCATAATCCGGTACTGATGGCTTCAGCCATGCGTAAAGCAGTTGAAGCCGGGCGCGAAGCTTATCTCGCCGGACGTATGCCCAAAAAGATCTATCGGGCCAGCCCGAGCTCTCCGGCAGAAGGTATGTTTACCGGCACTCAGCATCCTGCCGCAAACAGTTAAGCAATATACTTCTTCAGGAAACCGGTTTTTGTCTTCTTATCCGCCGATTCGCAGTTACGTGCTCCGCCAGGGGCACTTCTCCAGCGCACAGCGACATGCTTATGAAACCCTGTTGCCGCGTTACGGCATTTTATTTGCCGAAAATCTTATTGATCTTAACCAGATTTTCGGACGGACTTCCCCAAAAATTCTGGAAATCGGTTCTGGCATGGGAGAAACTACTGCCGAAATTGCCGGCCAGCATCCGGAGAAGGATTTCATCGCAATCGAAGTCCATGCACCCGGAGTCGGCAGTCTGCTCGACCGGATCGAGAAACGCGGACTGACCAATCTGCGGATTATTCCGCACGATGCAAAGCAGGTTTTGCAACACATGCTCGCCAGAGAATCGCTGGATGGCATCCATATTTTCTTTCCGGATCCCTGGCCCAAGGCACGACACCACAAACGCCGCCTGGTCCAGCCAGACCTTGTTTCGCTTTTGTGCGATCGATTGAAACCGGGCGGTTATCTGCACGTTGCCACTGATTGGGAAGATTACGCCATCCATATTCTGCAGGTGCTAAGCAGCGAAAAGCAACTTGTCAATACTGCTGCTGACTATACCGTACGGCCTGCCTACCGGCCGCTGACTAAATTTGAACAGCGCGGCATAAAGCTCGGCCACACCATCCGCGACATTATCTTCACCAAAATCGCCTGATGGCACAACACCACGCAAGAAATCTTTTAAAAAACGGTAACGAGATAATATAAACCGTTTTTCAGAGGTTTCCTGACACTGCGAACCATACGGCAAGCAATGCTGTCAGTATCAAAGATCTCCCGCCTGTGTCGTTGATAATGTTCTCATTACATTTATGGACACCATCATGAACCTGGTCATTTTGCTTTACATACTGCTTGCTGCCATTACTGCCCTGCTGATATTCGGGATCATGATCTATAACAGCCTGGTGGACGTGAAGCATACGGTTTCCCAAGCCTGGTCAAATATCGATGTTCTACTGAAGCAGCGCCATGACGAGCTGCCCAAGCTTGTCGAAACCTGTAAGCAATATATGAAATTTGAACAGGAAACGCTCAACCGGGTAATGGAAGCACGCTCTGGAATCGCAAAAGCGCGTGAGGCCAGCAACATGCCCGCTCTGGGGGCTGCAGAAGGTTTGCTGAGAGCAGGGCTGGGACAACTGTACGCCGTAGCGGAAGCTTATCCCGAACTCAGGGCCAGCGAAAAATTCCAGCATTTGCAGACCCGCATCACCAGTCTGGAGAATAGTATTGCCGATCGGCGCGAGTACTACAATGAAGCGGTCAAAAACAATAACATCCGTATTGAACAATTTCCTGAAATTGTAATTGCCAGATGGTTTGGTTTTGGTGAGCGATCCTTGCTGGAATTCGCAGAAGCCGATACGCATGACCACAACCTGAACAAGCTGTTCAGCTAATCCTCTCATGGAAAGTGATGCAATCCGCTTTATACATAGTCTCACCCCGGAAGAGTACGGATTTACGCTGGCTGCCCTACTATTGGCAGCATTCACAGGTTTTTACTGTTTCACACGTGCATGGAAACGATGGCATCTGATACAGGACACACCTACGGCACGCCTGCGCTCTGCGCATCAGGGCTACATTGAGCTGGAAGGCAGGGGAAGAGCCTTACCCGATCGCCCCATCTTTGCCCCGCTGTCTAATCATGAATGCCTCTGGTATCACAGCCTGATTGAGTGCAAAGAAACCCTGCTGGAACAAAAGCGCACCCGTACCGAATGGAAGGTGCTGTATCAGAACACCAGCAGTCATGCATTTTTGCTGGATGATGGTACAGGAACCTGTGTGGTTGATCCGGAAGCGGCGGAGATTATCAGCAATGAAAAAATCATCTGGCATGGCAATACCGAATGGCCGACACGAACCGGGGTGCTGGATAACGATTCAGCCATCGTTGCACTGGCGAGCCGCTACCGTTATACCGAGCGGCTCATCCTGCCCGGGCAGCGCCTTTACCTTATCGGCCATCTGCAAACACGCTCGCCAGCGACAGAAAAATCTGTTCACGATATTACACGTGACCTTCTCAGCGATTGGAAACTGGACAGAGAACAATTACTGGAACGTTTTGACAGTAACCAGGATGGCGAAATAGATCAGGCAGAATGGGAAGTCGCTCGCAGGGAAGCATTTGCACAGGCGCAAACAACTCATCAGCAGCTGCAGCAGGCAACAGAAGTCAACTACCTTTCCATGCCGGAAGACAAAGAACGTCCGTTTATCATATCGGTTCACCCGCAAACGGAACTGATTCGCAACTATCGCCGTACTGCGCTGATTGCACTGGCAGCCTGCTTCGGCGTGGCGGGTTGCATCGTCTGGCTGTTACATGTTCACGGATAACTTGCAGTACTTTCCCTTCAAAATTTTACAGATTCTGGCGCATCCTGTTCAGGTACTTGTCCGGCTACCGGGCTCCGGTAAAAAAATTTCCAGCAGATCATTCAGAAAACGCCTGCCATCAGATGTTGGCTGAATGCGATCATGTTGCCAGTCAATCAATCCACGCTGTTCGGCTTCGGTGAGTAATTTCTGAATTGATGCAACGGTCAGCCCGGTCCGGGTATGAAATAAGCCGGGATCAAAACCATCCGTCAGCCGCAGTGCATTCATCATAAATTCAAAAACCCGATCCTGCGGCCCAACTTCCTGTGTTGTGGCAAGCAGATTTTCAAGACAGGCATTTGCGGTTGTAGCCTGCTCCTGATACTGCCGGGGATGCTTATGACGCATCTGCCGGATGATTTTTTCGCGGAAGCTGATTTTACTGTGCGCTCCGGCCCCGATTCCCAGATAATCACCGTACTGCCAATAGTTCATATTGTGCATGCATGACTTTCCGGGCAGGGCAAATGCAGAAGTCTCATAATGCCGGTAGCCCCTCGCTGCCAGAACCTGCTCAATCATGATTTGCATATCGGCTGATACATCTTCACCCGGCAGCTTTGGCGGGTAGCGATGGAACGGTGTATTGGGTTCGATAGTCAGGTGGTAGGCAGAAATATGCGATACCTCCCAGCTACAGGCCGTTTCAATATCCTGCAATGCCTCATCTTCTGTCTGATCCGGCAGTGCGTACATCAAATCCAGATTGATATTATCAAAATGCTGCAGTGCCAATTCAATCGCACGCGATGCTTCAGTACTATCATGAATGCGACCCAGCGCTTGTAAATGTCGGGAGTTAAAACTTTGAACGCCAACAGATAACCGGTTAATACCAGCCGAGTGGAAATCGATAAATTTTTTTGTTTCCCAGGTGCCCGGATTGGCTTCCAGCGTCACTTCAGCACCAAGTGCCAGAGGCAGCAGCATTCGCACATGAGAAAGAATCGCATCAATTGCAGCAGCGCTAAACAGGCTTGGTGTTCCACCACCAAAAAATATACTGGTGACAGGCCGCCCCCAGATCAGCGGTAACGAAAGCTCCAGATCCTGTTTAAGTGCTGCGACATACTCGGATTCCGGGAAATCACCACCGGCATGGATTGCATGTGAGTTGAAATCACAATAAGGACATTTTCTGATGCACCAGGGCAGATGGATATACAGCCCTAACGGGGGTAATTCAGTCAGACGAGGAGATTTCGAATCTGGTACAGATAAAACCGGCATCTTTTTCAAACCGGTCCGATTGCCGTACATACGTCACGGCATTTAAGCCAGCGCTTTCTCATTCTCCACCAACAGCTTTACCAGTCTGGCAAGTGCCTTACCTCGGTGGCTGATTCTGTTTTTCTCTTCCACGGAAAGCTCAGCTGCAGTTTTACCCAATTCCGGCAGAAAAAAATAAGGATCATAGCCAAACCCACCCTGTCCCGCCGGCCTGGCAATGATTTCTCCATGCCAGGTATCCTCAATGATGACGGGCCGGGAGTCCTGAGCATGGCGCAGCAGGACAATCACACAGCAATAATAGGCACGGCGGTCAGACTGACCCTGTAACGCCTCAATCAGCTTGAGGTTATTGCGCTCATCCGAACGGGGCTCGCCCGCGAAACGGGCAGAAAATACACCAGGCGCCCCCTGCAGGGCACTGACGCATATTCCGGAATCATCCGCCAGGGCAGGCAGGCCGGTTGCAAGGCTCGCATGCCGTGCCTTAGCCAGTGCGTTCTCCACAAATGTCATGTGCGGCTCATCCGCTTCCGTTACCCCAAGCGACGCCTGAGTCACTACCCTGATACCCAGCGGAGCCAGCAGCCTGTCAATTTCAGCCAGCTTACCGGTATTGCTGCTGGCGATAACAACTCTGTTCAGTGACAGCTGCATCATGTGCTCACGTTTCATTGACGAGAATAGCTGTTTCCAGTGCTTTGCGCTGCAAGTCAAACAATTCCAGCAACCCCTGCTGCGCCATATTCAGCATATCATCCAGCTCCCGGCGGCTAAAAGCAGCCTTTTCTGCGGTACCTTGAACTTCCACCAGCCCCAGGCTGCCTGTCATTACGACATTTAAATCCGTGTCGCAACTGGAATCTTCCAAATAATCCAGATCCAGCAGGGGCTGACCTTTCAGAATACCAACTGAAACAGCCGCCACATGATCCCTGATCGGATTTTGTAAAATCATTTTCTCTGTCTGCAGATATTCAGCTGCATCACACAAGGCAACAAATGCTCCGGTAATACTGGCAGTACGCGTACCTCCATCTGCCTGGATTACGTCACAATCAATCTGAATTGTGCGCTCACCCAGTTTTTTCAGATCCAGCACGGAGCGCAACGCCCGGCCAATCAGACGCTGGATTTCCATGGTTCGCCCCGATTGTTTACCTTTGGCTGCTTCACGCTGCATTCTCTCACCGGTGGAGCGTGGCAACATGCCATATTCGGCTGTTAGCCAGCCCTGCCCGGCCCCTTTAAGAAAAGGGGGAACTTTTTCAACAATGCTGGCGGTACAAATCACTTTAGTCTCGCCATATTCAATCAAAACTGAGCCCTCAGCATGCCGGACATAATGGCGGGTTACCCTGACCGGGCGCATTTGTGCAGGTGTACGATTATTGGATCGTGACATATCAGCTATTTATGGTATGAATAAGGAAGCAGGTTTTCTCAGCCTGCTGACGACAAATAGTCATCCGGCTTAAAAACGATAGACAGGCCTGGCGGGTGATCCTGATGAAACAGTCAATACTTCATGGCCCTCTTCTGTCACCAGAATAGTGTGCTCCCACTGGGCCGACAGGCTGCGATCCTTGGTGATTACCGTCCAGCCATCCGGCAGCTGCTTAATGGCTGCCTTTCCGGCATTGATCATCGGCTCGACTGTAAAGATCATGCCCGGTTTAAGCTCAATCCCTGTACCGGCGCGACCATAGTGCAATACCTGGGGATCCTCATGAAATTTTGAGCCAATACCATGCCCGCAAAATTCCCTGACGACGCTGCAGCCGGCCTCCTCTGCCAGACGCTGAATGACGTGACCAATATCTCCCAGACGTTTACCCGGGCGAATTTCATCAATTCCCCGCCACATCGCCTCATAGGTTAATTCACACAGTCGTTTAGCCTGAATGGATGGTTCACCGACATAAAACATCCGGCTGGTATCACCATGGTAACTGTTATAAATCACCGTAATATCAAGATTGACAATATCGCCTTCCTTGAGCTTTTTATCTCCTGGCACGCCATGACAAACCTGATGATTAACGGAAGTACAAATTGATTTTGGATAAGGACTATGGCCAGGGGGAGCATAGTTAAGCGGGGCTGGTATCGTTTTCTGCACATCCACCATATAGCGGTGACACAGTTCATCCAGCTCGCCGGTCGTTACACCAGGCACCACGTAAGGTTCAATATAATCCAGCACTTCAGATGCCAGCCTTCCGGCAATACGCATAACCTCAATTTCCTGTGCTGTTTTAATATGAACCGCCACGCCCACTCCAATCTGTTTCAACAATCATGAAAATAACTCGGGAAAATCCGCAAAAATCCGAGGAAGAAAAAATTATCATACACTTTTTATAAGCGGTCACATTCGGCCGCTTCCAGTTTTGTCTCTGGAAACCGGTTCGCCAGTTGCCGGATATGCTCAGTGATTTGGTCTGTCGGGTCACGAATCTCAAACTCAAACTCAAACTGTTTCATGATTCGTTCACTTTCAGTCACTCGCTCCAAACCCTTATTTTTCAGCTCCTCAATCAGTGCTGCCGCATCAGCGCCGCCTGGCAAAACAGCCAAAGAAATTGCATTATGCCACGGGTGATTTACATTTTCCTGAACATACCAATATGAAATGCCCAGTTTATCCAGTTGTTCAATCTGTTTCGTCATTTCTCGTGCGTTGCGCAATGGCGGAATATGCACCCAATGCATACTGATTTCGTCACCAGCTATTTCAGTCACACGATTCTGCCCGGATTCCCATTTTGAAATCTCTGTCTGAACGTACTGCGCAACCAGATCAGCCAGTTTTCCCCATTTGAGGCAAGCAACCCTGGCAGGCAACAGCTTAATCTTTTCCGGATGGATCAATAATATTTGTGCTGAAGCACCCTCATCCGATCTGCTATAAAAATAGAAAGCGGTAAACATATTAGCCAGCAATAAGAAAACAAAAAACTTTTTCATCACTCGTATTTCCTGGCGGATGACTGCAGCGTTTACTGCAGCAGTTGACAAATCTTGCTAGAATACACAGATATTTACTGTTTTTTATCAAAAACCAATTTTACAACCCTATAACGATCATGAAATTCATTGGAACTACTGTAGCAGCAATCGCGTTTACATTTTCCGGCTTTGTGTCTGCCGAGACTCCGGCTGCCGGTGATGTTGAAAAAGGCAAGGAAATTGCGGCTGGAATCTGTGCCGGCTGCCACAATGTTGATGGCAACAGCACCATTCCCTTGTACCCAATCCTTGCCGGACAGTACCCCGGGTATATTGCCAAGCAATTACATGATTTCAAGGCAGCAGAGGGTGAAGCAGCCAAGCGTGACAATCAGATCATGGCACCCATGGCAGCAAATTTGAGTGAAGAAGATATAACAAACGTTGCTGCGTTTTATTCACAGCAAAAGCCACAATCCGGTACTGTAAGTGATGAATCTCTGGTTGAAGCCGGAAAAAAACTGTATCAGGGTGGCAATCTGGAAAATTCTATCCCGGCCTGCTCCAGCTGTCATTCTCCTAATGGACAAGGCATCCCCCCGCATTACCCGCGAATCGACGGGCAATATCCTGCTTACACCCTGTCTCAGTTACAGGCATTTCGCCAGGGAGTACGCAAGAACGACACGAACAGCACCATGCAAACGGTTGTATCACGCATGAGTGAGCAGGAAATGAAAGCTGTATCTGAATATATCGCCACACTCAGATAGTTTCGGCCAGTCGGTAAACCAGTCAAAGGGCTAATTCACAAGAATTGGCCCTTTCTGTTTGGAGCCTTTCAATAATTTCCACTAAAATTGATAAAGCAACAGGGATGGCTACACTGACCACAGACGACAGTCTTTGATTTTTTAGCCACAACAGAATACAGGCCTTAGCGCACCCAATACGTACCAATCTGTTCACAGCCATGGTGGCTAAAAACACCTTCAGAGAAAATATTTGGAACCGGAAAAAATGAGGCAGCTACATAACCTCAAATCCAGCACCTTTTATTGTCTGACTGAAAATTTCATTTCTTAGAGAGGCATCGTGCTGAACGACTGCCTGCCCCTTATCAAGCGACACCTCAACATGACTGACACCAGGTATTTTTTCCAGCACATTTTTAACGCTGCTGACACACCCCTGGCAAGACATTCCTTTGATTTGAATAATTGTTGTTGGCATAAAAATTCCTGAGTTTATTTGAGATAAGCACACATATACCGGTAACAAAACCGGAGGTATGGATGTACAGTACGACACTTTCACGACACCCGACCTGATGTAATCAACTGTCAGAGTTTGACTTACCCGGCCTGATAACAGCAAGCCTGCCCCTGTTTACAACAAGACGCACGAACCGGTTTTATTTAAATGGTAGGATATTACGGTCAAAAAGAAAACCCACTTATTTATAGACAGACAGAAGATAAATAAGTGGGTATTTTATTTGGTGGGTCTGGTAGGACTTGAACCTACGACCAAGGGATTATGAGTCCCCTGCTCTAACCAACTGAGCTACAGACCCTAACGACATAAGCTTTTATATAATCATCAAATCAGCCAGATCAGGAAACAGGCAGATTGCCTCAGGAATTCCCATTATCCAGAAAGCTGCGCAGCCGATCTGATCTGGCCGGGTGCCTCAATTTACGCAATGCTTTTGCTTCAATCTGACGAATACGTTCACGTGTTACATCAAACTGCCTTCCAACTTCTTCCAAAGTATGATCGGTATTCATTTCAATGCCGAAACGCATACGCAAAACTTTAGCTTCACGAGGCGTCAAAGAGTCCAGTATATCTTTTGTCACAGAACGCAAGCCCGCATACACGGCGGCATCTGCCGGCTCCATAGTTGAGGCATCCTCAATAAAATCTCCCAAATGGGAATCTTCGTCATCCCCAATTGGAGTTTCCATCGAAATTGGTTCTTTCGATATTTTAAGAATCTTCCTAATTTTTTCTTCTGGCATTTCCATTTTTTCAGCCAGTACTGCCGGTTCCGGCTCTTGCCCGGTTTCCTGCAGAATCTGACGGGAGATACGATTCATTTTATTAATCGTCTCAATCATGTGCACCGGGATACGGATAGTACGAGCCTGATCAGCAATGGAACGTGTAATTGCCTGACGAATCCACCACGTTGCATAGGTTGAGAATTTATATCCGCGCCGATACTCAAATTTATCAACAGCCTTCATCAACCCGATGTTACCTTCCTGAATCAAATCAAGAAACTGCAACCCGCGGTTAGTATACTTCTTGGCAATTGATATAACCAAACGTAAATTAGCTTCCGTCATTTCACGTTTTGCCCGACGTGCCTTGGCTTCACCAGTCGTCATACGACGATTAATTTCCTTGAGTTCCTTTATCGGAAGACTGGCCTGCTTCTGCAGTTCGAGCATTTTTTGCTGCTGCTCCATTATGGCGGGACGAAAATGCTCAAGTGACTGACTGTACGATTGACCAGACTCGATTTCTGAATTGACCCAATCAATATTGGTTTCATTACCCGGAAACACCTTGATAAAGTAATTCCGCGGCATCCCTGCTCGTGTGACACACAATTCAGCAATTTTTCGCTCGCAACTACGAATATCGTTGACAATATCACGCTGTGTATCACATAACTTCTCGACCATCTTGGCAGAGAAACGCATCGCCATCAGCTCAGTAGAAATTTTTTCCTGCAGCTGTTTATATTTTTTATCCTGACGGCCCTCTTTTTTATCGATGATCTTTCGCATGCTCTCGTAGGTTTGACGAATAGCAGCAAAACGCTCCAGCACCTCGGCTTTCATTCTCAGCATATCAGCACTAGCCGCCGCCAGTCGCTCGTCTTCCGTATCATCTGAATCAAAATCCTGATCCAGTGGTTCTTCAGACAGCTCCTTACCCATAATTTCCTCTGCTTCATCATCCAGGAAACCATCGACCAGTTCATCTGCACGTAACCGACCTTCCTCCACATCTGCAGCCAATCCAAGAATATTTTCTATGATCGTCGGACAGGCTGAAATAGCCTGAATCATGTGCCGTAAACCATCCTCAATACGTTTAGCAATTTCTATTTCGCTTTCTCGTGTCAGTAACTCCACTGAACCCATTTCACGCATATACATCCGTACCGGATCAGTCGTGCGGCCAAATTCTGAATCCACACTGGAAAGCGCTGCTTCTGCTTCTTCCACGACATCTTCATCCGTTACCGCTGTTGCGGAATCTGACATCAGCAATGCTTCCGCATCAGGCGCCTCGTCATGGACGGAAATACCCATATCGTTGATCATGCTAATAATGCCTTCAATCTGATCGGCATCCAGCATGTCATCCGGCAAATGATCATTGATCTCCGAGTAAGTCAGGTAGCCACGCTCCTTGCCCTGCATGATCAATTTCTTTAAACGCATCCTGCGCAATTCAATATCGTCACCAGACGACACTGATGCCCCTTCACTCAAATTAACAATTTGTTTTTCTGACAGGGTATTTTTACTTTTTTTGCTTAATTTTATTTTCTCCGGGATTTCATCAGTCGCCCCAATATCTTCCGGAACCTCCATAGCGGGCAACATATCCTGCTCCACTGGAGTCACGGAATCACTATCCGGCTTGGCTGTTTTAACAGATTTCTTCCTGGAAGCAGCAACCGCCTCTTTCTTGACAGAAACACTCCCTGTCTCAGCTTTAAGCGTATTTCTGGTGTTTTTATTAGCCACCTTCCTCCCTGTATCTGCAGCAGATGTTCGCGATTTACTGCTTTTTATTTCAGTCGCTTCTGTAGATGTAGTAATACTTTTTTTTGCCGATCCCGACACTTTCGCTTTTGCCATACAGAGCACCCATTAAGACTAGAGACAAATCAAACAGAAAGCTTTTAATTATACCGAATTTTTCAGCTTATTTTTAACATAAGCAGGTGTAGCTACAATCAACCACTCTTCATTTTCCTGCTTTAATATTTACCAGAAACAGAAATAATCTTCTGCCTCATAAAATATAATTCCAGGAAATTATGAAAGCATCAGCTGACGTAACTCATTTTTTTCTTCCGGGGTTAGGGAAGCGAGCGGTTTACTATGCAATTCGCCCATTCTTGATTTTCGCTGTACCTCCCGCAATCGTTCCACTCCTCCGACAAATTCAGCATCAATATTCCAGTTTTCATCTTTTACATACGCATCTCGGGCTATTTCTTCCAACAAAGCCCGATGAGGGGTCTGATCAAAATGCAACATAATCGCCACCGCATTCAATTCCTCCTCAGAAGAACGGGATAAATTTTTTAAAAAATTCACCAGGGTGATCAGCAGTTCTTTTTCGGTATTTTTCTCATTATTCGTTGCAAGAACAGTCATATCCAGTCTGTTTACATAATCCGGGGCATGCAGCAAAATCTGGATCAGTCTGCGATAAGGGGTAACAGATAATGGTCTGGATACTTCAGGGCGAGATACAGAAGACTGATTTTTCCCGCCTGTCTTAAGGAATATCGCCAACTGGCCCTGATCCACACCAGCCAGCTCGGAAATACGCTTCATCAACATAAACCTCAATACAGGCGCATTAATCTGTGCCAGCAAAGGCCCTGCCTGCTGAATCAATCGAGCACGGCCCTCACTTGTACCGAGATTTACCCGACTGCTTAACTCATTACAAAAAAGCACTGATAACGGCTGAGCCTTCTCTAATAATTTTTCAAATGCAATTTGACCATGTTTACGAATGTAACTATCCGGATCTTCTTTATCCGGCAGAAATAAAAATCTGATATCTTTTCCATCCTTCAGTTGCGACAGACTGGTTTCCAGAGCTCGCCAAGCAGCTTTAATTCCCGCCGCATCGCCGTCAAAACAAAAAATTACCTCATCGGTATGGCGCAAAAACTGCTGTATATGCATCGCCGTTGTTGCGGTACCCAGCGTAGCCACCACATACTCGATACCGTTTTGCACCAGCATCACCACATCCATATAGCCCTCAACCACGACCAGCCGGCCGGATTTTCGGATTGCCGGGCCGGCAGATGCCAGATTATAGAGCTCCCGACCTTTGATAAATAATGGCGTTTCCGGTGAATTCAGATATTTGGGTTCGCCCCCGTCCAGCGCCCTTCCCCCGAACCCCACTATTTTCTTTTTACGATTCAGAATAGGGAACATGATCCGATGACGAAAGCGATCATAATTTTTCTTGCCATCATGCGCCACAACCAGCCCTGTCTGCACCAGCGGGTGGTCAGGATCATCAGCAGGATAATCGGTAAAAACCTCTGAGAGATTTTGCCAACCGGGCGGCGCATATCCGACCCCGAAGCGCAAAGCGGTTTGTCCTGATACACCCCGACTCTTCAGGTAAGTAATCGCTGGTTCAGACTGCTTGAGTTGTGCCCGATAAAATTTAGCTGCCTGTTCCATTCGTTCGTATAAACCAGATGAGGAAAAGCTGGCTTCAGACTGTGTACCCCCCCCCCTGGCCTTGCCTGACAAAGCTTTATCAGATCCGGATGAGTTTAGATGCACATTTTCCCTGGAAGGCATCTGCATACCCGCCAGCGCCGAAAGATTTTCAACTGCTTCGACAAAACTAAACCCATTGTGTTCTATCAGAAAGCTAATGACATTTCCGTGTTTGCCACAACCAAAGCAATGATAAAACTGCCTGGATGAATTTACGGTAAAGGAAGGGGTTTTTTCGTTATGAAAAGGACAGCAGGCCGTAAAATTTGCACCCGCTTTTTTAAGCTGAAGATGTCGCCCAATGACATCAACAATATCGACACGATCCAGCAACTCCTGGATAAACGATTGTTCAATCATTTATCAGCCAGATTAGAAAGAATTGCTCCAATTTAACATCACCTGAAATCACTCACTCCCGGAGTGATCCACGAGAAAAACAAAGCCGGCAGTTCTACCCACTAACCAGTAATTTTTATTTTAATCAGCTGAGAAACTTTTCCCATGTCTGCCCGGCCTGCAACTTTGGGCTTAATCAGCGCCATAACTTCTCCAATTTTTGGAGATCCGTCTCCTCCGATTGAAGTAATCACTTCATCAATTATTGTATTAAGCTCTGCATCACTTAGCGCATCAGGCATGTAAACCTGAAGAATCTCCACTTCAAATTTCTCAATATCAGCCAGATCCTGACGCCCTGCCGCCTCATATTGTGCAATGGAATCCCGACGCTGTTTAAGCATCTTCTCTATCACAGCAACCACGGCGGCATCATCCAGCTCAACTCGCTCATCAACCTCTTTTTGTTTTAACGCAGCCTGCAGCAAACGTAGTGCGTCACGACGCTTTACGTCTCCTGCACGCATAGCCGATTTCATATCTTCGGTTACTTTTTGCCTTAAATTCATGGCGTGATGAGGTAAATACTCAAGAGAAACTTAAGGAATTAATACAACTTGGGTGGCAACATCTGGCTGCGAAGTCGTTTATAGGTGCGCTTTACTGCCGCGGCATGCTTGCGCTTACGGACAGCTGTGGGTTTTTCGTAAAATTCCCTGGCTCGTAATTCAGTCAGCAAACCCGTTTTCTCAATAGAACGCTTAAAACGTCGCATCGCGATTTCAAATGGCTCGTTTTCCTTGACTTTAACAGTAGTCATAAAGTGATAATTCCTTTCGGTCTCCTCTGATTGTTTTCTGATCACAGTGCACTCATAATTAATTGCCCTGCAGCTAAAACTAATTTATAAACAGGCCACTAATTTTTTAAACAGCATAGTCAGCCATTTTCCCCAGAAACCGGCTGTCCTCCCCCGGTCTCGAAAAATCCGGTTAGTTTAGCATCAATCATTTTTTTTCAAAAGAAAGTTTGATTATTACAAACCAATCTCTTCTCAAAAAAATTACAAAATGCTTGTATTAGGTATTGAAACTTCATGTGATGAAACCGGTGCGGCTCTCTATGATACGCAAAGGGGACTGCTTGGCCACACCCTGCACTCCCAGGTCAATATGCATCGTGAATACGGTGGTGTAGTACCGGAACTTGCTTCACGTGATCACATCCGCCGCGTATTGCCGCTCACCAGACAACTGTTCAGAGAATCCAATGTTTCCCTGGAAGCTGTTGACGCTATCGCCTATACACAGGGCCCCGGGCTTGCCGGTGCTCTGCTGACTGGAGCAGGTTTTAGCAGTGCCCTGGCTTTTGGGCACAATCTGCCCGTACTGAACATCCATCATCTGGAAGGCCATCTCCTCTCACCATTTTTATCTGACCCCGCCCCTGATTTCCCGTTTATCGCGTTATTAGTATCCGGAGGACACACCCAGCTGATGCAGGTCAATGGTATTGGACAATATCGGTTATTAGGCGAAACCGTAGATGATGCTGCCGGAGAGGCTTTCGACAAAACAGCAAAATTACTCGGGCTTAATTACCCCGGCGGGAAATTGCTTGCAGAACTGGCAGCTCAAGGTCAGGCAGGCCGGTTCAGGCTCCCGCGCCCCATGCTTAACAGTCATGATCTGAATTTCAGCTTCAGCGGATTAAAAACAGCGGCAGCCTTACTAATTAACAGACATGAAGCAAATAACCAGATACGCGCCGATATCGCCTTCGCTTTTGAAGATGCGATTACCGATGTCCTGGTCAGAAAATCCCTGACCGCCCTGAGTGCCACCGGGTTAAAACAGCTGGTTGTAGCAGGTGGCGTCGGCGCAAATAGCCGGTTACGTCAAAAGCTGCTGCACCACCTGACAAAAATTAGTGTTACTGTTTTCTTCCCGGAACTGGAATTCTGTACGGATAATGGTGCAATGATCGCATTAGCAGGCGCATTGCGTTTACAGCAGCTCAACAAGTTACCCGGGACAAATGGCAGTTTTACTGTTAAAGCCCGCTGGAATCTGGAAGATTTACCACAATAACAAAGGCTAACTGCCCTTGCCTATCTTCGCCTCTGTACCGGTAATCAGATTAGTAATATTTGATCGATGCCTGATTATCAGAAGCACTGATATAGTGGATACGGTTATTGTCAGTACCCCTTTATCCAGCAGAAAACAGGCATATAACGGTGCAAGTAACGCTGATAACAAAGCCGATAACGAGGAAATACGTGAAACCAGAGCGACAATTATCCAGGTTAAGATAGTAAATATACCCAACCAAAAATTTAACCCCAACAGTATGCCAGCTGACGTAGCAACTCCCTTTCCTCCTTTAAATGCCAGAAAAACAGGAAATAAATGCCCCAGAAAAACAGCAAGCGCAGCACCTGCAACAGCATCCGCACCTAAACCGTAAACATTTTCCATGTATTTTGCCACTTCAACTGCCGCCCAGCCCTTGCCTGCATCCCCCAGTAAAGTAACTACCGCAGCCACTTTCTTTCCGGAACGCAGGACATTCGTTGCCCCGGGATTCCGTGAGCCGTAACTGCGCGGATCCGGGAGTTTGAACAGCCAGCTTGCCACCACAGCAAAAGAAATTGAACCCAGCAGATAGGCGAAAAGAAACAGAACTCCTGCAATCATTAACGTATTGATATTACAACAAATAAAATAAAAAGGTCTTAAGAAAAGAAAACCATTGATTAAAGCGTGATGGTTTCCCGAGGTAGTTAGTAAAAAACAGGTACTGTAAATATGTAAATGTTCTAAAATCAGGAGGCAAAACTCCGCGTGCTGTTTTTCTCCTTGATTTTACAGTGACAAGTACTGCTGAATTGGCAAATATCTCGGCGTGATCTGTATCTGTTTTTCTGAAAATTTGCCGACAGATTGCTGAGTCTTACGAATTAGGATCGCCCCTGCAAGGTCTGGCAGAAGCAGATGAGTTGTGCCCTGGCCCGCATCGTATACAGGGCAAACATGAATGAGCCGATTGACACCGGTTTTGATAAGGGCACTTCCGCATATTATGGGAGAAATAAGGTTATTAACGGTAAGCAGTATATCAATGATACTGAATCTTTCTGAAGCTATACAACGTTGCCTGACGGCATCGCCAAACACATGCTTGACCGCATCTGAAGAAAGAAACTGAATTTCGATTTAATTATCGTTGCGATAACTCATATCTTCAGTTACTCAAATTTTTACGAATTCAGTCGCTTTAGCTTCCCAAGACTCCAGATAACTTTACTGAACAAAAAAATGAAGATATTCCCCCTTGATTCATCTGCAAGGACCAGTGCAATAAAATGGAGCGAATCTATTGTTTTGCCGTTTTCTTTTATTGCTATCGGTTATTTAATTGATCCGTTAGACCCTTTATTTTTACAGAATCATTTTCCATGGCTCATTGTTGCTCCAGTACTGATTTGTCTACGGTATGGATTTTTATATGGCCTGGTTACAACTTCACTAATAATTAGTTCTATTACTTTTGCCCTATACCTGAAATGGCCGCAGCCATTTGATTTTCCAAAAGAAACTGTTCTTGGCCTGGTGATCATTGCATTTATTTCATCTGAATTTTATGAATTCTGGAACCGAAAAATAACCGCAATAAAGTATGAGTTTAATTATATTAAAACAAGAATGGAGAATTTTTCACGTTCATATAATTTAATCAAAAGCTCACATTACTATTTAGAGCAACACCTCGCCAGTCAGACAAAAAGCTTACGTTTGACTCTGTCTGATCTGGAAAGAAAGATCTTCTCTTTAACAGCAAATAAAGAGGAGTCACTTCCTGATATTGGGCTCAACATACTCAGGATTTTTTCTGATTACGCCAATGTACAGGCTGCATCACTTTATATGACTGACCCCGAAAAGAAACTTATACCTCAACCTGTTGCGTACATTGGTGGAGATTCTCTTATTGCAAGTCCGGATGATCCCGTTATAAAAGAAGCATTAAAATTAGGTTTTTCCACAATTTTATTTAGTTCGATTCGCGCAATATTATCCTCACGCAAATTTATATAATGCCTGGCAAGCTCCAGCCGCAAACCATCATTATCTGGATTAGCATTTAACAAAAGATTTAAGTAGAGTACTGAAATACGATCGGGTTTAGTTAGCTTAAATAACTCTTTCAGCTGATCTTCTTTATAAAAAAGAAGTACATATATCAGCAATAAAATACTGGACAACAGCAAAACTACTCTTTTAGGACTACTTAACAGGTTCTTGTTCATATTCCAGTAGCCGCTAGATTTTCTTAACGAATAACAGCAATAACCCTTTTCAGATCTTAGGTAGCAGAATGCCGGTCAAGGTATGGCAACTTACTGAGATAACTAGCGAAAACAGGTATTGCCTGTTCTAAAATACTTCTCCTGAGCCCAATTAAAATTATACAGGCCGGGTATTGCCCGTGATGCCAGGCCAACCCGGAATCTTTTCATGGATATCATCTTTCTTAAAGAATTCAGAATTAAAACATTGATCGGCATTTACCCCTGGGAAAGGAAAATTCCGCAAACCATTGAATTGAATATCGAGATTGCCCTGCCTTCTCAACAGGCCGGCAAGAGTGATCGTATTGAAGATGCACTGGATTATGCTCAAGTTGTCTATCGAATCAGCACCATGCTCAATCAGCAACATTTTTCTTTACTTGAAATGCTGACAGAAAAAATTGCCCGGTTAATCCTGGATGAATTCAATTCACCCTGGGTAAAAGTCAGTGCGGCAAAGCTGGGTGTCATCCCCGGGGTGAAACAGCTTGGTATCTGTATTGAGCGCAGCCGGCAGTAACGTGCCCCCTTTTCCGCCTCACACCATCTGTTTATCCTGATAAAGCGTAGGGTCAGGAATGTTCGCCGCCTCAAAACCTGCTCGCCGGATATAGCATGCATCACACTGGCCGCAAGCAAGCCCGGCTTCATCTGCCTGGTAGCAGGAGACTGTCAACCCGTAATCTATTCCCAGTTCTACACCACGCCGGATAATTTCACATTTGGATAAATCAACCAAAGGCGCGTGTATCGTCAATCTTTTCCCTTCTCTTCCGGTTTTCGTGGCCAAATTTGCCATTTTTTCAAATGCGTCGACATAATCCGGTCGACAATCAGGATAGCCGGAATAATCAACAGCTGTTACACCAATAAAAATATCCTGGCTGTCTAATACTTCAGCCCAGGCTAAAGCCAATGACAGCATAATGGTGTTCCGGGCAGGCACATAGGTTACCGGTATGCCGATACTGGCGCCATGCACTGGTACAGTAGCAGAAAGATCGGTTAATGCGGAACTGGCCAGGACAGTCAGATCCAGTTTGAGAAACTGGTGATCACTGACCTGCAGGGATTGACCGATTCGAGCCGCCGCAACCAGTTCAGCAGCATGGCGCTGGCCGTAATCGACACTGAGGGCATAACAGGCAAACCCGTTCTGTCGGGCAATAGCAAGCGTTGTAGCAGAATCCATGCCCCCCGATAACAATACAACCGCTTTCTTCATGAATCCAGCTTGTCCGCAATTTCACCTGCCAACACATTCTCCCCAGAGCAACTTGTGTAACTGAAGCTGTAAACGAACCGGCAACCGATCATGCAAAATCCAGGCAGCAAGATCTGCCGGCCCAAGCTGGTTGTAGGCCGGAGAAAACAAGACCGGACAAATTGTATCCAGCTCCAATTCCAGGAGTTTTTGTCTTGCCCAATCGTAATCTGCTTTATCACACAGCACAAACTTGATCTCGTCATGAGCGGTCAGGCGGGTAAGATTCTCCCAATGGTTTTTTTCCATTTCACCTGAACCTGGTGTTTTGATATCCACTATTCTCGATACACGTGTGTCAACCCGAGATATATCCAGTGCTCCACTGGTTTCAAGGGATACAGAATATCCCTGATCACACAATGCTGTCAGTAAAGCCAGACTGTTTACCTGTGCCAGCGGTTCACCACCAGTTACAGTGACATAATGAGGAGAATATGAAACCACCGCTTCCATAATTTCGCTGACGCTCATATTTTTTCCACCAGAAAAAGCGTAAGCAGTATCGCAGTATCCGCAACGCAACGGGCACCCGGTCAGGCGTACAAATACGGTAGGCAGACCCATCCGACTGGTCTCCCCCTGAAGCGAATAGAAAATTTCTGTAATTCGTAACATCCGTGATTTTAACGGAACGGGAATTTCCCTCTGTTATAGAAGAAAACTTAATGATATGACATAAACCAGGCTAAATTTTGGTAATTACAGCCAGCTCAGTCCCAAAATTTACTTCGAGATTTATTTCAGAGATCCCAGGCGCTGTTTGGCTTTCATTGCCGCCTCAGTACCTGGATAGGTTGTAATCAGATTTTCCAGTGTTTTCCTGGCAGCAGCTTTCTGCCCAATTTCAATTTGGCTGCTTGCCATATTAAGAAGCCCATCTGGAATTTTAGGGCTATCCGGGTAAGTGCTGATTAATCGTTGCTGGGCAGCAATCGCCTTATCAAAATCCCTCAGTGCGTAATATGCATTTCCAATCCAATAGGCGGCAGAGGGAGCAAGTGCAGACTGAGGATATTGTGCTAAAAAATTTTCAAAACCGGTAATCGCACCGGAATAATCACCGTTTTTAACTGATGCATAAGCTGCATCGTAGCGACCGCGCTGTACTGTATCCGGTAATTGCAGAATAACCACAGATTTTTTGGCAACGGCCCCTTTGCCGTCTCTGGTATCAGCAACCGGTGATTCTAATGGTGAAGCAGGAATTCCGGCTTCTGATGCCGGAATTCCTGTAGAACCGGGCTCAACCTGACGCAACCGGTTATCGAGATCCAGATAAAAATCCTTTTGCTGTTTACGCAATGTCCGATTTTCATCCTCCAAAACCTCTATTTGCCCCCGCAGCTTCCCCATTTCCATTTTCAGGTTCTCTGCCTGGGTATGCAGCTCAATTAAAGCCTGCCCCATGAGCACCTCTTCAGTGCGCTGCATGCGCGCTTCCATCTCCTGTACTTTTGTACGCAATGCTTCCAGCTGTTCGCGCGTTTCAGAATCACTGAACAGCGCCGCCTGCGCAACACCACAGCTAAACAAAAGTAATAGCAGGAAAGCGCGCAAAAACATTAATACTCTCCCTGATAGAGAATATCAGTGCGACGGTTTTCAGCCCAGGCCGATTCATCATTTCCCAGCGCACGCGGCTTTTCTTCACCCAGGCTGACTGCTTCAACCTGCTGATCACGAGCACCGGATAACAGCAGAACATCCCTTACACTGTTTGCACGACGCTGCCCGAGAGCGAGGTTATATTCCCGACTTCCACGCTCGTCAGTATTACCTTGCAGCAGTACCTGCGCATTGGTGTTATCACGCAGGTAAGCTGCATGCGCCAGAATCAGGTCACGGTACTCACCCTTCACCGTATAGCTGTCAAAATCAAAGTAAACACTGCGATGAGACAGTATGTTGTTGGGATCCTGAAGAGGGTTCATACCAAATCCACCCGAACCTGCATCACCTTTCGTACCTTCACCTTCTCTGCCATAGGAATGATCCTCGACATCGGAAGATTGCTGAGTATTATCGCTAGCACACGCTGACAACAGGCAAATAACCAGTACTGCAAAGATTTTTTTCATTTCTCACCATAAAAATTAATTAACGCATACCTTCCGGGATTTTCCCTCACATTATTACTGTTTCAGCAACGGCCCCCACACCGCTCCCCGGATATTTCCCGTTTCCCGGGAGAGGCGGCTTTTCACCTGGCCATCACTTGAGACGATGGACAATATACCACGTCCACCTATTTCAGTTGTGTACAGAATCATACGGTTATTGGGGGAGAAGCTGGGAGATTCATCAAAGTTAGAGTCCGTTAGCAACTGCATCTGACGAGTCGATAAATCCTGTACGGCAACACTGAACCGGCCGGCATTCCTGTGAATATAAACAAACCGCTTCCCATCCGTACTGTAACGCGGACTGACGTTGTAATCACCCTCAAAAGTCAGCCTCTCTGCCGTCCCTCCAGATACCGGCATACGGTATATTTGCGGACTCCCTCCTCTGTCAGAAGTAAACATCAGCCACCTGCCATCCGGGGAGAAACTCGGCTCGGTATCAATCCCCGGGCTCTGCGAAATCCGCTGCAACCCACTGCCATCCGCATTGATCAGATAAATCTGCGATCCGCCGTGTAATGTCAGAACAACAGCCAGCTTGCTGCCGTCAGGTGACCACACTGGCGCACTGTTGCTTCCCTTAAAATTAGCCACTGCTTTACGCTCTCGGGTTGCCAGCACCTGTACATACACCACCGGTTTTTTCTTTTCAAAGGAAGTGTAAGCAATTCTGCCGCCATCAGGTGACCATGCCGGAGAAATAATCGGCTCGGTATATTCAATCAGTGAACGCGCATTGAACCCATCATAATCCGATACCTGCAACGCATACCGGTTTCCCTGTTTTTTGATAAAGGCGATCCGGGTACTGAATACACCTGGCTCACCCGTTAGCGTTTCATACACGATATCTGCAACCCGATGTGCAAAAGCACGCAGCTGTTCTGAAGTAACAGCACCGCTAAATCCTGTCAGCTGCACCTGTTTGACAATATCCAGCAAACGGAAACGAATATCCGCCCGCCCATCCGGCAGCATGGAAACACTACCGACAACCAGTGCGCTTGCACCACGGCTTTGCCAGTCAAGGTACCTGATCTGATCGGGCTCTTGCGAAATCAGGCCAGTCGCATCAATCAGTTTGAATAACCCGGTACGCTCCAGATCAGCTGACACAATTGCTGAAATATTCTGCGACAGCCCTCTTTCTCCATTAAAAGGCGCAACAGCAATCGGGATTTTATTACCGCCTCCTCCAAAAATTTCAATATTAAGCGCAGCCTGTAACGGTGTACTGACCCATAACAACACAAGCACACTCGTGCAAAATAAAAAATTACGCATATCAACTCTCACCACAACGTGTTTATAAATGCAGGTTAAAACTATTCACGGTAGTAAACCTTAAGATCCAGGTTCCTGAATGCATTGAATAACCCCGAATCCGGCGGTAATGGTAAAGGTTTTGCCAGATAAATTGCTCTCTCCACCGCTTCATCAAAAACAGTGTAACCGCTCGATTTACGCAAAGTCACCGCCAGGACATCCCCACCTGGTAATAAAGTTACTGAGAATTCAACAAATGGATCACCCGGCAAATCAGGCGGCATGATGATCCGGCTGCGTATCTTGGCCTGAATCATAGCTTTATATTTATCGATTTCACCATTAGCCTTAGCCTGTGCTGCCGCTGCCTCACTTGCCTGTTGCTGTGCCTGTTTTTGTGCATCAGCCTTTTGCCGAGCGTCATCCTTGTTCTCTATTTTCTGTTCGACTTTTTTAACCGGCTCGGTTTTAGGCGCTTCTTTCTTAACTGGTTCCGGCTTTGGTTCAACTTTTGGTTCGGGTTTCCTGGCCTCTTCCCTGAGTACCGGTTTTTCTGCCGGCTTCCTGACGGGTTTCTCTTTCTCTTTCGGCACTTCTTTTTTTACCGGTTCCGGTTTTTTTACTTCTTCTTCAGGCTGGGGTTTTTCTGCTTTATCCTTGAGCGCAATGTCAGGCTTACGTGCAGGTGGAGGCGCAACCTTGATTACCGGCTGAGGCTGAGACTGTGGTTTTTGTTGTGATCGCGGCTGCGATTGTGGCTGTGGTTTAACGGGTTCAGGTTTAGGAGCTGCTCTTTCAACAGGAGGTAAAGTTTTGCCAGAATGCCGGGGTAAATCAGCCCACAAATCAACAGACATCGCCTCCGACGCTTCATTTTTCCAGTTCAGACCAAACACCAGCAAAGCGAGAAATACAGCATGTACCAGCAGGGCCAATAACGCCGAGCGTACTTTTCCCGGCTCACTATTATCTCCGGGTAACCGGATCATCACGCCATTACACCCTAAAATTTATTTTGATTTGGTCAATAACCCGATTTTTCGGATCTGTTGCTGTTGCAGCAGATCCATTACCTGAATTACCTCGTCATAACGGACATTTTTATCTGCTGCAATCACGACAGGCTGGTCGGTATTTTGTGCCTGCCTGGCTTTGATCAGCCCTGCCAGCTGGTTGCGGCTGACCTGCTGTTCCTTATTCGCACCGGCACGATCACGCAGCGTAATATTTCCGTTTGCGGCAATTGAAACTTCCAAAGGCTCCGCGGGCGGGGCTGATGATTTTCCGATTTCCGGCAATTCCACCTGACTCGGCTGGATAAGGGGAGCTGTAATCATAAAAATAATAAGCAGCACCAGCATGACATCAATGTATGGCACAACATTGATCTCATTCATCAACCGACGTTTACTGCGCCGCTGAGTCATGAAAAATTCGCCGTATCCCTAGGTTTAGCCACACGACGCTGCAAAACGTTGGATACTTCCTCTATAAAACTTTCATATCGGGTTGCCAGCTGTGCTGTATCACTGGCGTAACGGTTATAGGCAATGACTGCCGGAATCGCGGCAAAAAGTCCCATTGCTGTTGCAATCAACGCCTCAGCGATGCCTGGAGCGACATGTGCGATGGTGGCCTGTCCAACATTGGATAATTCACGAAATGCATTCATAATTCCCCACACTGTTCCAAACAGTCCAACATATGGACTTACCGATCCCACAGTTGCCAGAAATGACAGGTGTGATTCAAGTCTGTCCATTTCTCTCTGGTATACAGCCCGCATTGCACCACGTGTGCTGTCCATGATGGGTCCGATATCAACTCCTGACTGGTATTTGGTAAACTCACGGAATCCGGCCTCAAAAATCCGTTCCATACTGCCCACTGCATGACGCGCATTGGCAGCCCGCTGATAAAGCGCATTCAAATCTGACCCCCGCCAGAATATGCCTTCAAACTCATCAGTCTGCTTAATCTCCTGACGGAGGGTAAACAGTTTCCTGAAAATAAACCACCAGGAAACAAACGAAGCCAGCAGCAACAGCAGCATAACCAGTTGAACAGGCAGGCTTGCGCTACCAACAAGATGAAAAAATGACAAATCCTGGGTAATTGCTTTACTCATGATGGCTGTTTCTCAATTTTTTGACGAAGTGGCGCCGGGATACTGATTGGTTTCAGTGTGTCTGCTCCAACACACACTGCATGAACAGTAGCGCTGGCAAGTGTACCTTGTTCCCGCATAATCTGCTGCTGCAGCGTGATCCGGCTTCTGCCAATTTCAACCGTTTTAACGGTGATATCCAGCAGATCATCCAATACCGCCGGTCTGAAATATTCGATGCTAAGCGAACGAATCAGAAAAATCATTTTGTGCGACCGAATCATGGTATCCACCGTGAATCCCAGCTCACGCAACCATTCGTAGCGAGCACGCTCCATGAAATTAAGGTAGGACGCATGGTATACAACGCCCCCCGTATCCGTATCCTGATAATAAACGCGAACGGGATGAACAAAAACTGCTTCCATCTTTATAAAAACACTCTCAAAGGTATTCAATCCTGGTATGGGTTACAGCAAATTACTGTCAGCCCTTAATCCGGCTCAAACAGGACCGGGGCTGCAGCCCGACGTGGTGGAACGATATCGAAATGCTGATAGGTCATGGCTGTTGCTATCCGGCCGCGAGGTGTACGCTGTAAAAAACCCTGCTGAATGAGATAAGGCTCCAGCACTTCCTCAATGGTGTCACGTTCCTCATTAATAGCCGCGGCAAGATTATCCACCCCCACAGGACCGCCGCCAAATTTTTCCAGAACAGCCAGTAACAGTTTTCTGTCCAGTATATCCAGACCTGTAGCATCCACGTCCAGCATCTTCAAAGCCGCATCGGCCACCTGGCGATCAACACGCCCATTTGCCCGCACCTCAGCAAAGTCACGCACCCGGCGCAGTAAACGATTAGCAATGCGCGGCGTACCCCGGGATCGGCACGCAATTTCTCCGGCACCATCAGCGGTCATATCCACATTGAGCAGGCCGGCGGAACGGTTAACAATTTTACTCAGCTCGCCAGTGGTGTAAAACTCCAGGCGGGAAATAATTCCAAAACGATCTCGCAGCGGATTGGTCAACATACCTGCGCGCGTAGTAGCCCCCACCAGGGTAAAACTGGGCAAATCGATTTTGACTGACCTTGCCGCCGCTCCTTCACCAATCATAATATCGAGCTGATAATCTTCCATTGCCGGATACAGAATTTCCTCAACAACGGGTGAAAGCCGATGAATTTCATCGATAAACAGGATATCGTTGGCCTCCAAATTAGTCAGCAGGGCAGCCAGATCACCCGCACGTTCCAGCACCGGACCGGAAGTCTGGCGTAAATTCACCCCCATTTCACGGGCGATAATATGGGCAAGTGTGGTTTTACCTAACCCTGGCGGACCAAACAGCAGCACGTGATCCAGCGCGTCCTGCCTTAATTTGGCTGCTTCAATAAAAATCTTTAACTGCTCGCGGATTTTTTCCTGGCCGACATAGTCATCCAGCTGAACGGGACGAAGTGCCCGTTCCATAGCCTCTTCCTGGGGAGAAGATGGAGCGGCAGTAACAATACGATCTGATTCAATCATGATTGAGAACCAGCTAAAATATTATTTTACTTTTGATAAAAGCCTGAGTGACTGCATGATGCCATCTGACACTGTTACACCGTCTGCCAGCTGTGCGAGAGCCCAATTGGCTTCGCGGTCACTGTAGCCCAGTGCTGATAATGCATTGAATATATCTTTATCAGTATCCTGAGCCACTATCCCCGCCTCCGGCAGCACCGGCGGCAAACTGATTTTATCGCGCAACTCCAGCAACAGACGCTCCGCAGTCTTTTTTCCAATACCGGGAATTCTGGTCAGACGAACGCCATCTTGCGCCGCCACAATCTGATGTAAATCACTGACACTCAACCCGGACAGGATTGATAAAGCTGTCCTTGCGCCAATACCGGAAATTTTTGTAAGCTGGCGAAACAACACGCGCTCCGGCTCCGTCATAAAACCGTACAACGAATGCACATCCTCACGCACCCAGAAGTAGGTATGGAGTGTGACTTTCTCACCAATACCAGGCAATTTGCAGAAGGTGCTCATCGGTACGTCAACTTCATAACCGACGCCATTCACATCCATAAGCACCAGGGGCGGATGTTTTTCCAGCAACAAGCCGGTAAGTCTTCCGATCACAAACGTCTGCCCCGTCTGGAGCGGCTGCGGGTACCCAGAGCCAACAAACCAGATCCTGTATGGGCATGGCAAATAGCACACGCCAGCGCGTCGGCTGCATCCGGTCTCGGCCGTTCACCCAAACCCAGCAATCGCATCACCATTTCCTGTACCTGTTCCTTGTGAGCGTGACCATTCCCCACTACAGCCTGCTTGACCTGTAAGGCAGTATATTCATACACGGAAAGCTCATGAAGAACCGCAGCGCTAATGGCAGCACCACGTGCCTGACCGAGCAGCAAAGTTGATTTG
This sequence comes from Nitrosomonas sp., assembly GCF_020852615.1. Taxonomy (GTDB): domain Bacteria; phylum Pseudomonadota; class Gammaproteobacteria; order Burkholderiales; family Nitrosomonadaceae; genus Nitrosomonas. The sequence goes on along the minus strand of NZ_JADZAJ010000009.1, from coordinate 90,415 downwards.
GGGTTGATATTGACAAAAACCTGCTCTACGGCAACCTGCTCAGGGTTATGCTGCTGAATGATTTCGCTGAGCCCGCCCAGGATGGTTTTCAATCGATCCGGCAGACTGGCTTCTCCGGTCACGACACAGCCACTGCCAATATAGGTCAGATGATTTCTGACCTTCTCAATAATGCCAAAGCCTGTGATACGCAAACCAGGATCAATCCCCAGTATGCGAATACCCTTAGCAGAAGATAACAAGATCAGGTATCTAGGATTGCCGAGGTATAAACATCCTGCACATCATCAAGATCTTCCAGAGCATCCAGCAATTTTTGCATCCTGACCGCATCCTCTCCCTGCAGCAAGACTTCATTTTCGGGTTTCCAGGTTACCTCTGCCAGCTCGGCCTTAAAACCAGCCTTTTCCAACGCACCTTTGACTGATACGAAGGTATCCGGATCAGTAATCACCTCCAGACTGCCATCTTCATTACTGATAACATCTTCCGCACCTGCTTCGAGTGCAGCTTCCAGAAGCGGTGCTTCACCTACCTCTGGCGCAAACAGCAGCTGGCCGCAATGTTTAAATAAATACGCGACCGAACCATCTGTCCCCAGGTTACCGCCATATTTGGTAAATGCATGGCGAACATCAGCAACCGTTCGCGTGCGGTTATCCGTCATACAATCAACGATAACCGCCGCACCGGATATTCCATATCCCTCATAGCGAATTTCTTCATAGCTGACACCATCAAGCTCGCCACAACCTCGTTTAATCGCACGCTCGACGTTATCTTTCGGCATATTGTGGCCGAAGGCCTTATCCATCGCCAGCCGCAGCCGGGGGTTACTGTTTGGATCTCCACCACCCAACCGGGCAGCCACCGTAATTTCCTTAATCAGACGAGTAAAGATTTTCCCTCGTTTGGCATCCTGTGCGGCTTTTTTATGCTTAATGTTAGCCCATTTACTATGACCAGCCATTGACTTCCTTCAACCGTTGAAAGGAGGGAATGCTACCACTCCTGTAATATTGTATAAAGTACCGGAGCAGCCGGGGCTTCAGATCCTGATTATCCACGACTCGTTCATACCTTATTGCAACGCTCAGCCAGGCTGGCTATTCAACCGTAACAGATTTTGCAAGATTTCTGGGTTTATCAACATCAGTGCCTTTCTGCAAAGCCACATGATAAGCCAGTAACTGTAATGGTATGGTATGCAGGATTGGACTGAGCACGCCGCTATGCTCAGCCAGTCTGATGATGTGAACTCCCTCACTTTCCTCGATACGCGAATCTGCATCGGCAAAAACGTACAGTTCCCCGCCTCGTGCACGCACCTCATGCAAATTGGATTTCAGTTTTTCCAGCAGAGCATCATTCGGGGCAATAGCAATCACTGGCATTCCGCTATCCACCAGCGCAAGAGGGCCGTGCTTAAGCTCACCTGCTGCATAGGCTTCAGCATGGATGTATGAAATTTCCTTAAGCTTCAATGCGCCTTCCAGTGCAATTGGATAATGCACACCCCGCCCCAGGAACAAAGCATGGTGTTTCTGAGAAAAATCCCCGGCCCATTTTTTGATTTCCGATTCACATTGAAGAGCGTGCTGAATAGCAACCGGTAAATGCCGTAAAGAAGCAATTATATTCTGCTCTGCTTCAACCGACAGCCTGTCATACATCTTTGCAAGCACAGCAGTAAACAATAGTAAAACTGCCAATTGTGTCGTAAATGCCTTGGTGGAAGCCACTCCGATTTCAGGGCCGGCACGTGTCAGAAAACGCAGATCTGTTTGTCTGACCAGCGCACTTTCGGGAACGTTACATATTGCCAGACCGTAGCGGTGACCTAATGATTTTGCATAACCGAGTGCAGCCAGGGTATCAGCAGTTTCACCGGACTGGGAAATACCGATAACCAGCGTAGCCGGATCAGCGATGGGATTACGATAACGATACTCACTGGCAATCTCGATATTACAGGGAATTCTTGCAATTGTTTCCAGCCAGTATTTGGCAACCAGGCCGGCATGATAGCTCGTTCCACAGGCAAGTATCAGTACGCCCCTGGTTTGCGCGAGAATCGTTTGTGCCTCACTACCAAACAATTGAGCCGATATTGATTGCGCATTCAATACCATTTCCAGCGTATTTGCCACAGCAACCGGCTGCTCAAAGATTTCTTTCTGCATGAAATGTGAGTACGGCCCCAGTTCCACCGCATCACGCGTCAGGCTTGTTTCAGTCACTTTACGGGCGACCTCATGTCCGCTGACAGAATCCAGACAATTCAGAATCCGGTATCCACCACAGGACAGTTCCGCCACATCCCCTTCTTCCAAATATATGATTTGCTGCGTAACCTGCACCAAGGCTGACGCATCAGAAGCAGCATAAATCCCGTCAGTATCTACCCCCAGCAAGAGTGGTGCACCATTTCTGGCAACAATAATACGATCCTGGCGCGATTCCTCCATGACCGCTATTGCATAAGCCCCATGGAGCTCATCTATGGAACGGCAGACAGCTTCAAGCAGATCATCAGTCGTGCAAAGGTGAAACGAAATCAAATGTGCAATTACTTCGGTATCCGTATCCGACAGAAATTTAAATCCTTCCTGCTGTAAGCGTTGGCGAAGAACTTCATGGTTTTCGATAATGCCATTATGAACAACTGCGATTTTTCTATGGTCACCAGAAAAATGGGGATGAGCATTACGTTCTGAAGGAGCACCATGCGTAGCCCATCGTGTGTGTGCGATACCAGTCAGCCCCGATGTTTTTCCAGCATCGACCAGCTTGCTCAGTTCTGAAACACGTCCTGTTGTCCTCAGTCTTTGCAACGTACCATCTGCAACTACGATTCCGGCAGAATCATAGCCACGATACTCAAGCTTGGATAAACCCTCCAGCAAAAAAGGCACTACATTATTTTTTGCAATTGCCCCGACAATGCCGCACATAGCGCTAACCTCTACTTAAGTCCAATTATTCAAACAGCTTCAGCCCCTGGTTTTTTCCGGCCGCTTCCAGTTGGCAATACTCATTTGTTTAGTTCGAGATAATGTGAGCTGCCCCTCCGGTGTATCGCGTGTAATTGTGGAGCCGGCACCAACCGTCGATCCTTTAGTTATTGTTACTGGTGCAATCAACTGTGTATCAGAACCAATAAACACATCATCTTCAATAATAGTCCTGTGCTTAAAGGCTCCATCATAATTACAGGTAATCGTACCTGCACCGATATTAACCTGCCTGCCCATTTCAGTATCGCCAATATAGCTCAGATGATTAACCTTGCTTTCAGAAGCGATATAACTATTTTTAATTTCCACAAAATTTCCCACATGTACGGCATCATCAAGCTGTGTGCCCGGGCGAATACGGGCAAACGGGCCGATTCGACAATTTTTCCCCAGTGCAGCATCTTCAATCAGGCTAAAAGGGTGGATCACTGACCCATCTGAGACAGTTACATTTCGGAGCACACAATTGGCATGAATTTTCACACCATCTCCCAAGCGTACGTCACCTTCAAAGATGCAATTAACGTCAATTTCAACATCATTCCCGCATATGAGCTGACCACGTACATCAAAACGTGACGGATCCGCAAACATTACTCCTTGCTCCATCAGTTTACGTGCGATATTCTGCTGAAAAGCACGTTCCAGGACTGCGAGCTGGGCCTTGTCGTTTACCCCGACCACCTCCCATTCAGAAGCCGGGTTAGCAGTTTCAATCTGAATTCCAGCCTCTACGGCCATAGCGATAACATCAGTTAAATAATACTCACCTTGTGTATTGGTATTACCCAACTTATCAAGCCAGTCACTTAGATAGCGGTTCGGAAGAACCATAATGCCCGTGTTAATTTCACGAATTTTTTTCTGCGACGGCGAAGCATCCTTTTCCTCTACAATTGCCCGAACGCAGTTCGATACAGGATCACGCACAATTCGACCATAGCCGGTCGGATCGTCTAATTCAACGGTCAGCAATGCGAGACTATCTTCACGCACCTTCTCTATCAGAGTTTTAAGTGTATCGCTTCTCACCAGTGGCACATCACCAAACAAAACCAGTGTGACACCTTTGTCAGCGAGATGAGGTAGTGCCTGTTTTACAGCATGACCCGTTCCAAGTTGCTGCTCTTGCTTCACCCAGATCAAATCTGGCCGATCGCCGACAGTTTGATGAACCAGTTCACCACCATACCCAAAAATAACACATATCTTTTCAGGAGACAGCGCATAAGTCGCATCAAGAACATGCAACAAAATTGGCTTTCCCGCCAAAGGATGCAACACCTTGGGTAAAGACGAATTCATCCGTTTACCCATTCCAGCTGCCAGTATCACAACATCAACGTGTAACACGCGCCATTCATCCTCTACAAAATTTACCTTACCACCGGAAATACAAACACCATATCGTGCGATAGAAAATATAGCGTTAGTGTACAAAAAAGTAATTGACGAAAGCAGGGGAGCAAAGTAGGAAAATACCCTTATTATAAAAAAAGGGCGATTAGAATCGCCCTTTTTAACTATATGCAATCACATCAACCGGAGCTTTAATGACCTCTTTTTCTCAATTTCTGAATAGCTGCCAGCTGTGCCACTGCCTCAATTAACTCAGCTTGGGCACGTGCATACTCAACTTCAGAAATTTTATTCTTCATAATTTCCTCAGCCTGCTTCTTAACCTCCAGGGCTTTGGCTTCATCCAAATCCTTACCACGAACAGCCGTATCCGCCAGAATTGTCACAACGTCAGGTTGCACCTCAAGCATGCCACCCGAAACATAAATTTCTTCATCATCCTGTAGTGGAGCCTTAACTTTAACAACACCTGATTTTATTCGCGTCAGCATGGGAGTGTGCTGGGGGAAAATACCCACCTCCCCCATCATCGCTGGCGCAACTATAAACTCAGCAGGTCCGGAATAAATAGATTCCTCCGCACTCACTATATCCAAGTGAAATATTGTACCCATTGACTACCTATCAGTTAGCTGGCTGTTTTTACTGTAATGATTTAGCTTTCTCAAGTACTTCCTCAATACCACCTACCATATAGAAAGCCTGCTCGGGAATATCATCATACTCGCCATTAACAATCCCTTTGAACCCCTTGATTGTTTCTTTCAGTGAAACATACTTACCCGGTGACCCGGTAAATACTTCAGCAACAAAAAATGGTTGAGAAAGAAATCTTTGTATCTTACGTGCACGACTAACCGATAACTTATCTTCCGGTGAAAGTTCATCCATCCCCAGAATCGCAATAATGTCACGTAATTCTTTGTATCGCTGCAATGTTTGCTGAACCTCACGTGCAGTATTGTAATGATCCTCGCCAACAATCAATGGATCCAATTGCCGCGAAGTTGAATCAAGCGGATCAACAGCCGGATAAATTCCCAGTGAAGCAATATCTCTTGAAAGTACAACAGTAGCATCCAAGTGACCAAAAGTTGTTGCAGGAGATGGATCAGTCAAATCATCCGCAGGAACGTAAACGGCCTGAATCGATGTAATCGACCCTGCCTTGGAAGAAGTAATTCTTTCCTGCAGTCGACCCATTTCTTCTGCAAGCGTTGGCTGATACCCCACCGCCGATGGCATACGCCCCAGCAATGCAGAAACCTCGGTACCTGCCAAAGTATAACGATAAATATTATCTACAAAGAAAAGGACATCCCTACCTTCATCACGAAAAGATTCAGCCATCGTCAACCCGGTAAGCGCAACACGTAAACGGTTGCCCGGTGGCTCATTCATCTGACCATAAACCAGAGCCACCTTATCCAACACGTTAGAATCCTTCATTTCATGATAAAAATCATTACCTTCACGTGTTCTTTCACCCACACCTGCAAATACTGAATATCCGCTATGCTCAATTGCAATGTTACGGATAAGTTCCATCATATTTACTGTTTTACCGACACCCGCACCACCGAAAAGACCGATTTTTCCACCTTTTGCAAAGGGGCAAATCAAGTCAATAACCTTAATCCCGGTTTCCAGTAACTCTGTTGACGCTGATAACTCATCAAAAGCCGGTGCTGCTCTATGGATAGGCATTAAAGTATCAGCTCCAATCTCTCCCATTTCATCAATGGGCCTGCCCAGAACATCCATGATTCGTCCAAGTGTTTTGGTACCAACCGGAACCGAGATTTGTTTTTGCGTATTGGTAACCATCACCCCGCGCCGCAGACCATCTGATGACCCCAGAGCAATAGTCCTGACGACTCCGTCCCCAAGCTGCTGCTGTACTTCAAGTGTTAATTCTGATCCTTCCATTACCAAAGCGTCATATACCTTTGGTATTTCCTCTGGCGCAAACTCAACGTCAATTACAGCACCAATGCACTGAACGATCTTTCCTTGATGGCTCATCACTTTTCCCTAAATACGAATTTATAATACTTAAACAGCAGCAGCACCACCCACAATTTCCGACAGTTCCTTGGTAATCGCTGCCTGACGTGATTTGTTATAAATAAGCGTCAACTCATCAATCAAGTTGCCTGCATTATCCGATGCCGCTTTCATTGCAACCATTCTTGCAGACTGCTCCGATGCCATATTTTCAGTAACCGCCTGATACACCAAGGCCTCTATATATCGAACCATAATGTCATCAATAACAGGCCTTGCTTCCGGTTCATAAATATAATCCCAAGGCGCACGAGCAGATTTAGCTTCATTCTCTTTACTATTAATACGCTCGTCAGTCAAAGGCAGCAGCTGCTCCATAACCGGTGTTTGTTTCATAGTATTAACAAACTGGTTATAAAAAATATATACCTTATCTAATTGACCTTCTGTATACGCGTCTAAAACTATTTTGACTGCACCGATCAGTCTTTCCATATTGGGTGAATCACCCAACCCTGTAACTTGAGAAATAACCTGCACACCACTCAAGCGACTCATGAAACCAAGGCCTTTGTTTCCTATGCAACAAGCCTCTACTTGTTGATCTTTAGATTCCCAAGATCGAATTTCATTAAGTGCCTTACGTAATACATTCGTATTGAGCCCGCCACACAAACCTTTATCTGAGGTAATAACGATAATACCTATCTTATTAACAGAATCACGGCTTATCAGAAAAGGATGGCGATACTCAACACTTGCATTACTCATGTGCGCTGCAACATTGCGTATCTTCTCTCCATAAGGACGCGCCTTTTTCATACGGTCCTGTGCCTTCCTCATTTTAGAAGCAGCAACCATCTCCATAGCACGTGTAATCTTTTGTGTATTTTTTACACTTTTGATTTTGTTACGTATCTCTCTGCCGCTTGCCATGGATTAATAGGTCCCGTTTTGCTTAAATTCCTGGATAGCTGCTTCTAATACTTTTTCTGTTTCAGCATCAAGCTCTTTACTTGCTTCAATCTTTTCCAGTATTGCGCCATGATGGCTACGCACATGGCTCTTTAACGCTGCTTCAAAAGCCAGAGCACGCTTTATATCCACATCATCAAAATAGCCCTTGTTCAAGGCAAACAGCGTTAATGCCATCTCAGCAATTTTCAACGTAGCATACTGAGATTGCTTCATTAACTCAGTTGCCATTTTTCCACGTTCCAGCTGTTTACGTGTCGCCTCATCAAGATCCGAAGCAAACTGAGCAAAAGCTGCAAGCTCACGGTATTGGGCTAAAGCCAAACGAATACCGCCACCTAGTTTCTTGATTACTTTAGTTTGAGCTGCACCGCCTACCCTTGAGACAGAGATACCAGCATTGATAGCCGGACGTATCCCCGCATTAAACAAATCAGACTCAAGAAATATCTGGCCATCTGTAATTGAAATCACATTGGTTGGGACAAATGCCGTCACGTCACCAGCTTGAGTCTCAATAATGGGCAATGCGGTAAGAGAACCTGTTTTACCTTTTACTTTTCCACCAGTCGCTTTCTCAACATAATCAGCATTAACCCTTGCCGCTCTTTCCAATAAACGCGAATGCAGATAAAAAACATCTCCTGGATAGGCTTCGCGACCAGGTGGACGACGTAATAACAAAGAAATTTGGCGATACGCCCACGCCTGCTTGGTTAAATCATCATAAACAATCAAAGCATCCTGACCTTTATCACGGAAATACTCCCCCATGGTACAACCAGAGTAAGGTGCAATATATTGCATTGCAGCTGACTCTGAAGCAGAAGCCACCACCACGATTGTGTAAGCCATTGCGCCTACTTCTTCCAATTTTCTTACAACGTTTGCGATTGATGATGCCTTCTGCCCTATCGCCACATAAATACAAATTACATCCTCACCCTTCTGATTGATGATTGCATCAATCGCCACAGCCGTTTTACCTGTTTGACGGTCACCGATTATCAGCTCCCGCTGACCTCTTCCAACTGGCACCATAGAGTCAACTGACTTCAAACCGGTTTGCATAGGCTGATCTACAGATTTACGCCACACCACACCAGGAGCAATTTTTTCAATAGGCTCTCTTCCCTGTGCCGCTATCGGACCTTTTCCATCTATAGGCTGCCCTAAAGCGTTAACAACGCGGCCTAATAACGCCTCACCTACCGGAACCTCCAGAATCCTACCGGTACACTTGACAATATCGCCTTCCTTCAAATGCTCATATGCCCCCAGGATAACTGCACCCACCGAGTCACGCTCCAAGTTAAGCGCCAAGCCAAATGTACCACCTGGAAACTCGAGCATCTCCCCCTGCATTACATCAGAAAGACCATGCACGCGAACAATACCATCTGTCAGCGACACAACCGTCCCCTGCGTTTTAAATTCCGAAGTTACGGAAAGCCCCTCAATCTTGTTTTTGATTAATTCACTGATTTCTGATGGATTTAACTGCATTTTTTATAACTCCTAGCTTTTGAGTGCCGTCGCCATGGCTTCCAGCTTTCCGTGTACAGAACTATCGATTATCTGATCGCCAATTTTTACTCTGATACCACCGATGAGTTCACTCTTAACGCTGATATCAGCTTTTACCTTACGCTGAAATTTTGCCTCAAGAATTGAAACAAGTTTTGCCACCTGATCAGAGTCAAGAGGAAATGCCGATTCTATTTCAGCCTCTAACACCCCCTCATGCTGCGCTTTAAATTGCTCAAACAGATCACAAATTTGTGGCAACACGAGCAACCGCCGATTGTCGATTAGTAACGATACCAACCGTTTGCCATCATCACTTATCTTTTTGCTACCCACGCTCAAAATAATCTCACATAACTTAGCTGCTGAAATCTGCGGGTTATTAATCAGCCCTTTTATCTGAGGTTCCTGAACGATCGAATTAACAGTATCAAGCGTCTCCGACCAGGAAAACAGAGACCCACTTTCCCTGGCAAGCTTGAAAACTGCTTCTGCGTATGGTCGCGCAATTGTTATCGCTTCAGCCATTTATTTTAACTCAGCCTCTATTGATGCCAGCAAATCTGCATGAACCTTGGCATTTACTTCCCGACGGAGAATCTTTGACGCACCCTGCACTGCCAGTCCCGCCACCTGCTGACGTAAAGACTCACGTGCACTGAAGGTTTCATGCTGAATTTCCGCCTTGGCTCCTGCTATAATCTTTTCTCCTTCAATCCGGGCATTCTGCTTGGCTTCTTCTATAATATCTGAAGCTCTTTTCTCCGCCTGAATAATGATCTCACTCGCACGTTGCTTAGCTTCTTTCAGCACTTCCGATGAACGCTGACTGGCAAGCTCCAATTCTTTTTTACCACGCTCACCTGCCGCCAAGCCATCTGCTATTTTCTGCTGGCGCTCCTCAATCGCACGCAGCAGATACGGCCATACAAACCTGGCGGTAAACCATATAAACAGGGAAAAGGCTATTGCTTGCGAGACCAACGTGAAATTTATATTCATAACAGCCCTTTATTCACCTCGGTAACAAATTTGACGGACTACTTACTGAATAACAGCCAAGAGTGGATTACCAAACGCGAACAACATCGCCAAACCCACGGCAATAATGAATGAAGCATCGGTCAATCCCAGAAGCAAAAATACCTTGCCCTGCAGAGTCGGGATCATTTCAGGCTGACGTGCAGCGCCTTCCAGAAACCTGCCACACATCACTCCCACACCGATACAAGCGCCCGCAGCACCCAGACCAATCATCAGTCCGATACCGATTCCCGTATACGCCTGAATCATTGCAAGAAATTGAGCGTTTTCCATATTTTTTCCTCTAGTTCAAGTTAATAACAAAATCTTATTGATCAATGCGACTCGTGAGCCATTGAAAGATAAACCACTGCCAACATCATAAAAATAAATGCCTGCAGAATTACAATCAGTATGTGAAATATCGCCCAACCTGCGCCAAGTATCGCACCAAAAATTGTACCGGTTACACCCGTTGCCGCCCACATCCCCAGCAGCATAAAAATAATTTCACCCGCATACATGTTTCCAAACAACCGCAATGAATGCGATAACGGCTTCGAAATATACTCAATCAGATTAAGCAACAGATTAAAAGGCCATAACAATGGATTTTTACCAAATGGAGTACACACCAGCTCTGTAACCCATCCCCCAAATCCTTTAACCTTGATAGCAAAATAGATGGTCAGTATCCAGATAGCTAATGCCAACGCAAAGGTTGTGTTGACATCAGCGGTTGGTACACTCCTCCAGTTATGGAGCCCAAAAACATGCTCATAAACCCATGCCATAATGTCGATAGGCAGAAAATCCATGGCATTTAACAGGAAAACCCAGACAAATATGGTTAAAGCTGCAGGCGCCACAAACGCGTGGCGATCTCCATGAAATGTTGTCTTTACCTGATCATCAATAAATTCGATTAACAACTCAACAAACGCCTGCGTCTTGCTGGGGACCCCGGAAGTGGCCTTCCTGACAACCATCCAGATCAAACCCAGACTGACCACTCCAAGCAGCAATGACGTGATCAATGTATCGGTATGCAACACCCAGAACGAACCATCGCCAATACTGATTGTGTGATTCGTCAGATGGTGCTGTATATATGTTGTCGGATTTAACTCAGCTTCTGAAGACATTTACTTACCTTATAAACTTGATCAGAATAATTGCTTTATTTATCTGTTTTCTCAGGCACGAACAACGCCATGCTTGATATCAATACAGCCACAACAAACGATCCAATAAACATAACAGGATGAAGGCCCTTAAACATCACAAACACAGCCCAAAGCGCCATCACGATAACAACTATCTTTGTGGCCTCCGCACGCAACGCGGTACGTAAAACCCCACTCGCCGAATATCCACTGTGCCTTGATATTAAAATTGCGTACGCACCCCCCGCAATTACACTGATGATCGCCCCAAGAAACCCGGAGATAGCCGCATCCACTCCCGAATGCAAACCACACACAATCGCAGCCAGCAATGAAAACATTAGCTGCCAAAAAATGACAACCCTTAACGGCCTGCTTTTAATCGATAACATCAACGTTAACGGGTAACAAATAATGCACGCCCAACAAAAAGTGGCGCGATTCTACCCTGATCACCCGGCTTCGTCAACGCAAACGGGCGACACCATCTTTGACTTGCTGCTTTACGGCCCGGGTTATCGGGACGTTGAGTGAACTGACATCTTTACTTTATCCCACAAGCTGTTTTTAGCCCCCCAGAAAAAATTAAACAATTTAATTTTTTGTAGTTTATCCACCAATTCAGTAAAATTGCCAAACGGTTTTAAAAAGTTGATAAACCGTCATTGTTTTATCTGTAGCCGCCATCAGGCGACATATTCAGTTAACCCTTGTCTTACTTGCCACATATCGGCGTGGCAAGAAGGCTTTACCCATAAGGAAACCATGAGGCATTACGAAATTATATTCATTGTCCACCCGGATCAAAGCGAGCAGGTCTCCGCAATGACTGAACGTTACAGCAACACAATCACTGGAAAATCCGGAAAAATTCATAGACTGGAAGACTGGGGACGCCGACAGTTAACCTATCCCATACAAAAACTGCATAAGGCACACTACGTGCTCATGAATATTGAATGTGATCAGGAAACTCTGAGCGAACTTGAACACAACTTTAAATTTAATGACGCCATCCTTCGTCACCTTGTTATACGCATGAATGCACCGGTAACGACCCCTTCTCCCATGATGCAGGAAGGCAAGTCCAAACCATCTTATTCCGGTTCAGATGACGATAGCGAAAACACCGCACCCGGAGCAAAATCAGCAGACTTTACTGCCGAAGGCAATCAGACAGCTGAAACAGGCGCTACTCAGCCCTGATTCAGCTGTTTATGTTCAGAAATCAGATAACTGTTGGTGGGGTCATCACTGACCTGATTTCGCCTCGTTATACGCCTGCCGGCATTATGGTGGTCGAATTCAAGCTGAATCACCAGTCAGACCAGCAAGAAGCCGGTGCTCAACGCAGTATTGAGCTAGCGATTGAAGTAATTGCCATGGCCAAAATGGCAGAAAAAGTTATATGTGCGGGTCTTGACAGGAACATTGAGATTACGGGTTTTATTGCTAAAAAGCATCGCCTGGGCAATCAGCTTGTTTTACATGTGTGCGACGTCAGGATCATCTGAAAATAAAATATCAAACATGCGTTTTTAATGGAGAAACAATATGAGATTCTCAAGAAACAAGGATGCCGATAAAAAAAGAATGAAAGACCGGATAGCAAACCGACCTCTTTTCAAACGTAAAAAATTCTGCCGGTTTACTGCTGAAGGGATTAAAGAAATCGATTACAAAGATGTTGATTTACTAAAGGATTTCATTAGCGAAAATGGCCGGATCATTCCAGCCCGGATAACCGGCACACGCTCGTTTTATCAGCGCCAATTAAACGTAGCTATCGAGCGGGCACGCTTCCTCGCACTATTACCTTATACCGATCAGCACTAAGCACCCGGGAGAAACGACATGCAAATAATTTTGTTGGAAAAAATCGCCAAGCTGGGTTCACTCGGCAGCATTGTAAACGTCAAACCTGGTTATGCCCGTAACTATCTGATCCCACAAGGAAAAGCCAGAAGAGCAACCGAGAGGGTCATTGCTGAATTTGAAGCTCAGCGTGTAGAACTGGAGAAAAAACAGGCTGAAATTTTGGCAGCTGCAAGTGCACAGGCCACCAAACTGGAAGGTTTACTTATCCAGATTTCTCAAAAATCAGGTGTTGACGGTAAACTTTTCGGCTCGGTTACCAACGCAAATATTGCTGAAGAATTACGTAAGCAGGATTTTTCGGTTGATAAAGCCGCGATTCGCATGCCGGAGGGGCAAATCAAGCAGGTGGGCGATTACACCGTGACAGTTGCGCTTCATAGCGAAGTATCAGCACAAATCACCGTTTCAGTACTGGGTGAAACCGTCGCCTGATTTTCCCCCGAAAATCATACAAAGAAAGGACTGTTTTCCGGTCCTTTTTTTGTTTCCGCATCAAAGTGTTACTATCCCGGTCCTGCTCTCAGTTTTTATCAATTCCCATGAACCAGTCTACCACCGGCTTTACCCAAAACATTCCTGAAGATAGCATCTATAAGTTGCCACCTCACTCCATCGAAGCCGAACAATCCGTCCTCGGCGGCCTGATGCTGGATAACCAGGCATGGGATAAAGTGGCAGACATCCTCATCGAGCGTGATTTTTATCGCCAGGATCACCAGCTTATTTACCAGCATATCTCCCGGCTTATCGAGCAGAATAAACCGGCAGATGTCATTACCATTGCTGAATCTCTTGAAAATTCTGCTCAACTGCCACACGCAGGAGGATTAACCTATATCGGTGCTATCGCACAGAATACGCCATCCGCGGCCAATATTCGCCGCTATGCGGAAATTGTTCGAGAACGTTCAATCATGCGCAAGCTGGCACAAATCAGCACACAAATAACCGATTCGACCTATAACCCGGCAGGCCGCTCAGCAAGTGATCTGCTGGATGAAGCAGAAAGCAAAATATTTGAAATCGCAGAACAGAGTGCGCATGGCAAACAAGGGTTTGTCGACATTCAGCCACTACTAAAACAGGTAGTGGAACGGATCGAAATGCTCTATAACCGAAGCAACCCCAGTGATATTACCGGCATTCCTTCGGGCTTCAGTGATCTTGATCAAAAAACCTCCGGTTTCCAGCCTGGAGATCTGATCATCGTTGCCGGACGACCTTCAATGGGGAAAACTGCTTTTTCCCTCAACATTGGAGAGCATGTCGCACTGGAAACCAACAAACCAGTGGCTGTATTCAGCATGGAAATGGGTGGCACACAGCTTGCCATGCGTATGCTGGGATCTATCGGCCGACTGGATCAGCACAAAATGCGTACAGGCCAGTTGTCTGATGATGACTGGCCAAGACTCACTCATGCGCTGGGAAAATTGAATGATGCCCCTATTTTTATTGATGAAAGCGCAGGATTAAATTCCCTGGAGCTGCGTGCCCGTGCCCGACGTCTGTACCGGCAGCATAATGGGCTGGGACTCATTATTATCGACTACCTGCAGCTCATGTCATCCACTTCACCCAATAGTGAAAACCGCGCAGCAGAAATTTCCGAAATCTCACGCTCGCTGAAAGCGCTGGCAAAAGAATTGCAGGTACCCGTTATCGCTTTATCACAGTTAAATCGCGGTCTTGAACAACGCCCCAATAAACGCCCGATTATGTCCGATTTACGTGAATCTGGTGCCATCGAACAGGACGCCGATGTCATCCTGTTTATTTATCGTGATGAAGTTTACAACCCGGATACTCCGGATAAAGGGATCGCGGAAATTATCATAGGCAAACAGCGTAACGGGCCGATCGGCAAGGTCGATCTCACTTTTCTGGGGGAATTTACACGATTCGAGAACTGCGCCCGCACTGGTGATTATTATTAATTCAAAATCAACTTATCCCCATACGACGATACTGAATAGCCTCTGCCACATGCTTCCCGAGAACAGCCTCGCTTGCTGACAAATCCGCAATCGTTCGAGCCAGCCTCAGTATCCTGTGATACGCCCGTGCTGAAATATTGAGATGGGTCATGGCTCGCTCCAGCATGCGCTTTCCTTCAATATCCAGCACACAAAATTTTTCCATCTCCGGCACACCCAGCTCTGCATTGGAAACATCTTGACGATTCAGCTGAAGCTGCCGGGCAGCCGCTGTCCTTGCCCGGATAACCGCGCTCGATTCCCCGGACCCCGGGCGCAGCAAATCTTCTTTCGGCAAGGCAGGAACTTCGATCTGAATATCGATACGGTCCAGCAGAGGGCCGGATAATTTACCGCGATAACGCGCCACCTGATCCGGTGTACAACGACATTTCCCCTCATAATGCCCAAGATAGCCGCAGGGGCAGGGATTCATTGCAGCAACAAGCTGAAATCGGGCAGGAAAATCCGCACGTTGTGTGGCACGTGAAATAGTAATATGGCCGGATTCGAGCGGTTCACGCAGCACCTCCAGAACTCGCCGATCAAATTCCGGAAGTTCATCGAGAAACAAAATACCGTGCATCGCCAGTGAAATCTCACCCGGGCGCGGAATACCACCCCCGCCAACTAATGCCACAGCAGAAGCCGTATGATGGGGTGCCCGAAAAGGGCGACGCTTCCAGTCAGCGAGATTGAACTTTCCATTCCCCAAAGATTGAATGGCTGCCGATTCAAGTGCTTCCTGACCCGTCATCGGCGGCAGAATTCCTGGCAAACGTCGCGCCAGCATGGATTTTCCGGTACCAGGCGGGCCGATCAGCAGCACGCTGTGACCACCTGCTGCTGCAATTTCCAGTGCGCGCTTTGCCTGCATCTGGCCTTTGACCTCTCCCATATCCGGATAACGCTCTTTTACCTCATTCGTGACCGGTTCTGCGCGATAAGGTACCCATGCTTCCTGACCCGTCAGACAGGCACACAACTGCAGTAGCGATGTGGCTGGATAAATCCTGGCATCCTGCACCAGTGCAGCTTCACCGGCATTCTGCTCAGGCAGAACAAAACTTCGGCCGGAACGGGCAGCATTGTAAGTCATCGCCAGCGCACCGCGAATCGGGCGCAGCTTGCCGTCGAGTGACAACTCTCCCGCCCATTCATACTGGCTCAGCCTATCTGCAGGAATCTGCCCGCTGGCCGCCAGTATGCCCAAAGCAATCGGCAAATCGAAACGCCCGCTTTCCTTGGGCAAATCCGCCGGAGCAAGATTGACAGTAATCCGCCGCGCAGGAAACTTGAAACGCCCGTTCAGGATAGCGGCATGTACCCTGTCCTTACTCTCCCGGACTTCCGTTTCAGGGAGACCAACAATGGTAAATTTTGGCAAGCCGTTGGAAAGATGAACCTCAACGGTAACCAGAGGCGCATCCATGCCACATAACGCACGGCTGTACAAAATGGCCAGTGACATGGGGGGGATAGGTCACACAAACAAAATACCGATATTATTCATCAGTACCTTATACAACCGGTGCCGGCCATTTCCATTACTGTTGTGATCCACAACCGCTGCCACCAGCTTCATTTGATGAAATTATTTCTGCAGGCTGCTGTAACTGCTGTTCCAGTTTGTGTACCTTCTCTTCCAGCTCGGCCAGTTTGATACGTGTACGCTTGATCACCTCCTGCTGTACGTCGAACTCCTCGCGCGTCACCAGATCCAGCCGGGATAAAGCGCCAGACAACATGGCACGCATATTTTTTTCAACATCTCTGGCCGGACTGCTGGCCAGAATTTCATTCACCTTGCTGCCGATTTCATCCAGCACATTCTTATTCAGCATTTCTTCTCTCCATTAAATTTCAAAGTTTTGTTATTGGCTTCCGGGATAAAATCTCACATTTTCAGCCAACAGGCAAACACAAATCAGCAGCCTCCGCCTCAACTGCCAGGCGGTATAAAGCTGCACTTCCATCCCTTAATTTACCTTCAACCAATCAGTCTCAATGGATCGTCTGCAACTTCTGGAACACTGGCTACACACTATTTACCCTGAACAACCCTTCACTTTGTCACCGGCTTCAGCCGATGCCAGTTTTCGCCGTTATTTTCGCGTAGTACTCCCCGAGAGAACGCTGATCGCGATGGATGCCCCCCCGCAGCAGGAAGATTGCCAGCCTTTTCTGCACGCTGCCAGCGTATTTGCAAAGGCATCTGTTCATGTACCAGACATCGTTGCACAAGATCTGAATCAGGGTTTTTTGCTGCTGTCTGATCTGGGAACCACCACTTATCTGCAGGCACTGACTGCCGGATCGGAGAATGCCAGTCAGCTTTACCTGGATGCCATTGATGTCCTGATCAAAATCCAGTACACCAGCGAAAAGGATGTATTCCCCGAATACGACCGGGTACTGCTGTCCCGCGAGCTGGCACTTTTTCCCGACTGGTACATGACGCACCATTTATGTCTTGTGCCCGATAATGATCAAAAAAACGTACTCAAAACCGTTTTTGACCGGATTCTCGATAACAACCTCGCGCAACCGCAGGTATTCGTGCATCGCGATTACCACAGCCGCAACCTGATGGTAACGTCACCCAATCCGGGCATCATTGATTTTCAGGATGCTGTCCTCGGCCCCATCACCTATGATCTGGTTTCCCTGCTCAAGGATGCCTACATTCAATGGGAAGAAGCACAGGTGCTGGACTGGACGATTCGCTACTGGGAAAAAGCGCGCCGCGCCGGTCTGCCGGTAACAACCGATTTCTCCGCTTTTTACCGGGATTTTGAATGGATGGGCGTACAGCGTCATCTCAAAGTACTGGGCATCTTTGCCCGGCTTTACTATCGCGATCACAAATCCGCTTATCTGCAAGATATGCCTGCCGTCATGCACTACCTGCGCAAAACCTGCGAGCGCTACCATGAGCTGCATCCACTCAGCCAGTTACTGGATCAGCTGGAAAACAAAACACCTGCAACCGGCTATACCTTCTGACTAAAAATACACGATGTTCAAGGTCATGATTCTGGCAGCCGGCAAAGGAGAACGCATGAAACCGCTCACCGATACCTGCCCCAAACCACTCCTGCAGGCTGGTGGCAAGATGCTGATCGAACACCACCTGCAAAAACTGGCACCTGCCGGCTTTACTGATGTCACCATCAATCATGCCTACCTTGGCGGCATGATTGAAGCTGCGCTGCAGAATGGCAGCCGTTACGGCATCCATATTCATTACTCACCAGAACATCTCGTACTGGAAACGGCAGGCGGCATTGCCAACGCACTGCCGTTACTTACTGATTCCAGCCGAACACAACCATTCGCCGTTATCAATGCCGACATTTTCTGTAATATGGATTTATCCACCTTGCAACCCATTCTGCAGCAGATGCAATCGAACCCCGGGCAAGCACTGGCTCACCTGATTCTGGTGGACAACCCGCCACATCACCCGGATGGTGATTTTTTCCTGAACAGTAATACCGGCAAACTCACTGAATCAGCCCAATCAGCCAGTACCGGCTGCCGGAAACTGACTTTCAGCGGTATCGGCGTTTATCACCCGGCACTTTTTGAAAATGTACCCCCCAATCAAGCCGTAAAACTCGCCCCCCTGCTGCACCAGGCGATTGCAGCCGGAAAAGTCACCGGCTCGCATTACGCAGGAATATGGATGGACATTGGTACCCCGGAACGTCTGTACCAGCTCGACAATCAGCTCAGATATCCTCTTGTGCCGTAACACCTCATGTTATCCGTATAACCTGTATCGGATTTTAACGATCAATGCCACTGGTATTCAGCGTCATCTGCTCGTAGTCGGAATTGCCTGACTCGGGCGCTACGGTGGTAAGTCGTATAAATACTATCCGGGTGAGATTTTAGCTGTTCGCCTGGCTTAGAACCCCATCGTCCAAGTCGCCATCACCGAGATTGCTCCCTTGTGATACGAAGGAAGTTGTTGCCATAGTGCATTCACAGCCAAACGTTCAGTTGGGCTCACGCTATAAAACAAGCCCGCATTTGCAGTTCCCCGTGTTGCGGTTTTGCCGGTCATGGAAACACTAAAGCTCGACAAACCCGGAATGCCGGATGAGCCGGAATAAGCATCCATTTTGTAGCTTAGATTCTGCTGCATACCAAGACCCGCAACGCCAGTCAGTTTGTCAGCCAGAGCGAGCAGGAAATCAGCCCCGGCGACTGCCGAGAAAGTCCGTTGAGCCATTTCGCTGTAACTGATCGGCCAAATTACCTGAGAACCGGCTGTTTCTGTATATGCATCGTTATTAAGGCGGGTATAGCGCAATCCGATATAGGGAATAGCGGTCAGGGTATTAGTCAGCGGCTTAACGTAGTTGGCTCGTAACTCGTAAGCCTGACCGTCAAATGAACTTTTTCCTTTCCCCTCCTCTGTTGTCATCGACGCAGTACGGGTGATTGTCAGATCACTCGATGAAAATACTGCCGAAGCATGAACATTCACGCCAGTACCATCCTGATTGAGTGCCCAGTTACCAAAGAGACCCATGGTGGGCATATTTTTGCTTTGCCTGATGCCCGCTGGCCCGTTAATGTCCATGGATTTATCGGCGAATACGCCGATACGGGTATTGCTTGTCGGACGATAGCCTATGATCAGCAGACCGCCCCAATTCGAAGCAGCATCCTCGCCCAAATAGGTATAACGTCCGCCTGCACTTACGCAAATATTGTTTTTGTTGAAGACTGTACAGTCATACGTAAGTCCCGCTTGCAACACAGCACTTTGGGCATTAATCAGCGAACGCAGCCCGCTGGCATTCTGATTGATCTGTTGCAGCGTATCGTCGACACCCGGCGTCAGATAGAGATAAACCTGATTTACATCGTAGCCAAGCATGAACCCCAGAGGCGTCACGCTGGCCAGGTTGCTGCTGAAGTTTGAGAACGTACCTGAGCGACCACCCGCTGCATCAATCAGCGTATAGCGTCCGACGGCATAGGTACCGTTAGCTGCTGTCATTTCCAGCGTTCCTCCCAGCGTTGCACTACCGGCAACAATCATTTTCTGGAACGAGCCTGGCGCCGATGCAACCATCCGCAGCGTACCGGCAGCACCTTGGGTATAGGTTCCCCCCAAGGTCACTGTCGTCGCATCGGCATTTCTCAGATCTAACGTACCGCTGTTCGTCACGGCAGATGAGGTGGAAATCGACGCGCTGTTGCCGGTTAGCATCAGTGTCGAACCGGCATCGATCGTGGTCGCGCCCGTGTAGGTGTTAGCGGCGGTCAGGTTCAGCGTACCACCGTCAGCGACCACCACATCGCCCGCCGAAGCACCGTCCGCAATCGGACTGCTGACCGTAAGCACAGTCCCCGGCGCCACATTGAATACCGGGTCACCGGACACGGTAATCGGCGCACTGAGGGTCATGGTGGCAGTGGTTTCCAGCGTCGACGGCATTGTGATCGAGCCGATCAGGTCGATTCCACCGGAGCCGAGCACGCGCGGATCAGCAATGCTCAAGGTCGCGCCCGCGCGTACTTCGGTGCCGCCCGAATAGCTGTTGTTGATATTGGTCAGCGTGATCTTGCCCGTTGTCATCGAGCCATTACCGTTCTCGATGATCAGGCGGCCGGGACTATTGGCTACATCATCGGAGATCGTGCCGGCAAATACCGCATAGTGGCCGCTTTGATCGATGAAGGCCTTGTTAGCCCCGGAAACAATCGTGAAGTTTGCATTCGTGGCAGTCGGGCTTGTGCTGGTACCGCTATCGGCCACCAGAGTGCCGCCATCAAAGCGCAGGTTGTAATTCCCGCTGTTTACTGTTGTGAGCGTGTTGTAGCCAGTCTGACCGTTATTGCCACTGACAATGTCCGGCGTAGTGGAGAAAATGGGCGGAAGCGTGCCGCTGGGGAAAATGTAAGGCGTTATCGATGGATCGCTGGCCGAAAGATTGGACGCAGTAGTTAAGGCGAAGTTATAGAAACTGTAATACTCAGGTGCAGAAACGTTCCAACTGATACTTGAATAAGTCCCCAGAAACTGAATGACGCCGCTACCTTCCCAACCGGTGAGCGTGTACCCACTGGAGGCATCTCCCCCGCTGGAAAAAAGTGAGTGGCCGCCAGAGGTTACATTGCCGTTACCACTTAATATGACAAAAGGCTGACTGAAGGTTAGCGTGCTTGCAACTGGGGGACTGCCCAGCGAACTCAACGCCATCACGGCATTGGAAACGCTTTGACTAAAAGCCAGAGTGTGCGCTTTATATTGCGATGTGGTGTAGCCGGTCTGCACCAGGTAGTCGGCACCAACTGGCGAGGTAGGCGAAGTGGCTGTTATAAATGCCGTCGAGCTTGAAACCCCTCCTTCAACATATGAAAACCCATAATAGCCATTGTAGGCTTTCTGAGAATTGCTATTTACCTCACCGGACAGTGTCAGATTTACAGTGCCACCCTGCGGGTTGATTACAGAACCCACAGCCCCAGCCGCATAGCCACTATCCTGGTAGTTGGGATCAGAGCCGACTCGTGAGGTGGTATAAGGATAGGTATTTGGCAACGTCCAAGTTGCCCAGTTCGAGACATCCGCCAGAGCCAGCACTGGCATTAGCGTGGCGCTCAGCGCAAGGCTTGCTGAAATGTATAGCGTCCGGGCTGTTTTTTCCTTTTTACCCCTGTCCTTCGCATTTTTGGAGGCAACAACAAAACCCTCACACGCCGGAAACCATACTAAAGAGAAAGTACGCTTCATGTCTTTTATCCTTTTTTCCAGTACAGGGGCAATGCAAATGGCATTGCCGGCCACAACATGCGTGACTATAAATTTTTCATATTTGCATAGCTAACCAATTCCAACACGAAGCACCGCAAAGCAGGTGTAATATAAGTTGAACAAGATACAAGGCGCTCCTCTTCATGCAAATATCATTTTTCTTCCTGCGTCGTCACTGGGTGGTACTGATAATTGCAACGCTATTGATGACGCCGGGTTGCGCACGCAGCCTCCTCGCTTCGCCGGCGGACGAGGGGCTGATCCTGGAAGAGGCCTCGTGGATGGACAGGAGTGGCCGGGCCAGCTTCGAGGATGTCCGGCAGCAACAAAGCTGGCAACTTTTCTCGGGCTGGAAAAGCTTTGGGTTTGGCCCGGAGCCGATCTGGATCC
This sequence comes from Nitrosomonas sp., assembly GCF_020852615.1. Classification (GTDB taxonomy): domain Bacteria; phylum Pseudomonadota; class Gammaproteobacteria; order Burkholderiales; family Nitrosomonadaceae; genus Nitrosomonas. The sequence continues at coordinate 68,319 of NZ_JADZAJ010000009.1, read as the reverse complement.
GGCTGCGTTTGAAAGCGGCAGAAGCTGGCGCCACGAATCCCTGGATTGTGCAGGTGCGCCCCGCGTATCTGGACCGTCTGACGCTCTATGACCCGGCTGCCGGCCTGGAGCTGCATTCAGGAGATGCGATCCCGCCGACAGATGATGCGCTTGTCTCCCTGGCGTTCACCTTCCAGATTCCAGCCCTTCCCTATGAGCGGGAAATTTACCTGAAGCTGGAAACAACGAGCACACGTACGGTACAGCTTACCGTGCTGCCTTACAGGCAGGCGCAGCAGCACATCTACCAGCAGGAATGGCCGTTGGGTTTCCTGTTTGCACTATCAATCATTTTTGCGCTTTGGGCATTGGCGCAATGGTGGCAGACACGAGAAATCGTGATAGGCGCTTTCGTGTTCAAGCAAGCTGTGGCCGCCCTGTGGGCATTCTTCATTTTGGGATTCGCCCGGTGCATGATTGGCTCCTGGCTGCCGCCGGGACTCCTGACGGCAATCGCGTCATGTTCAGTACCATGGACCATCGGTGCCACCGCGTGGTTTATGTCCATCCTGTTGCGGGAATACCAGGTGCATCGCCTGTGCTTAACGAGTTTATCCGGGATTGCCGTTTTTCTGTGGCTGCTGCCTCTCATGCAATTGGCGGGAATGACGCGAGAATCATTGCACATTGCCAACTTATTTATCCCCATTGTCGCGATTCTGCTATTGGGGGGCATTATTTCCTCTGCTAACAGCGAAGCACATCCTGCAATACCCTGGCAATTCCTGCTGGTTTACCTTCTCATTTACTGTTCACTTAATGCGCTACCTTCGGCTATCCACTTTAACCTGCTGCCAGGAAGTGCAATTGTCATGGTGGGGCAGTTGGCGCATATCGTGATGGATGGGGGGATCATGTTTATCATCCTGCAATTCCGAGCCAGCGCCTTAAAACACATGCAACGGCAAACCGCAATGGAACTGCTGCTCACCCGGAAGCAGGCAGAGATAGAAAGGCTCCAGCGGGAAGATCAGGGCAAGTTGTTCACCATGCTGGTGCACGAAATAAAAAACCCGCTCGCCAGTCTGCGGATGTGGCTGGAGGCTGGTCTTCTGCCCCGCAAGCGAGACAATCTGGAACGAGCGATCACCGACATGAACCAGGTCATCGAGCGCTGTGTGCATACAAGTCAGCTTGGCGATCAGCGACTGCAACCTGTCGTGCAACCGATCGACCTCCTGGAACTGACACAATCATGTATACAGGCGTGCCGCGAGCCGAACAAGGTGGATATCGAAGCGTCGGAAAATATGCCACTGCTGCATACCGATGCCCAGATGCTCACCATTGTTCTGAGCAATTTATTGGATAACGCCTGCAAGTACAGCCCGCCGCACAGTCGGGTCGTCGTGTCACTGCAATCGCCAGCAACCAGCAGCGCTGCCGGAATTTGCTGGAGGGTCACCAACATGGCTGGCACAGCCGGTCTGCCGGATGCAAACCAGTTATTCGAAAAGTATTACCGCAGCGCCCATGCCCGCCGCTTGCCGGGATCAGGCCTGGGCTTGTTTCTGGTCAGGGGCTTACTGGAGTTAATGCAAGGAAGGATTAAATATGCGCCACAGGAAGAAGCGGTAATTTTTACTATCTGGCTTCCACTGAAACCTGAAGCTGGTTAGTTCTCGTTATATTGAACTGTCGCAGGAACACGATGCCGATCTCACCCCATTACCTTTCCAAAGCCGCGCCCATGCAAGATTTCGCCTTCAAGATACTGCTGGTCGAAGATAACGATGACTTGCGGGAAGCCACTTCAGCCTTTCTGCAACAGAAAGGGCATTATGTCAGGAGCGTTCCGATGGCCGAGGAAATCAATGACATGACAGGCGGTTTCGTTCCCGATGTCTATGTGATTGATTTGAACCTGCCGGATGAGGATGGTTTAAGCCTCACCCGCCGCCTGCGTGACACACATCCAGATGCGGGGATCGTAATCACCACAGCTCGTTCGCAAATAGGTGACAAGGTACTTGGCTATGAAAGCGGTGCCGACCTTTATCTGACCAAACCCGTGCACCCCAACGAACTAATGGCTGGTATCACCTCATTGGCCAAACGGTTAAAGTACAGCCCCATTTCCCATAATCACGACCTGCAGCTGAATGTTGGACGACTTCAGCTCAACGGGCCAGGTGGAAGTGCGGAATTAACGGCGGCCGACTCGCAGTTATTGTCTGCCTTTGCGCGCGCCCCGGGCCAGACGCTGGAGCGCTGGCAATTGGCCGAGATCATTGGCACAGGTGGCGAACCACCGTCATCAGCCACCATTGAAATGCGTATCGCCCGGTTACGCAAGAAACTTGCAGCTGCGGGAGCTGCCTCCCCATATATCAAGGCACTGCACAAGGTTGGCTACAAGCTATGTGACTCTGTAATCCTCCAGTGACTCAACATACTTTACCTGCAGCGGGAGTACATTCTGAACGTCAGCTTTCTCAAAGCGCTGACTTCCGTTTAGGGCCTGGCCGTCCCACACGGAGCTTGCGGCAGTGAAAGGGACTGCCCAGGCCAGCGGGTACAGCTGTGGGTCTCGGCGAATAAAGCGGCTGTTCAACGTATCGGGATACCCCGTAGAGCACGATTATTGATGCAAGAAGCGGAGTGTCAAAGCCCGCTACCGGAAAAGAGGCAGAGTGACAACGAACAGTCACCACAAGCAGCCGGTATGCTTGACCGTTCCAGAAAAAGAAGGATTGAAGAAACGTGACACCGGGCGCGATTCAAGGTATCGAACTGCGGAATCCGCCGTATAAATGAAATCAGGGTATGTGAACCGGATTCATCAAGTGAAATTCAAGTTGAAATTTCACTTGATACTGCAGCACGATTGAAACTCAGCCTGTCCCAAAACCCTGAGCCGTCACCGGTTCTCGATTATTGTTCAGGATATCGGGACAACTGATCTGTCGAATGCTAATAATAATCAGGCCATTTTTGCTTTGCAGCGGCGCTTAATACCCAAGCCTGCAAGGCCAATACTCAGGAGTGCTAAAGTACCCGGCTCCGGAACTGCACCTGTACCCGGGTCAATGACCGGAACACCACCATCACTAAGATTTACCCATAAACGGTGATTCTCTAATACGCCGGCAATCCCGTTCAGAGTAGAACCCTCAAGTACATAGCCATTACTATGCCCATCACCAAAACCTACGGCAGCCGGAACACAATCTGTTTCAATACCACCAGTACCTGAACATACACCTCCATTTCCACCACTGGCACCACCCACTTCCCATCCCATAGCAGTCCAGAAGAACCCAATCTGACCCTCTCCATCAGGCACTACGTAATCATCTTCGCGTATAACAAGCTGGAATGTATTTAACGGACTGGCCTGCTGATTATAGTAGCCCACACCTGGCCAGGTAATAATAACTTCACTGCCAGCAGTCGTAGTGCGCGTCTGGAAGGACATCACTCCACTGGCGGGATGGCGTGTATCCACGTCAGCAAAAAATGCCGATATTACCGGTTGTGTTGCTCCCTGCAGACCTGTCGGAGTATATGCAGATATACCATTGCCAAAACTGATGTTTCCATTGTTATTGGCATAAAATTGATGGTATGTCGTGCCAAAAAGTGTCAAACCGCTGAAATCTGATTCAAAACTGATCGGTCCGCTAAAACCATCATCATTTCTGGAGCCACCCACATTTGCAGCATTACCACCATCCGTCATTACAAGTGCATTACCTATGGAAATGCCGATGTCATCTGTCCACAGTGTAGTGGAAGGTATGAGAGAGCTCTTGGGAATTGTAAATACCTCTGCCTGTGCCAGCATTGGTAATCCGATCAGCATTGAAGTTGTAATTAAACCAAGACTTACTTTCATGTAATTATTCCTATGATTACTGTGCCAGTTAGAAATCAAATTTACTCTGGCAGGACAAAAAGAGGCAACACTGAGTACCTCAACCAACAGAAAGCAGCTCAGCGCCCAATATTATCCAAGCAATTTCCATGCCATCAATAACAACACACTGAATAATAATTATAATTTATGACACCCTGACAATACCCTGTTATGTCATGTCAAAATTGCCGACAGTTTCTGGTGCGCTTTAAGCAATTTTTTGCGATTTTTCGGGTGAAATTACGTGTTTTTCTCATAAAAAAACCAGAAAACGGGAGAAATTGTCTGCAGTTTCAATGGTGAACAGATCAATAACAGGGAATGTAAGAAATTCCGACAAACTGCCTGCACTGATCAAACCTCTCCGCCAGATTGGCGGATGCAGTTAAAATGGAGCATGTTTTTTATTTGCGGACATCAAATATGGCCCATTCCCTGATTCCCTGCGATTTACACGATTACATTGAAGTAGCCTGCATGTATGGCTACCAGGTCAGGTTAATTCTGAAAGATCAATCCGTTATAGAAGGAAAAACGAAGGATGTCCTGACGGACCCTGAAAAGCGTGAATTCCTGCTGCTGGAAACCGGCTCCGGGCCGCAACAGGTTGAGCTGATTGCACTGGATAAACTGCTGGTGTTAACTCCGAATGCACGCTTTAGCGAAGTGGATTTTTCCGGGTCCTGCGAGTCCTAGAAAATTCTGAAAATTCCCGGGATAGCCGCCATCAGCGCCTGCCGTCGTACCACATCGGCAGTTTCTTTTTATTACGCAACGAACCCAGAGGGGACAAAGCCAGGCGAACAAACTGCCCAAAAATCTCCCATCCGCTGTAAAGCCGGGTTTTTCTGGAGGAAGTTTCGAGTGGATGGGTGCTCAAAATGGTAAATTTGAGTTTACGTTTACGGCCATATTGCTTGAGCTTCCGGCTCAATTCGATTTCTTCCGCAGCATACAGGGTCAGATCAAATCCCTCCACTTCCCTGAATGCGGTTGTATTACAGACGATCAGCGCCCCGGCAGCCCAGCCAAGCAGCACTGACAGCAGCGTCCATATTCGCAGCAGTATCTCTGCCCACCAGGGCTGACCCGGCATGCGGAGTGTACTGCCTGCACCAATATGTTTTCCCTGTTTGATCAGCTCAAAAATATCAGTGACCAGCCCGGCATTCATCAGGCAATCCGCGTCCATGAATACCAGCCATTCCCCTTCGGCAGCATTTGCACCTGCTGTTCTGGCACGCGCGATATGATTAACCGGCTCAAACACAACTCTTGCCCCTGACTGCGCCGCAAGCTGCGCGGTGTTATCCGTCGAGTTGTTATCGACCACGATGACCTCATGGGTGTAACCATATGATTGATTGACTGCCACTGCATCGGCAATCGAACGTAAACACGGCTCAATCAGTTGCGCTTCATTAAAAGCCGGAATGATGAAAGATATATGCATAAAATTTACTTTAATGATGAAATACTGAACCGCCCCACTCTGTCGGGCGCACTATAAAACCCCGAAATCAGCAAAAGCGGACGGCTTGCGGACATTTCCACAGCCTCCGCCGACTTTAAAACTGGCTATTTTTACATATCTGAGCGTATGACCTGGAAACCGAATGTTACTGTTGCCGCCGTAATTGAACAGGATGGCAAATATCTGCTGGTAGAAGAAATTCCAAGAGGAACCGAGATAAAACTCAACCAGCCGGCCGGCCATCTGGAAGCAGGTGAATCTATTCTTCAGGCATGCAGCCGTGAAGTGCTGGAAGAAACCGGTCACTCTTTCCGGCCTGAAGTGTTGACCGGCATTTACCACTGGACCTGCGCCTCGAATGGTATCACTTACCTGCGTTTCACCTTCTCCGGGAAAATTACCGGCTTTGATCCGGCAAGAAAACTCGATACCGGTATCGTGCGGGCAGGCTGGCTCAGTATTGATGAAATCCGGGAAAGGCAGGCCATGCATCGTACACATCTGGTAATGCAATGTATTGAAGATTACCTTGCCGGAAAAAACTACCCGCTGGAGATCCTGCAGTATTACGGTTAAAAAACAGTTTTCAGATCAGCAGGGCCGGTGAAAACAGGGGCAGCAAATCCTGTCACAAAAATACATCGTTATACTGCCTGCCCTGTTTTTTGTTATACAATCCAGCGGCAATTTGCACGGTCGCTATATGGCCGTTGGCCTGAGTGGATCAGGTCAAAGTCAAACAACTGGCTAAATATTATTTGATTTGAATAGAATTAAGGCTTGAAATTATAACGTGGAGAAAATATGAACAAGGCGCTTCGAAATAGCAACATTGCAGGGCTATGCCTCGCATTATCAATGTTTTTAGGATCAGCTCCCGCATCGGCTCAGCTCATGCTTGCGCATGAAGGACATCATGACGCCGGGGGATGCAAAATTGAAAATGGGGATTTCCCTGTAGAGGTTAGCGTTTATGAAGTGCCTGAAGGCAACATTCCTCCCATGCATTCATACTGCAACCATATCCCCAATGCCGGCAAGATCAATATGACTATTGAGCTCTCAAACGCAGAAACGCGTGAGGTTCCCATTGCAGTGAGAGTGTTGATGGATGGTCATGAGAACAGCGAGCATGGTGCACATGAAGTGCTGTATATGCCTGCTGAAAAGTACACATCCGGCATTATTGTTGTTGCAGCCAACCTCGAACATCTTGGTCAGTACAACATTCACCTTGAAACCGAAGACAGTGCCGGCAAGGCTAAAACTGCTGTAACAGTACCGCTTCATGTTGGTGGCGGTGGTGATCACGATCACGGATCCAGTTTCGGTACGTTAGAGATTATTCTGCTTGCTGTTGTGGCAGGTGTTGGCGGCTACATTTTTGTACGCTCGAAAAAAGCGGCAAACGCCTAATCCCAACAGATCGGCTGCATTGAAGCATGCAGGCCATATTTTCTGAACAACGCCGCATGCTTCACACACCTGAAATTCCCTAAAGCAGTTATTCACGGCACACGTAAAACATGCCGGTAACCCTATCCTGCAGGTGTAACCAGAGAGAAAAAATGGCTCTGCATTTAACATCCCCGTCTTTTCCCCATCAGGGCTGGATTCCGATTCGTCACACCTGTGACGATGAGGATTTGTCACCTGCACTTTTCTGGACCGGATTACCCGAAAATACAAAGAGCCTGGTCCTGATTGTTGATGATCCGGATGCGCCCGATCCGCAAGCACCCAAAATGACGTGGGTACACTGGATTCTTTACAACATCCCACCAAATGTCAGCAAGCTGCCTGAAAATGTCATTACCGGAGAATTACCGGCAGGCACACTTGAAGGAATAAATGACTGGGGCAGAACCGGCTACGGCGGACCCTGTCCACCGATCGGGATACATCGTTATTTTCACAAACTGTATGCCCTGGATACCCTGTTACCCGACTTAAACAGGCCAACCAAAGCTGTTCTGGAAAAAGCCATGCAAGAACATATTATTGCCCGGACTGAGCTGATTGGTTTGTATCGCCGCCCTGACAATGCCTGAACCTGCAACAGGAATCATGGTTAAAATGACTCCTGCCCCAGTTTAGCCTGCCATTTTCCATATATATGTCGATCAAATCACGTATCCGCACCATCCCGCATTACCCCCGCAAAGGCATTATGTTCCGGGATATCACCACCCTTTTGAAGGATCCGGTTGGGCTGCGCACTACAATTGAGGAAATTGTCCAGCGTTACCAGAAAGAAAAAATCAGCAAGGTTGCCGGAATTGAATCACGCGGCTTCATTATTGGCGCACCTGTCGCCTACGCGCTGGGTGCCGGATTCGTCCCTATCCGCAAACAGGGTAAATTACCCGCCGAAACCATCGGTTGCGATTATCAGCTGGAATATGGTTTCGACAAGGTCGAGATTCACGTGGATGCGATTGACAAAGAGGATCGTGTACTGCTCATTGATGACCTGATGGCAACCGGCGGAACAATGGAAGCCGCCATCAGACTGATCCGGGAAACAGGGGGAAGCGTGGTTGAATGTTGCGTTGTGATCGATCTGCCCAATGCAGGAGGAAGCAGGCGGCTGCGGCAGCAGGGCTATCAGTTGTTCTCGCTCTGCAGTTTTGAAGATTAGGCAACGCTGCTGACCGCTATTTCCAGTCATAAAAAACCGCTGCAGTGCTAATATCTGCAACGCTGCTTTAACCGCCCTCTCTGCTGGCGGCATTCCTGAAACAGTTTTTCTTAACAGCGTATTTATATATCAATCCGGCCTGCCGGCTGCCGTGGAGCCCGTTTTCATGCTAGATATCCAACAGTTACGTAGTGACCTGCAAAACACGATTACCCGCCTTGCCCGGCGCGGTTATGAATTTCCCCTGGCGGATTTTGAACATCTGGAAAGCCAGCGAAAATCCGTTCAAACGTTGACTCAGACACTACAGGCAAAACGCAATTCTGCCTCAAAACAAATTGGTATCGCCAAACAGCAGGGCGAAGATGTCAGCACCATCATGGCTGAAGTGGCCAGCATGGGAGATGCGCTCAAGCAGGCAGAAAACCAGCTCGAAACCATTCAAACCAGATTGCAGCAGTTATTGCTGGAAGTGCCCAATCTGCCGCATGACGGTGTTCCCACCGGCAGGGATGCAAACGATAACCAGGAAATACGACGCTGGGGAACGCCCAAAATATTTGATTTTCCTGTCAAAGATCACGCCAGCATTGGGGAACACCTCAAACTGATTGATTTTGAAACAGCAGCAAAGCTGAGTGGTGCACGCTTCAGTCTGCTGAAAGGGGGGGTGGCACAGCTGCATCGCGCTCTTGCACAATTCATGCTCGATACGCATACCCGGGAAAATGGCTACAGCGAGGTTTATGTACCTTATCTGGTCAATGCCGACAGTTTGCGCGGAACCGGGCAGTTACCAAAATTTGAACAGGATCTTTTTGCTGTCCAGACCAGCGCTCAGGAATCACCGGATAATCCGGACAAAGCCAGCCCTGCAGCGCTGCATCTCATTCCGACTGCTGAAGTCCCGCTGACTAATATTGTCCGGAATACGATTGTTCCACTTGAAACCCTCCCGCTTCAGTTTGTCGCCCACACCCCCTGTTTCCGCTCTGAAGCCGGAAGTTACGGCCGGGATACGCGCGGATTGATCCGCCAGCACCAGTTCGATAAAGTCGAGCTGGTGCAGATCACCCATCCGGAAAAATCTTACGAAGCACTGGAGTCGCTGGTAGGTCATGCCGAGAAAATTCTCCGGAAGCTCGAACTGCCCTATCGCGTCATGCTGCTGTGCACCGGTGATATGGGATTCTCAGCCGCCAGGACTTACGATATCGAAGTATGGCTGCCCGCACAGCAGACCTACCGGGAAATTTCTTCGTGCAGCAACTGTGAAGCATTCCAGGCACGGCGCATGCAGGCACGTTTCCGCAAGGGACAGGATAAGCCGGAACTGCTGCATACGCTCAATGGCTCCGGGCTGGCTGTTGGACGAACACTGGTAGCCGTTCTGGAGAACTATCAGAATGAAGATGGCAGTGTCACCATCCCGGAAATTTTACGGGCTTATATGGGTGGTATTGAACGGATCAGCCTATAATCACACTGTATTTGCCAGTATTAACCATTCGTAAAGGAGATTTCTGATGCAAAACAATAATCAGGGTGCCCCCCAACCGGAAAAAGATGTCGCCCAGCTTACTGCAGATGTCAGGGAAGCAATCACGCATGGCGGTGATGTTGAGAGTGCTGTCAGGAGTCTCACACTCAAGGCAATACATTCCAACGGTCTGGATATTGAATCCCTGAAACAGATCGCCACCGCAGTTGTGAAAGGTGCACAAGAAGGAGCTCAGCAGAAAATGACTCAAGCCGGCGAGCAATCTCAGGCAGCACAATCCCAAATCAGCCAGGCAGTCAGCGGACTGGATACCGCTTTTGCGCAACTGGCCGGTGCCTCCAAACTGGCTTTGGAAGAGGCGGCAAGCAAGGCAAAGCAGTTTTCTGACAGTGAATTGACCAAAACTCAGGCAGACCTCAAAGACCTGGAAGGCGTATTTCTGGATACGTTAAAACATGCAGCCACGGCCACACAGGGTTTAATTGCAGAAACGCTGAAGGACTTACTGGTGCATGCGCAACACAACGGTACCGCAGTCGGTACGCAACTTAAAGATACGCTGGCTGTTTTTGCGCATCAGATGGCATCGACCGGACGTGCGCAATTTGAGGCGGGAATAAAGCTCACACAAACAACGGCAGATCTTCTGTACAAGATTTCTACCGGGGTTTTATCCGGCATTACCCATCAAACCAACCGGGATAACAAGTAACCTACTTCCCGGTTTGGGCCGCGGTTTGAGCTGAATCGGCTGAGTTAAAGATCTTGAGCGCCGTTCTGTTCCGACAAATAGTAACGCTTTACCGGTTTGAGTGCGTTATCCAGCTCATAACAGAGCGGGCGGGCAGTTGCAATCGACAGGCGCATCACCTGTGCGCCTGTCAGTCCTTCCAGTTGCATAACCAGCAGTTTCAGAAGCCCCTGGTGCGAAACAATCAGTAAACGTTTCCCCTGCATTATCTCCGGCACAACGGTTTCCTCCCAGAAAGGCTTTACCCGCTCCAGTGCCTGTTGCATGCTTTCCGCCAGCGGAAGTTGCGCACGATCAACCGCTCTGTAGCGCGGCTGGTTCACGGGTGCCCGTGGATCGTCCAGTGTCAGCAAAGGAGGAACGGTATCGAACCCTATCTGGGTTTTCAGCACCGGCCAGATACCAAACCTGCAGACGGCAGCCCAGGGGCGCATACCTTCCAGTGCACCGTAATGACGTTCATTCAGCCGCCAGGTCCGGTATGTCGGAAGTTGAGGCAACCCCATTTCCAGCTGCACGGAAGCAAGTGTATCGTTAGCGCGCCTTAACTCCGAGCAAAAACAGGCATCAAATGTAAAATCCGCCTGTTTGAGTAATCGGCCCGCCCTTCTGGCTTCTGCTTCACCTTGCAGGCTCAGTGCAACATCCCCCCACCCCGTAAAACGCCGTTTCTGATTCCAGACACTTTGCCCATGGCGAAGTAATACCAGCCGGGTTAATTCCTGAGGCTTATTCACAAGCGGTTGCGGTTTTTCTGAAACAGGAAGGGCACTACAGCCACGTCAGTTATCCGCCTTATGCGTTGTTTTGGTTACGGTTGCTGTGGCGGCTTCCCGCCAGATTTGCCTGAGCGCATGCCACAAGCCGTTACGGTTGGTTTGCATAATCAGCTCTTTCTGACTCAACTCCCGCACAAGCCGCCGGTGTGCTTTCCCCAGGTTATGGTAGGGCAGGCTCATGAAAAGGTGATGTGTGGCGTGGTAGCGCAACCCGACCGGGGCCCATAATGCAGTCAGAAAATTACCGGGGATATTGACCGAATCCAGATACTGCCCGACCAGTGTCAGGCTGTCATCCCCCTCATGGCGATAAGCGTGGGCGGCCAGTGTACGCAGCGAATTCAGAATAAAGATCGCAACAACAACCGCATACCAGAGCAGCAATACCTGACAGGACAGCTTTCCCAGTGCCACGCTGCTTACAACAGTCGCTGCAAACAAGAAAGCTGCCAGTTCCTGTATTTGCCAGTAACGATCATTGCGGACAGCATCCGGCTGACGAATATAAGCAGGATTGATCGTCATTGAAGAAGCACGCTCCCAGACCGTTTTTCGTAATGACGGAATCAGATATGAAATCGGGGTCAACAATAAAAATCGCGTTACCAGCAGCAGCGGCAGTATCAGCGAAAGCAGCACATACCCCACCAGCCCCAATGGATGCTGTGTGGCAAAGGGGAGATACTCCCCATCCTTACTGGTACCGTAAATCCCGGGTTTATGGTGATCGTAATGCACACCATCATAGGTAAACGATGGAATCATGAAGGGGATACCGCAAGCCAGGTTCCATACCAGCCGGAACAGTCTGAATGTACCGCGTTCGAAATGAACCAGCTCGTGGATAAAAATGGCAGCACGGTAAAATGCTAATACTGCCACGCAATAAGACAATATCTGCCAGCCGGAAAGCCACGATGCATGAAGCGCTGTGGCAAAAGCCGCCCAACCCAGCACAATATGAAACAGAAAATCCACCCAGTAAATTTTAGGATCGGGTGTCATCAGGTCACGTACCAATGCACGTGCTTCGTATAACGGGAACTCGATTTGAGATGGAGCCCGGGTTGCGTTATCCGCCATGGCAACCTGTTTCCCGGGAAAATTCCCGGCAGGAGATCAGCTGACTGATTATCTGCTGGTTCATCTCTTTACCGGTTTCATTGATTTTGCTGAAATCAGGCACACCCGGCCAGCCGGCATCATAAAAAACTTTGCCGGCAAATTCCCTGGCCTGTGCATAGCGGGGGATAACATGAAAATGGACATCAGGATCAACCATCATCAACATCAGATAATTCAGCTTGTCATACTGAAAGGTTTTTTTCAGAGCGGAGTCGACTTTGCCAGTCACTATCTGCAGTTCTGCAAAACTGACGCTGCTCAAAGCAGAAAAGCTTTGTACCGGTTCATGCGCAACCAGAACCAAAGCACCCAGGGTAAGCTGAGCCGGGCGCAGCAGCACGCTCCAGTATTTAAACTGGCAGATAACTGTATCTGGTGCACCAAATTTTTGCATGGTGCCATTAAATATTTCCACACTCATGGCTTTTCCTCCGGATCACCCGGGCATCTGAAATAGCTGGCCAGACCGGGATTGATCCGCCGTATCTGCTTCTTCACGGGTAAAACAGCTTTCCGCTTTCTGTAAATCCTGAATGAAGTCGATTTCACACCAGTGACTCCCGGCAACAGAATAGCTGTTTACTATTCCTTGCCCGGCCAATGCACTGATGATTGCCAGATACCATGATCCGAGCTTCTCCGGTTCACGCAGTGCCTGCTCTACGGCTTCACGGAAAAACCGGGCACCTTTTCTGCTGAAACGAATCAGGCCGATGGATTCCGCATCGGTTTCCTCAGCAGACAGCTTTTTACTGACCTGCCTGACCTGCCCCTGTAAACCAAGCTGCACCTTCATATCATCATCATCAAATTCCGGCTTGAAATCGATACACAGCGTAATTGGCATTACTTGTGTATGCAGCAAGCCCGACAGCAGATTACCTCCCAGCAATGTATCTCCATTGAGCAACAGAAAACCGGCATGCATTTCGTTACGCGCGATCCAGCAGCTGGCAAGGTTATCCGCCACTTCATAAAAGGGATTAAACAAAACCCTGATGTTCGAATAATCATGATAGTGTTCAGCAATCAGCGCCTCCACTTTAGCAATCTGAAAACCAGCCACAATCACAATCTCTCTGATGCCATTTGCCAGTAACGCATCTATCTGCCATGCAATGACCGGCTTACCTGATACCGGCAGCAGGCATTTGGGTGTATTTTCTGTCAGAGGTAACAGTCGCCTGCCCTGCCCTGCGCTCAGAATGATCGCTTTGGCGGGAAAATCATCCGCCTGCTCATCATCTCCAACCTCGGGTTTATTCAATTACTCTTTCCCTCTTTATATTCACACGTTAAAAAGTGCGTTCATTGCCTTCAACTCATCCACGATATGTCTGACCGCTGTAAGAAACGCATCCACCTCTGCTGAGGTGTTATCCGGCCCCAGACTGACGCGCACCGCACACCGTGCCAGAATGGGCGGCACATTCATTGCTTCCAGCACATGACTTTTACCTGGTGTTGCACTGGAACAGGCGGCCCCGCTGGCAACGGCAAATCCCTTTTTATCCAGACGAACCACCAGCGTATCTCCTTCAATATCCGGCAGCGCAAAATAACAGGTATTGGGCAAACGGAGGGCATCCAATCCAAATACTGTAGCACCCGCCGCCAGCAAACCCTGCTCCAGATGGTTACGCAGTGCTGCTGTTTTTGCCGCAGATTCCACCATTTTTGATGCGGCAAGTTCACAAGCGATACCAAACCCCACGATCGCCGGCACATTCTCAGTACCGGAGCGCAATCCGTTCTCATGCCCTCCGCCATCAATAATCGGTTTGAGGGGTAAGCGCGGATCAACGATCAATGCCGCAGCTCCCTTGGGTCCATAAATTTTATGCGCTGACAACGTCAGAGCATGCACACCCAACCCGGTAAAATTCACCGGGATTTTACCAAACGCCTGTACGGCATCTGTGTGTATCCAGCTGCCTTGTGCTCTGGCTGCCTCAGCGATCGAAGCAATATCCTGTATCACTCCGGTTTCGTTATTTGCAAACATCACTGAAACCATCGCGGGGCGGGTTGTGGCAAAAACAGCAGCAGCTTCACTTACTTTTACCTGCCCTGCCGCATTCACAGCCAGATAATGCAGCTGCCATTTCTCATCTCGTTTCCTTGCCAGGGCTTGTGCCGGACGAATGACGCAGGGATGCTCAATCGCACTAACTGCCAGTACAGAAGGTTTCAGACTGTCTGATACACCACGAATAAACAGATTATTCGCCTCTGTGCCGCCGCTGGTAAAAATCACCTGGGCCGGACTGGCACCTGCAGCCTGTGCCACCTGCTCACGTGCACGATTAATCGCCCGGCGAGCTATCAGCCCAAAAGAGTGACCGCTGGATGCATTACCGTAATGCTCCCGGAAATAAGGCAGCATCGCATCCAGAACAGCGTCATCCACCCTGGTGGTGGCATTATGATCAAAATAGACTTGGGTCATGGGATAAGATACACCGGCAGGATAAAATAAATGTACCAGGCGTCACACCCGGCAAAATTCTGCTGCTGACGACAATAAAGGGTGAGTATATTGAAAATCACCAGTGACGGATATGTTCTCCAGGATACTTGCGTCAAATTGAGTGTGAGTGTATCAAAATGACACAATTCATTCGTAACGCAAAAATTAGCTCATTCCAATACCTTGATTTGATTTGGCAAGATTTTCATTAAAGAGTAAAATCGCCGGCTAGTTAAGTACATGGATCAATTTTCAAGCAGAGGAACGTAAATGGCGGTAACAACTGATCGAAAAAGTCAGGTCATGCGGGATTATCAAAGGGTAGCAGGAGATACGGGTTCGCCGGAGGTGCAAGTCGCCCTTCTGACGGCCAGGATCAATGATCTGGTTAATCATTTCAAGGAACATGTCAAGGATCATCACTCACGCCGCGGCCTGTTGCGCATGGTTAGCCGCCGGCGCAAATTACTGGATTATCTGAAATCAAAAAATAACGACGGCTATCGGACTTTGATCGAACGGCTCGGTTTAAGGAAATAAGGAATGGATCTGGCGGGGAGCGTACGACCAGACTCCCCGTCGAACTGTCGCAGATAACTGCGAAGCTGTAAAACCTGCCCGGTTGAGCATCCTCACGCGAAACCGAACAACCCCGGCTCTCCGCAGTTGAATGCGACTTTGTAGTTAATCTGTAGTTAATCTTGAGCAAGACTTGACCAAAGAAGGATTACTAATTGAAACCAATAAAAAAAAGCATAACCTACGGGCGCCATACGCTCACCATTGAAACTGGAGAAATTGCCAAACAGGCACATGGTGCAGTCATGGTTTCCATGGATGAAACGGTTGTGCTGGTAACTGTAGTAGGTGACAAAAAAGCCAAACCCGGGCAGGATTTCTTCCCTCTCACCGTAGATTACCAGGAGAAATTTTATTCCGCTGGCCGTATTCCAGGCAGTTTCTTCAAACGCGAAGGTCGTCCTTCTGAAAAAGAAACACTGACATCCCGGCTGATCGACCGCCCAATACGTCCACTTTTTCCTGACAGTTTTTATAACGAAGTACAAATTGTTGCGATGGTACTGTCATCCGATACTGAGATCGATGCTGACATCCCTGCAGTGATCGGTGCCTCTGCAGCACTGACACTCTCCGGCATCCCTTTCGATGGCCCTATCGGTGCAGCACGCATAGGCTATATCAATAACGAATACATTCTTAATCCCACCACCACCCAGCTCAGGGAATCCCAGCTCAACCTCGTGGTGGCAGGCACACAGAAAGCTGTGCTGATGGTCGAATCAGAAGCCAATGAGCTTTCCGAAGATATCATGCTTGGTGCCGTAACCTACGGACATGACCAAATGCAGCAGGTGATCAGCATGATCAACGAACTGGCTGATGAAACAGGTGTAACTGCCTGGGACTGGCAGCCGGCTGAAAAAGATTTATCACTGATCGAGAAAGTGACTCAACTGGCAGAAGCCGATTTACGCAATGCATTCCGGATAAAACAGAAATCAGCCAGAACCGAGGCTATTGGCGAAATCTGGCAGCGAGTCTTTACCGAATTGAAAGCTGGTACGGAAGATGGCCCCGGTGAACAGGCGGTCAGAGAAATTGGTTTTGCACTGGAAGCCAGAATAGTGCGTAACAGTATTCTTGATGGTGAATCCCGGATTGATGGTCGCGGGACTCGCACTGTTCGCCCAATCACAATTCGCCATGGCGTGTTGCCCCGTACCCACGGCTCTGCACTGTTCACGCGCGGTGAAACACAGGCACTTGCTGTCACCACGCTGGGAACCGCACGCGACGAACAGAAAATCGATGCACTCCAGGGAGATTATTCCGAGCGCTTCATGCTTCACTACAATATGCCGCCTTTCGCCACAGGCGAAACCGGTAGAGTGGGAACACCGAAACGGCGTGAAATCGGCCACGGACGCTTGGCCAAACGTGCACTGCTCGCAGTTATACCGCCTGTGGAAGAATTCGGTTATTCCATGCGTGTAGTTTCGGAAGTGACCGAATCAAACGGCTCAAGCTCAATGGCTTCCGTCTGTGGCGGGTGCCTCTCACTCATGGATGCGGGTGTACCTCTGAAAGCGCACGTGGCCGGTATCGCAATGGGTCTGATCAAGGAAGGAAACCGGTTTGCTGTACTGACGGACATTCTCGGTGACGAAGATCATCTGGGTGATATGGACTTCAAGGTGGCAGGTACCGAGCACGGCATCACCGCTCTGCAGATGGATATCAAAATCCAGGGAATCACAAAGGAAATCATGCGGGTTGCATTGCTCCAGGCAAAAGAAGGGCGGCTGCATATCCTGGAAATCATGAAACAATCCCTCCCGATCGCAAGGGAAAATATCTCGGCCCATGCTCCGCGCATTATTAAATTCAAAATCAATCCGGAAAAAATCCGTGATGTCATTGGTAAAGGAGGCGCAGTAATACGCGCACTGACCGAAGAAACCGGAACGACTATTGACATAACGGATGACGGCTCCGTAACAATTGCCTGCGTCAGCAGCGAAGGAGGGGAGCAGGCGAAGAAGCGCATCGAGGATATTACCGCAGATGTTGAAGTTGGCAGAATTTACGAAGGAACCGTACTTAAACTGTTAGATTTCGGTGCCATTGTCAGCGTTTTACCTGGCAAAGATGGTCTTCTCCATATTTCTCAGATTGCTAACGAACGTGTCGAAAGTGTTGCGGATCATCTTAAGGAAGGACAGATCGTACGTGTCAAAGTACTGGAAGCAGATGAGAAAGGTCGGCTTAGACTTAGCATGAAAGCAGCCAATATTGCTGCAGAAACCGCAGATAATTCAGAAAATACTGAGAAATAGGTTGCTACTTTCTCAATAAACCACCCGGTCAGTAAATTCTGATTCATCTGTTTCCGGATATCCCGGAGATTACAGCCACCCTGTTCAGGGTCAGGAAAAATATCTCCGGGAAGCCTTCCCCTCCCTGACCTTACAATCCGTCATCAGCAGAGAGTTATTATCAGACCCTCCGGGAATCCTCTCTACGAGCCCTGATTTTTTTCCACTCCTTTCATCTCCAGTATCACAACACGGTAAACTGCTGTAAACAAATCCTGCAGGCAAAGAACCAGCCACCCTCCGGATTTTTTATTTCCGAAAACAGATTTTGTCTGATAAAGTCTTAACGTTTAACTCGCATTCATCAGTCATATTCCGCCTAAAATCACGTATCAGGATCACTCCAACAACAAAATAGCGAAAATGAAAATAAAATTACCAATTGTGTTGCTCATATGCCTGCTTCCCTTTATGCTGACAGCCAAAGCCGATGAAATACTGCTTAAAAATGGCGACAGAATTACAGGAACAATCATCAATAAAACTGGCAGTACGCTTGAAATCAAAACCGACTATTCAGACAAAATATCAGTCAAGTGGAGTGCGATCGAAAGTTTCAGTACGAATCAGCCTGTATTACTGACGTTTAAAAACAAGGAGGAAATGACAGGCGTTACAGAAACCTCTCCGGACAATACACTGAAAATCAGAAAGGAAGGGGTCTATCAGTCTGAGCCGATTCCTCTGTCAGAAATTGCTGAAATCAATAAAAAATTCTTTTCCGGTCAGATCAATGCGGGTGGTGCGATATTTTCCGGAAATACACAACGTCAGTCCTACAACCTGAATACCGATCTTATCGTCAGAGGACGGGATGACCGGGTTTCTTTCGGGGGGCAGTTTAATTACGCGGACAGTAAATCAAGGGATTCCAGCGGCAGCAAGGAAACCGTGCTCAATGCACGCAACTTCCAGCTGTACGGAGATTATGCGCATTTCATCAACGATCAGTGGTACGGGTACGCACATGGCCTGTTTACCAATGACCGCCTCCAGGACATCAAATTGCGGTCAGCATTCGGTATTGGTGCCGGTTACCAGATTTTTGCAACGGATGATCTTAATTTATCCATCGAGGCCGGCCCGGATTATGTTAACGTCGACTTTTATGACTATCCGTATCAGTGCCAGAAAAGGCTTCCTGCCGATCCCGGTGCATGCAGCCGGATAAAGGATAGAAGCAATGTAGCCGGTCGCTGGTCCACCCGTTATGATCAATGGTTCTGGAACAGAGCCGTGCAGCTTTTTCACATGCATGAAGGGCTGGCTGCCAGCGATCTCTTCATCCGCACTCGCACCGGCATTCGTGTGCCACTATGGTACGGATTCCAGATTGTTAATGAGATACAAGTGGATTATTTCAGCAGACCTGCGCCTGGCAAGGAGAAGTTTGATACCCGTTACCTGTTCAATATCGGTTACGGATTCTGATTTCAGAACATTGATTGTCTGATCGCCTGACTGTCAGTCCGATCATGAATGTATCAGGATAAAACCGGAACTTTCTGAAAAACCGGTTTTATTCAGGCTGTAACTTCCTCTTTATTCGCAGTACGGGCACTATAATAGTGACTTTGTTTTTTACCACATCGCTGATCAATGATACACAGGTACTTTCGCCAGATACACAGACAATCGCGATACAAATGAATTTTTCTTCGGAGTTAAAAAGGAAATGGCATGTTGCCGCATTTAGCATTTTCCGGCCGGGTTCTTGAGATAGTCACACCCGCATTTTTCAGTCTGGCTGAAAAAGCCGGTTTCGGCTGTAAAAGATTTTTTTCAACCCGATCAAATCAGCATCAGACTTCTGTCCTGCTGCTGTGCTCAAGTCTGCTGATTACTTCCTGTGCCATGGGCCCCGACTATTCCCGCCCTCAGGTTGAAGCTGCAGAAAACTATCGTCTGACACAAACCGAAGGACAATCCATCGCCAACCTTCCCTGGTGGGAACTGCTTCGGGATGAGAAACTGCAGTCACTCATCAATCAGGCACTGCAGGAAAACAGAAATCTCAAACAGGCCACCGCCAGCGTTGAAGAACTGCAGGCACGGCTGGGCATCGCCCGGATGGATTTTGTTCCGAATATGGAAATCAATGGTACCGCCCCGGTAATGGGTACACTGGGAGGGTTTAGCCGTGCCGGATTCCCGACACCCTACAACTACTTCGGGCAAACCATCCTGAACTGGGAGCTGGATATCTGGGGAAGGATTCGCCGCGCCAATGAAGCTGCCCGCGCCGATCTGCTGGCGCGTGAAGAAAATCGCCGTGCCGTAGTGCTCACGCTGATCAGTTCAGTCGCACAATCGTACTTCGATCTTTTACAGTTTGATAATCAGCTGGATATTGCCCGGAATACCCTTTCCTCCTGGGAAGAATCTGTCGTAATTTCCAGAGCACAACTGGATGGCGGCCTGATTGCCCGGCAGGACCTGGATCAAATTGAAGCCAGTCGTGCCAGTGCCGCAGTGCAGGTCACTGAACTGGAAAAGCAGATCGCACAGAAAGAAAATGAACTCAGTGTGCTGACAGGAAAGCATCCCGCTCCCGTTACGCGCGGATTTACTCTGGATGGGCAGTTCACGCTTCCTGAAATCCCTGCCGGCCTGCCTTCAGAATTACTGCAACGACGCCCTGACATCCTGCAGGCCGAGCAAAATCTGAAAGCCGCCACCGCCAGAATTGGTGCGGCCAAAGCAGCACGATTTCCCCGAATAACGCTAACGGGTTTCTTTGGATTTTCCAGTCCGGCACTGTCCAGCCTGCTGCAATCCGACAGCAAATTCGGTACCGGTGGTTTTGGAATTGCCGGTCCACTGCTGAATGCACAAACACTCGGATTTGAGCAACGTGCTGCAGAAGCACAAGCAAGGCAGGTACTGGCACAGTATGAGCAAACCATCCTGATCGCATTCAAGGAAGTTGAAGATGCGCTCGCCGCTATCCGTACAGCCAATGAACAATATAAAGCCCGACAGGAACAGGCCGAAGCACTGACATCCGCGCTACAACTGGCAGAACTGCGTTATCAGAACGGAATTACCGGTTATGTTGATGTGCTGCTCGCCAAACGAAAATTGCTTGATGCAGAAACGATGCTCACAACCACCCGCCATCTGCACCTGACTTCCATTATTCAGCTTTACAAGGTGCTGGGCGGTGGCTGGCTGGCTGAAGCCCCCGGTACACCACTGCCACTATCCACCGGCTTGCTGCAAAATAACTAAAAAAATCAGTTTCATCACCAGAATTATCAGGAATAACGTCATGTATCTAACGCTTCGTCAACCCATCACCCAGGCCGGTCTGACCATAACAGGCATCTCACTTCTTCTTTCGTTCGTTACCGGCTGCTCAACAAAATCTTCTGAAGACTCCAAACCACCCGCCCCTCAGGTAGAGGTAATCACGGTTACTACCCGTGCAATTCAGGATGAACCGGAATTTATCGGGCAAACCGAATCCTTCCGGCCAGTTGAAATTCGTCCGCAGGTAAGTGGCGTCATTAAGAAAATATTCTTCACGGAAGGCCGCAATATCAAAAAAGGTGCCAGGCTATACCTGATTGATCCGGTGCCTTTCAACGCAGCCTACCGGAACAGCAAGGCACTGGTATCCCAGGCCCAGGCAAAACTGCTTCAGGCCAACAAAGATCTGGCACGGGTGCAACCGCTGCTAAAGCAAAAAGCTGTCAGTAAAAAAGAGGTCGATGATGCTATTGCGGAAGTCAGCAGTGCGAAGGCAATCCTGGAAGCAGCACAGAGTGAAGTGATCAGAACCAAATTTGATCTGGACAACACCCTCATTACCGCACCGGTTGACGGACGGGTTGGTCGCAGTCAGTTTTATGAAGGGCGCCTGGTTGAAGCTCAGACATCTCTATTAACCACTATCGATCAGTTGGACCCCATGTATGTCAACGTGAGTGTCCCGGAAAACTACCTGCTTCGTCGCCGGCGTGAATTGAATGAACACAAGGTTGAACGGCCGGATATTTTCCAGCTGCATGGCGTGATGACCTTCTCGGATGGCAGTGTTTATCCTGAAGAGGGCGTGCTGGATTTTGCAGATGTTGCCATACGGCCGGAAACCGGTACGCTGCAGGGCCGGTTTGCATTCCCCAATCCGGATGGAAAAAATGCCCCCGGACAATCTTATTTCTATCCAGGCCAGTTTGTTAAGGTCCGTATCAAAGGATATACCAGAACAGAGGCGATTCTTATCCCTCAGCGTGCCGTCCAGCAACGGCCGAGCGGCTCATTTGTCTATGTTGTCGATGACACGGGAAAAGTCGAGCTCCGTGCGATACAGGCCAGTGCATGGCGCGGCAGGGAATGGCTGATCGAAAATGGTTTACATGCAGGAGAACAGGTGATCGTGGAAGGATTCCATCGGGTTCTGCCTGGTGCTCAGGTAGAACCCGTCCCTTATCAGGAAGAGCAAAAATAAGACTTCCCTGAAGATAACCATTAAGAATAAACAGCGTAAGGCGTGCCATGAATTCTCGTTTTTTCATTGAGCGGCCGATTTTTGCATCGGTTCTGTCAATCATTATTGTAATAGTCGGTCTGGTTTCTCTAACCAGTCTGCCAATTGCCCGATTCCCCGATATTACGCCGCCCGTCGTGCAAATTGATGCGGATTACCCGGGTGCCAGTGCGGATGTCGTTGCAGAAGCGGTTGCACGGCCGATAGAAGTTCAGCTTCCAGGTATCGATAATCTTCTGTATTACGAATCCACCAGCACGAATGACGGGCACATGACCATGAAGCTCACATTCGAAATCGGAACCGATGTTGATATTGCACAGGTGCAGACACAGAATCGCCAGCGTCTTGCCGAACCTCAACTGCCCGATGAAGTTATCCGTCAGGGCGTCACCGTCAAAAAGACCTCACCTGATTTACTGGCGGTCATTGCGCTGAGCTCCACTGATCCTGCACACGACACACTTTTTCTGTCGAATTATGCGCTGCTGAGGATACTCGATAATGTAAAACGGCTTCCCGGTGTTGGAGATGCCATTATTTTCGGCAGCCAGAATTATTCCATGAGAATAATTCTTGACCCGGTCCGGATGGCTCAGCTTGATCTGATACCCTCTGAAATTGCCTCCGTCATTCGTGATCAGAACCGGGATTTTCCTGCAGGCCGCATCGGCCGCGAGCCGGTATCTGAAAAAAATGAACTCACTATCCCGGTTATTACGCGCGGACGGATGAGTGAAGTCAAAGAATTCGAGGAAATGATTGTCCGGGCTTATCCGGATGGATCCATGGTACGCCTGAAGGATGTGGCAAGAATAGAGCTGGGCGCTCAGTCATATGATCTGGAAGGACGATGGAACGGACGGCCCAATACTTTCATTCTGACTTTTCTCGCTCCCGGCGCCAATGCACTTGATACCGTGCACCGGATCCGCTCGGAAATGGACAGGCTGACCAAAGATTTCCCGGCCGGCACTTCCTACGACATCCCCTACGACACCACGACATTTGTTGAAGTCTCCATCAAGGAAGTTATCAAAACCCTGGCAGAGGCCATGTTCCTGGTTGTGCTGGTTGTGTTCATCTTTCTGCAAAACTGGCGAGCAACGCTGATCCCGGCGGTTGCAGCACCTATTTCACTGATTGGTACATTTGCCGGAATGCACGCACTGGGATTCTCGATCAATACGCTTACGCTGTTTGGTATGGTGCTGACCATCGGTATCGTCGTGGATGATGCGATTGTAGTGGTGGAAAACGTTGAACGGCATATGACGAAAGGCGGGCTTTCACCCAAGGATGCGGCAATCAAAGCGATGCAGGAAGTATCCGGGCCGATTATTGCAATCGTCCTGGTCCTGACCGCTGTCTTTGTTCCGGTCGGGTTCCTGGGAGGCATCACCGGTGAACTGTACAAACAGTTTGCAATTACCATTGCACTGTCTGTTGTCATCTCGGGATTTGTGGCACTGACACTCAGCCCGGCCTTATGTGCCATCGTACTTAAGCCAAGCCATGGTACCGGCAAATTCTGGGGCATATTTAACCGGTCGTTTGACTGGCTGCAGACGCATTACATTGGCACCACCAGTGCACTTATCAAAAGATCAGTCATGTCACTGGCTATTTTTGCAGTAATGATATTTGTCATTCTGGGCTTGCTGAAAACAACCCCCACCGGCTTTCTTCCAGAAGAAGACCAGGGCTATTTCATTACCGTTTTTCAGCTCCCTGATGGCGCATCGTTGACTCGAACAAAGAAAGTTGTCGAAAAAATTGAAAATTATTTCCAGGCAATTCCGGCTGTTCACTCAACCGATGCCCTGACCGGTCAGAATTTTGTTTTTGGTACTCGCGGACCAAATCAGGCCACCATGTTTATCCCGCTGCAGCACTGGGATACGCGCAGCAGCCCCGATCAGCAGGCGCAGGGGCTGATTGCAAAAGCCTTTCAGGAATTTGCAAAAATTCCCGAAGCACTGATTCTGGCATTCAATGCACCTTCAATTCAGGGATTGGGTTCTACCGGCGGTTTCACGGCTCAATTACAGGATCCGGGTGGGGGTGATTTCTCGGCATTTGCTGAAACCGCCCAGCTTTTTGTGAAAAAAGCTATGGAACATCCAGCCATCGCTGTTGCCGGCACCAACTTCCGTGTCAGTGCCCCCAGACTTTTTGCAGAAATTGACCGGGAGCGCGCCAAAGCGCTGGGAGTTTCGATTTCCGAAGTATTCGATACCATGCAGGCTTATTTCGGCAACCTGTATGTCAATGATTTCATAAAGTTTGGCCGGGTCTATCGTGTGCAAACGGAGGCTTCACCTGAATATCGGACCAGTCCGGACGACATCAGCAAAATCTACGTACGTGCCCGTTCCGGAACAACAAGCACGATGATCCCGCTGGATTCCGTGGTGACCACAGAGTTCAACAGCGGCCCGGATCCGGTAACTCACTTCAATGGATTTAATTCGGCCCTTGTACTGGGAAGTGCTGCTCCAGGCTACAGTTCCGGTCAGGCAATGGCAGCCCTGGAACAGGTAGCCAGTGAAGTACTGGCCCCCAAAGGCTATGCACTTGACTGGAGCGGTATCTCTTTTCAGGAAAAAGAGGCGGCGGGCGGGCAATCCGTATGGGTACTTTCCTTTGCGCTGCTAATGGTGTTTCTGGTACTTGCCGCACTGTATGAAAGCTGGTCGGTACCGTTTGCTGTCATCCTGGCCGTTCCTTTCGGAATTCTGGGAGCGCTGCTGGCTATCTGGTTACGAGAGATGAATAATGATATCTATTTCCAGATCGGGCTAATTACTCTGATCGGTCTGGCTGCCAAGAATGCCATTCTGATCGTTGAATTTGCCAACCAGTTGTACGACGAAGGTTTATCAATGACAGAAGCCGCTCTGGAAGCGGCACGCATTCGCTTCCGGCCAATCATCATGACATCACTGGCCTTTATTATGGGTGTATTCCCGCTGGTCATTGCATCCGGAGCAGGTGCAGCCAGCCGGATGTCGATTGGTACAGGGGTATTCGGAGGGATGCTGGCCGCTACTTTCCTGGCTGTTTTCTTCGTCCCGCTATTTTTCGTACTGATCGGGAAAATCTCGCATCGTGGCAGACACAAAATTCATAAAACCGGTTTTATGGAAGGCAATGTTTCTGCTGAAAAAGCTGCAGAAGCGGAAACGGCGATAAAAACCGGGGATGAAGCTGAAACTGAAATAAAAACAGAGCAGAAACCGCAGTAATCATGTGTTGTAATACAGGCCGGGATAGCGATCGGGTACATCAGGTATATCGCTACCCCTCCCGGAATCAGGCAAAGCCAACTGCCTGATTGTGCTTTCGCACCAGTTACCATGCCCTCCACACCCTCTATGGTGTTTATTCCGGAAACTTTTCCGCTGCACCCGGCCTCCGGTGCCTGAATCTGAACAGACTGAAACAGAGAAAAAATCACCATGACGACCGGTCTGACAACCCATCAGGCACAGGAAGTGCTGCAGCGGACCGGTTTCAACGAAGTTGCCGATAACCCGGACAGCCTTATCCGGCGTGCGCTCAAAAAACTGTGGGCACCTGTTCCCTGGATGCTCGAAGCAACCATTCTGTTCGAGCTCTGGCTTGGGAAATATCCTGAAGCAGCCATCATCACTGCCCTCATCCTTTTCAATGTTGCCGTGGCAATCGCCCAGGAAGGCCGTGCACGAACAGCGCTTGCAGCATTGAAATCACAGCTCGCACTGAATGCTTTCGTACGCAGGGATGGCGTCTGGGTGACCATCCCATCCAGGGAGATCGTCCCCGGAGATCTCGTCAAACTGTCGTTAGGCGGCGTAGCCCCTGCGGATCTGCGCCTGACAGCAGGAGAAGTCCTGCTCGATCAATCCATGCTCACCGGCGAATCGGTGCCGGTTGAAACAGGTGCTGGTGCAATCATTTATGCCGGGGCACTGGTACGGCGAGGAGAGGCAGAAGCGCTGGTAACTGCAACAGGTGTCAACACAAAGTTCGGGCGCACGGCTGAACTGATCAAAATGGCGCATGCAACGAGTTCTCAACAGAAAACTGTGCTGCATGTTGTTCGCAATCTTGCCATTTTCAATGGATTGATCATCGTGGCACTTTCTGTATACGCCTGGCAGCTTGGACTGCCTCTCACCGCAATTGAACCGATTATCCTGACGGCTATCCTCGCATCAATTCCTGTCTCATTACCCGCCACTTTTACGATGGCAGCAGCGCTTTCCGCACATGTCCTGGCCAGACGGGGTGTATTGGCCACCCGCCTCTCCGCACTGGATGAAGCAGGAACCATTGATGTCCTGTGTTCAGATAAAACCGGCACACTGACCAGCAATGAATTACGTGTCGTACTGACACGGCCTTTCCCGGGTTTTGACGAAATACAGTTGCTCGATCTGGCAGCGCTTGCCAGCTCTGACAGTGGGGCCGATCCGGTGGATGCTGCAATCCATGCTTTTGCCAGAGCAGCCGGGCCAGCGGATCAATTCCCCGGCCATATTTCCTTTCAGCGCATCTCATTTCAGGCTTTTGATCCGGCCACAAAACGGGCTGAAGCATATATCACTGATGAGGATGGCCACACGAAACGAGTCATGAAAGGCGCTTTCGCTGTCATTGCCAATGCTGCCGGTATCAATGAAACTCAGCGCTGCGAAGCTGAGCACCTTGAAGAACAGGGCCATCGCGTGCTGGCGGTGGCCGTTGAAACACAAGGAGATATACGTATTGCCGGATTAATCGCACTGAGTGACCCTCCACGCGAAGATGCTGCTGCATTGGTTCATCAGCTCGAAGAAAACGGTGTCAGAGTCCTGATGGTAACCGGCGATGCACCAGCCACTGCTGAATCGGTAGCGCTAAAGGTTGGAATCACAGGCCCGGTCTGCCTGCCAGATGTACCCGGCTCGCAACGTCAACCGGATGAGTGCGCTGTCTTCGCCGGTGTACTGCCGGAAGATAAATTCAGACTGGTACACGACCTGCAATCAGCAGGGCACACCGTCGGCATGTGCGGAGACGGGGCAAATGATGCCCCGGCGCTGCGCCAGGCGCACATGGGGATTGCAGTTTCGCAGGCAACTGACGTTGCCAGGGCTGCAGCCGGCCTTGTGCTCACGGAACCCGGTCTGGGCGGCATCATGGCCGCCATCGAAGAAGGCCGAAAATCATTTCGACGCGTGCAGACCTATACCCTCAATTCAATCATCAAGAAAATTGTTACCGTGCTGTTCATCGCACTTGGCTTTGTCATGACCGGGCACGCCATTCTTACCACACTGCTGATGATCGTACTGCTGGTGACAGGTGATTTTCTGTCAATGGCGATTACAACGGATCGTGCCACCCC
The DNA here is from genome assembly GCF_020852615.1 of Nitrosomonas sp. Lineage (GTDB taxonomy): Bacteria > Pseudomonadota > Gammaproteobacteria > Burkholderiales > Nitrosomonadaceae > Nitrosomonas. The sequence continues at coordinate 40,917 of NZ_JADZAJ010000009.1, read as the reverse complement.
GTCATCCGTTCCCAACGTCTGGCGTATCGGCGCACTGACCATCGCAGGCACAATACTCGGATTGGCTCAGCTGATTTTTTCCATTGCTATCCTGGCAGTCGGTCATTTCTGGCTCCGCCTGACACCCGATACGCTTATAACACTGGCTTTTCTTACTCTGGTATTTACCGGTCAGGCGATGATTTACGCGGTTCGCACACGCCGCACCTTACGGGAAACACCACCAGGCGCCTGGCTCATCGCCGCTTCTGTTGCCGATGTGATAATCGGGATCATGGTGGCAATGTCCGGATGGATCACGGCACCGTTGTCCGCCACGGTTGTCTTTCTGCTGTTCGTGGCATCGTTTGTGTTTACCTTTGTTCTGAACGGGCTGCGACGTATCGTATTCGCCCGTATAAACCTGACATAATCTGTGCTGGTATAACCTACTGTATAGCCTGCACCCGGAAATTCAGATGTCGGGCGGAAAAAATTTTTCTTTGACAATCTCCAGCCCACTGCCGCATTGCCAGCACAACTGGAAATTATCGGGATTTTCTTCACCACATTGCAAACAAAAAATGGTCCCGGTCACCTGCGGCATCTGCTCATAAGCGGTGACAATTGTTCGTCCGCGCTCATAGTCAAAATCGCGCACCACCCATACCTCGGGATAGGTATGGGTAAACGGGATTTCTCCTGTTCCCCCCTGTGCATATTCGTTAAACAATCTGGCCGGAATACAGGCATTCTCCAGCAAATCGCGGACGATATACGCTTCCAGCAAATGATTGGCTGTATAGAGTTTTTTCATGCGACAAGCAAGGCAATCAGATAATCAGCGAAATCAGTTCCGATTATCCGGATGGTACAGCACAACCCGCCAGGACAAGGAGAAAACGTATTGCTATAGTCAGACTTGACTCCGGGCATCGTTTGTGCAATAGGTATTGCATCATTTCTTATTTTACTTACAGAGGACGTATCATGAAACATATCACCAGTACGATTTTTATTGCCGCTCTGGCTGGTTTATTGACATCTGTATTTTCCTTTCCCGACTTCCGGGATTCAAGTCTGCCCCAACCTCAACCTGTGCAGATTGCAGCTGCCGGGGCGGAAACCCGCAGCCAGTCTCCTGCACCACCGGCGGCTCAAGGTAATGAAATGCAGGATGAACGCGTGGAATTTGAAGAACAGGCAGAACGCAGAGAATTTGGAGATGAAACCGACCAGGAAGAATTCAGGGAACAGGCTATTCGCAGAGAGTTTGGCGGGCAGACAAAATTTACAGAGCCGGTCCCCGCAGCAGAGAATCACGACCACTGACACGCGGCACACTAACTCCGTGGTTAATGATTCCGGCCGCAGTGCAGTATAGTCAGGCGGACCTGATTACCAGCATCTGGTTACCGCCTCGCTGAAACTCATAACGTACGTGCAGGCTGTTTACACTAAAACCATGAGTTGAGAAATACTCGTTCACCGCCGGAAAATGTGGTGATAGCGCACCGTCAAGCGTAAGTAACGGGAAAATTCTGACTTCACGCGCGACGCGCAACATTTCCCGGATTGCCTGAATATGGAATTCAACCGGCAAATGTGCACTGTACAAAAACATAAAGTGCGAGGACAGGGCAATATCAAACTGCCCGTTCTCAAAAGGTAAAAATGGCAGCTCACCAGTCACGTAACGCCCCTCTCGTTTCCCGTTAGCGAAATCCGCAAGAAAATCTTCCATCGCAGATATACGGATTTTTCCAAGCGCTTCGACTGATGGGATATCCTCCCAAATGTAGTCGTTTTTATTCTTATGCATCTGAGCCATTACGATTTCACAGGTCTCGGCTATACGGTGCTGGATTTGTGCTGCGTCAAAAGCATAAACCGGATCGACTGAAACAACGCTCCCCCCGCGTTTGGTCAGGGTGGCATTGAATGCGGCGGGACCGTCTCCGCAGCTAAGAATGCGAACGCTCAAATCTTTCCCGGTAAGGGCAAACATATTGATGTATTCATCAAACGAACGCCCCCACGGGACAATCTTCTCAAGCGTAAATCCCATGATCAGCCATATTTCTTGCGATTGCGGCGGCGGCGATTATGCGCGCGCCGGGCTTCTTCCTCGGTCAGCGGCGTTTTCCTGTCGGCGTACGGATTGTGACCCACCCTGAATTCCACTCGTAACGGGGTGCCTTTTAACCCGAATACTTCCCTGAATGTATTTTCAAGATAGCGACGGTAGGTTTGTGGTACATGTTCCAGCATAGAACCATGAATAACGATCAGCGGGGGATTTTCTCCACCCTGATGGGCATAACGCAGTTTGGGTCGTGACATTCCACCGCGCGGTGGCTGCTGCCTGGCAACGGCGGCCAGCATAGCGCGTGTCAGTTTGGGGGTGGGAATATGTGCCATGGCTGCAGCGTAAGCCTGATCCACTGAAGGCATTAGCCCTTTTACGCCGTTACCGTACAGGGCGGAAATATAGTGCAGACTGGCAAAATTCAGAAAACTGAGCTTGCGTTCAAATTCGCGCTTAATGATTTCACGCCGGTAGTCATCCAGACCATCCCATTTATTGACTGCAACGACCAGTGCACGGCCGGTTTCCAGAATGAACCCGGCAATATGGGCATCCTGATCGGAAATCTCATTTTGTGCATCCAGCACCAGAATAACCACGTTAGCTGCTTCAATGGATTGCAGAGTTTTCACAACCGAGAATTTCTCCACCGTTTCCCAAACCTTGCCTGATCGACGCAACCCCGCTGTATCAATCAGCGTATAGCTGCGCTGCCCATATTCAAAATCAACATAAATACTGTCCCGTGTGGTGCCCGGCTGATCGAATGCAATTACGCGCTCTTCCCCCAGCAGGGTGTTAATCAGCGTGGATTTACCAACATTGGGACGGCCGGCAATGGCAATGACAGGATATTTTTTCTCACCCGATTGGGCTTCTGTTTCCTCTTCATAAGGGTATTCTTCCAGTGCGAAATCAATCAGCTCCGCAAGATGTTCTCCATGCAGGGCGGAAACAGCACAGGGCGTGCCCAGTCCCAGCTCATGAAATTCTGCCGTTACCGACGAATAGGACATCCCCTCGGTTTTATTGACGACAAGAATCAGTTTTCGGCCGGTTTTGCGCAGTTGCTCCGCGATGATTCTGTCTTGTGAAGCCAATCCCTGACGGCCATCAACAATAAACAGGACGATATCGGCTTCGTCCACGGCCTGCAGGGTTTGCTTGGCCATGGCATGCAGAATGCCTTCCCTGACTACCGGCTCAAAACCACCTGTATCTACTACCAGATAGGGTTTGAGTCCCATTCTGCCGTGGCCGTAATGCCGATCGCGCGTAAGACCGGGGATATCAGCCACAATGGCATCACGGGTCCGGGTAAGGCGGTTGAACAATGTTGATTTTCCGACGTTTGGACGTCCAACCAGTACGAGTGTGGGTTTCATGGCAGGGGAACTGTAATAAATGCATCACCCGGAAAACAGGAAATTCGGGTTATTGCAGGGAAAATGCGAAAAGTCCGCCTTTTTGTGTTTGTACAACGAAGCCATCCGGCAGATATTCAGCACGGGATACGATCGCACTGCCATCAGTGGGTGCGCGACCCGCAGGAAAACCATCCTGACGGCTGATCAGCATGACATAGCCCTGGTCATCTCCCACTACCAGACGGGCACCTCTGGCAATCATCAGAGCTGAAAGTTTGCGGCTGCCCAGTTTTCCCCGTTTCCAGACGGCAGCACCACTGCTTTTATCGTAGGCGGCTACAGTTCCATGATCTTCGCTGATATAAACATGGCTGCCGTCTATTACCATACCCGCACTGCTCGATGCATCCCGGGCCCAGATCTGGTTGCCGCTGGAAATTTCAAAACAGGCAGCCCGGCCGCGATAAGCTACAGCACATACCTGGTTTTCATCAACGATCGGCAAGCTGCTGATGTCGGTCATACGTTCCAGCTCAGTCACGCCATGCGGCTGTGAAACGGTTGCTTCCCAACCTGTATTGCCCGTGAACAGGTCAAGGGCAATCAGCTTGCCGCCGGGGAATCCGGCAAATACAGCACCCCGGGTAATTGTTACACCGACAAAGCTGCGAACAGTAAGGGGTGGCGTAACATTCTGATAACTCCAGACCTGCTTTCCATCCGCTGCATTCAGGCCGTAAAGCCTGCTGTCACCGGTACGCACTACCACGATACCGTTATCGGTTTGCGGTGGACTCAGAATTTCGCCGGACACCTGAGACTGCCACAAAGAATGGCCTGCCTCGTCGAACGCCAGCACTTCTCCCTCATAAGTGCCAAGCAGCACCATTCCTCCGCCGGTACCGACTCCTCCGGAAAGCCGGGACTGGGTTTCCACCCGCCAGATTTCACGCCCCGTCGCCGGGTCGAGCTTAACCAGCCGGCCATCTTCATCAGCAGCGTATAACGCGCCATTATCGTAAACCGGCAGAAATACTGCGGTTTTGCTCGCTGACAGTTTTGCCTGCCACAGCGGCCTGATCGGAGCCAGTGTTTGCAGCTCGGCAAGTTCGGCTTCATCGACTTCCACCTCTTCCTCATCGCTGCTGAAAAGGTCAGTGAAATGGCCTCCCCCCAACTCACTCAGATTTGCACATCCTCCCAGAAAAATCAGCAGGGAGAGCACACAGACACGGAGTATCCGGTAACACGGATGAAAAATAAGATCAGAGGTCAGTAACGCTATGTTGCCGGTCACTTCTGCGGTTCTCTCAGCACATCGAGTTTCATTTGCACGACATTCCGGTAAGCGCCCTGTGTACTTAAGCTTTCCAGCGCCTTCCGGTAAGCCGCTCCTGCTTCATCTGTTTTACCGGCAGCAGCCAGTGCATCTCCGCGCAAATCCGAGTAAAGCCCGGTAAATGAAGCAGCATGCTGCGCATTCAGCAGTGCCAGTGCCTGATCATATTTTTTTTCATCAACCAGCACACTCGCCAGTCGTAACCGGGCGAGATCTTTTATTTCAGATTCTTCAGCATGGTCAATCACCCATTGCAACCTGTCTCCGGCAACCTGGTTATTACCTGCCTGAACAGCAGCATGAGCCGCTATCAGTGCCGCACGGGGAGCATAACCGCTTTTGGGAAAGCTTTCTGTCAGCAAATGGGCCGCATCGGTTATCTTGACAAGCTCACTTCCTTTTTCGATATGCTGCTGGAGAACGGCATACAGATCAGCTGCCTGCCGGGCCTGTTCTCCCTGATAATGATTCCACAAGCGGCTTCCTGCGACTGCTGCTATAAAAACAGTAAAAGCAAGTAATACGGAAGTGCCATTGGCAGTCCACCAGGCTTTTAACCCGTCTATTTTTTCCTGTTCTTCATAGTTATATGCTGACATGGCTCTGATTTTTCACCTTGGTTAAATGTTTTCCAGAAGTGCAGCAGCACCAGCCAGATCAACCCTGACCTGCTCTGCTGCTTCACGTAATGATTTGATGGTGATTTGCCTGGCTGCGGCTTCATCATCTCCGATAATGGCAGCAAACCGTGCGCCACTGGCATCAGCCTTTTTCATCTGTACCTTAAAATTTCCACCACCACTGTGCAACACTACTTTTAAGCCGTTATCACGCAGTGATTCTGCTACTTTCCACGAAAATTCAGCAGCAGCCTCTCCCTGGTGTACAACATACACATCAGGAACAGCACGTGCAGCGATCATGCTGTTTCCACTCATCAGCGAAAGTATCCGTTCGATACCCATAGCAAAACCACATGCCGGCGCCGGCTTGCCGCCAATCTGTGCAATCAGGCCGTCATAGCGGCCGCCGGCACAAACAGTTCCCTGTGCACCCAGTTTATCGGTTACCCATTCAAATACCGTACGGTTATAGTAATCCAGCCCTCTAACCAGCCGGTTATTGATCTCGAAGCTGATACCCTGGTTACGCAAAATCCGCTGCAATGCCTCAAAATGTGCCAGTGAATCTTCATCAAGATCATCAAGCAGACGAGGTGCACCTGCCAGTATTTCCCGCAAGGCCGGATTTTTACTGTCAAGAATACGCAGCGGGTTGGTTTTTAATCGCCGGCGCGCATCCTTATCAAGATCATCATGGAATTTTTCCAGGTAGCTGATCAGACGAGCACGGTAAACCAAACGGGATTCGGTGCTGCCAAGTGTGCTGATTTCCAGCCGGACATCAGAAATACCCAGCAAACGCCACAATCGCGCACACATGATGATAAGCTCAGCATCAATATCCGGGCCGGCAAATCCCAATGCTTCCACACCAACCTGATGAAACTGGCGATAACGCCCCTTTTGCGGACGTTCATGCCGAAACATCGGGCCGCTGTAGTACAAGCGTTGAGGGCCTGAATACAACAGGTTGTGTTCAATCGCCGCACGCACACAGGAGGCGGTCCCTTCCGGGCGCAGAGTCAGGTTTTCGCCATTGAGATGATCAACAAACGAGTACATCTCTTTTTCGACAATATCCGTTACTTCTCCGATCGAGCGTACGAACAGGTCAGTCTGCTCGACGACAGGAGTGCGCAAATTGCGGTAACCGTAGGCAGTCAGCCATGTGCGAATCGTGTCTTCGAAAAACTCCCATAAACCGCTTTCATCCGGCAGGATGTCATTCATCCCGCGGACGGCCCTGATTGATTCAGGCATTGACTGCTTTCTTCCTGTATTTGGTTCGCACGTATTCATCGACAATCGCGCGGAATTCCCCGGCAATATTGTCGCCTTTCAAAGTAACCGTCTTCTGGCCATCAACAAAAACCGGTGCTACCGGTGTTTCTCCTGATCCCGGCAAACTGATGCCGATATCCGCATGTTTACTTTCACCCGGCCCGTTAACCACACAGCCCATGACTGCGAGCGACATATTCTCGACCCCCTCATATTGCTCGCGCCAGATAAGCATCTGTTCACGCACATAGATCTGGATACTTTCTGCCAGTTCCTGAAAATAGGTGCTGGTTGTGCGCCCGCAACCCGGACAGGCAGCCACCAGCGGGACAAATGCACGCAACCCCATTGTCTGCAGGATTTCCTGTGCCACGATGACTTCACGAGCACGATCTCCTCCCGGTTCCGGTGTCAGGGAAACACGGATCGTATCGCCAATCCCTTTGAACAGCAGTACAGCGAGTGCCGCTGTCGAGGCAACAATCCCTTTTGACCCCATACCGGCCTCAGTCAGTCCCAGATGCAGGGCATAGTCGCATTGCTCTGCCAGCGCACCATAGACAGCAATCAGATCCTGCACACCACTAACTTTGCACGACAGTACGATATGGTTACGGGCCAGTCCCAGCTCCTCAGCTTTAGCAGCGCTTTCCAGCGCGGAGGTGATAAGTGCCTTATGCATGACTTGTGAAGCCCCCAGCGGATCAGGCGAACGTGCATTTTCATCCATAATCCGCGCCAGCATTTCAGGATCCAGGCTGCCCCAGTTAACCCCGATACGCACCGGTTTATCATATTTGCAGGCAGTTTCTATCAGTGTGGAAAACTGCTCATCACGCTTGCGGCCATGGCCAACATTTCCAGGATTGATGCGGTACTTTGCCAGTGCTCTTGCACAGTCAGGATAAGCTGTCAGCAGCTTATGTCCATTGAAATGAAAATCACCAATCAGTGGGACATGGCAGCCCATATCATCCAGCCGGGCACGAATCCCGGGAACAGCCGCTGCCGCCTCCATGGAATTAACGGTGATTCTGACCAGCTCGGAGCCTGCACGCGCCAGCTGGGCAACCTGACTGGCAGTCGCCAGCTCGTCAGCGGTATCGGTATTGGTCATTGACTGCACAACAATCGGTGCACCGCCACCAATCATTACTGAACCGACTTTGACACCCACACATTTCCGGCGTAGAGCAGGTACGTTATTAGAGGACATGATGTAAAACCCGGATAAATTTATACAGATTATTCAAGCGAAAAGCGTGCGACATCGTCATTGCCGCGAGTATAGGGTGCAAGATCGACCTTGCGCCCGTTGTAAACAAGGCTAACTCCGGCTGCATTGCCAATGACCAGATACAGAGGAGGCCTGGCTTCTATCGTCTGCTCAGTCCCGCGCGCATGAGTTTTTTCGAGGATAACCCTGCCACTGCTATCCTTGATTTTGACCCATGATTCCCGGGAAAAAGAAAGGTGTAACGATTTCTTTCCATCATTTGCAGCCCCGGGCGCATCTGCAGCCGGCAAAGGAGCTGGTATCTCGGGCAACGTGGCTGCAACCGATGGCAAACTGGCACCGGATGGCGCGGGCGTCACCAGTGCAGGAGGCGTCAGGGGTAATTCAGCAGAAGGCGAAGACAGCGGCAGTGCCAGATCTATCGCCACCTGATCACTGCCTTCACCAGAATTCAGCGGTATAACCTGATCAGTATTTTCTGGTGAAAAAGAAACCAGATGCTCCGGTATTTCTTCACGATAAATAGCATAAGCAGCAAATGCAGCCAGTATCACCACTACATACAACCACCCGGCACGGCCGCCACGATCTGAACGGTAAGCGGGTTCTATCGCCTTGAAACGCTGCGAATTCCTTTTGCCGGTAAAAACGGTATCCACCGGCCTTGCCTGAGGCACAGCCTCCATTAACAGGGGAACTTCTCCAAGCCGCAGCAGGTTAGCGTAATTGCGTATGTATCCACGCAGAAATACAGCAGCAGGCAATCTGGAAAAATCCTGAGCCTCGATCGCTTCCACCTGCTGTTCAGACAAGCGCAAATGACGTGCCACCTCGCTAATACTCATGCCACATCTGATCCTTTCATCATGCAGCAGCTGGCCAAAACCGGATACAGGAGCAGCAGTATTCACCTTTTCTGCTCCGGCTGAATTCTCGGCAGGAGCTGACTGAAATGACGCAGCCGTATCTGCGGAATCAATATGTTTCACTTGAGGTATGGCAATTTGCTCAGAAATATCTCTGACTGCTCCTGATTCATGAGCAGGCGCTGATTCCTGATCAGTACGCAGCTCGTCTGTTTTATCGTCTAGTTCATCATTTTTCATGGCTCAACTTCCCCGCACGCAATTCCCGGGCTTCCCTGGAATCAGGAAAACGCTTTTGCAGTTGAAAAGCGTAATTGGTTTCTGCATTGGCATCTCCATTGGCTCGTGCAATACGGACGGCCAGCCACAGGCTGGCAGGGGCGGGAGGATTCATCTGCAAATACTGGTTGATTGCAGACCAGGCTTTCTTCACCTCGCCACGGCTGAAATCAAGCTCTACCAGACCAAGCTGCGCCAAAGGGTAACCAGGACGGATTATCAGCGCCTCCTGAAAATAGCTGTGTGCCTGCTCGAAATTTTTTTGTTTCAGCACACACAACCCGGCATTGGTATAAGTTCTCTCCGGGGTTTCATACAGCGGATCACGTATCGCTGCCATAAAATGGCCGATTGCCTGCTCCATCCGCTCAGGTTTTCGCTGACATAAAAACCAGCCAAAATTGTTACGTATGTCGGGATCATTCGGCGCTATTCCAAGCCCGCGCTCAAAATTCCATTCTGCGCGGTCATCCTCCAGCAAATCCATATAAACCAATCCCAGCATATTGTAAGCCGGGGCATAATCGGATTTTTTCTTCAGCGCAATTTCCGCCTCTTCTATTGCCACCCGGTATTGGCCACGATGATAGTACTGGCCGGCAAGCTCAGTATGAATTTTTGCACTTTGCAACGCACGCTGTTTCAATTCTTCGGGCGTCGGTTTTTCCTGTGCAGGTGTAATACCGCAACCTGTCAGCCATACCAGAACTCCAAGAACTCCAATTCTAATCAGCCTGTTCATTTTTGCCTGCAATTGCTTAAATAGCCTGCCAATACTGAGTTCATAAAAACCCGGTTATTTCACCATTGCTGTCTGGTTTGTCCCGTATGCACTCGTCCGACGCGTTTTATCGCGCACCTGTCCGGCCAGTTGACCGCAAGCAGCAGCGATATCATCTCCGCGAGTTCTGCGTATCGTCGTAACAATACCAGCCTGCATCAGTACATCACGGAAATTATGGATAGCCTGCGTATCCGACCGCTCATAACCAGAGCCGGGAAAGCCATTAAACGGAATCAGATTAAGCTTGCAAGGCACATTTTTAACAACCTGCACCAGCTCTTGCGCCAACACCACGCTGTCATTTACGCTTTTCAGCATAACATATTCGAATGTAATAAAATCCCTTGGGGCTGCGGGCAGGTAACGCTCACAGGCAGCCAGCAATTCCCTGATTGGATATTTTTTATTGATCGGCACCAGCACATCACGCAGAGCATCATTGGGTGCATGCAATGAAACCGCAAGTGCTACCGGGCAACGCTCACGCAAACGATCCAGGGCGGGAACCAGCCCGGATGTACTTACTGTTACCCGGCGGCGTGATAAACCATAGGCATCATCACTCAGCATCAGATCGAGCGCCATGACCAGATGCTCAAAATTAGCCAGCGGCTCACCCATTCCCATCATAACAACATTGGTAACCGGCCGCCTTGCTTCCTGTTTACCGGCTTGAGTCTGTGCTGTATCCGGCAACAACCGGTCCTGATTATCTGCTTCGAGCAACCGGTTAGCCAGCCACACCTGGCCGATAATTTCCGCAACGCTCAAATTGCGGTTAAATCCCTGTCGCCCGGTAGAGCAGAAGCTGCAGGCCAGCGCACAGCCCACCTGGCTGGAAACACACAACGTACCCCGACCGGGCTCCGGAATAAAAACCATCTCTACAGCATTACCGGAACCCGCTGATATCAGCCACTTACGGGTACCATCTTCTGCAGTATAGTCACTTACAATTTCGGGGGGCTGAACAACAGCACACTCCGTCAGTTTCTGACGAAACACTTTCGCCAGATCGCTCATCTCCGTAAATTCTGTCTTGCCGAACTGGTGTATCCAGCGCAGCAACTGCTGTGCACGAAAAGGCTTTTCGCCCATTTCCCCGCAAAAACGAACAAGCTCCGTTTTATTAAAATCAAGCAGGTTAATCATTGTGCCCGGCTTCCCAGTTCAGCAAAATTATGCGTGCTCAGCGTGAATATATTTCCAGGGATGGAAAGAAACAGGCAATCTCGACTGCAGCCGTCTCAGGTGCATCAGAACCATGCACCGCGTTGGCATCAATACTGTCTGCAAAATCCGCACGAATCGTACCCTTATCCGCTTTCTTTGGATCGGTAGCCCCCATTAACTCACGATTTTTGGAAATCGCATTTTCGCCTTCCAGCACCTGGATGATCACCGGACCGGAAATCATGAAATCGACCAAATCCTTGAAAAAAGGTCTTTCTCTGTGAATGGCATAAAAGTTCTCTGCTTCGACTCTCGACAAATGCGCCATGCGGGCAGCAACAATTTTCAATCCAGCAGCTTCAAATCTTGCATAAATTTGTCCGATAACATTCTTTGCTACTGCATCGGGCTTGATAATGGACAAAGTCCTTTCAACTGCCATCAGATACCTCATAAAAAAATAGTTCATCACAGACCGGCATTCTAACAAAAAACCTATTTGTGATTTATCAAACAGCGGCTTAAAGAACCGCACGCAAGGCGCGATCTGCCACACCGGCAGAAGAAAGGAACAGCCCGGGGCAGCTTAAGTAACCTTGGGTAACTTGAGTGATATTTTCACATTCCACAAACAATCAGGCCGGACTGAATCCGGCCTGAATCATTACCGTTTCAATCCCAGACGTTATTCGATAACGTTAAGGGAACCTGGCAAGTGAATATTCATAGGATGAAGCTGGCACCAGATAGTAAAAGCACCGACTTTATCAGCTGTGAAGCTGATGGTTTTGGTTTCGCCTTTTTTAATGACTTCCTGAACACCAAAAGCATCGATCGAAAAACCTTCACTGATGGGCGATTTATTCTCAACGACGATCTTTACGGCCTGGCCTTTTTTAACAACCAGTGCTTCCGGTTCATTCAGCACATTAAAAGCACGAATGTTCTTAACAGTTACACCCTCTACATTAAGTTCAGGGATAGTGGTGTCATAAGCATTGATAACCACATGGAATTCACCTGATTTATTATGATGGTGTGCCTCATGCTCTGTTGCCTGAGCCACTCCGGCCAGCAACAGTGATCCCACTGCAAAACCCGCAAATATTGCCTTTGTTGTTTTCATCATTACATTCCTCTACTTGAATTTATGATTTATTAGATTCAGCGAAACGTTGTTCGCCGGTTTGACGGCATTGATATGCAGCTTCCTGCAAACCAGCCAGGGGACAGCCCCTCAAAAGGAATTTGCACAAATATTCTGCCAATAACCAGTCAAGAGAATGTGCTTGTTATTATAAATGCCCACCCTCCAGGGTGATTCTGTTGCTACATAGACCCCGGCACACAACTTTAGACAAGAGAACCGGGGATGTCAATATCACCACACGCTATCATATTGTTTTTTAAATCAGGATTACTGTTCAGCCAGGTACCGCTGACAAAAACCGTATCCCCCGGAATTGCCGGGCCTGTCTGCAGATGGCAGCCAAAAACCCTTTACAGATTAAGGTAAAATGCTGCAACTTTTTTGACCATATCACCAGCACAGATCGGAGTTGCTCACCTATGAAAATCCAGGATCTTATTCAGAATCGAAGCAAAGAAAACTTTGCTCTGCACGATAAATACCTAAACAGCCAGATGGTCAAAGTCCTTAAAACCATTGATTTTGATCGTCATTATGTTCGGGCTAAAGGTGCCTATCTGTTTGATGAACAGGATAATCGCTATCTGGATTTACTCAGTGGCTTTGGTGTTTTCGCGCTGGGACGCAATCACGCAGAAATCGTCGAGGTTCTCAAGAGCACACTGGACGCGGACTTACCCAATCTCGTCCAGCTTGATGTGTCATTACTGGCCGGGTTATTGGCAGAAAAACTGGTGAAACTGACCCCAAACGGGCTGGATCGCGTTTTTTTCGCCAATTCGGGCACGGAAACAGTCGAAGCCGCAATCAAATTCAGCCGTTACGCCACCGGAAAATCCAAAATTATTTTCTGCCACGGCTGCTACCACGGATTGAGTCTCGGTTCCCTGTCCGCTACCGGAGATGATCATTACAAAAAAGGATTTGGCCCACTGGTGCCGGATTTCATCGAAATTCCATTCAATGACCTCGAAGCACTGGAGCAGGTGCTGGCGGAAGGAGAGGTTGCCGCCTTTATTACCGAGCCGATTCAGGGACATGGTGTCTGGATACCGGATGACAACTACCTGCCGGAAGCTGCCAGACTTGTCCGCAAATACGGCGCACTGTTCATCGCTGATGAAATCCAGACCGGACTGGGACGGACCGGCAAATGGTGGGCAGTTGAACACTGGTCTGTCGAACCCGATATCCTGTGCATATCCAAAACACTTTCCGGAGGGTTTGTACCCGTGGGGGCACTGGTCTGTAAAGAATGGATTTTTGATCGCGTTTTCAATCGTATGGATCGTGCTGTCATTCATGGCAGTACGTTTGGTAAAAACAATCTTGCCATGGCTGCCGGTCTGGCCACACTGGAGGTACTGGAATCAGAAAATCTGATTGAACATTCCGCCCGTACTGGTGCTGCCATTCTGGATACATTAACACCGCTGATACAAAAATATGAATGCCTCAAGGAAGTGCGAGGCAAAGGAATGATGATCGCACTGGAATTCACCGAGCCGAAAAGTCTGATGCTGAAACTGTCGTGGAAGATACTTGAATCCGCCAATAAGGGATTGTTTTCGCAGCTGATTACCGTGCCGCTATTCCGGGAGCATCGAATTCTGTCCCAAGTGGCCGGTCACGGTATGAACATCGTTAAATTTATCCCGCCGCTCATCCTGACAGAATCTGATGTTGAGTGGATGGTTTCAGCGATCAATGATGTCATCGCCAAGGCCCACCGCGGACCACTGACCGCGCTGAGTTTCAGCAGGCAGCTGGCAACACGCGCTTTACGCACCAAACTGAGCATCTGACAGTACACCCGGTAAATTCAGCTGTTCCACAAACAGCTGCCTTTACTTTCGGCGCTGATACGCTCCACCAGCCGGTCATGCAGCTCAAGCTCTTCCTCTGTGGCCGGCTGAATGATCAGCGAAAAGTCCTTCGCCCTCATTTTTGCTTCCACCTCCACTCCCGTTTTTCTGGTTACTGAACTGTCAGCCTGCCGCATTGCCGGTGCATCCACCTCCATCAGCAGACTTTCCTGGCCGCGCGTCATCGCCAGATAAACCTCGGCCAGCAACTCCGCATCAAGCAAAGCACCATGCAGCGTTCTGTGAGAATTATCAATCTGATAACGCTCACACAATGCATCCAGGTTATTTCTTTTGCCCGGATGCAGCTCTTTCGCCAGCATTAGCGTATCCGTCACCTGCAGACAATGGCTCTGCATCGGCTCAAACCGGATCAGACTGAGCTCATGGTTAATGAAGCCCATATCAAAAGGGGCGTTATGAATGAAAATCCCGGCATTTTCTATAAATTCCAGAAATTCACTGCAAATTTCCTGAAATACAGGTTTATCACGCAGGAACTCGCGCGTCAGGCCATGCACCCGCAAAGCACCTTCATCACTTTCCCGCCCGGGATTGAGATAACGATGGAAATGACGGCCGGTCAGTCGCCGGTTACACACCTCCACCGCGGCGATCTCAACAATCCGATGCCCCAGAGCAGGATCAAGACCTGTTGTTTCAGTATCCAGAAAGATATGGCGCATACCCGATTATTCTGCTTTTTCAGATAACATTAGCTCCACACCCTGATTTGCCAGCATATCAGCACGCTCATTCCCATCGTGGCCGTTATGCCCCCGCACCCAGAACCATTCAACCTGATAGCGTCCGGACAACTGATCCAGCTCTCTCCATAACGCCTCATTCTTCACCGGCTTCTTATCTGCTGTCCGCCAGCCACGTTTTTTCCAGGAGTGAATCCATTCGCTGATCCCTTTCTGCACATACTGCGAATCGGTATGCAACCGAACCCGCAGGGATTGCTCCACACCCGGCAGTGATTCCAGTGCCTGCAAGGCACGAATAGCAGCCAACAGTTCCATACGGTTATTTGTGGTCATGGGTTCGCCGCCAAAAAATTCTCGGGCCTCACCATCAAATTGCAGGGAAACCCCCCATCCTCCAATTCCCGGGTTGCCCTTGCAGGCACCATCCGTAAAAATTTCCACCAGTTTTACATTTTGCTGCTGTTGCATGATTCATTCCTGTTTGTTGCCACGAGACGCATCCACCTCGCAATAAACCTTGTATTTTTAATCAAAGACACTTCTAAAAACCGGTCTTCTTTACTCTCTCTCCGCACTCTGGCGTATACCGATATTCCTGAATTATCCACCCTGCCTCTGCTCTATCTGCGGCACTGCGACCGTTCTCTCCTTGCCGGCGGGTGAATCATCCCAGCAAGGTTTGATAATACGCAACCCACATTCATGTTTGATCGCCTGCAAAAAATAAACCCCCCCGGCAATCGGCCACCAGCGATCTCCTGCCGCCTCCATAAAATGCAGCCGGGAAAGCCATTTTTCCCCGGTACACGGCGGCACATAACAGCCAAACTGTCCCGCAACAGTTTCAAAGTTGAGCAATTCCAGCCAATCCTGCATGCGTGACAGATCAATGAAACGGCCACACCACGGAAAATCTGTTTTTGATTTCATCATACGGCGATGTATTCCCCAGAGACTGAACGGATTAAACCCGCTGATGATAACTTTTCCCTCATGAATCAGCACCCGGTGTACCTCTCGGAGAATCTGGCGCGGATTGGTATTGAATTCAAGCGTATGCGGTAACAGTACAAGATCGACGCTACTGGTCCTGACGGGCAGGAATTGAGGAAGCGCGTAAACCGATGCACCCTCCTGCGCCCCAAGCGCAAACTTGAAAGGCATCCGGTTATTGCGCAAGAAATCAATTCCGGCAAAACCGATCTGAGTTGCGTTATAGCCGAACACATCCGCTACAACACGGTCAAAATAGCGTTGTTCCTGCTCAAGCAGGTACTGCCCCAGGGCAGTCTTAAACCACTGTTGCATACTTTGCTGCAATGCAGAATCGAACATATTGTCAAAGTGGTCAGTTATGATAATAGCCTGTCTGCTATCTGCTATAAGGAGGCAAAATGATTGACGTTTTTCCTGTTCAAGCGTTTAGGGATAATTATATCTGGATCGTTCACAATCAACATCTCGCCCTCATCATAGACCCTGGCGATACAGAACCGGTTCTCAGCTGGCTAAGGCAACAAAAATTACAACCTATTGCAATCCTTTGCACCCATCACCACCACGATCACACAGGCGGCATCCCCGCACTGGTACAAAATTTCAGAATCCCTGTTTATGGCCCGGCCAGTGAAAAAATACCGGAACTGACCCACCCGCTGACTGAAGGCAATACCCTCAAATTTCCGGAACTGCCACTGGAACTCGCCGTCCTGGATGTCCCCGGACATACTGCCGGCCATATTGCTTATTACAGCCATGACCGGCTGTTTTGTGGAGACACGCTGTTTGCCTGTGGCTGTGGCAGGATTTTTGAAGGCAGCGCACAACAGATGTTTAATTCCTTACAAAAACTGGCCAGCCTGCCCGATAAAACCCTGGTTTATTGCACCCACGAATACACGCTGGACAATATCCGCTTCGCCCGGGCAATCGATCCGAACAATCCGGAATTAATCCGACTGGAAAGTAATGCAGAAGAAAAGGTGGCACGGAATGAACCAACACTCCCCTCCAACCTGGCAACAGAAAAAGTCACCAACCCATTTTTACGCTGTGATCAGCCGGCTATCATTCAAAGCGCCAGCGCATACGCCAAACGGGAGCTCACTGATCCAGTCAGCGTATTTGCCGCAATCCGCGACTGGAAAAACCATTTTTAGAAAAATGCCGGCTTACTGACGCAAATCAGACCCGGCAACCGTCAGCCTCACATCCCGGCTGTCCGTCAGGGCTATCAGCTGATGCTGCAGTTGCGGCCACAACAGCCGATGCCTCATCAGACACTTCCTCGGCCAGCAGTGTCCCGATCGACACGCCCAGCAACAGATCACTGACATGGCCAAACTTGTGCAAACGCAGATGACCCGTCTTATCCACCAGAATGGTCGTCGGCGTACCCTGCATGTGGTACGTCATCATTGTGTGCGGAATGGAGTGCTGCTCATTTGGCTTGTCTATCCCGATCGGAAAACGCAACCTGTACTCATAAGCAAACACCTCCAGCGCATCGCGCCCCATCACCTCATGGTGCTCGAAAACCGTATGCAGACCGATTACTGCCACCCGTTCCGGATCAAATTCATCAAAAATCCGCTGTGTCTGTGGAATTCCCTGCTGAACACACCCCGGACACAGCATCTGGAAAGCGTGCATCAACACCACCTTGCCGCGCAAGGAAGCCAGCGTAACCGGTTGCGGCGTATTCAGCCAGCTGGAAGTAATCAGCTCCGGCGCCTTGATTTTTTCAATAGTTGTACTTTTTTTCATGATTTAAATAGTGGAATACGTTACTGAAAACAGACCATAACAGCGGCTCAATAACCATCAAACTCTTCCGTGCGAATATTATCTTCATCTGCACCTGCCTGAATCAGCAGTGAACGCATGGCTTTAACCATGCCTTCCGGCCCTGCAAGATAGTATCGGGGAGCAGCAATATCAGGCACATGCTGCCTGAGGGTATCAGCGCTTACACGGCCCTGTGTCACGGTATAAACCGGCACAAACGTGAAATTTTTGTTCTCTGCTGCAAATCGTTCGAAATCATCCGTATAAGCCGCCTGTGCAGGTGTCCGGTTAGCGTAGATCAGTGTGATTTTATGTGCTGTCTTGTCATGCGTAGCCTGTGCAATGATACTGCGCACCGGCGTGATGCCGATGCCCCCGATAAGAAATACCGCGGGTACAGCCGCATTTTTATGCAACGTAAAATCTCCCCACAGCGCAAGCAATTTCACCATCGAACCTTCCGGAACTTTACGTGCGGCGCGTTTGAATGGTGTATCCCGCATACGGGTCGCCATCTTCAGCACATCTTCATACGGCGCACTGGCAAACGAAAAACCGTGTTTGTTGCTGTCCTCATCCACTCCGGATGAATCCGGCAATACCAGATCACCATACTGCCCGGCCCGATATTCAAAGCCCGGTGGTTTTTCCAGAACGAACTCCATCGTTCCCTCAGCAATTTCTCTTTTACAAATCAGTTTAACATCATAGCTTGTTGACATAACCCGCCTCCTTGTCTTTTACAGAACACTTCTAAAAATCCTGCACAACCGGATTTTACACTTTGCTCAGAGTACCGCAGTAACGCGTGATCATCATGATTCCCGATACAGACCCCACCTGAATTTTCGCTTTACTTGCTATACTGCTCAGCCTGAAAAATCAATAATTAATGTTGTATCTATGGAGGAGAAATGGACGTTTTGAGTTTGGTAGCCAGCTTCCTGGCAGGTGCACTGACGATTTATCTCATCAGCTTTTTCATGAAACCGGGTGAAAACAAAACGCAAAAAGCTGCTGATGCAAACATTGCCAGTCTGTTTGACCAGTTGTGGCAAACACATGAGCGCCTGCTGAATGAAATGAAACAGGATATAGATAATCCTGATTTCAAATTCCATCGGGAGTTCTATGTGCAGAAAAAAGGCTGGGGCTGGGGGCGCTGGGGATTACATCGTCAGGGCCCCTGCATTGCCTATTTCCTGGAAGATCACAGTGATTTGCAGCCTCTGCTGGATACACTGGCTGCAAACGGATTAATTAGTCATACGGGTGAAGCCGGCAAAAGCTCAACCAAATATCAGTTAAGTGAAAAACTGGTAACGCTGCTTCGCGGTAAAAATACCCGTTAAGCCGGCATTTGCTTCGAATCCGCGCATTCACTGTTAAAGCAGCAGATTTTCCAATGTCAACCGGTAGATTCGGGCCAGGCGCTCAATATCGGCAACCTCCACAGATTCATTGATTTTGTGGATGGTTGCGTTGCGCGGCCCGAATTCCACTACCTGCGGGCAAATATCTGCAATAAAGCGGCCATCGGAAGTGCCGCCCGTGGTGGAAAGTTCCGGTTCGATACCCGTCACCTCCCGAATAGCGGCACTGAGTGCATCAGCCAGTATCCCTCTTGGCGTCAGGTAAGGTTTACCAGAAAGCTCCCAGACCAGATCGTAATCCAGCCCGTGCCGATCCAGAATTTCATGCACACGTGCCCTGAGTGAATCAGGAGTGCTGGCGGTAGAAAAACGGAAATTAAACAGCAGACTGATTTCACCGGGAATAACATTGGTCGCACCGGTACCGCCGCGAATATTGGAAATATGCCAGGTGGTGGCAGGAAAATATTCGTTGCCATTGTCCCACACGGTTTTTGCAAGTTCGACCATGGCAGGAGCTGCCAGATGGATAGGATTTTTAGCCAAATGGGGGTACGCGATGTGCCCCTGAATGCCTCTGATCGTCAGATCACCTGATAAACTGCCGCGCCGTCCGTTTTTGATCGTATCCCCCAGCCGGTCAGTACAGGTTGGTTCACCCACAATGCAGTAATCAACCGTTTCTCCACGCGCCTGGAGCGCTTCCACCACTTTTACCGTGCCATCTACTGCCGGACCTTCTTCATCCGAAGTAATCAACAGTGCAATCGAGCCTTTGTGATCCGGATGCAGCTCAACAAATTCCTCGATCGCGGTTACAAAGGCCGCCAGCGAGGATTTCATATCCGCCGCACCGCGACCGTAGAGGAAGCCATCCCGCACTACCGGCGTAAAAGGATCACTGTCCCACTGCGCCACCGGCCCGGTCGGCACAACATCTGTATGACCGGCAAAGCAAACCAGCGGCCCTTCGGCACCTTTCCTCATCCACAGGTTCTCCACTTCACCAGAATTCATGGATTCACTTCTGAATCCCAGCCCGGCCAGCCGGTGCATGATGATTTTCTGGCAACCATCATCGCCAGGTGTCAGCGAGCGGCGGGCAATCAACATCTGGGCAAGTGTCAAAGTACTGTTGGGCATGATTATTTCCTTGATTTAGGCTCGATTTAAAATTTAAACAGCGTAAACAGAATCACATGACAATTCATCAGGGCAGCTGCAGGGCGCGTAACGCATTACGGCCGCGCGCACCGCCAAAAAAGGCTTTAACGAACGGGTGGCTGATGGTAATAATTTCCGGTATCGGCCCCAGCGCAACGATACGCCGATCAGCCAGCACAGCCACGCGATCGGAAAGCGCCACCAGTGTATCCAGATCATGTGTCACCATGATGACAGTCAATGCCAGCTCTTCGCGCAAGGATCGTATCAGATCAACGAAACCCTCACTCAGTACAGGATCGAGCCCGGCAGTCGGTTCATCCAGAAACAGCAATTCCGGATCCAGTGCCAGTGCACGTGCCAGCGCAACCCGTTTAACCATTCCCCCCGACAACTCAGATGGCATTTTTCCGGCATGCTGTCCCTCGACACCAACCATGCCAAGTTTCAGCATAACCAGCTCCCGTATCGTATCCTCATCCAGCATGTGCATTTCCCGCAATGGCAATGCCACGTTTTCAAACACGGTCAGCGCACTGAACAGCGCACCCTGCTGAAACAGGACCCCGGAACGGGTACGCAGTTTTCTCTGCCCTTCATGATTGTGATCGTATTGCTCTGTACCCAGCACTTTGATACTGCCTTTTGCGGGTGAAGTGAGCCCGAGCATCTGGCGCAGCAGCGTGGTTTTTCCGCTGCCGGAGCCTCCCACCAGTGCCAGCACTTCTTCTTTGTATATTGTCAGGCTGATATCTTCATGGATGACGTGGCTGCCAAAGCGTGTGTAAAGTCCGACAATTTCGATAACCGAATCCATATCCGATCAGCTTACAATCTTGAGCCCAATATGGGAAAAAGCCACAGCAAAGACAGCATCAATCAGAATTACAGATGTAATTGAAGCGACCACTGAACTGGTGGTACCCTCACCCAGACTTTCCGTGTTCGGTTTGATGCGCAGCCCGAAATGACAGGCAATCAGGGCAATTGCCATCCCGAAAACCACCCCTTTGGCCAGTGCCAGCCATAAGTTGGCAATCGGGACAGCATTCGGCAAAACAGTCAGTGCATAGTGGATACTCAATTCAATCTGAAAATCTGCCGCCATTAACCCGCCCAGCAGTGCAATTGCGCTGGTCCAGACCACGATCAGCGGCATGGCAATCCCCAGTCCGATCATTTTCGGCAGCACCAGTCGCATACTATGGCGAATACCCATGACCGTCAGCGCATCCAGTTCTTCAGTAACCCGCATGACCCCAAGCTGCGCTGTTATGGCGGAACCGGAGCGCCCCGCAACCAGCACGGCAGCAAGCATCGGGCCCAGTTCACGGATAATAATCAGACCGAGAAGATTAATAATATAGATATCCGCTCCAACCAGATGCAGCTGTTCGGAGGTGAGGTAGCTCAGGACAATACCGATCAGAAACCCTACCAGCGCAGTGATGCCCAGTGCCTGCGCACCGGTACGATACAGGCCTGCAGAAATTTCCCGCAGGGGCGCTCTGCGTGGATGAGTCATCAGAAAAACAGCATCCAGCACGACCAGCCCGGTCAGTGTAATCACACCGGCCAGATGATCAAGAAAACAGAGAAAATGCTTACCCAGCAAAGATACCGGCCGAAACCACTCACGCCGCACACGTTCAGGTGGCGATACGGTTGTTTCCAGTCGCAGAAACATTCTTTCCTGTTCCGGGCGCAGCAGCAGGTGATCAGGCCGCCTCCCGCCCCACAAATGCCACAGCATGACGGCTGCAGCATAATCCAGATGGCGAAGTGCAGTAAGATCCCAGTGCAGGCCGGGCCGACCGGCCAGTTGTGCCAGTTCTTTGCTGACCATCGGCAATGGCTGATCAAGCACTGCAAGCGTAAAGTCACCTGTTAGCTGCAGAACGGTATCACCTGCTTCTGTAGTAATGAGCCGATACCTGCAGCAATTATCAGCGGAAGCCTCAGCAGACATCATTGTTCAGGGGCCCCTCCTGACTGGTTTTGATCGTACCGTCAATTCCGGTTCTTTCGTTCACTCTGCGATTTCTGAACGGCCTTAACCGATTTTTCCGGTTTACTGTCATGCCGGTATGCCCACAGCAAAAGCGCAACTCCGGCTGCAATCATTGGCAGTGACAGCCACTGACCCATACTGATGCCCAGGGTCATGATGCCGAGAAAGCCATCATCCGGTTCGCGGAAAAATTCGCAGAACGAGCGAAAGGCCCCATAGCCGATCATAAACACCCCGGAGACAGCACCCGACGGCCTGGGTCTGGCTGAATAAAGCCACATCAGAATAAAAAATACCAGCCCCTCCAGCGCAAACTCATACAGCTGGGACGGATGACGCGGCAGATTATCCACATACGGGAAGATCACCCCCCAGGCCACATCAGTAGGGCGTCCCCACAATTCACCATTGATGAAATTACCGATGCGGCCCGCGCCCAGTCCGAGCGGAACCAGTGGTGCAATAAAATCAGTGACTGACAGCCATGGTATCCGATATTTATGTGCCAGCCATACCATAGCGATTATTACCCCCAGGAACCCTCCGTGAAAAGACATTCCTCCCTGCCAGATCTGGAATATTTCCAGCGGATGTTGCAGATAATAGCCTGGCTGATAAAACAGCACATGGCCCAGGCGTCCGCCAAGGATGACTCCCAGCACACCATAAAACAGCGCATCATCCAGCATTTCCCGGGTAAATATGCCATCAGGCCGTTGCCGGATGCGGTAACGGCCGAGCAGGACGAATAATGAAAATCCAAGCAGATACATCAGCCCGTACCAGCGAACGGCAAGCGGACCTAGGGAAATGGCAACCGGGTCAAATTGGGGATGAACGAGCATGGGCAGCAGCCTGACTTACGGTAAAATGCGCATTATACGGCAACGCCAACTGATCACAGCAGACATCGCCGGCGATCGTTCCCTTTGCCTGATCTGTATTCATTACCCATTCATAAGGAAACACTATGTCAGATAATCGACGCAGCCAAGCCATTACCCGGGGTGCAAAACGCGCGCCCAATCGCGCCATGTTACGTGCAGTTGGTTTTGGCGATGGTGATTTTGACAAACCTATCGTTGGTGTTGCCAACGGTTTTTCCACCATCACCCCTTGCAACATGGGGCTGGATACGCTTGCCAAATGTGCTGAACATGCGCTGAAAACTGCCGGTGCCATGCCGCAGATGTTTGGCACGATTACCGTATCAGATGGTATTTCCATGGGAACCGAAGGTATGAAGTATTCGCTGGTTTCGCGCGAAGTGATTGCTGATTCCATCGAAACCTGTGTGCAGGCGGAAAGTATGGATGGCATTATCGCCATCGGCGGTTGCGATAAAAACATGCCAGGCGCCATGATTGCGCTGGCCAGGCTGAATGTACCGTCCATTTTTGTTTACGGCGGCACCATCAAACCCGGTCACTACAAAGGTCGCGACCTGACCATTGTCAGCGCCTTTGAAGCCGTCGGGCAGCATACCGCGCACAAAATAGATGATCATGAACTGCTGGAAGTTGAACGCCATGCCTGTCCTGGCGCCGGTTCGTGCGGCGGCATGTATACCGCCAACACCATGTCATCCGCAATTGAAGCCATGGGGATGAGTTTGCCCCATTCTTCCACCATGGCGGCAGAAGATGAGGAAAAGCGGATCAGTGCCACCCGCTCTGCTGAGGTACTGGTGGAAGCCATCAAAAAACAGATCCTGCCGCGCAGCCTGATTACCCGTAAATCACTGGAAAATGCCGTATCAGTCGTCATGGCAGTAGGGGGTTCAACCAACGCTGTACTGCATCTGCTGGCCATCGCTCACGCAGCAGAGGTGGAATTCAATATTGATGACTTTGAAGCCATTCGTAAACGTGTACCGGTAATCTGCGACCTGAAACCTTCCGGACGCTATGTGACTACCGATTTGCATGAGGCGGGCGGGATTCCGCAGGTCATGAAAATGCTGCTGGTACATGGCCTGCTGCATGGCGATTGTCTGACAATCAGTGGACAAACCATCGCGGAAGTGCTGAAAGACATTCCCGAGCAACCGCGTACTGATCAGGATGTTATCCGGCAGTGGGGCAATCCGGTCTATGAACAGGGGCATCTGGCAATCCTGAAAGGTAACCTGGCAACGGAAGGTGCAGTTGCCAAGATTTCCGGCGTGAAAAACCCCTGCATCACCGGCCCGGCCAGAGTATTTGATTCAGAAGAAACCTGCATGGCCGCCATTCTTGAACGCAAAATCCAGCCGGGTGACGTCGTTGTCATCCGTTACGAAGGCCCGCGAGGCGGCCCGGGAATGCGCGAAATGCTTTCTCCCACTTCCGCCCTGATTGGTGAAGGGCTGGGGGATTCAGTCGGACTGATTACCGATGGTCGTTTTTCCGGCGGCACGTACGGCATGGTGGTAGGTCATGTTGCACCGGAAGCCTATATCGGCGGGACTATTGCGCTGGTACAGGAAGGCGATTCAATTACGATCGACGCCCATCGGCGCCTGCTGCAGCTGAATGTTTCTGATACTGAACTGGCAAGTCGCCGGGCAGCCTGGCAACCGCCTGCACCACGCTATACACGCGGTGTACTGGCGAAATACGCCAAACTGGTCTCGACTGCCAGTCGCGGTGCAGTCACCGACTGATCCGGCCTGAACAGAACTCCAATGCCCAATCATCTTGCCGGAGAAACCAGCCCCTATCTGCTGCAGCACGCGGAAAACCCGGTGGACTGGTACCCATGGGGAGAAGAGGCACTGAAAATTGCGCGCACGCTGGATAAGCCGATATTGCTCTCCATCGGCTATTCAGCATGCCACTGGTGCCATGTCATGGCGCATGAATCATTCGAAGATCCCGAAGTCGCCGCAGCAATGAATGCCGATTTCATCAATATCAAAGTCGATCGCGAAGAACGTCCTGACATTGACCAGATTTACCAGAGTGCGCATTACGCGATGAACCACCGTCCGGGTGGATGGCCGTTAACCATGTTCCTGACACCCGGACAGAAACCTTTCTTTGGTGGCACCTATTTTCCGAAACAGGCGCGCTACGGCATGCCGGGATTTCTGGAGCTGTTGCCGAAAGTTGCTGAACTTTACCGCACACGCAAAACGGATATTGAACAGCAGAATGCGGTATTGCTGAAATTGCTCGCCCAAACACTCCCCGTACCAGGCACGCATGATTCTGCACTTTCCCGGCAACCGATCGACCATGCCTGGAAGCAGTTAGATCACCAGTTCGATGAAATTCACGGCGGGTTTGGAGATGCACCCAAATTTCTCCATCCGGCAGAATTACAGTTTTGCCTGCGACGATATGTTACGGAGAACAACACAAAGGCCCTGCATATCGTAACGCACACGCTGGAAAAAATGGCACGAGGCGGCCTCTATGACCAGCTGGGGGGCGGGTTCTGCCGCTACAGCACTGATAACGCCTGGCAAATTCCGCATTTTGAGAAAATGCTGTACGACAATGCGCTGATGCTGCCTCTTTATGCAGAAACCTGGCTGATAACCGGCAACCCGCTGTTTAAAGAGGTTGTTGAAGAAACTGCTGCCTGGGTCATGCGGGAAATGCAATCCGGCCCTGCAGCGGGTGGCGGTTATTTTTCTTCACTTGATGCTGATTCCGAGCACGAAGAAGGAAAGTTCTATGTCTGGGATCGTCAGGCAGTTGCAACAATCCTGACGCCGGAAGAATACCGGGTAACGGCTGCCTGTTATGGTCTTGATCGCTCACCCAACTTCGAAGACCGTCACTGGCATCTTGAAGTCGTGGAGTCTGTCGAAGCCATTGCGGCACGCCATCACATCAGCCCGGAAATTACACAGCAGCTCATCAGCAGTGCGCGTAAAAAACTGTTTCACGCACGTGAACAGCGCATCCGCCCCGGTCGTGACGAAAAAATCCTGACCAGCTGGAATGCGCTGATGATCAGGGGAATGGCACGTGCCGGGCAAATTTTTGAACGCGGGGAATGGGTGGATTCAGCCATGCAGGCAATGGATTTCATCCGCGACAGGCTATGGCAAAACGAGCGCCTGCTGGCGACCTTTAAGGACAGCAAAGCGCATCTGAATGCCTACCTTGATGATCATGCATTCCTGTTAGACAGTTTGCTCACATTGCTGCAGGTCAGTTTCCGCCAGACAGATCTTGATTTTGCCATTACGCTGGCGGATGTACTGCTCACCCGCTTTGAAGACAAGACATCCGGTGGATTCTTTTTTACCAGTCATGACCATGAAGCACTGATCCACCGGCCAAAAACAGGTCACGATGGCGCAATTCCTGCCGGAAACGGCATTGCAGCCATTGCTTTGCAGCGACTGGGACATCTGTTGAGCGAGTTGCGTTATCCGGAAGCAGCTGAACGTACTTTGAGCATTTTTGCCAGCACGCTATCACTGTACGCCAGTTCACATTGCAGCCTGCTGATCGCACTGGAGGAACGGCTTGAACCGGCAAAAACCATCATACTGCATGGCACTCAGGCTGAACGGCAAACCTGGTTAAAAGC
Source organism: Nitrosomonas sp. (assembly GCF_020852615.1). GTDB lineage: Bacteria > Pseudomonadota > Gammaproteobacteria > Burkholderiales > Nitrosomonadaceae > Nitrosomonas. The sequence continues at coordinate 14,310 of NZ_JADZAJ010000009.1, read as the reverse complement.
ACTGATTCCCTATTCGCTGAATAGCGTAATAATTGCATTGCCGCTGGAACTTTCCGGATTGCCCGGGAATCTTACGTTCCGCTCTACTCCGAGTGACAAAATCAGCGCTCGGGTATGTGAGGGCAGACGTTGTTTTCCGGAAATCCATTCACTGAATGAACTACTGCAAATCTGCAAGCTTCACGGTAGAATGGCACTCCCTTAATCATTCACAAAAGGAAAATGCGATGAAAAAAGCTTGGTTAGGAGCATTTGCTGCTTCAGCACTGTTAGTTGCCGGTTACGCTCAGGCAGATGCTGAGTTGGCCAAAAAGAACAACTGTGTTGCCTGCCATCAGGTTGATGCCAAACTCGTTGGCCCTGCACTTAAAGATGTCGCAGCCAAATATGCTGGCCAAGCTGATGCAGCTGGCTATCTGGTTGGTAAAATCAAAGGTGGCAGCACTGGTGTATGGGGCCAGATTCCAATGCCACCCAACGTCAATGTAAGCGAAGCTGATGCTAAAGCACTGGCCGAATGGATCCTGACACTCAAGTGATCTGATATTCAAGCTTAAGTGCGGGCCGATACCGGAAACTGTATCGGCTTTTTTATTTCTGTCATATTCCAGATCATCCCGGCCGGTTAATTTGACAACCTCCCGGGCTTTCAATACATTCATCTGGAATATTGTTACCCATTTCCACATACCAGACCGCCATGCTCACTGTTTTTCTCGATTTCGGCTCCGTAACACGCGGTGATATCGACAGAACAGTACTGGAGCAGGCCACATCCCCGTGGATCTATCACGACAACACTGCCCGGGAGCAAGTGGCAGAACGAATCCGGGAGGCTGAAATCGTTGTCAGCAATAAAACACTGCTCGACCGTACTGCCATCTGCGCTGCAGATAAACTGAAACTGATTTGCATAGCAGCCACCGGTTATAACAATGTCGATCTCGTCGCGGCTGCTGAACGCAATATCCCGGTATGTAATGTCCGCAATTACGCTACCGGCTCCGTTGTCCAGCATGTTTTTATGTTTATGCTGAACTTTGCCTGCCGTTTTGTAGAGTACCAGCAACTGATAAAAAAAGGAGGCTGGCAGACCAGCCCTTATTTCTGCCCGCTGGATTTCGGAATCATGGAGCTGGCAGGTAAAACGCTCGGTATTATCGGACATGGCGAACTGGGCAGTGCAGTGGCAAATCTTGCCCGGGCCTTCGGGATGAAACTGCAAATTGCCGAACATAAATCGGCCTTATCTGTTCGATCCGGGCGAACAGCATTTGATGATGTGATCTGCCAGGCAGATTTCATTACCCTGCACTGCCCGTTATCGGAAGACACTCATCATCTGATCGGCAGCCGGGAATTGGATCTGATGAAGCCTTCAGCCTATCTGATCAATACCGCCCGCAGCGGACTGATTAACGACACCGATCTGCTGCAGGCTCTGTATTCCGGCCGTATCGCCGGGGCAGCCATTGATGTCCTGAAAGAAGAACCGCCCGTCAATGGTAATCCACTGCTGGATTATCCCTATCCCAACCTCATCATTACTCCCCACTCCGCCTGGGCCAGCGTGGAATCCAGACAGCGCATGATCAGTCTGCTGGCGGACAACATACATAATTTTCTGCAGAACAAGCCTTTTAACCAGATTACAGATGCATTAACCCGGTAGGCAATTTTCTGTGCCGGCACTCATTTATCCCTGCTTCTCACCCGCACCGGGCCATCATTTGACAAACCTCCCCACCCTCATCACTTTTCGCGTTCCGTAAGACCGGAATTGCATTTGACCAGCCGGATCGCCTGCAAACCTTGAGAAAAACTGATTATGACTAGCCCATTTTATGAACACCGCCGCATCCTTGCAGCAAGCCTGGTTGGAACCACCATTGAATTCTACGATTTCTATATCTACGCCACCGCAGCGGCACTGGTATTTGGCCCCTTGTTCTTTCCGGCAGATTCTCCCTCCGCACAGTTGATGCTGTCATTCATGAGCTTCAGCCTGGCCTTTATCGCCCGGCCATTTGGTGCAATCCTGTTTGGTCATTTCGGCGACCGGGTTGGAAGAAAATCAACACTGGTGGCTTCACTGCTGCTGATGGGAACATCAACCCTGCTGATCGCATTCCTGCCCACCTATTCGACGGCCGGCTGGATCGCCCCTCTCCTGTTATGTATTTTGCGTTTTGGCCAGGGATTGGGGCTGGGTGGCGAGTGGGGAGGTGCCGCGTTACTGGCTGTTGAAAATGCGCCGCAGGGATGGCGCGGCCGGTTTGGCATGGTTCCCCAGCTGGGTGCACCGATCGGATTCCTCGCCGCAAACGGATTGTTCCTGCTGATCGGTATACAGTTGAGTGATGCAGATTTTGCCGCATGGGGCTGGCGAATTCCTTTCCTCGCCAGCAGTATTCTGATTGCGCTTGGCCTGTGGGTACGCCTGAAAATCGGTGAAACGTCCGAGTTTACCCGGGCGCTGGCAAAAGAACCACCGGTACGGGTTCCCATCAGCGAACTGATACGCAAACACACTGCCATTACCTTTGCCGGGACATTTACGGTAGTCGCCTGTTTTGCCATTTTTTACCTTTCGACTGCCTTTGCACTCGCTCACGGCACCACTACGCTGGGATATGCCCGTGAAATGTTCCTGATCACCCAGCTTGCTGCTATTTTGTTTCTGGCCGCCGGTATCATTCTCGCGGGAATATACGCCGACAAAAACAATGCAAACCAGGTACTGCTGGGAGGCTGTGCTGCAACGATTGGCCTGGGACTGATATTCGGACCGGCTCTGGGAGCGGGATCGCTATGGCTGGTCTGGGCGGTGCTCTCACTCGCGCTGTTCATCATGGGATTTGTTTATGGACCGCTCGGTGTATGGTTGCCCTCACTTTTCCCTCCGCGGATACGCTATACAGGTGTATCCATCACCTTTAACCTGGGAGGTATTCTGGGTGGCGCACTTGCTCCGATCATCGCACAAGCACTGACTGATGCCGGTGGCACATCATTCGTTGGCCTTTATCTGACCATAGCCGGAATTTTCAGCCTGGCGGGATTGAGGCTGGCACGACGGATAATGCCTGAGAATGTATATAAACCACGTAACCGAGGTAACTACATCCATACACACGTTTTACGCAAACGCCGTATAACTCTATGAAAAATTCGAAGGGCTGGCCATCGATAACTATTAACATGATAAAGTGTACGCACTTCGTTACTCCATTTTGTATGCCAATCCATTACCCTGCCGTAGAATTCAATATTTTTTATCTTCTTTTCATCAAAAATTTGCTTAAACTCTTCTTCCCTCATAAGAAAAGCGGGTGAAAACAAACGCCCCCAACCTTCGTCATAAGTTGTTTTCAGTATAATCAGACTGTCCTCGCCTTCTATACACAAATCTACTGCTACGACCTGGTCATTAAACCAGTACTTGTAAACTCGCCCCTTACCTCGGTGACAGAAATTTTCCAAGACTTTCTGGTAAAACTTGCCTTGGTTGTTTGATGGCTGAATTGCCGTACCCTGATCCAGTTTCCACCCCGAGCTTTCAAGTTTTCCATAATCCGCGATAGCTTGCTGGGCATCAGCAGCTAGCACGCATAATTCAAGCCGTGTAACTACACCATCTTTTGCAAGCTTGTTCCGCTGTTTTTTCATATTCTGGCGCAGATTTTTTCCACGACTAGCCCAATACTCTTCAAAATCCCCCTGAAGGGTAATTTTTGCGGTCTGGATATAATCCAAAGTCACCAATTTCTTACCGGTTTCCGGTCTGAGAACTAAATCCGGATCAATCTGTGTAATACTGAAAACAAGAGGGTATTGTGCCAATTGTTGTATAAGTTCGGGAAGAATGGATGGTAAATCCACATCGACTTTTTGTATCCACATACCTAGAGGTGCTTGTGATGGCTGGAAAGTAGACCATATCCACTGATTCTTCTGGCAGATAATTGTCATCACTTTCAGCTCATCTTTTTCCTGATAGCATGCCAAAACCTCGTCGCCTCTACCAAATACTTCCAGAAGAGGCAAAATAAAATCAGGACTTAATAATGGTGAACCAGACGCCGTATGGTTTAGCTGCTGCCAGCTGTCCTGAAAATTCCTGAATTCATTTATCGGGTATAAATTCCAGCTCATTACGCTATTCCATAGAAGAAAGTATCGTTTTTCTGATTTGCTCTATCATCCATTGCTTTTCTTTTAACTTGAGCTCTTGATGACAAGGGAATTGCAGCAAATTTTGTGACAGGCGGGTACTTACGGAGCAAACTGATTCATTAACACCATGCCAGAGAAATTCGCCAAAACGAATAACAGGCACGCCACTACGCTTAAGAGTGGGAAAAATTTCTGCTGAATTATCTACAATTAAAGGAAAAACATGAGGAACAACACCGGAAGGCAGATCTGGAAATAAAGGTCTGCAGCCCGGTAACCCAGCAAGCGCCTCCAGCAAAGCTGAATAATTCTCCCGGCGCCCAGCTATAACCCGATCCTTGGAGGCAAGTTTGGTAAGCCATCTTGAAGAAAAAGATGATCGCTTATGGAGCCAATCTGCCTCAAACCCAAACCCACCCTCAGATGCTCCCGGGCCAATCTTCTTTTTATTTTCGCCAGGGCTCCCCTGTTTAACCGATTTCCACAGATAATCTTTTAATTTCAGAGGGGTCGCGAATAACTTCCTCAGCGAACCCATTCTGTCGTACTCCAGCCCCCTTTCCAAGGTGTTCAAGGCAGCCTTGATTTCAAAGGCCAACCCTGCCGATCGAAGCTCTATTTGCTCAATATTATTTCTTCCAGAAACTAAGCACCCCCCTTCATATATTGGAAAAAACTTCATCGTGCTTGCAATAGCATAATCTCCATATGCACCTATCGGTCTACCCTCAAATTCCCCAAAAAAAGAATGTGCACAGTCCTCTAGCAAATATATTTCATGAATATCGCAGAAATTACGTATTTTCACTAAATTCTGCGGAAACCCGAAGTAGTGGGTTGCAATAAGCAATTTTGTTGACTCATCCAGCTTATTTTGAACGTCATCCAGATCAACTGATGTATCAGACTGTATCTTATAAAATATGGGCACTGCCTCTGCCCAAATCACGGGCTCTACCATTGCAGGACAATGGTAGGCTGGGATCAGAACCTTATCCCCTTTACCTATACCCATTTGTTTTAACGCGAGTGCGATTGCAACTCGGCCACTGGTAACGTGTTTTATACTGCCAACATCCAGCACAGAAGGAATATCCTGCTGCCCACACCGATTTGAAGAAAATGACTCCAGTGATAACACGGGTTGTGTTGGAATATAAGGTTTTGGGTAATTGGCCATACAGTAGGCTGAAGAAAACATAGTGAAACCTCTTAAATAAAGCGTACCTCAGTTCTATCGGCTTATCAATGCAGATTATTAAGCTGACATTGAGCCGAATACATCTCAGCCCTCTGTATAAACCAAGGTATTTATGCTGCAGTGTCAATTCCAATTTCAAAACAACCTCCCACGGAAACATTCCCGAAGCTGCCAATGAGACAACAGCTGCTCGATATTGCTGAAATCGGCCCTCCATCCCTGGACAATTTTATTCCCGAAGGGAATGAGGAGCTGCTGTACACATTGAGGAATCTGGTTGCCGGTAGTTATCAGGATCGTTTTTATTATCTGTGGGGAAACACGGGAAGCGGCAAAAGCCATTTATTGCAGGCGGTGGCGGGTGCTTTTTCAGAACAGCAATGCAATTCACGCTACATCGGCTGCAGCTGGGAAAAACCTGATTTCAGTTCCGGTGCGGACTGTATCGTGATCGATGATGTCGAGCAGCTGGACGATACATCTCAGATCAGGCTGTTCAATCTCTACAACCGCTTGCGCGACAGTGGACATGGCATATTCCTGGCCGGGGGCACCAAACCACCTGCCGGGCTGGATTTACGTCAGGATCTGGTCACTCGTCTGGGTTGGGGGCTGGTATATCAGGTACACGAATTAACGGATGAAAAAAAAATCGAGGTTATGCAGGACTATGCAATCCGCTGCGGGTTCGAACTGCCCCTGGAAATTTGCCATTATTTACTGAAACACGAGCGACGGGATCTATCTTCCCTGATCAGACTCATCCATGCACTGGATCAGCTCTCACTCACCAGACAGCGCCCTGTCACTCTTCCCCTGTTACGTGAACTGTTATAATCAGCAGTAATCAGGGTACTTACCAATTGCAGCAGAAAAAAACCTTACAAGAACAACCACCTGTTTAACAATCTGCTTAATTTACCCGGTTTTCTGCACTCCAATTTTCCAATTCCAAAGTTCCGTATCATGAAACTGGCATTATTTGACCTGGATAACACGCTTCTGGCTGGCGATAGCGATTTTCAATGGGCACAATTTCTCATTGAACAGAATGTGCTGGATCGGGAAGTCTATGAAGCTCGCAATGTTGCATTTTATGAACAATACAAAACAGGCACACTTGATATCCATGAATTTCTGGATTTTCAGCTTAAACCCCTGTCTCGCCATTCGCGGGAACAACTCAATGAATGGCGCAGCAGTTTTATAAAACAGCGAATTGCACCCCTGATTGCACCCGGCGCACGTGAGCTGATCGCCAGACATCAGGCAGAAAAAGATCTGTGCATTATCATTACCGCCACCAACAGTTTTGTAACCGCACCCATTGCGCACATGCTGGGGATTGATCACCTTATCGCTACTGAACCGGAACAGAAGAATGGCGAATTTACCGGCCGCGTAACCGGAATTCCCTCTTTTCAGGAAGGCAAAATAACCCGACTGGAACAATGGCTGGATGCACACAACCTCACCTGGCTTTCCTTCCTGCAAAGCTGGTTCTACAGTGATTCGCTCAATGATCTGCCACTGCTCAGGAAAGTCACACACCCGGTTGCCGTTGATCCTGATGCCACCCTTCACGAACATGCAAAAAAAAGCGGATGGCGCATTATCAGCCTGCGTCAATAGCACCCTGAACCATCGTCGTTATTAACGTTTTCAAGAGGAGAAAACAAAATGAAACGTGTTTCCATATCACTTCTGGCACCAGCCGCACTGTGTCTCTTACTTTCCTTCAATGCTCAGGCCGATTCTTATCCCGAAAAAATGGGAGTCAAACTGGCAACCGGCGTAGCCAACGTTGTTACCGGCGTGGTTGAGATCCCCAAAAACATGATGATTACCAGCGGCACCAAGGGTACCGTCTATGGTGTAACAGCCGGTTTTTTCGTTGGAATCGTCCATACGCTTGGCCGAACACTGAGTGGTGCGGTTGATATTGTCACTTTTATCGTACCCACCACTTCCATCGTCAAACCCACTTATATCTGGGATGATTTTAACCGTGAAACCACCTACACCACCTGGCGTATGCGCTGATTGCTCTGGCGTTCGGTCGGAAAACATGAGTGAAGCTCAGCCGGAAAGCATAAAAAGGTTCCGGTATAATAGGGTTTTGTGAGGGACTGACCGCATGCGACTAATACAAAAAGCACTCACCTTCGATGATGTTCTCCTGCTTCCCGCCTATTCCGAAGTTCTGCCCAGAGATGTTGATTTATCCACACAGCTGACCCGTACACTTCGTATCAAAATACCGATTGTTTCCGCAGCAATGGATACCGTCACTGAAGCCCGGCTTGCCATTGCCATTGCCCAGGAGGGCGGAATCGGCATCATTCACAAAAATATGTCGATCAGGATGCAGGCGGCGCAGATAACGCAGGTCAAACGCTTTGAAAGCGGTGTAGTGACCGACCCGATCATTGTTTCCCCGGATATGACCGTGCGCAAAGTTCTGGAACTGATCCGCCAGCACAACATATCCGGCCTGCCGGTAGTCAAAGGCAAAAAGGTTGTCGGCATTGTCACCAACCGTGATCTTCGCTTCGAAACCAATCTTGATCAGCCGGTCAGAAACATCATGACTCCGAAGAAACATCTGGTCACTGTCCGGGAAGGCGTTTCACGGGAAGATGCATTGGCTCTGCTGCACAAACACCGGCTTGAAAAAGCGCTGATTGTTGATGAAAACTTTGAGCTGCGCGGCATGATTACCGTCAAAGATATCACTCGAACCACCGAGCATCCCTATGCCAGCAAGGATAATCAGGAACGGCTGTATGTAGGTGCCGCCATCGGCGTGGGAGAAGGCAGCGATGAACGTGCCGCTGCGCTGGTCGAAGCCGGTGCAGACGTGATTGTCGTGGATACGGCACACGGCCATTCACAGGGTGTGCTGGATCGCGTGCGCTGGGTCAAGAAAAATTTTCCGGAAATTCAGGTAATTGCCGGTAACGTAGCCACTGCGGCGGCGGCAAGGGCACTGGTGGATCATGGCGCAGATGCGGTCAAAGTTGGAATCGGCCCCGGCTCAATCTGCACCACCCGCGTTGTTGCTGGTGTTGGTGTCCCACAAATTTCAGCCATTGACAATGTGGCCACCGCACTGTTGAACACCGGCGTGCCCGTGATTGCCGACGGCGGTATCCGCTATTCTGGCGATATTGCCAAGGCACTTGCTGCAGGCGCAAGCTCGATCATGCTGGGCGGGTTGCTGGCCGGAACTGAAGAATCCCCGGGAGAAATCGAGCTGCTCAAGGGCAGATCCTATAAAAGCTATCGCGGCATGGGTTCCTTATCCGCCATGCAGCAGGGATCAAGTGACCGTTACTTCCAGGAAACCGAACGTCATGAAGCGGACAAACTGGTACCGGAAGGTGTGGAAGGGCGCGTCCCCTACAAAGGCCCTCTCGCCAGTGTCATCCATCAGCTAACCGGGGGAGTTCGCTCCAGCATGGGCTATCTGGGATGCCGCACCATCAGTGACATCCATAAAAAAGCGGAGTTCATCGAGATTACGTCTGCCGGAATCCGGGAATCTCACGTGCACGATGTCCAGATCACCAAAGAAGCCCCGAATTACCACGTCGAATAACGTCTCTTACCCACATGCATTCAGCTATCCTTATCCTGGATTTTGGCTCGCAGTACACCCGGCTGATTGCCCGGCGCGTGCGCGAAACCAATGTTTACTGCGAACTTCATCCCTTTGATGTCAGCCCGCAATTCATACGGGAATTTGCGCCTGCTGGCATTATTCTCTCCGGCGGGCCGGCATCCACCTTTACCGATGATGCCCCGCGTGTACCGCAAATTGTATTTGAGCTGGGCGTACCCGTTCTCGGTATCTGTTACGGCATGCAGGCCATGGCCGCTCAACTGGGGGGAGAAGTGGAAGATGCACAATCACGCGAGTTCGGTTATGCAGAGCTGCTGACTGCACCATGTAAACTGTTTCAGGATATACGCGATCGCCTGGATTCTGAAAGCAAACCGGTTCTTGATGTCTGGATGAGCCACGGCGACCGGGTCAACAAACTGCCGCCAGGCTTTACTGCTGCCGCCTCCAATGCAGCCACTCCCTTCGCTGCCATGGTGGATGAAGCACGCAATTTTTATGGTGTGCAGTTCCACCCTGAAGTCACTCACACCCGGCAGGGCAAGGCGATTCTCGACCGCTTCGTACACGATATCTGCGGGGCGGGTTATGACTGGAACATGCCTGATTACGCAGAAGAAGCCATCGGCAGAATTCGTGCCCGTGTCGGTAACGATAAAGTTATCCTGGGACTGTCCGGCGGCGTGGATTCATCGGTAGCGGCTGCACTTATTCATCGCGCCATTGGCGATCAGCTGGTATGTGTATTCGTCGATAACGGCCTGCTCCGCCTGAACGAAGCCAAACAGATCATGGAAACCTTCAGCCGCAATCTCGCAGTTAACGTGATTTATGTTGATGCCGGCAGACAGTTTCTGGAACAGCTGAAAGGTATCACCGATCCCGAACAGAAACGGCGGATCATCGGCCGTGAATTTGTGGAAATCTTCCAGCAGGAAGCGGAAAAAATCGAAAATGCAAAATGGCTGGCACAGGGCACCATCTATCCTGACGTGATCGAATCTGCCGGCAGCCACACCAAAAAAGCCGGCGTCATCAAATCTCACCATAACGTGGGCGGCCTGCCGGAAACCCTCCACCTCAAACTGCTGGAACCACTGCGCGAACTGTTCAAGGATGAAGTACGCGAACTTGGCCTGGCACTGGGATTACCGCATGAACTGGTGTTCCGTCATCCGTTCCCCGGTCCGGGACTGGGTGTCCGTATTCTGGGAGAAGTGAGATATGAATACACCGAGTTATTGCGCCAGGCTGATGCCATCTTCATAGAAGAGCTGCGAAATGCCGGATGGTATGAAAAAACTTCCCAGGCATTTGCCGTTTTCCTGCCAATCAGATCAGTCGGCGTCATGGGAGACAACCGCAGTTATGAATACGTAATTGCCTTGCGCGCTGTTCAGACCGAAGACTTCATGACCGCACACTGGGCAGAACTCCCCTACACCCTGCTCGCCAAAATCTCCAGCCGTATCATCAACGAAATCCGCGGCATCAACCGCGTGGTTTACGACATCTCCGGCAAACCCCCGGCAACAATTGAGTGGGAATGATCCCGCGTCTGACACTCGCTGGCACCGAGTAGCACGAGCCGTAGTCTCTGCATGGAACGAAAAATGAATATCACTGGAGACGCGCATATCGGTTAACTGCTCGATGCAACGTCGAACCTTATCTTGTTGCTCAGTCAGCTTTCGTCAGATGAAAACAAATAAACGAGTGCGGGAGCTTCGGAAGCGCTTTTAATAATCCAGCGTTACGCTCAAATATTGGAAGATGAGGTGCGTTTGGATTCGCTGTCCGAGGTCGTAAAAACAGCGGCACTGCTAACAACCGTCAGTAAAGGCATTGGCGACATAGCCTGGACGGAAATAGATCAGTCGATCTCCGCTGCGAGTATGGCGGTGCTACGTACGGCGGTTAAGGTCTGGCAGACCATTCAGTCAGCGCATCCATGAATCAAGGGGCATTCACCGTGGGCGATGAGAAGGAACTGCTGGACGCCTATCACTTCGCGAAAAGCCATACCACGGCGGGGTTGAAGCAATATCTGTTCGATATCGATTTAATAGCGGCGAAGGAATTGGGCAACGACGAGCGCGATTTCGCCCATGCCTTCCATGTCATCCAGTATTTCGTCGATCGGGCAAAGCGTAGAATTGTAAGGGGGTAGCTATGTTGACGGTCCTACTCGTGAAGTCCGGTGCATCTCCGAGCGCGCTATCGGCTTGCGGCATTACCGTTCCAGCCTAACCTTCCACCAGTAGACTTCGGCGAACCCAAGGGAGGCCGGCTATCTCAACGAGGTCCGTACAGCGACCGAGCGCCAGCATCCACACCGTGTCCCCGTTGATTCCATACACCAGGCAATCGTTTTCACCTCGTATCAGCTCACGGATACCCAAAGTCTTACCCATTTTTTTGCCCATCTTCGGATGCGCAGCCGGCACCTGATCTTAACCAGCCACTTCGGCCAATCAGGGCATTAGTGTTTCTCCTGGCAGCAAAGAGTGGAAACGGGCTTTGGAGTCTCAATCCCTTTGAAATCAGGGCATTAGTGTTTCCCATACCTCAGGAGGCAGCGTTGTCTCTGGCAGTGTCTCAATCCCTTTGAAATCAGGGCATTAGTGTTTCCCTTAGTTACTTTACGGAGGCTAAAGAAGCACTGGTCTCAATCCCTTTGAAATCAGGGCATTAGTGTTTCCCAATGGTATTTGCCTTAGCTATGGAAAATGTATCGTCTCAATCCCTTTGAAATCAGGGCATTAGTGTTTCGAAAGGTAGGTGATGATGTATGGGAGGTTGAGATGTCTCAATCCCTTTGAAATCAGGGCATTAGTGTTTCCTCACGAAGGCCGTTGTAGCAATGGGTCGCAAACCCGTCTCAATCCCTTTGAAATCAGGGCATTAGTGTTTCCGGATAACCATCCGAGATAAGGCCACTGTACAAGTCTCAATCCCTTTGAAATCAGGGCATTAGTGTTTCGTGATATAGGTCCCAATTTGCACTCTTTAGTAAAGTCTCAATCCCTTTGAAATCAGGGCATTAGTGTTTCGGCTATCCGAGAAGAATATAATAATTACAAAAAGTCTCAATCCCTTTGAAATCAGGGCATTAGTGTTTCATTCAAAAAGGGTTAATAGCTGAATCTGATGAGGTCTCAATCCCTTTGAAATCAGGGCATTAGTGTTTCTATGCATCAGGCTGGTCATCACGTAGTGCACTAGCGTCTCAATCCCTTTGAAATCAGGGCATTAGTGTTTCTATTACTGGGAATTGTAATAGCCAGTTTAATTATGTCTCAATCCCTTTGAAATCAGGGCATTAGTGTTTCCATTACAGAGGTAGCAATACTGAATACGCTGAATGTCTCAATCCCTTTGAAATCAGGGCATTAGTGTTTCTCATTGCCTCTTGGTATTCCTCTGGATTCGTTGGTCTCAATCCCTTTGAAATCAGGGCATTAGTGTTTCTGATCGCTATCGTTTTCCTCTTTACAATCAATATATTGGAAAGGGTGTGGAGGAAAAGTAGCGAGGTGCGGCAAGATGTCTTCTCCAAACGATAATTTCTTTCAAAAACACTTCATTTTATCAGTTGCCGGTAATCAGTAGCTCCAGAAGGAACAGGCAGATGTTACTGTTTTTCTCGCTCCTTCTGTTGTCCGAAGTATAACCATTTTCCTCCGGTATTCGCGTGACTGGTCGAAATTGAAGCGCGCATTCCCGTTACAACCAGTGAAGGCATGTTGTCATCACTAGCACGCTTATCCTGCGCGGCAAGCTTGCCAGCGCTCCTGTCAGATTACGGCTGATACACAATGCGCTTCGTTCTATTAGCCGGAGTAATTTTTGTATGTTTAGTTTTGCAGCGTCCTGTCAGGTAGATCCGATTGCTGAAGAAGCGAAGGATGTTGCCTATGTCACAAGGTATACCTACACCAGGCTTTCTGGTTCGTGGCTGCAGCCGGAAGGCAGAGTATCCTTGGACGGGATGTTTGATTTTATTTATGAAGAAAGTCTGGCTGCAATTCTGAATCAACCGGAAGCAGAGCGGTTATATGTGCAAAAACTGATGCTGGAAGGAAAATATCAGGCTCTGCGCATCAAAAAACCCAAATTTTCGTCTAAATACATTTTTAGTGTGGGTACACCCAAATTCCACCAAACAAATACGTGCCGTTATCTCACTGCGAATTTCATCAATTATCGTGTCCCGCCAGAAATCGAAGCTCGTGGCCCACAGAAAATCAGAGAATTTCAGGAATACTGCGAGCAGCTAAGAAAAGAGCTTAAGGGAAAGTCATATGATGTCTTCTGGATGCGCGCGAACGCCGAGTTTCGTATTCATGCCAGACCAGAAGAGGTGCACTATGAAAATAGCGGCGTGCAAGCTATAGCGGCTATGCCGATTGCGGAATTGCATGAAAAAATTCGTGAAGCCATTGATGCATCCCAAGAGATGCAAAATGGAAAAGATGGTTTTACCATCAGAAGATACCGCTATGCTCTACACCAGCAAAAAGCGCTTGCCTGTATCTCTAACCCCTGGCAAAAGGAGATTATGAAACAGTTTTTCAAATTGAAATGGCAGCTGATCGACCTGCTTTTTGAGCTGTACAGGAAGCAGGCAGGCGCAGTGGATTATGTACTCCCTCTTCATCTACTGCAGGCCAGCGGGCTTGAGCCCTGCCGAAAATGCTGGCTGTAATCTGCCTCAGATACACTCCGGCAGCAGTTTTTATGCAGGGAATAGTGATAAACTAAGCCAGTTAAACTAAGTTCGTGAAAATTGAATTATGCAAACATACAATATTCATGATGCTAAAACGCAGCTATCCCGGTTGGTGGAACAAGCTGCCAATGGTGAGTCATTTATTATTGCCAAAGCCGGCAAACCGATGGTCAAAGTGGTTGCGCTCAATGCACCTGAACCTTCCCGGATCAGGCGGTTTGGTTTTATGGCCGGGCAAATTGAAATTCCGGATGATTTTGACAGGATGGGTGAAGAGGAAATTGTGCAATCCTTTGAGGGTGGCGAGTGAAACTGCTGCTGGATACGCATCTGTTATTGTGGGCAGCAAAAGGCTGGGAGTATTTGCCACCCGATGCTCGGAATCTGATGAATATGCCTGAAAATGAATTGATTTTCAGTGTAGCCAGTCTCTGGGAAATTGTAATTAAATGTAGTAGTTCAGATTTGATCTGACAGCAGGTCTTGCCAAGAGGTGGGATTACCCGGTTTGATAGAGGTGCGAATCTTTATCAACCAAACGCGAAAGCGTAAAGGAGTAATCCCATGAGCAGTGTT
>NZ_JADZAJ010000008.1 GCF_020852615.1 Nitrosomonas sp. | reverse complement strand
GGTGGGAGAAGAAGCTGTTTATGGCGAAACAGTTTTTGAAACAGATGTGTTGCGTATGTGGCATACCGGAGATCAGGTTGCCATTGTCAGTTTTAAAACCAAAAAACACACAATCGATAATCTGGTACTGCAGGGGATACAGCGAGCGATTACCGAGGCGGAACACCATTTTCGTGCGCTGGTGATCTGGCAGACCGAACCGCCGTTTTCTTTGGGTGCCAATCTGAAAAAGGCAACCGAGCGGCCCAAAACTGAAGCGCCATTGGCGCCGCCTGCCCCACCAGCTCCCCCGTCATTTTTTGAAAAACTTTTCAAACGCGCCAGGAAGGCGACAGAAGCGGCTGTACTGCAGGCAGCGCGCAGCCTGGATATGGCCGATGTGCTAATGGCCGGAAAACTGGCTGAAGTGGAGGTGATGATTGCCCATTTCCAGCAGGTCTCTCAGCATCTCCGTTACAGCATGATACCCACTGTGGCGGCTGTTGATGGATTGGCGCTGGGTGGAGGGTGCGAGTTTGTCATGCATTGCGACCGTGCGGTGGTCACGCTGGAAAGCTATATCGGTCTGGTAGAGGCAGGTGTGGGGCTGCTGCCGGCAGGGGGAGGGTGTAAGGAGTTTGCTTTACGTGCCGCGCGTAATGCCATTGATAACGACCCTTTTCTGTATCTGAAACATTATTTCCAGACAGTTGCAATGGCACAGTTATCCAAAAGTGCAGAACAGGCAAAGGCATTACATTATCTGAAACCAGCTGATGTGGTTGTCATGAATCGTCTCGAATTGCTGCATGTTGCCAAGATGCAGGCGCTGGCTTTGGCAGAAGCAGGCTATCGTCCGCCATTACGTCCGCGCCAGATTGTGGCAGCAGGTGCTACAGGAATTGCCACGCTTAAAAGTTCGATGGTCAACCTGCTGGAAGGCGGGTTTATTTCCGAGCATGACTATCTGGTTGGCAGCAAGATTGCGCATGTCATGTGTGGTGGCGATATTGTCACTGGCAGCCGGGTAGATGAAGAATGGCTGTTGAAGCTGGAACGGACAGCTTTTATTGAGTTGCTGGCAACCGAGAAAACCCAGGCTCGCATCGCGCATACCCTGAAAACCGGCAAACCGCTGCGTAACTGAGTCGTGGTTTGGTGAGATAAAAATTCAAGTACTGAGGAGAAGCAGATGACCAGACAGGTGCAGGATGCTTATATCGTAGCCGCGACACGCACGCCGGTGGGTAAAGCGCCACGAGGGATGTTCAAGGATGTGCGGCCGGATGATTTACTGGTGCACGTGTTGCAGGCGGTACTGAAACAGTGTGAAGGGCTCGATCCGGCCGCTGTTGAGGATGTGATCGTTGGCTGCGCCATGCCGGAAGCGGAACAGGGGATCAATATCGCACGGGTGGCGTTGCTGCTGGCGGGACTGCCTGTTAATGTGCCAGGTGTAACAGTCAACCGGTTCTGTGCCTCCGGTCTGCAGGCAGTTGCCATGGCAGCAGACCGCATCCGGCTGGGAGAAGCGGATGTCATTATTGCCGGCGGGACCGAAAGCATGAGTATGGTGCCGATGATGGGTAACAAGGTAGCGATGAATCCGGCGTTGTTCAGGCAGGATGGGCAGGTTGCCATTGCCTACGGCATGGGTATCACAGCCGAGAAGGTGGCGGAACAGTGGAAAGTCAGCCGTGAGGAGCAGGATGAATTTGCGCTGGAAAGCCATCATCGGGCGATCCGTGCCATCGAACAGGGTGAATTCAAAGATGAAATTGCACCTTATCCCGTTCACGAGAACAGACCGGATCTGGGTACGCATGAAATCATCAGCTCATCTATCGTCCGGGATACCGATGAAGGCCCCCGGGCAGATACCAGCCCGGAAGCACTCGCCAAATTGCGCCCGGTATTTGCTGCAAAAGGATCAGTAACTGCCGGTAACAGTTCGCAAATGTCGGATGGTGCGGGTGCCGTGATGGTGGTGAGCAAAGCGGCGTTACAGCGTTTTAACCTGACGCCAGTCGGGCGCTTCATCGGTTACACAGTGGCTGGGGTGCCACCGGAAATCATGGGCGTGGGCCCGGTCAAGGCGATTCCCAAAGTACTGCAACAAACCGGAATTCGGCAGGACGACCTTGATTGGATCGAACTGAACGAGGCATTCGCTGCGCAAAGCCTGGCAGTCATTCATGACCTTGGGCTGGATCGTACAAAAGTTAACCCGCTGGGCGGAGCCATTGCACTCGGTCACCCGCTGGGCGCAACTGGCGCAATTCGTGTCGCAACACTGCTCAGCGGATTACGCCGTCACAAACTCAAATATGGCATGGTCACCATGTGCATCGGTGGCGGGATGGGTGCTGCCGGCGTGTTTGAAGCGCTGTAATCTACTTCTTTAAAAACCGGGCAAGCAACCCCCCCGCCCGGTTACCTTGTTAATGACCAGGCTGGTGCTGCAGCCTGCCTTTGAACACCAGCTCATCATTGACAGAATAGGTGGCTTCTCCCTGATGCTCCCACCATTCATTTATTCCCGAGGTGTAACGTGCACCTGATGCAGATACTGCAAGATTAAGAATTTCCATCCTGCCGTCCGGGAAGGTAAGCGTAACCGTGTCATCATCCCGATAAACTGCTTGTACCGCCCGCCCGGAATCTGAAACGAAAATTACCGGGCTGATGATTGAAACCCTGGGGTTGGAGGTTGATAGCGGTGTGCAGGACGTGATAACACTAAAAAATGAAAAGATGATAAGGGAATGGAGATTGTGCCGCATAGCAATGCCGATCCGGGC
>NZ_JADZAJ010000007.1 GCF_020852615.1 Nitrosomonas sp. | reverse complement strand
CCACGCAAGATAATTCGATTGAGCGCCATTATCAAAGTTCCGGTTTATGCAATTTTTATTGTTTTTATGAAATGGCCATTTCCTTGTATTTGATGGTTACGGGTGGCTTGTGGTCATGAAGAAAAAACAGGAACAGAGTCGGCTGACTGATAGTCTGACGTTATAGTGCAATACGGCTGGTTTGCATTAACCTGGCGAGTGCTGCAGCGTTATTCCGGTCATGTGGTGCTTTTTTGTGTACAGAGTCTCTTCTTCAGGGAGGGATGATGCTCTGTTTGAGGGGTTAACAGGAGTTTGCCATGCCATCAATATTCCGTATTGCTGCTGTTTTCATCCTGGTGCTGGTGGATGCATGCATTGGTGCATATGCCCAGCAGAATGAGCAGGGAGTGATGCAGGATCCGTTACGTTTGAGTTATGTTGAAGGGAGTGTGTCTTTCTGGCGTGCAGGTGCGCAAAACTGGGTGAAAGCACAGTTGAACACGCCACTGGCTGTGGGAGATGCGCTTTACACCGGCAATAACAGTGACCTAGAGTTACAAATGAGCAGTCGTATTTTTGTCCGTGCGGCGAGTGATTCCCAGCTTGCATTGGTCAACCGGACTTCTGGTTTTACTCAATTCAGGATTACAGCCGGAAGTGTGGCTTTTGATCTGCGCATGTTGTCAGTCGGCCATACGATAGAGGTGGATACCCCCAGTGCGGTTTTCACGATCGATCACATTGGGTATTACCGGGTGGACGTGAGTGGTGAGGTGCGTTTTATTACTCGCCGCGGCGGCCAGGCTGTGGTAATACCGGCTGGTGGTGAAGCCATGGCCATCCGCCCATCCGAGGAAGTGGTCGTGCAAGGTGGTGTGGTAGCCAGGGCGGAGGCTTATGTGGCGCCGGAACTTGATGACTGGGATCGCTGGAACTATGCGCGAACGGACAGCCAGGTGGACACGATCAGTGAACGGTATCTTTCTTCAGGGATTGCGGGAGCCTACGACCTCGATCAATACGGCTACTGGCGCATGGTGCCGCAATATGGACCGGTCTGGATACCGGGCGCGGTGCCTGCTGGCTGGTCGCCTTACAGTGATGGCAGATGGGTATGGGATCCCTATTATCAGTGGACCTGGATTGATAATGCACCCTGGGGGTGGGCGCCGTTTCATTACGGACGCTGGATCAATCTGGGCAGTTACTGGGCGTGGGCACCGGGCCCGGTAGTCAGGCGTGCGGTTTATGCTCCTGCACTGGTTGCTTTTTTTGGCATCGGTGCGGGAGTATCCGTTGGCACTGGTTTGGGCTGGGTGGCATTGGGTTGGGGTGAACCCCTGATGCCGTGGTGGGGTCCCTCTGCCTTCATTGGACGGCCATGGTGGGGGGGTTGGGGAGGGCCGCGAGTAGTGAACAATATCGTTATTCAGCGGAATACAACGGTTAATGTGACCAATATCCGTTACGCTAATACTCATGTATCCAATGCCGTGATTACTGTTGGCGAAGGGCGTTTTGGTCAGGCGCACATGCACGGTGTGCTTGATCCATCGCAGCTGGACGTCCTCAGACAAATTCACGGGGCATTGCCAATCAAGCCCGAGCCGGTGAATTTGACGGGGAATGCTGTCAAAGGCATTTCGCCGCCTGAACATATGCTGTTACGTCCAGTAGTGACTGCACGACCCTCCCCGGAATACCGTTTGCCATGGCACCCCGGAGAAGCTGCAACCCCGGTAAAAGCTGCGGGTAGCCGTGTTGCTTTGCCAGAACACCCGATCGAAGAATTGCCGCAGCCGGAATTTGGCAGTCATACCGGTGCAGAGCGGCAGCGCCCGCCACAGTTGCTGCAGTTTGAGGGCGGGCATGGGGTTCGTCCGGCTACAGCCAGTGGAATACCGCAAATACCCGCTCAGCAGACCAGGTCATATACTCCTGATGAACGTCCATCATTTCTTCACGAACGGCCGAATCGGGTGATGCCGGGGTTCAACCAGGGTGAAACCGGCGCCGTGCACTCACCTGGGGTCTTTCACCCGCCAGAACGGATGGATCGTGGAATGCTGCCAGGGCAGTCGGCTAATCATATGTACCGCCGCCCTGAATTCACTTCTCATTTCGAGGGGGGGCACGGACACCGCTAGGCCAAAGTATGTAATGGACTACCGGATTTTTTCTGATTTTTCTATCTTTTCCATGTACCGGGAGAATTGATGTTTGTTCAAACAACTGCAAGATTTCGATGATGCAAAGGGTTGTTCTATGAATGAATCCGGTTCACGAATTTCTGCTCCTGATATTGCCGGATTTTCAAATGAAATTCCGCAGGTAACTGGGTTGACCGGGCAGGAGGCGGATGCCCGTTTTCTGCGCGATGGACCGAACGAGATCCCTGAAGTACCGCGTCATCCGGTTCTGCAACTGCTCAGGAAATTCTGGGGACTTTCGGCGTGGATGCTTGAAATCATTGCCATCCTTTCGTTTGTTCTGGATAAACAGACCGACTTCTGGATTGCAGTGGTACTGCTTTTCATTAACGCAATCCTCGGTTTTTTCCAGGAGCAACGGGCTTCTTCGGCAGTAGCCACTCTTCGCCATCGTCTTCAGATTACTGCGCGAGTATTCAGGGGAGGGATCTGGCGGCTTGTTCCAGCACGCGAGCTTGTGACAGAGGATATTGTCAGGCTGCGTGGAGGGGATTTTGTGCCTGCGGATATGCGCGTTATTGATGGAGATTTGCGTGTTGACCAGTCTGCGCTCACTGGGGAATCTATCGAGATTACGAGACAGGCGGGCGCTGTACTTTATTCCGGATCAATTATCCGCCGCGGAGAGGCAACTGCTATCGTGACTGCGACGGGTCAGCGGACTTACTTTGGCCGCACAGCCCAGCTCGTCGAAAATGCACATCCGAAGTTGCATGTTGAAGAAATTACTGCCCGGCTGGTAAAGTGGCTGCTTGCTATTGTAGGTGTGCTGGTGACAATTACACTTGCCCTGTCCATGGCTCAGGGGCGGCCGTTACTTGATGTTTTGCCGCTTTCGCTGGTGCTGCTCATGAGTGCTGTGCCCGTGGCATTTCCAGTGATGTTTGCTGTGAGCACGGCGGTTGGCACGATGGAGCTTGGCCGCTACGGAGTGCTCGTGACTCACCTCTCGGCAGTTGAAGATGCCGCAAACATGGAGGTTTTGTGTGCGGATAAGACCGGTACGCTAACGATGAACCGGATGACCCTCAGCGGAGTGTTTGTACAACCCGGTTTTTCAGAGGACGATGTAATACAGATAGCAGCATTTGCATCTAACCCGGCCAACCAGGATCAGATTGATCTCGCATTCCTGCATGAGGCTTCCCGGCGCGATCTGCTTGTTTCAGATGTCAGGACGCTGAGTTTTGTTCCGTTTACACCCGAGACACGGCGGACGGAATCGGTTGTAAATATTGGCGGACATGAAATACACGCAGTGAAAGGTGCTTTGCGCACCGTCGCCGGACTTGCAGGGCTTGGACCGGAGATTATTGCATCGCTGGAAGCGCGAGCGGATGAAGAAGCTGTCAAAGGTGCTCGTGTGCTTGCTGTTGCACAAGGGAGTGCTGGTACATCTTTGCAGTTTGCCGGTCTAGCATTCTTGCGCGATTCGCCCCGGCCTGATTCATGCCAGCTGATTGAACAGCTCCGATCCCTGGGTATCCGGGTCAAAATGCTAACAGGAGATGGGCTGCCGGTTGCCCGGGAAATTGCTCATGAGCTTGGGTTGGGTGATATTGCCCGTGCTGCGGATCTTCAGGCTGCCAGAAAAGCAGGAGAAATCTGTACGGCTGATCTGGTTGCACGTTCCGAGGGGTTTGCCGAAGTATTTCCCGAAGACAAGTTTCTGGTCGTAAAAAGTCTGCAATCAGCCGGTCACGTAGTTGGCATGACCGGGGATGGTGTAAATGATGCACCGGCACTAAGCCAGGCTGAAGTCGGTATCGCAGTGAGCGGAGCTACTGAAGTGGCCAAGGGGGCAGCCAGTGTTGTTCTAACGGAAGAGGGGCTCGCAAGTATCGTCGAGCTGGTGAAAATCGGGCGTGCAACCTACCAGCGAATTCTTACCTGGATTATCAACAAGGTGAGTCGCACCATCATGAAAGCCGGATTCGTTGTCATTGCCTTCTTCATTACCGGCGAGTTTGTTATTTCTGCCCTCAGTATGCTTCTGCTGACTTTTATAACCGATTTCGTGAAGATTGCGCTCTCCGTAGATCATGTTCAACCTTCACAGACGCCCGAAAGCTGGCGAATCGGGCCACTTGTAAAGGTGGCTGTCATCCTTGGCCTGCTTATGTTGCTTGAAGTTCTGGGGTTGCTTGCTATAGGGATGCACATGTTTGATCTCACGAGCAACAGGCTTGATACGTTTTCATTCCTGGCGCTCCTGTTCTTTTCTCTTTTCTCGATTATCTCGATTCGCGAACGTCGTGCTTTTTGGCGATCACGACCTGGATGGGTGCTGGCAGCTGCGCTGGCAGCGGATGCGCTGATTGGTTCATCGATCGGTTTTTTCGGATTGGCTGAGCTCGATCCTCTTCCATCCGGACAGATCGCATTTATTGCTGCTTACGCATTCACCTGCTCGCTTGTGTTGAACGATATGGTGAAAACTTTTTTCATTGAAAGGCTGTGGATCGAACCACGGCGAATCCGGTAAATCATTTGCTACCGGCTGGTCTCAAGCGCCTGGCGGTAATGTTGCCAGTCAAAATAAGGGCCGGGGTCGGTTTTTCTTTGCGGGGCGATGTCGGCGTGGCCGGCAATATCATGGACAGGGTAGGCCGCCTGTATCGCCTGAGTGAGTTCAGTCAGCCGGGTGTATTGCATGGGCGTAAACGGCTGGTTATCGCTGCCTTCCAGCTCAATGCCGATCGAAAAATCGTTGCAGCGGGTACGCTCTTGCCAGCAGGATACACCGGCGTGCCAGGCGCGCCGGGTGCAGGGGACGAACTGGATGATTTCTCCGT
>NZ_JADZAJ010000006.1 GCF_020852615.1 Nitrosomonas sp. | reverse complement strand
TGGAACGCATGGAGGAGCTGGCGCCAGCACACTTTGATTCACCTTTTGACTTTATTTTCCGCGTGGCTGATAAAGTCTCTACACCGCTGCTGAATCTCAATGAAGCAGAGCTTGGTTACAACGTGGGACAGCCTGTTTTAAGCAATGTAAAGCTACAGCTAGTCCCGGGCGCACGGATTGCTTTGCTTGGCCCCAACGGTGCAGGTAAATCAACTCTGATTAAAAGTATTGTAGGTGATTTACCGCTATTGGCAGGCGATCTTACCTGCAGTGAAAACTTAGTGATTGGCTACTTTGCCCAGCATCAACTGGACTCACTTGATCCAAAAGCCAGCCCGTTGCTACATTTTCAACGCATTGCTCAAGATGAGCGCGAGCAAGTTCTGCGTAATTTCCTCGGTGGTTTTAATTTTCGCGGCAAGCGCTGTGATGAACCTGTGCTCAATTTCTCCGGTGGTGAAAAAGCCCGCTTGGCTTTGGCACTGATTGCGTGGGGTAAACCTAATTTATTACTGCTCGATGAGCCCACCAACCACCTTGATTTAGAAATGCGACAAGCATTGAGTATGGCTTTACAGGATTTCTCCGGTGCACTGCTGCTGGTGTCTCACGATCGCCATCTGATTAAAAGTACCATGGATGAGTTGTACTTGGTTGCCGAGGGCCGTGTGCAAGAGTTTGCTGGCGATCTTGAGGATTACAGCAAATGGCTCAACGATTATCGTTTGCGCCAGCGTCCTGATAACGATGCAGCCAGCCCCGATAAAGTCGATCGCCGCGCACAACGCCAGGCAGCTGCTGCACTACGTAAACAACTGGCACCGCTACGCAAGCACACTGATACGTTAGAAAAACAGTTAGATAACATTCAAAAAGAGCTACAGGCTTTGGAAACCATCTTGGCTGATAATAGTCTCTATGAGCAGCCGCAAAAAGATCAGCTCAGGCAACACCTGAGCCAGCAAACCAACCTGCTACAAAAGCAGGTAAAACTGGAAGAAACCTGGCTCAATAGCTTAGAAGCGCTGGAATTATTGCAAAGTGAACTTGGGGAAGATATATAACACAATGGTTTGAAAGCGGACTAAACCGGGGGTCACAAAATGCTCGACCACTCCAGTTTAGCGGTGGCAGTCTTCATAATAAATGACGAAAGGCGGTCAGTAACCATCTTTTTAGCCCTCATCGTTTAGCCATTCCCTACCCACTGGTGAATCATCAACCCAATCACGCTCTTCCGGCGGCAGTGGATAGGCGGCATCGGTCCTTTCCAGTAGCCTGCTCATTGTGTTGCGTGGGTAACCCTTGACCGGCGGCCACATCCGGGCGGTATATACCAGGGCCGGCACCCATGCCTTATCCCTGTCAATTTCATACACCAGACGATAGCTCTCATGCAGGATCAGTTCGCAGGTGCCGGAAACCTTGCCAGTCTTACCTATCTTTGGATATTTGGCCAGACTGGTAGCAGCATCACTGAAAAGTTCATCCACTCAGCGGCCGTACCGGGGCTGTCCGCCGCGATGTAATCCCAGATGTCCGTCCGGTCTTGTTCCGCTTCCGGCGTCCAGACAACTATCACGCTTGGCCGGCTATTACCTGGTTGCGCCTGGTAGCGAATTCAGCTTCAACTTCATCATTTGTACGGCCATGACCGGCCCGCATTGAGGTGCGACCAGCTTCTACCTTACCCCGCAAATAGTCGTCATATTCGCGTGCCTGGCGGCGCTGCCTGATGTAGCCGCGCATCAGTTCACGCATGACCCGGGAAGCTGGTCGATCCTCGCTGGCAGCTTCTGCCATGAAAGTTTCGCGTAGTTCCGGTTCCAGCTTCATTGTGAAAACGACTGCTAATGTTCAGCTGGAAGTTATAGGGGCTTTCTTCATCCCTCCGGGCAATGCTGATTTATTGTGGGCCCGCCGTATCTATTCATGATTGAATTGACATCAAAGAACATCCGCAAATCCTTTTCTGGTCTTCTGGAACCAGGCAAACCCCAGCCAGGCGATTATTCCGGTAACCAGCCAATAAAGTGCCAGCAGTGAGAAATCCGGCATTTTTCCCCAGTACAAGACATCCCGCATCATCTCGATAACCGGGGTAAGAGGGTTAAGGTACAGCAAATGCTGATAGCTTTCCGGCAGAGCGCTGATCGGGTAGAAAATAGGGCTGAGGAACATGAGTACCGAAGTTACCACGCCGATAAACTGCGATACATCCCGCAAGTAGACACCCAGTGATGCCAGCGCCCAGCTTAACCCCATAATGAACAGGGCGAATGGTATGACAATAAATGGCAGAAACAATGTGCTTGCATGCGGAATACCAAACAAGAGCATATAGGCTGCCAGCCATACTCCCAGACTGATCAGCGCATGGTAAAACGCTGAAAGCAGGCCAACAAAAGGCAGGATTTCCAGCGGGAAAACCACTTTCTTGACGTAATTAGGGTTGGCAAGAATCAGTCCGGGCGCGCGGTTGATGCATTCGGCAAACAGGTTGAACACGATCAGGCCGGCAAAAAGCACCAGGGCAAATTCGGTTTTAGATTCGCTCCCCACGCTCCAGCGCGCCTTGAATATCACGCTGAACACAAATGTATAGACAACCAGCATGAACAGCGGGTTAAAGAAAGACCACAGCAACCCCAGGGCAGAACCACGATAGCGCCCCAGCACTTCCCGTTTGGCAGAAGCCAGAATCAGTTCACGGTTACGCCACAGACAGGCGAGCATTTCTACCGGTGTTGCAGAAAACTGCCGCATCAGCTGAATACCTCCACCTGTTCACAGGATATCCCCGGAATATCCCTGGCGGAAAAGGAGGCTCCTGCCCGCTGACTAAAAGTCGGGCTGTTTTTGTGCAGATCAATGGCTATATCAAACAGCCCGCCATGCACGCACATCAACCCGCCCCAAAACTGCTGAATCTGATAATACAGCCTGCACAGAACATATTTCATACTGCGACCGGAACCGGACAGATCGCTCAATGGCTTCCTCAAATTAAAATTACAGCGGTAACGCCGTGCTGTTGCCCTGCCTGGAAAAACTGTTCAGGATATCCCGGGCTGTTCCGGGCACGCTACCGCCACCCGTTTGCAACAGCAAGGACGAGATTAATGAAAGTAAAGAATAACAAACCGGATAGCGCAGGAGAAACAGATAAACCATAACCCTGCCTGACAGACGGGCAGCATTTTGCCACACTCGGATAATCCCGGGAAATTTCCTGTATCCGGCGTGCGTCAAATGCCCAACGGGTAAAGCAGACAATCTTTTTCTTCAGACAGCTTTTTCTTCGTTACATCGACTGCGATCCTGAATGTTTCTCAGTTCGCCTTACGCAGGCTGCTCGGGGACAGTCGCATCACAACCGGTTTGCTCAGCAGCTCGATGAGCACCATCACACGGCTCTCGCCTTCTGCCATCTGATAGATCCCTTCGATACCAGCAAATGCACCTTCTGTAATGCGTATTTTCTCCCCGGACTTGAACAGTGGCTCGGGTTTATTCTGAAGGGAAACTTCCTGTACCTGCAAAAACGCAATCAGGTTATTGTCGATCTTTGCCGGTTCAGACCCAAAGCATACCAGCCGGCTGACACCCCTGGTTGACCGGATTGGTGCCCAGCTTTTAGCTGAATTATCAACACCGAGCCGGATAAAAAGATAACGCGGGAATAATGGTTCATCGATCCGCACCAGATTTCCCTGCCGCACTCTTTCCACAGAAAGCATCGGCAGATAGCACTGATACCCCTGCTGCCGGAGATTTTGAAGTGCACACTTTTCCTGCTTCGGTTTGGTATGAACCAGATACCAGTGCATCGCCCTCCCCTTTCGCCATTCAAACTGGCCTTATTTTACTTTACCCAATGACTGCACAACAATGAACTCGTCATATTTTTTCGGATAAATTCAGGGTACGGCACAAAGGCTACAGTACACAGGAAACTTACAGGGGGGAAGGATCACGGGAAAAGGTCAGAGGAGAACTTTTAATCCTGCCACTGCAAGCACAAACGCCAAAGCCATACGAACCCACCGCCCGGCAATTTTGCTGGCCAGCATACTGCCTACTATGACGGCAGGCACCGAGCCTGATAACAGGCTTGCCAGCATCCACCAGTCAACCTTGCCTGCAAACAGGTAACCCAGACCGGCAACAATGGCGAGCGGGATAGCGTGCACAATATCAGTGGCAACCAGGCGATGCGGCGTCATGCGCAGCGGGTAAAGGTAAAGCAGCATGACACTTCCCATCACGCCTGCCCCCACGGATGTCAGCGCAACGCATACACCAAGAATCGCTCCGGCCAGGACTGTCAGTACCGATTGCATCGTCTCGAAACGTTCCGGCTGTCCGGTCTGCTGTTTTCTGGCCAGCGCAACCAGTTTGGGTGCGGCCAGCAGGCCAATTGACGTAATCAGCACGATAATGCCTATGCCTTTGGTGAGCCAGTCCACCTTCGCAACTTGCGTTCCCATACTCACCAGCACCACTACCAGCAGGGCCATAGGCAGGCTGCCCGTCCACAAACGCCTCACCACCTGCCAGTCCACATTGCCATTGGAATGGTGCACCCGTGCGCCGGCAATTTTAGTAACAGCAGCAAACCACAAATCAGTTGCTACCGCTGTTGTCGGGTGTATGCCAAAAAACAGCAGCAGAATAGGCGTCATCAGTGCTCCCCCGCCCACACCGGTTACTCCGATGACAAAACCTGTCAATGCACCCGCTAACGTAAACGACCAGTCGATCACACACACACCCCGGCAAGGCAGTGCGTGCAGCTATTCAGGTAGTTAAACCGCAAACAGGAGCTGTCAGGACAGGCCGTGATTTGAGCAACAGCGGCCGGACTGGCATGATCTGCCAGAGTCATGAATTCAAGTTGTCGCATAAAAGTTTATTTTTCCTGCCCGGATTGCTGAAACTGCACCTATCCTGCAGGTTATTTCCTGTCGAGCCTGGAATGGCTCAATTTGAGTGAGCCACGTAGTGTACCGTGGTTTTATTTTCCGGATCGAATTTTATTGCAATCCGCGGGCGTTCTCGCAGCTGGTCTGACAAGTGCGGCAACAGCTCCGCCGCAATAAAAAATGCAAACCGTGCAAAAACAGTACAACGAACAGCGCAGGGATATGTTGCAATTGAACCCACCCCGCCGGCCACCCGAAATCAGGTCACCGGATAAAGCCCGGTATATCCCTGAAAACAGGGGTCAATGACAGGCATTTTTCAGGGACATTCAGCCATTTATACTGAACAGATGATGCGAATGCTGTTTTACCTTAATGGTATCGAAACGATTCAGCAGGCTGCCAAACCGTGCAATTTTCTGTTCGATCTGTTCAACCGGGATTTCAGGAAAACGATGATCATGGTAAGACAGCCGATTCGGTCCGGGACGGCGCATATTCAATTGGGTCAGTGCCGCTTTGAGGTTCGCGAGCGCCCGTCCTGCCAGATATACCGGAGTGGCCCTTGCCGGTGGCTGGGACTGGCTGTAGCCGCTTTTTTCCAGTACATCGACGATACGCTCACATGCAAGACGATCATTCTGTGCTGCCAGATAGTAATCGATAAGTATCTTGCGTTCTTCACCCCCCGGAGCACCCAGATCACCGCGCAAAATCCGGGACAAGGTATCTTCAAGCTCGCTGAAATTGAATGACTGATAACTCAGCCGGGTCGGCAGCCCCTGGAAGTCGTAGTCGTAATATTCATTGAAAGTGGCCAGATAGGAAATAGCCGGAACTCCCAGGGCATAGGCTTCCAGGCCGGTCGTACAGCCATTGTGCACCATGGTTTTCGAGGCCAGAAGCCAGGGGATGACGCTGCCTTCATTCGTGACCTTTACGCGCTGGCATTGAGCAGCAATATCGTGATAAACCTGAAAATTTTCACTCGGATGCGGCCGCACTATGATTGTCATATCCGGGAATGCCCGTTCCAGTGCCGGGATGAGCTGCCTGAAATCCTCCAGTATGGCTTTCTTGTGATACCACAGGCCTTCGGCAAATTCTTCACTCATACCAATCCCGGCCTGTCCGCGCCGGGATTTTTTATCTCCATCCTTTGCCGGAATGAACAGACCGATATTGGGGATGAAAGGATTGACATCGGTGAAATTGGTATTGATCAGAATGAAGTCACCGTACAGGT
>NZ_JADZAJ010000005.1 GCF_020852615.1 Nitrosomonas sp. | reverse complement strand
CTTGATACGCTTGACTTCTTTGCGCCCTTTATAAATTTTCCATAGAAGTGTTGCGATACAAGGTATAGCCATCACTGTAAATAAAACCGGGTTTGGTGATGTTTGTGTATACCACCGTATCCATTCCTACGCGGCTATTAATACAAAACATAATGCTGCTATGGAATAAGGAGCAACATCATCCAGGAAAATATTCTGAAGACGGTGATTCAGGGATTCACCCGGATTTCTGAGTGGATTGGCTTTTATGGGCGATTTCAAGGGATCTATTCTGTAAAAACTAGAGTTATTACGAATGATCATAACGAGAGTTTTGTTTATCCAGACATTGAATTGAACCGAATTAATCCATCAATTTCTATTCTGGTGACTTTAGCGAATATCGGATCGGAGAAGTATCTCCACGGGCGCAGGGAAGATACAGCGCCCAATAAACGTTATACAGTCTGAATTCTTTGTCTCATGTTCTGCACCATGCGCAGTACATAGCGCCATTCGCTTTTATCCCAGGGGGTGAAACGCGGTAGCTGGAACTTGTCGCTATCCTGTCGGGCAGCTCCCCATGCGGTTGAAACAGCTGCTTCAAATCCGGCATCCTTGACCATTTCTACATGGGCAGACAGGTAGTCTTTTCCCGGTTTGCCGTTCGGGTAGGCGAACAGGCGCAGGGGTGTGCCGATGATGGCTTCGAGTTTCGCTTTACCTTCTGCGATTTCGGTACGGGCGGCAGCATCATCGATGCTGGCGAGAATCGGGTGGGTGAGGGTATGGCCGCCGATTTCCATTCCGGCTTCATGTAACTGTTTAACCTGTGCTGAAGTCATCATGAGATTGTCCGGCAGTCTGGCCGCAATTATGGTGCTCAGTTTTTCCACCAGTTCGGATCGGGTTGCGTGGGACTGATATTTCAGCTTGCCTATCAGCCGGTTCAGGGTAGCCTGCCGTTGTTCAAGTGTAGTGATGGCGTGGTTCCCCAGATCGATCGAGCTCAGGTCGAGTCTGTCACCCCGGGCCAGTCGTACCGATTCGATGACGGTATCGTTCCACATTCTTCCTCCATCGAGAAAACCGGAAGCGATGAAGAATGTTGCGGTGATACCGTGTTTTTGCAGAATAGGGAGTGCAGTTTCGGCATTGTCCGCATAACCGTCGTCAAAGGTAATGCAGGCAGCGCGGGCAGGCAAAGTGCCGCTGCGCAGCCGGTTTACTGCTTCGGATAAGGGCAGAACGTTGAAGTTGTTAACCAGATAGCTCAATCCCTTTTCGAACTGTGCGATTCCTCCTTCTCCCGTTAGCAGATCCGGTTCCGGCAGTACGCGATGGTAAATGACAATGGAAAGTTTTGCGTTTTTGCCTGCAGGGGAAAACAGGGAAGGCAGTATTTTCATGTGTGCTGTACTGGTGGTTTGATCTGATCGGTGAAAGGGAAGGATACAGCCGTATTTTTACCACTATGTCACTGTCAGCAGCTGTTTTTTCGCCTTATTTTGGGAAATAAGAAGGGGGATTCACAGAATTTCAGGGGTGATCACCGCCCGCAAAATAGTGCCTCCCTGCTCATCTTTTTGTTTGCAGCTGAACCACCAGATTGAGCCTTTGCGTACAGTGAAACCGCTTTCATCTCCTTTGAGCAGGAGGGAAGCAATTTTGCCGAGGGTTGGCTGGTGTCCCACTACCAGCACTGTTCCTTCCGCCGCCGGCCAGGCAACTGTGTTCAGTATTTTGAGTGGTGTGGTGCTTGTACCTATCTGATCACTGGTTTCAAAGCGGGTGGTCAGTGCCGAGGCCGTTTGCTGTGTGCGTACAGCCGGACTGACGATAATGCGGGTATTTTCCGGTAGTCTGGGTTCAAGCCAGCGGGCCACTTTCTGTGCCTGTTTCAGGCCTTTTTCGGTTAACTCACGTGCTGAATCGGGAATGCGGTCTTCCGCTTCAGCGTGGCGCCATAAGATCAGATCCAGGGCAGGGCTCCTTTTATGATGAAAATGGTTGGTGTTGCTGCAGGTTACCTTCAGGCAACGATCCCGAAGAATATGCCGGTAAGTGCGGTAAATCCCATGGCCAGCGCTCCCCAGAAAATGACACGTGCAGTACCTGTCACTATATTGGCTCTTCCAAGATAGGCGGCTTCTGCGCCCAGTGCAGCAAGTGCGAGCAGAGAGGATGCTGCCACAGTAGGAATAATCTGGCCTGCAGGTGCAATGATAGTTGCCGCGAGAGGAATCGAGGCACCAACAGTAAACATGCCTGCCGAAGTGAAAGCAGCCTGAATGGGTTTTGCGTTGGTGCGTTCGTGTAGACCCAGTTCATCTCGCAGATGAGCATCCAGTGCATCATGTGCCATGAGTTCTTCAGCAACTTGTGATGCCAGTTCGGGTTGCAGGCCTCGTTTGATGTAGATATCCGTAAGTTCCTGCAGTTCGAAATCAATATCCCGGTCAAGATGATATTGCTCCAGGGCAATATCCGCTTTTTCTGTATCGGATTGAGAGCTGACAGATACATATTCACCCGCTGCCATTGACATGGCGCCGGCAACAAGGCCGGCCACGCCCGCAAGAACGATTTCATTCACGGTAGTAGAAGCGGCGGCCACCCCGATAATCAGGCTGGCGATTGAAACAATGCCGTCATTAGCACCCAGTACGGCGGCTCGTAACCAGCCGGAACGGTGTGAATAATGGTTGTTGTCGTGAGCCATTGCCTGAATTTACTCTTATTTCAGGAGGGTTTTCAGCCAGCGGGAAATGTCGGCCAGTTCCTGATTACATACGCTGTGCTCCATCGGATATTCATGCCAGGTTACAGAATAATGGTATTTGCGCAGCAGTTGCAGCGAGGTGTGTGCCAATGCTATCGGAACGATGGGATCTTCATTCCCGTGTGCCATGAATACGGGAGTGGCTTTGCCGGCGGTATGTGCCTCTTCAGCAATTTTATGAGCGAGCGGAAGGTAGCCTGATAACGCGATAATGCCGGCAAGCCTGCCTGGATAACGTAATCCGGTTTGCAGTGCCATGGCAGCGCCTTGCGAGAACCCGGCAAGAATAACATGGTCAGACGGGGTACCCCTCTGGTGTTCACGTTCGATGAGTGCCGTGATGGCATGCTGAGATCTGTACAGCCCGGCTTCATCTTCCTGTTCAATGAGATCAGTATGCCGGATATCGTACCAGGCCCGCATGGTATAGCCGCCGTTGATGGTGACGGGTTGCAGGGGAGCGTGAGGAAACAGAAAACGGACTGGAACGGCTGGCAAATCGAGCGTTTGTACAACGGGTACAAAATCATTACCATCTGCCCCCAGCCCGTGCATCCATATCACGGTGTATAACGGGTTGTCGCCGGTTGTAATATCAATTGCGGCAAGCTGAAATGAGTTGTCTGGCATGAAAAACCGTTGGGAATTGACGAGGTTGGCCGGCAGCGATAAATTTAGCGGGTTCCAATACTACCATTGATGAGGAGTTGTATGAAACGCAGGAGTTTTTTCAAGCTGGTTGGGTCAGGTGCGGCAGCTGCGGCACTGTTTCCGGCAATATCACGAGCAGCCGCATTGCCTTTAAATCAGGCTAAATGGCGTGGTTATCAGCTGACGTATCAGGTGACGTTACCCGCGGCAGGTAAAGCTGCAAAGCTGTGGCTGCCACTGCCGGATACCACGGATACCACTTACCAGTTCACACAGGGAAGCAACTGGAGTGGCAATGCCAGTTCAGCCGGATTCAGCATGTTACCCGGTACCCGCTCACCGGTATTCCATGCCGAATGGCAAAAAGGGGGAGAGCGTACCGTCAAGGTGAGCAGCATCGTAAAAACGTGTGATCGGTCGGTTGATCTGCGTTTTTATAAGGCACCGGCCAGGGTTGTGATTCCTCAGGATGTAAAACGCTATTTGCAGTCAACCAGACTGATCCCGTTAGACGATGCTGTGAAAAAAACAGCATTTTCCATAACTGGCCAGGCCAGGGCAGGCTCACCTTTGCAACAGGCACGCGCCATTTATGACTGGGTGATTGATAATGTTGCTTATGATGTGAATATGCGCGGCCAGGGCAATGGCGATCTACGGAGTCTACTTTCGAAGAAAGATAAACTCAGCGGGAAATGTGCTGATATTCATACGATTTTTGTCGGACTTGCGCGTGCTTCCGGCATCCCGGCCAGAATCCAGTACGGGATTCGTATCAATGACTCTGCACTGAACAAAAACCTGGGTAAAACAGGGGATGTAAGTACTTCCCAGCATTGCCAGGCGGAATTTTATCTTTCCGGATTCGGTTGGGTGCCGGTAGATCCGTCTGATGTGGCGAGGGTGGCGGCAGCTGAATCATTGCCACATAACCATGAAACAATCAGTCAGTTGAGAGAAAAGCTGTTTGGATCCTGGGAGATGAACTGGGTGGCTTTCAACGATGGAGAAAATGTTGATCTCGGCAAGGCTTGTGCTATTGGCAAACTGCCATCTTTTGGCTATCCGCATGCAGAGATCGACGGACGTCCGCAAGACAGTCTGGAACCTGAAACTTTTTCTTACAAGATTGTTTCTGCTGTCCTGGTAGGTACTGGCGCGAAGCTGTAGTCTGCTATCTGATATAGCCTGATGGCCATTCGCGTGCGCAGTGGTTGTCAGGCACTTTCAATATCGCTGTTTGTGTGGCAGTCAACCTGATCTTTGCGCATTAACGGGTTTGCTGTTTATATTCTGCGGAGACATGCTTCGTTAATGCTTTTTTGACAGTTTCTGTATCCAGATGTGGAGCAAACATCTCGATAAAATCGTAAATATAGTGGCGAATATAGCTGTTACGACTGATACCGATACGGGTGGTGCTGGGTTCAAACAAATGCGCGGCATCAATCGCCCGTAACTTCTTGTCGCGCACCGGATCAAAAGCCATTTTTGCCAGGATGCCCACACCCAATCCAATTTCCACGTAGGTTTTGATTACGTCAGCGTCAATCGCTGTCAGAACGACGTTTGGTTTTAGTCCTCTGGCTTCAAATGCCTGGTTGATTTTGGAACGGCCGGTAAAAGCAAAATCGTAAGTGACAATAGGGTGTTCAGCGATGGCTTCAAGCGTTAATTCCCTGAGCAGGAGCAAAGGATGTCTGGGAGGAACAACGATACATCTGTTCCATTCATAGCAAGGCAACATAACGAGTTCATCAAATAATTCGATTGCTTCGGTTGCAATGGCCAAATCAGCTTTGCCGGAGGAAACCCAGGTGGCTATTTCAATCGGACTGCCCTGACGCAATGTTAGCTTGATTTTTGGATAGCGCCCGATAAAACGTTTGATGACGGCGGGCAGAGCATATCGTGCCTGTGTATGTGTCGTGGCGATAATGAGTGTGCCACTTTCTCTGTCACTGAATTCTTTGCCAATCTTTTTCAGGTTATCCGCATCTTGCAGCATTCTCTGCGCTGTTTCGAGAATCGCTAATCCCGGCGGGGTGATATGTGTGAGACGTTTCCCGTTGCGTGTAAAGATTTCAACGCCCAGCTCCTGTTCCAGCAGCTGGATCTGCCGGCTAATGCCGGGCTGGGAGGTATGCAGTACACCCGCTGCTTTGGACAGATTAAGCTTTTGCCTGGCAATTTCATTGAGGTATCGCAGTTGCTGGAGTTTCATTTATATATATTTTAGTAATATGTATTTAATTTATTAGTATTTTATTTTATAAAAAAATATTGTTAAGCTCTCGGAAAAATAGAGCTGAGGCGGGATACGACTGATACGATTAAAAATTGCCGGCTAACAAAATCCGGATGATGTTATATGGCCGATAATGCGGTAATTCAGCCTCTTATTTACAAGATTGGCGCCAGCAGTACGTGATTATCAGATAAAATGCTGCGCTTTCCCTGTTGAAATAATTCAACAAATTTATAACAAACAACAATATAGCGCACTAAAGGAAGCTACGGAGAGTGAAAATGGATTATTTGACTGATCTTGCTGACAGCAAAGAAATTGATGCCTACGAGCAGGCGATGCTCGGAATGATAAATGGTCAGGTGGATGGTGACCGGTTTATGGCCACCCGTCTGCAAATGGGTATCTACGGTCAGCGGCAGGAAGGTGTCCACATGGTGCGTGTCAAAATTCCGGGCGGGCGACTGGTGCGCACACAGCTTGAGGCAATTGCAGATGTGCTGGAAAACTACGCACAGCACGATAAGGCACATATCACAACCCGTCAGGATATCCAGCTGCATTACGTCCCGCTGAGAGATACGCCGGCTGCCATGCGCCGTTTGCTGCAGGGTGGCCTGACAACGCGGGAAGCATGTGGCAATACGATCCGCAATATTACTGCGTGTCCCCTGGCAGGGGTGTGCTCACGAGAGCATACCGATGTTACTCATTATCTTAATGCTACGGTACGGCACTTTTTACGCAAACCGCTTAATCAGCTGATGCCACGGAAATTCAAGATCAGTTATTCGGGATGCGAATCGGATTGCGCTCAGTCCATGATCCATGATCTGGGAATTGTTGCAGTCAAGAATCAGGAAGGGAAGTTTGGCTTCAAAATTGTAATTGGTGGCGGGCTTGGTCATAAACCGCATGAAGCAATTGTGGTTGAGCCGTTTATTGAAGAAAAGGATCTGTTTCTGGTTATCGAAGCAGCGTTGACCGTTCATAACAAATATTCAGATCGAGCCAAGCGTGCAAAATCACGTATCAAGTTTCTGGTGGATAAATTTGGTGAAGAAGGTTTTATCGGAAAATATCAGGAAGAGCTTGCCCGTATCAAAGAGGTATTGAAAAACCAGCCTTACCCCGAAGGAAAATGGGCGGCAGGCAGAACAGATGTTGAGGCGCCTGGTCAGGGTGCACCACGTCATATTTTTGAACAAAAACAGCCTGACTTAAAAGTAGTGCCAATCAGTGTCCGTCTGGGACAGCTAAGTGCTGTTCAGTTGAGAGGATTGGCCGGGTTATTAAAGAAACATGATTTTCTCGAAGTGCGTACAACCCAGGATCAAAACATGATGCTGGTAAACGTGCCGCAGGACTTGCTCTCTGATATCCAGCTTGCGCTGGCCGGGCTGGATCTGGGTTTACCCAGGGCGGGTGATAATGTTGTGGCTTGTCCGGGTACATCCACATGCCGACTGGGGATTACTTCCAGTCCTACTGTGGGAGGAAAATTATCAGGTGGCAAGCACGATCTGAGGATTCGTGTGTCAGGGTGCCACAATGGCTGCGCTCAGCCTGAAGTCGGAGATATTGGTATATATGGTGAAGGTAAGCGCATGCATGGCAAGCTGGTACCGCATTATCAGATGTATTTTGGAGGGGATGGGATGGCAGGGGGAGGGCTGGCTTTCAAGGGGCCTTCTGTTCCAACCGCTCGCATTGAGACAGCCATTGATCGCGTGAAAACCTCATTTGATGCGGATCGTGCAGCGGATGAATCATTTTTTAACTGGACTCGCCGTAAAGGTACCGGATATTTCAGTGAACTGGTTGCTGATTTAATAGAGGTCAGTTCTGAGGAACTGGCTTCTGTCGCGCGTGATCACGGCCATGCCGATGATTTTAAAGTATTGCAGTTGGGTGGAGGCGAATGTGCGGGAGCCAAGCAGGTGCAGATTGGTACAACCTTCTTTGACGCAGCTAATGAGCGGAATTACCGCAATGCGCTGAAATTCCAGCGTGATTTTGTGGAATCCCTTAAATCTGCTGAGGCAGTTATTCAAATGATCAGCCAGGGAGTAATACAGCTGGCCGGGGGGCGTAAACATGAAACACTTGCAGAACAGGCTATGGAGTTAGCGCAAATAGCCCCTGCGCATTCCGCCCTGGCGAAATCCATTTCTAACTTTGTGCGGTATTTTTCCTGGCCGGATGAAGGGTTAAATGATCAGCTACTGACTGAATGGTACGCTGAAATGGATGCCTGGACTAATGATGCAGCGAAATTCTGTATGGAATTTGATCGCCAGCTTGATCTGGAAGGTGCATTGCCGCAAATTTCAGGTGGGGCTGTTTTGAAGCATCAGACCGGTAATCCGGCTTCCACTGTTTGAGGCTTTCCTGGCAGGTTGGATTTCACCATGGAAGATCAGGCATTGCAGCAAAAAGTTGATCAATTGCACGGTGTGCTGAGTGATATTCAGCAGAATTATGCACCTGCCGTATTTGCCAACAGTTTTGGTGCTGAGGATATGGTGCTGACAGATCTGATCGTGCGCCATTATCCCGGGATTGGTATGTTTACCTTGGATACCGGCCGGCTGCCAGAGGAAACCTATGATCTGATGCAAAAGGTAAAAGAGCATTATGGTGTTTCTGTATATGCCTATTTTCCTGATGCATCAGCTGTCGAAAGTTATGTGGCACAACACGGGCCGAATGGGTTTTACGATAGCATCGACTTGCGCAAGCGTTGCTGTTATATCCGTAAGGTTGAGCCTTTGAAACGGGCTCTGGCCGGCAAAAAAGCCTGGATTACAGGAATGCGCCGTGAGCAGTCTGCAACACGCGACGGGTTGAAGTTACTGGTTTTTGATAATGATCACAGTTTGCATAAATTCAGTCCTCTCTGTGAATGGACAGAAAAGGATGTGTGGGACTATATCAGGCAGCAGCAGGTTCCCTACAATTCACTGCATGATCGTTTTTATCCCAGTATAGGTTGTGCACCCTGTACAAGAGCGATTACTCCGGGAGAGGACATTCGTTCCGGGCGATGGTGGTGGGAAAATCCTGAATCTAAAGAATGTGGTCTGCATGCCAGAAAAGCGGAAACATAAATCAATTTGTTAATGAACAAGATGAATCAACGGTTAAATTTTACTCATTTGGATGCACTGGAAAGTGAAGCGATCCATATCATGCGGGAAGTGGCTGCAGAGTGCACCAACCCTGTACTGCTTTTTTCCGGTGGAAAGGATTCAGTCGTTTTGTTGAGGCTGGCTGAAAAGGCTTTCCGTCCGAGCCATTTTCCTTTTCCGCTGATGCATATCGATACCGGCCATAATTTTCCGGAAGTTATCGAGTTTCGTGACTACCGGGCAAAAAATCTGGGAGAACGTCTGATAGTACGCAGTATGGAAGATTCCATTCAGCGCGGTCGAGTTGTTTTACGCTCTGAAGGCCAGAGCCGCAATCCTTTTCAATCAATTACGCTACTGGACGCGATTGAGGAATTCGGATTTGACGCCTGTATTGGCGGCGCCCGCAGAGATGAAGAGAAAGCACGTGCAAAGGAACGTATTTTTTCATTTCGTGATGAATTCGGGCAGTGGGATCCCAAGAATCAGCGCCCGGAGCTATGGAGTCTCTACAATACCCGGACACACCCGGGTGAAAATATCCGGGTTTTTCCGATCAGTAACTGGACAGAACTGGATATCTGGGAATACATTGGACGGGAACAGCTTGAAATTCCTTCAATTTATTACGCACATGAAAGAGAGGTGATTGTGCGGGATAACAGTCTGGTGCCGGTGTCATATCTGGTTCAGCCTAAGGCAGGAGAGCATGTGCAAAATATAATGGTACGGTTCCGTACCGTCGGGGATATGAGCTGTACCTGCCCGGTAGCCTCTCATGCCAGAAATGTTGAAGAAATCATTGCGGAAACAGCGTTAACTCGGATTACCGAGCGCGGCGCAACACGCATGGATGACCAGACTTCCGAAGCGTCAATGGAGTTGCGAAAGCGGGAAGGTTATTTTTAGCGTACCGCCGGGCAGTTTCAATTTTATTTTTTATCTTCATAGGTTTTTCTGAAACATGTCAGTCGTTGAAAATGTCGGCCTCGACCATGCCGAGCTACTGCGATTTATTACAGCTGGAAGTGTGGATGATGGCAAAAGTACGCTGATAGGGCGTCTGTTACATGATTCCAAGTCTATCTTCGAGGATCAGCTGAGTGCCATTGCCAGAACTTCCAACAAACGAGGGATGGAGAAAATGGATCTCTCGCTGCTTACTGATGGTTTGCAGGCAGAGCGGGAGCAGGGGATTACTATTGATGTGGCTTATCGTTATTTCACCACCCCCAGGCGTAAATTCATTATCGCTGATACACCTGGCCATGAGCAGTACACCCGTAATATGGTAACGGGCGCTTCTACAGCAAATTTGGCAATTATTCTGATTGATGCACGCAAAGGGGTTCTGACACAGTCCAGACGGCATGCTTACCTTGCCAGCCTGGTGGGGATTCCTCATCTGGTGGTGGCGATCAATAAAATGGATCTGGTTGGTTATTCCCAGGATATCTTCAACCAGATTCGCTCCGAGTTTTCTCCTTTTTTACAGGCATTAGGGCTGCGCTCTGTTGAATATATTCCGATGTCCGCGCTGGCGGGTGATATGGTCGTGGAGCGCGGAGATAATCTGAACTGGTACTCAGGAAAGCCTTTGCTGGATTATCTGGAAACGATCAATACAGAACACGATATCAATACGCAGGATTTCCGTTTTCCGGTACAGTGGGTTTCACGTCCTCAAACAGAGGCCATGCATGATTTCCGTGGCTATATGGGACGGGTTGAATCCGGATCTGTCAAGGTAGGGGATCCTGTAACAGTGCTGCCTTCCGGTTTGACGTCGCATATCAGGGAAATCCTTTTTTATAACGATACTCTGAAAACAGCATTTGCTCCGCAATCCATTACCCTGACAATTGAAGATCATCTGGATATCTCTCGAGGAGATATGCTGGTCAGCAGTGGCGGACAGCCCGAAATTACCCGGGAATTCGATGCCATACTCTGCTGGCTGTCTGAACAGGCATTTGATTCCGGCCGGAAATATATTGTCAAGCATACGACACGTATGGTTAAAGGTTTGATTGGTCGTATTGATTATCGGGTTGATATCAATACCATGAATCATGAGGTGGCTGACACTCTGGTTATGAATGATATTGCCCGGATCGGGATGAAAGTGCAGCAGCCGCTCGTTATTGACGAGTACACAAAAAATCGTGGAACCGGTTGTTTTATCCTGATTGATGAAGTCAGCAACAACACTGTTGCTGCTGGCATGATTTGTAATTCCTGATCGGGTATCTGCTGAATCACATATTACGTTATCAGCTGGTTTCGGTTTATCTCACCCCTCGTATCCGTATCTAAAATACCCAATTACTGATTAAAAACATGATTGATTTCCGATCAACACGTAATAATCCTTCAACGACTTCTGATGCTGTACTCGCGCTCGGGTTTGGTATGTCTTTTCCCGAGTTATATGAGCGTGATGGACTGGTCAAGCTTGATCAGCTGTTCCTGAATTTTCTTAGGGAAGGTGATGCCCCATTACATGATCAGCTGATTCGCGGTCGTCAGAACCCTGAGCAACTGGCGCAAAAAGATGAATCTGCTTTGCTGATTGAGATTGCCCCCTGGCTGGAGGATTTCATCGCAACACTGTTTGGTATTAAAGCCGAGGTAAATGCGCTGGCAGCACGCCATCACGAGCTTGCTCCGCTCTATTTTTGCAAACGGCAGTTTGTACAGCGGAAAGCCAGGGGCAAAGTGAGCGATGAGGTATTGCAGGTATTGGATGGGGTGGCACTTGAACAGAAGTTAACCAAAGAATTTGGTCAGCCTTTTTCGGAGCTGGTTTTTGCGTCTCATGTTGCGCGCTGGCTGGAAGATGAAGCCAAGCATGCAGCACAACTTGAACTTGCATTGCAATATGCTGCCTGGGCGTTACGTACCCCCGAAGGGCAGGCGCATACCCGGCAGGGTATTTTGTTTAAATCTCCGCGTAAACTAGATTCCCGGCATCTGTTGTCGCTGACGAGTAATGACCTGAATGGATATACGGTTCACAGTCTTGACCATACCCGGCATCGGGAAGGGTTTTCGCTGACTGATCAGGGAACTGATTTAACAGGTGCTCTGGATGAAACCAATTACTGTATCTGGTGCCATGAACAGGGCAAAGATTCCTGTTCAAAAGGATTTTTACAAAAATCAAAAGAAACTCCGGAAGTTAAAGCATTCAAAAAAAATGATCTGGGTGTATTGCTGGCCGGTTGTCCGCTGGAAGAACGGATTTCAGAATTTCATAAACTGAAATCACAGGGGGTGGCAATCGGCAGTCTGGCTATGATTGTGCTGGATAATCCAATGTGTGCCGGAACGGGCCATCGGATCTGTAATGATTGCATGAAATCGTGTATTTATCAGAAGCAGGATCCGGTCAATATTCCTCAGGCTGAGACACGGACATTGAAAGATGTACTTGAATTGCCCTGGGGATTTGAAATTTACAGCTTGTTGACGCGCTGGAATCCTCTTGATTTTCTCAGACCTTATCCTAAAGCGGCAACCGGCAGGAAAGTGCTGGTGGTCGGTATGGGGCCGGCGGGTTATACGCTGTCGCATCATCTGATGAATGATGGGCATACTGTGGTAGGGGTCGATGGGTTAAAAATAGAGCCTTTATCGGCTGCGGTGTCCGGGATAAATATAGCGGGTGAGCGCAGTGCCTTTGTACCAATTTTTGATGTAAAACAACTGGGTGAAGATCTGGGGGAACGGTTGCCTGCCGGATTCGGTGGTGTCGCTGAATATGGCATAACAGTCCGCTGGGATAAGAATTTTCTCAAACTGATCCGTTTGTTGCTGGAGCGTCGCTCGGAATTTGCCCTGTTTGGTGGTGTGCGTTTTGGTGGCACACTAACTGTTGAAGATGCATGGGATCTTGGTTTTGATCATATTGCACTGGCAGCAGGTGCAGGGCGCCCAACAATTCTGGACATTCCCAACGGGTTGGCACGCGGTGTGCGTGCAGCTTCCGATTTTTTGATGGCTCTCCAGCTGACAGGTGCAGCACAGAGCAGCTCCATTGCCAATATGCAGTTACGCTTACCGGTTGTAGTAATTGGAGGGGGGCTGACGGCTATTGATGCAGCGACCGAAGCACTGGCCTATTATCCGGTTCAGGTGGAAAAATTCCTGCAGCGCTATGAAATACTGGCCGCCGTACAGGGTGAAGAAGCGGTGCGCGTGAACTGGGATAGTGAAGAATGCGAGATTGCGGAAGAATTTATGAGACATGCGCAAGCCATCCGCAGCGAAAAGGCTTTAGCTGCGCTGGAAGGGCGTGAGCCTCGTGTTGCCGCATTATTGCAATCTTGGGGTGGTGCCATGATTGCCTATCGGAAACGGTTGATCGACAGCCCTTCTTATACGCTGAATCACGAAGAAGTAGAGAAGGCACTGGAAGAAGGAATATATTTTGCAGAGGGTCTGACACCAGCGAGAATTGATATTGATCAGTGGGAACATGTTCAATCCATTCACTTTACGGTACAGGAGGTAAATGAGGAAGGCAGCTGGCAAAAAACCAGAGAGGTTACTCTGCCTGCGCGTACAATCCTGGTGGCTGCGGGAACTCAGCCAAATACAGTTCTGGCGCGTGAAGATGCACAAAATTTCAAGCTGAACGGGCGCTATTTCGCTTCCTGCGATGAGCAGGGCAACCCCCTTGATGCGGTTCGGAGTAACCCTAAACCGGAAATACCGGCAGTATTGTTAAGTTGCTCTGATGACGGACGCTTTATCAGTTTCTTCGGTGATTTGCATCCGTCTTATTCGGGAAATGTGGTTAAGGCAATGGCGAGCGCTAAGCAGGGGTATCCTGTAGTAAGCCAGGTGCTGGCTCAAGTCGATCCTGCGTCAGCACAGGCTCCTTCCCGGTTTTTTGCTGAAGTTGGAGGATTGTTGCGTGCTACTGTGCATAAGGTGGAAAGACTGACCTCAAACATCATAGAAGTTGTTGTTCATGCCCCGCAGGCAGCACGTCATTTTCACCCGGGGCAGTTTTATCGCTTCCAGAATTATGCATCACTTGCCAAAATTTCTGGAGAGACTCGTCTTGCGATGGAAGGTATCGCACTCACCGGTGCTTCGGTTGATGTATCCAAAGGACTGGTTTCGCTGATAGCACTGGAAATGGGAGGATCAGCAAATTTATGCACTTTGCTGCAGCCAGGCGAACCGGTCGTACTGATGGGCCCGACAGGTGCTCCAACAGAGATTGAATCCAATGAAACCGTTGTATTGGTTGGCGGCGGTCTGGGTAATGCGGTGTTATTCTCTATTGGTGCTGCCGCACGTGCTGCCGGTTGCAGGGTTCTGTATTTTGCCGGATACAAAAAGCTGGCAGATCGTTATAAGGTGGCAGAAATAGAAGCAGCAGCGGATACCATTGTCTGGTGCAGTGACGAGGCACCCGGGTTTCAGCCTTCCCGCCCGGGTGATCTGAGTTATGTCGGGAATATTGTGCAGGCGATGGTGGCTTATGCCAGGGGTGAACTTGGCCGTATACCGATTCCGATGCAGGCAGCTGATCGTATTATTGTTATCGGTTCCGATCGTATGATGGCTGCTGTCGGTGCGGCACGGCATCAGCAGCTTGCTCCTTATCTTAAGGCGGAACATTTTGCAGTTGGCTCGATCAATTCCCCGATGCAATGCATGATGAAAGAGATTTGTGCACAGTGTCTGCAGCCGCAGAAAGACCCGGTAACGGGGGAGGTCACATATGTATTTTCCTGTTTTAACCAGGATCAGCCGCTGGATATGGTTGATTTTAGCGGGCTGGCATCACGTTTACGCCAAAATAGTGTTCAGGAGAAGCTGACAGGCCGGTGGATCGGTCACTGTCTGCAACATGGCGGTAACTGAATTTCCTGACCGGGCAGAAAATGCCACCGAGATTTAATCAACAGTAAATTGATTTATAATCCAGCATTAATTAAATTTATATCAATTCTAATCAATGAATTATCAAAATAATAAGGGGGAATATCCATGCACATAGGCATACCTGCTGAAACACGTGCAGGGGAAACGCGCGTGGCGGCCACGCCGGAAACTGTCAAAAAATTAACTGCCAAGGGATTGCATATCGTTCTGGTGCAGTCAGGTGCTGGTGTTGGTGCGAGTATTCCGGATTCGGCCTTTCAGGAAGCAGGTGCTACTGTTGTTTCTTCTGCTTCGCAGCTATATGAGCAATCTCAGATTGTGCTGAAAGTGAGAGGGCCGGAAATAAGTGAGCTGGCACTAATGAAAAAGGATGCCGTACTTATTGGCTTGCTTGCACCACATCATCTGGAGGAACTCGAATCTGTAGCCAGGCATGGGATAACTGCGTTTGCGATGGAAAAATTACCGCGTATATCGCGAGCGCAAAGTATGGATGTTCTCTCTTCCCAGGCCAATATTGGCGGATATAAAGCAGTTATCCTGGCTGCTAATATATACCAGAAATTTTTCCCCATGCTGATGACGGCTGCAGGTACAGTTAAGGCAGCGCGTGTGCTGATTCTGGGGGCGGGTGTGGCCGGGTTACAGGCTATTGCCACTGCCAAACGGCTGGGAGCTGTAGTTGAAGCTTTTGACGTAAGGCCAGCAGTCAAGGAACAGGTTGAGAGTTTAGGGGCAAAGTTTGTGGAAGTTCCACTGACGGATGAAGAAAAAGCCAAAGCCGAGACAGCTGGCGGGTATGCATCGGAGATGTCGGAGGATTATAAACGCCGGCAAGGTGAGTTGATTCAGGATCGCGCTGCTGCTGCTGACATTATTATTACGACAGCTCTGATTCCAGGGCGACCTGCACCTGTTCTCATCAGTGAAGAAACAGTTAAGGCCATGAAGCCGGGGTCAGTCATTGTTGATATGGCGGTTGAGGCGGGTGGGAACTGCCCATTATCAGAATTGGGTAAAACAGTGGTTAAACACGGCGTACATCTGGTGGGTATTGCGAATTTACCCGGATTGGTGGCAGCCGATGCCAGTGCGTTATATGCACGTAATCTGCTGAATTTTCTGAATCTGATACTTGATGCACAAACCGGTGAGCTCAAAATAGATCGTGAAGACGAGGTTATCAATGGCAGCCTGGCCTGTATTGCCGGGGAAGTAATTGGCAAGGTATAAGTGAACACTTGCTGTACTCATAAAAATTTATGAATTTCTATAAGGAAAACATATGATTGGAGAAGTCGATCCAACGATTGTTAATCTGACAATATTTGTACTGGCAGTGTTCGTTGGTTACCATGTAGTGTGGAATGTGACGCCAGCTCTCCACACCCCTTTAATGTCCGTGACCAATGCCATCTCCAGCATCATTCTGGTAGGGGCAATGCTGGCAGCCGGATCTACTGAGGCTGACTGGGGTGCCTGGTTGGGGGCTGCTGCCGTTATTCTGGCATCTATCAATGTATTTGGTGGATTTCTGGTTACTCAGCGGATGCTGGAAATGTTTAAGAAAAAAGACAAAAAAGGAAAAGCCTAAATGTCTGTTAATTTTATTGCTCTTGCCTATTTGGTCGCAGCTGTATTTTTTATTCTCTCAC
Source organism: Nitrosomonas sp. (assembly GCF_020852615.1). Taxonomy (GTDB): domain Bacteria; phylum Pseudomonadota; class Gammaproteobacteria; order Burkholderiales; family Nitrosomonadaceae; genus Nitrosomonas. Next base: position 161,421 of record NZ_JADZAJ010000005.1, on the reverse strand, counting down.
TTAAGGGGTTGAGTTCACCTCTTTCTGCTCGCCGCGGAAATCTTCTTGGCATGTTGGGTATGGCTATCGCTGTATCTACTACATTGACGATTACCGGAAACTGGGGGCTAATTCTGGGATGTATCGCTATTGGTGCAATCATTGGTTCAATTATAGCGCAGCGTATCCAGATGACGGCTATGCCGGAACTGATTGCATTTATGCATTCACTTGTTGGTCTGGCTGCAGTATTTATTGCAATTACAGCCGTTAATAATCCGGCTTCATTTGATTTGCCTGAAATATTGCCAACCGGCAACAAACTCGAACTTTTTCTGGGTACCTTCATTGGCGCCATGACATGGTCCGGTTCTGTTATTGCATTTCTTAAACTGTCCGGCCGGATGAGTGGAGCACCAATTATTTTTGGTGGTCAGCACATGATCAATCTGTTACTGGCCATTGTTATGATCGGTTTCGGATTATGGTTTTTCTTTAGCGAGGCAACAAACTGGACAGCATTTTCAGCAATGACTGCTATTGCTTTCCTGCTTGGTTTCCTTATCATTATTCCAATTGGCGGTGCAGATATGCCAGTTGTGATCTCAATGCTGAATTCCTATTCCGGATGGGCAGCTGCAGGAATTGGCTTTTCACTCGGGAATCCGATGCTGATTATTGCGGGCTCGCTGGTGGGCAGTTCTGGTGCAATTCTTTCCTATATCATGTGTAAGGCCATGAATCGCCCGTTCCTTTCTGTCATTCTGGGAGGTTTCGGTAGCGATGGCGGCAGTCAGAGTGTTGATGATGGCACACAGAAATCCTATCGTAGCGGTAGCGCAGATGATGCGGCATTCCTGATGGGGAATGCGGATAGCGTTATCATCATTCCCGGGTATGGGCTGGCGGTTGCACGTGCACAACATGCAGTTAAAGAGTTGGCGCAGGCACTACATAAGAAAGGGATCAATGTACGTTTTGCCATTCACCCTGTTGCAGGCCGTATGCCGGGGCATATGAACGTCTTACTTGCAGAGGCTGAAATTCCTTACGAGATGGTACAGGAGATGGACGAAATCAATAGTGATTTCCCGAATACGGATGTTGTTCTTGTACTGGGTGCAAACGACGTGGTTAACCCGGCTGCAAATGTGCAGGGTAGTCCAATTTACGGAATGCCGATTCTGGAAGCCTATAAGGCGCGCACAGTGATGGTTGTCAAGCGCAGTATGGCTGTTGGTTATGCAGGGTTGGATAACGATCTTTTCTATATGGACAAGACCATGATGGTATTCGGTGATGCCAAAAAGGTTGTTGAGGATATGGTAAAAGCACTCTAAAGGCTGGAGTGTTTTTTACTGATTTATCAAGCTCGGGGAAGGAATTTATTTTTCAGATTTATTTCTGGAAGTAAGCCATTCCCGGGCCGCTTTTTGTGCTGAAGCAAGTTGAGTACGGCTAAGCAATCGCATGACCTTGTCTCGAGCAAGTGCAGCCTGTTCTATACCAGCAGCTGCTGCCAGATTCAACCACATATAACTTTTTTCGTTATCCATTTCCACACCCTGACCAATTTGATAAAGCAACCCCAGCTCATATTGTGCAAGTGGGTGATTTTGTTCAGCTGCAGAAATAAACCATTTTGACGCTTCTGAAAAATCCTGAAGTGTCCCTTTCCCGGTTAGATACAGAATACCCAATTGGTATTGGGCGTCCGCATTACCTTTTTTTGCTTTTTCAAGGAATAAATTAATTGTATAAAGCCGGTTATCGTCCGGATTAGGTAAAATGTTTGTGTTCTCACTTTTAACTGACTGAAGATCAATATTCTCTCCACGTGCAATTGCTTCAGTAAGTGTCGGTTTGGCTGACGGGCTGGGAGAGGGAAGTTGGGAACTGGATTGAAGTGAATCTATGGTAGATGCTGTTTGTGGCTGTAACAGCGGGCTTCTTTCTACTGATTCATCAGAAGAAAATCCTATCCAAGTAAGGGAGCCCAGTAGAAGTACACTACCTATTCCTACAGCAGTAACCAGATAGGCATTGCTGTCCCGCCCCCAGAAACGCGTTTTGCAGTCACGACAGCGATAAGGAGCCAGCAATAAATGGGCGGGAGTACGCTCACCAGGTCTTAATCTTGACCTGTAGACACGACCGCTGTTGCACTGGGTACAATGGATAGTCATAGTAATAAACCTAGTTCACTATGCACAGTATTCTACTGTATATCCTGATCTTTAACAGTCTGCATAGACAGACAGAACCGGTTTACAACCTGGCCACCAGTGAAATACGCTCAGAAAATTAAATCTGACTTTGCAGCCAGTTTTGTGACCCGATACTTTGAACCATATCCTGCTGAGTTTCCAGCCAGTCAATATGCTCTTCTGTATCTTCCAGAATTTCCTTGAAAATTTCACGTGAGACAAAATCTTGAGCTGTTTCACAAGCGGCGACTGCACTGATAAGTGTTTCCCTGGCAGTACGCTCCAGCTCTAAGTCACAAGAGATACATTCTTGTACATTTTCACCAATCAATAACTTGCCAAGTTCTTGCAGATTAGGCAGCCCCTCAAGAAAAAGAATACGTTCAATCAATTGATCTGCATGTTTCATCTCTTCAATAGATTCGTGATATTCATGCGATCCCAGTTTGTTAAATCCCCAGTTTTTATACATACGCGCATGAAGGAAGTATTGATTGATCGCAGTCAATTCATGCTGTAACTGACGATTTAGCCAGCGAATAATATCGGCATTCCCTTTCATGGTTTTTCTCTATAAATGAACTGTTAACAAATACCGGCAAACCGGGTACGGTTTTTACAATGACCTGACACCAGCCTGCTGAGCAAATTCCTGGCTTAATGCTTTATCCAGCGTCATTTTGGCACGGCAAGCACAAACACCACACTGTCCGGTAACACCCAGGCTGCTTCTCAGATCACGCATCCTTACAGCGCCCTGTTTTACAGCCTGACAGATATCACGATCAGTTACGCCCTTGCATAAACAAATATACATGAAAGATATTTTTTGTCGAATAGTTTTCAGATTCACGTTCTATACTTAAGGCCTGCCAGCTATGCCTGCATTTAATAATGAGAACGATTCTTAAAATTATATTCAAATCTGACAAATATGCAACTAATGGTTCTTATTAATTTATAAAGGTGCCTCTGAAACCGGATGGTACGAGATGAAGCAATGTACACAGAGCATAACAGCGAGATACTTAAGCAGTAGATAAGATCTATAGCCGGGCTGAAAAATACATATCTTCAAGTCACAATAATTATTTATTTTCAAGTCTTTTATTTTTTTACTTTAAATGAATCTGCATTTATTTATTCCTGATATGTTTTGGCCGGATAGATCACTAACTGATATCTATCGTGATTTGAAATTGCCCGCTTTGGAAACTATTCTGGCTAAAAGTGATAGTGCTACAGCTGCAGGGCAGGTATTGGAATCCTGGCTATGTAAAAATTTTAATGTTGATAAACAACATGATTGGCCTGTAGCTTCGATCATGCTGTTACATGAAGAAAATAAAATTGAAATTGGAGAAAATTACTGGCTGCGAGCTGATCCGGTTTATTTGCGAATCGAAAATAACCACATACTCCTTGGAGATAGTCACATTCTGAATATTTCCTTAAAGGAAGCAAATTCTCTTGCCGATAGTATCAATAAGCTTCTTTCAGATGATGGAGCAGCTTTACTGCCCCTTCACCCCAATCGCTGGTACCTGAAATGCAATGAGATTCCGGATTTAAAAACATTTTTATTGAGCGAAGCTGCCGGGAAAAACATCAACAACCTTTTGCCGCAGGGAAAAAACAGCAGGAGCTGGAACAGCAGGATTAATGAAATCCAGATGATTTTTTATGAGCACCCGATAAATCAGGCCAGAGAAATGCGAGGTGAGCTGCCAATAAACAGTTTGTGGGTGTGGGGAGGTGGAGTCCGGCCTGCAAAGATACATTCAACCTATGACAGCGTTTGGGGAAATAACTTATTTACCCGGGCTTTGGCAGAAGCAGGGGGGGGTATGCACCATCCTTTACCGAAAGATGCAGATGCATTACTCAATCATTCCAGTAACGTGGGCAGGCAATTGATTGTGCTGGATGATCTGCAGAAATATGCTCAATACAGGGATGCGTACAGCTGGCGGAACGAGTTGGTTAACCTGGAAAAAAACTGGTTTTTACCATTACTCCAGGCCCTGAGAAAGAAAAAAATTCGGCAATTAAAATTGACTGCAGTCAATGAAAATGCCACCCGGGATTTTGTAGTAACGCCTGGTGATTTCTGGAAATTCTGGGCTTCAGTACACCCGCTGAGTGTTTACAGCTAATTTGCTGTCAGTTTTTTGGGGAATAAGTATTTCGATAAATGCTCCTGAATATGGCTATGCGTACCACTTCAAAAATCAGTGCGATTAAACCTTTCTTATCGGCCATGGCAGCAGTTGTTGTCATGGCTTTATTAATTGCATTGGATCATTCTTTAATTACGACTGACTCATATATTGTTGCCGGATTATGGGTAATCCTGCTGGCAGCAATTCTGGTGATGATTGTACAAATTGCACATACCGAAAAAGTTTTTGCAAAGCAATTCGCGCAATTAGCAGCACAAAAAGAGCGCTTGGCTAATGAGATTAAATATCGGCTCTGGGCTGAAAAAACTTCTTCAGAGAGTAAGGCAAAGCTACAGATCGTAGATGAAAACTTTCCAGTAATGCTCGCTTATTTTAGTACAGAGCAACAGTGCCAGTACCACAACCGGGCCTTCCGGCAATGGTTTGGATTACGATCTGAGCAAGTGGAAAACAGATTCCTTAAAGAATTTTTTAATCAATCGTTATTTTTTGATATTGGTGTTGCTATTGAACGCGTACTCTCAGGAGAGACTGTACAGAACCAATATGTTCAGCAACTTGCAAATCAGTCAGCGTGTCTGGTTACAGGTCATTTTATGCCGCACTTTGATTCGGCTGGCAGGGTGATAGGGTTTTATATGCTTTACACTCCGCGATTAATGAAAAAAGGGGAAATACTGCCGCAAAATATGGGAGATCAGGTAGCGGCCTGGCAAAAGCAATTACAGGGAACTAAAGATACACAGATTTCAGGTAAGAACACGGATCAACAAGTAGCCTGGGTGTCTGTAGATTTTTCAAAGCGAATTATTCAGGCTATCGAGCAGAATGAATTCCATCTGTACTGCCAAAGCATAGTTGCTGCAAGATCGGATCAGGAAGTGCCAATTTGCTATGAGGTACTCATACGAATGGCGGAGGAGGAATCCAACCTGATTCCTCCGGGTGCTTTTCTGCCCTTTGTTGAAAAATATAACCTGATGCCACGTTTAGATAAGTGGGTGGCTGAAAAAATAATTCATTACATTGCTAAACAGAAACAGGGATCGCGAGTTTCGTTTGGGATTAATCTGGCACGGAGTACGTTAAACGATCCACTGTTTGCTGATCATATTCGGCAATTGCTGAACGCTGTCAAAATTGAACCGGGGAAACTATGTTTCGAAATTGAAACAGCTGATGCAATGGATAATTTGCAAAACACAGCTCAATTTGTAAAAAAATTACGGCAATCTGGCTGCCTTATTTCGTTATGCAGTTTTAACCATGATCGCAGTTCGTTTGATTTGCTGAAGCATATTCGGGCTGATTTTTTAAAGATAGATGGCAGCCTGATCTGTAACATATTGCGTGATGCGGAAGATCTGAAAAAAGTTGAAAATATCAGCAAATTTGCACATGCCCTAAAAATTGGAACAATAGGTGAGCTGGTTGAGACGCAGGATATTCGGGAAAGATTGGCAAAAATCGGGATTGATTATATCCAGGGATTTTTAGTGGGGTGCCCGTTTCCGATTGAAGAAATACAGTAGCGGGGTAGTGGCCTGAATGATTCTGATTCGTTTTGTAACAGAAAGCCGCCTTCAGCTACCTTGTTAGTACCTGGTAAGCCTGCCGGTATTTTTCTATCGTTTTGGCAAGAACGTCATCCGGGATAGAAGGTGCGGGTGGAATCTTATTCCAGCCAGTCTGTTCCAGCCAGTCACGAATAAATTGTTTGTCATAGCTGGGCGGTGTTTTCCCCGGCTCATAACTTTCTGCGGGCCAGAAGCGTGAAGAATCCGGTGTTAAAGCCTCATCAATCAAATAAATCTGACTGGCTTTATCCAGGCCAAATTCAAATTTGGTATCCGCGATAATAATATTCCGTGTCAGCGCATAATCAGCAGCGGCTGTATAAAGTGCCACAGCATATTTGCTGACAGCTGAAGCTAATGGTGCTCCCAGAATTTGTTCGCAGGCAGCGCAGGAGATGTTCTCATCATGCGACCCTGCTTCCGCCTTGGTCGATGGGGTAAAAATTGCACCACCTGGAATTTTATCGGCCTCCCGCAACCCTTTCGGGAGGGTGATGCCACAAATGGTACCGGTGCGTTGATAATCTTTCCATCCTGAACCAGAGAGATAACCGCGAACAATGGCTTCAACAGGTAAAGGCTTCAGTTTTCTGACCACAAAAGAACGGTCTGCAACCTGATCGCGCTCACGGGGGTGAACAACGGTTTCGGGGGCGATTCCGGTGAGATGATTCGGAATAATATGGGCAAGCTTATCAAACCAGAAGCGGGAGATTTTTGTCAGAATTTTCCCTTTTTCCGGGATCGTGGTCGGTAACACCACATCAAATGCTGAAATACGGTCAGTTTGTACAATCAGTAAATTATTTTCATCCACTTCATAGAGATCGCGCACTTTACCCCGGTGTAATAAGGGCAGGCTGGTGATGCTGGTCTCAAACAGTGCTGTTGTGTTTGACATGATGTTATTCGTTTATAAATATCCCGTATCAGCGCCGCAAAGCTGATCTGATTTGTGTGGATTGCTGCATGGCCTGCTCAACTGTATCTGCCAGTACAGTGAAATGTCCCATTTTTCTTCCCGGTTTTGCTTCGTGCTTTCCGTATAAATGTAATTTGGCCTGGGGATTGCCTAATATCAGACTCCAGTCGGGATCACCATTTTTCCACAGATCTCCGAGTATATTTGTCATGACAGCAGCTTGTATCAGCTGAGTACTGCCATGAGGCAATCCACATAAAACACGAACCTGTTGTTCAAATTGAGAAGTAATACAGGCATTTAGTGAATAGTGCCCACTGTTGTGCGGCCGGGGGGCAATTTCGTTTACAAGAACCTTGCCATCAGCCAGCACAAAAAACTCTACGCACAGCACACCAATATAATTCAGCCGTATGGCAATTTGTTGAGCAATGGTGCGTGCTTTCCCAATAATTTCATCCGGTAACGCAGCCGGAACAATGCTCATATCCAGAATACCCTGTTCATGACGGTTTTCAGGAACAGGGAATAGAGCAATCTGATTAAGATTGTCACGTGCCAGGATAACGGAGATTTCACGATCAAGAGGTAACCGTTTTTCCAGCACGCAGGGTTTATTTCCAAGTTTTGAGAATGCTTCGGGCAGGCTCCCTGCATCGTCAACTGATATTTGTCCTTTGCCATCATAACCAAACTGACTGGCTTTAAGTATGCCCGGAATCAGCGATGTGTCTATCCTGGAAATATCCTGCTCATCGCGGATAACAGTAAATGGTCCAATCGGAAAATTATTTTCAGCAAGGAACTGTTTTTCGAGGATCCGATTCTGTGCAATTGAAACACTCTCAGCACCGGGGCTGACAATACAATGCTCCGCCAGATAACGTAACGCCCGGGCAGGTACATTTTCAAATTCGATAGTTACCGCAGCACATGTTGATTTTAATTCGTCAAGCGCCTGTTCATCCAGATAATCTGCCTGTAAATGGCGTTCTGCAACACTTCCGGCCGGGCTCTCGGTTGCCGGATCAAGTACGGTCACCCGGTACCCCATTTGCTGTGCCGCCATGACAAACATTCTTCCCAGCTGTCCGCCACCCAGCAGACCCAGCATAGCGCCTGGTTTTATATACATCATAATTCCGGGAGGGCCATTGCGGCGACAGACGCTGCCTGATCTTTACGAAATTGATCAAGTTTTTCAGCAAGTAAAATATCTTCACCAGACAGAATGGCGGCGGCAAACAGCGCGGCATTGGCAGCACCTGCTTCTCCGATGGCAAAAGTGGCAACAGGCACCCCTTTTGGCATCTGCACGATGGATAAAAGTGAATCTACCCCTTGCAGATGTTTTGATGTAACTGGAACCCCCAAAACAGGAAGAGTGGTTTTGGCGGCAATCATGCCAGGGAGGTGGGCTGCTCCTCCTGCTCCGGCAATAATGCATCTGATTCCACGATTACGGGCAGTTTCAGCGTATTCAAACATCCTGTCAGGTGTGCGATGTGCCGAAATTATCAGGGCTTCGTGTGGGATATTAAAGTTTTTCAGGGTATCTGCAGCATGCTGCATGACCGGCCAATCACTGCTGCTGCCCATTACAATACTGACTACTGGATGATCCACATGCAACCTTCTACAGAAAACAGGAACAGTTCAAAATATGCCTGGGCATGGTGAAAGTGGTAATAATAAACTAGAATAAGTCTGTTAACCCGCAAGTTTCGGGAGCGTAACGTTTATATCCGCTACCGTAATTCCAGCAGAAAGATGACAACCGGCTGTTTTTTATTGATCTATTATCCGGAAAGATATCAATGAACTTTCAACGAGGACAAAAAAAAGAAGAGCCGGAGATCAACCTCATACCAATGATTGATGTGTTGCTGGTAATTCTCATTTTTCTGGTTATTACCACAACGTATTCAAAATTCTCAGAGCTGGAAATAACATTACCCCAGGCTGCCGCCACTGAAGCCGACCAGGCCCCGGATACCTCAAAGGTGATAGATGTGTCAGTCAGTGCAACAGGGAATTATACGGTTAACCTTGTTCCGATTAAGTTTTCCAGTATTGAAGGTCTGCGTGATGCTTTACAGGGGGCGGCCAGAAACCAGGAAAATCCGATCATCATTATCAGTGCTGACGCAAAGGCAACGCATCAATCGGTAATCACAGTAATGGAAGCTGCGAGATTGGCCGGATACAATCAGGTAACCTTCGCAACTGAAGTGACAAACAACAGTCAATAATTTTTCCCATTTATATCGTCCAACCTTATGTTTTCAATATTAAAATCCATTTTCAGAAATAAAGGAGAGAAAATGAGTACTAATTTGGATAATTTTTCGAAAGCTGCGCAATCAGGAGATGCCTACGTGCTGGCACCACTTCCTTATGCCGATAATGCATTAGAGCCGGTTATTTCCGCGCACACACTGAGCTTTCACTATGGCAAACATCACAAGGCCTATGTTGATAACCTGAACAAGCTCGTTGCAGGAACGGCGTTTGCCGGGCAGTCACTGGAGCAGATCATCACAGCTACAGCCGGCCAGGCGGATAAAGCAGGTATTTTTAATAATGCAGCACAAATCTGGAATCACATGTTTTACTGGCACAGCCTCAGCCCCAAAGGAGGAGGGGAGCCACCTGCCGCACTGAAACAGAAAATTGAAGAAGCCTTTGGCAGTGTGGCGGTTTTCAAACAGGAGTTTGCCAATGCGGCTGTCACACAATTTGGTAGTGGCTGGGCCTGGCTTGCCCAGGAGGGGTCCAAATTAACCATCATTAAAACGGGTAACGCAGATACGCCTCTGACGCGTGGCATTCGTCCGCTGCTGACGATTGACGTATGGGAACATGCCTACTATCTGGATTTTCAGAATCGCCGTCCTGATTATGTCAACACGGTAATCGACAAACTGATTAACTGGGAATTTGCTGCGGCAAATCTTGGATAACGACTGTTGATGTCCGACATTACCATTGCCCTTTCCAAAGGGCGGATCTTTGAAGACACCATCCCGTTTCTGCAGGCGGCCGGGATCATTCCGAGCGATGATCCCGGTTCCTCGCGTAAACTGATTATTGGGACCAACCGACCGGATGTCAGACTTGTTATGGTGCGTGCCACAGATGTACCGACCTATGTGCAATACGGAGCGGCAGATCTGGGTGTGGCCGGGAAAGATGTGCTGCTGGAACATGACGGCATTGGGCTGTATCAGCCGCTTGATCTGAAAATTGCCCGATGCCGCATGATGGTTGCAGTACGGGATGATTATGATTATGCCTCGGCAGTATTTCGCGGCGCCCGCTTGCGTGTGGCTACCAAATACGTAAAAACTGCACGCAGTCATTTTGCTGCAAAAGGGATGCATGTCGATCTGATCAAGCTGTACGGTTCGATGGAGCTTGCGCCACTGGTTGATTTGGCGGATGCCATTGTCGATCTGGTCTCAACCGGCAGTACACTCAAAGCCAATCATTTACATGCAGTCGAAGAGATTATGCCGATTTCAGCCCGCCTGATTGCTAATCAGGCAGCACTGAAGCTGAAAAACACCACGATACAGCCATTACTGGAAGCCTTCAGTGCGGCGATTCCAGAAAACCCGTAATCCAGCGATTCCAAAATTACCATGATTCAAATAAGGCAGCTGTCATCAGCCGATGTGAATTTTCAGGCAGAGCTTGACAAATTGTTGAGTTTTGAAGTTTCTGTCGATAGTGAGATCGAGCGAACTGTAACCCAAATTCTGCGTCAGATCAGAACTCATGGGGATGATGCACTGCTTGAATTTACACGCCGCTTTGATAACCCGGGAATTACCCGGGTTGAAGAAATTGAGCTGTCACGGGATCAATTAAAATCTGCGCTGTCGGCTCTGGGCAGAGCACAGCGCGACGCGCTGGAACAGGCTGCTTTTCGTATACGGGTCTACCATGAAAAACAGTTATCCCAATCATGGGATTATGTTGAACCGGACGGTACGCGGCTGGGACAGAAGATTACCGCTTTGGATAGGGTGGGACTTTATGTTCCCGGAGGCAAGGCGGCTTATCCTTCTTCCGTACTGATGAATGCGATTCCTGCTCGCGTGGCTGGTGTCGGGGAGTTAATCATGGTAACGCCAATGCCCAAAGGCGAGAAAAACCCGCTGGTACTGGCCGCCGCTGCAATCTGTGAAGTGGATCGTGTTTTCGCCATTGGAGGGGCACAGGCCGTTGCCGCTCTGGCTTATGGTACGGCAACCATTCCCAGGGTGGATAAAATTGTCGGGCCAGGTAATGCCTATGTGGCAGCAGCAAAACGGCATGTCTTTGGCACAGTCGGTATTGATATGCTGGCAGGGCCATCAGAAATTCTGGTGATCTGTGATGGAAAAACCAATCCGGACTGGATTGCCATGGATCTGTTTTCACAGGCCGAACATGATGAACAGGCACAATCAATTTTACTGAGCCCGGATCAATCATTTCTTGCCGCAGTGGCAGACAGCATCTCCCGCCTGATTGATACACTGCCACGCCGGGCCATTATTCGTGCTTCACTGGAAAATCGCGGTGCCTTGATTCATGTACGCAATCTGAGAGAAGCCTGTGAAATTGCCAGCCGGATTGCGCCTGAGCATCTGGAACTGTCCGTTGATCAGCCAGAGCAATGGGTGGACAGCATCCGGCATGCCGGTGCAATTTTTCTTGGGCGATATACCTGTGAAGCGCTGGGAGATTATTGTGCCGGACCTAACCACGTTCTTCCCACTTCCGGCACAGCACGTTTTTCCTCACCACTGGGGGTATATGATTTTCAGAAACGAACCAGCCTGATCCAGGTTTCAGCGACCGGAGCATCCAGACTGGGTGAAATAGCCTCTATTCTGGCAAAAGGAGAAGGGCTGGATGCCCATGCCGGGTCAGCTGAGTCGCGCTGCCGGTAAAAAATCATAGATTGGGAAGCAGGGGATAAAGTCAGCATGTCTGGTCAATCAGCTTGTTTAAGTAATGATGGTAGTTGAGCAATTTGATATTGTCATTGCAGGTGGTGGCCCGGTTGGAATGGCGCTGGCACTGGCTTTGCGCGAGTATGAATTTTCAGTTCTGCTGCTGGAGGCACGTGAATTGCCTGAAAAAGTGGATGATCCGCGTCCACTGGCGCTTTCATACGGCAGCCGGTTAATTCTGCAACGGCTGGGTATCTGGAAAAACCTGATACAGCCCACACCCATTACCACAATTCATATTTCTAACCGGGGCTATTTCGGCCATACCGTTATTACGCCGGAAGATGCCGATGTCCCGGAGTTGGGGTATGTAGTTAACTACCATAATCTCTATCATTCCATGGGACAAGCGGTGCGGAGCAGCAGTGCCGTTTATCGGATCAATGCGCTGGTAACTGCCGTTCGAACTGATTTGCCATTGGCGCAGGTAACGTACCAGCAGGCAGGAGTAACCAAACAGGTATGTGCCAAATTGCTGGTGCTGGCAGATGGTGGAAAACTTGCGGAGCAGATTGATGGGGTTCGATATTATGCCCATGACTATCGGCAGATGGCCATTGTGGCTAATGTCAAGGTTGAATCAGCCTTGCCGGAAACGGCATTTGAACGTTTTACGCTGAATGGGCCCCTGGCATTACTGCCGGCAAGTGAAGGATATGCGCTGGTATGGACGATGCCCGCTGCCACCGCAAATAAAATATTGAAACTGGATGACAAGTCGTTTCTGCTGCATCTGCACGAGCAATTCGGCAATCGTGTGGGTGATTTTATCTGTGTTGGTCAGCGTTCAAGCTTCCCGCTGATTCTTAAACATGCATCGACTATCATTGGCCATCGGTCTGTCCTGATCGGGAATGCTGCACAGACCCTTCATCCGGTCGCCGGTCAGGGTTTCAATCTTGGGCTGCGTGATGCATGGGAACTTGCCAGTGAAATTACCCGTATCCCGTCAGACACACCGGGTGAACCAGGTTCTGCCAGGATGCTGGCGGCCTACAGCAGGCGGCGTCAGGGCGATAAACATATGAGCCGGCTATTTACGGATTCTCTGGTAAAACTGTTCACAGCAGACATATCACTGGTTCAGGCTTGCAATGGCTTGGGACTGACAGCGCTGGATATCCTGCCGCCAGCCCGGCAATGGGTGGCGCGCCAGATGATATTTGGCAGTAAAGGCTGGTTTGTTGGATAATTCCGCATTCCCCCGGAACGTACAGCCCGGATTTACTCACCTCTGGCAGTTGAGACGGTTTTTCAATCAGGTTCGCTGAATTTGTATGGTGGCCGGCATTACCTTGCAGCCGCCGGGTTTCCCCCCTAATATTTTTATAACGAGCTTTGTCTGCCACATGCAAATTGGTTCCTATTCGCTTAAAAATAAGCTGGTCGTAGCTCCCATGGCGGGAGTGACCGATCGTCCCTTTCGGCAACTATGCAAACGGATGGGAGCTGCGATGGCTGTATCGGAAATGGTTTCCAGTAATTCCCTGCTGTATGGATCAGAAAAAACCCGGCGCCGTGCCAGCCATGAAGGAGAAGTAAAGCCGGTTTCGGTACAGATCGCAGGGGCAGATCCGGCCATGATGGCACAGGCTGCACGCCACAATGCTGATCAGGGTGCCGAAATCATTGATATCAACATGGGTTGCCCGGCCAAAAAGATCTGTAATGTGATGGCAGGGTCAGCTTTGCTGAAAGATGAAATTCTGGTCAGCAGGATTCTTGATGCGGTAGTGCAGGCCGTAGATGTTCCGGTAACACTGAAAATCAGAACCGGGTGGGATACGCAGCATAAAAATGCAGTCAGTGTTGCACGGATTGCGGAAAGCAGCGGTATACAGGCGTTAGCCATTCATGGCCGTACACGTGCCTGTGCTTACCGGGGACAGGCTGAATATGACACTATTGCCGCTGTCAAGGCGGCGATCAATATCCCGATTATCGCCAATGGCGACATCAATACACCGGAAAAAGCGAAGGAAGTGCTTGAATATACCGGTGCTGATGCTGTCATGATTGGGCGGGCTGCTCAGGGAAGACCCTGGATTTTTCGGGAGATCCATCATTATCTGACGACAGGAAATTTCCTGCCTTCTCCTGAAGTGGCTGAAATTCAGCGTGTTTTGATTGATCACCTGCAAGAGCTGTATCTTTTCTATGGCGAATATTCTGGCGTACGGATAGCACGCAAACATATCTCCTGGTATACGCGTGGACTTGCCGGCTCTGCCGCTTTTCGCCATGCGATGAATCGTCTCGCAACCGTTGAAGAACAGCTGTCGGCCACGCAGCAATTCTTCTCTGAACTCGCCGATCAGGGTCACACCCTTACCTATATTGATGAAGAGGCCATTGAGGCATGACTGTAATCAACGAAAATGAAATTGCACTTTGCGTTCGCAGGGCAGTAGAAGCCTATTTTCAGGATTTGGATGGTGAAAAACCATGCCCCATTTATGAAATGGTAATACACAGTGTGGAAAAACCACTTATTGAAATCGCCATGCAATACGCTCAGGGCAATCAGAGTAAAGCAGCTGATTTACTTGGTATCAATCGCAATACCTTGCGCAACCGGTTAATCAAACATCAGATCGGATAATTTTTAAATGAATATAAAACAGGCATTAATCAGTGTTTCGGACAAAACGGGTGTGGTTGAACTGGCAACAGTCCTGCATCAGTTCAACATTACGATTCTTTCAACCGGTGGCACTGCAAAGTTACTTCAAAAATCCGGAATTCCTGTTATTGAAGTGAGTGACTATACCGGATTCCCTGAAATGCTTGATGGCCGGGTCAAGACGCTGCATCCCAAAGTACACGCGGGTATTCTCGCCAGAATGGATTTACCTGAGCACCGGCAGACGATGGAACAGGCACAAATTCCGACAATTGATCTGGTAGTGGTTAACCTTTATCCATTTAGCCAAACAATTGCCCGGCCCGATTGTTCGTTTGAAGAGGCGATTGAGAATATTGATATCGGTGGCCCAACCATGATCCGGGCAGCTGCCAAAAACTTCCAGCGAGTGGCTGTTGTAACCGATCCGCAGGATTACGGGATATTGCTGGAAAAAATGCGCGCCAGTAACGGATCAGTAGATCAGGATTATCGTTTTCAGCTGGCCAAAAAAGCCTTTTCGCATACTGCTCACTATGATGGCGCCATCAGCAATTATCTGACTGCACTGGAATCAGCAGATTCACGGCGCAAACCTTTCCCGGATCAACTCAATCTCAGTTTCACGCTGGCTCAATCCTTGCGTTATGGTGAAAACCCGCATCAACAGGCTGCGTTTTATCGTGATATTGCCGATGTTGCCGGCAGTCTGGCAGATTATCAGCAATTGCAGGGCAAGGAATTGTCATATAACAATATTGCCGATACTGATGCAGCCTGGGCCTGTGTCAGAACTTTTGACCAGCCAGCCTGCGTTATCGTCAAACACGCCAACCCCTGTGGAGTAGCAGTTGCGGAAAATCTGCCGGCTGCTTACCAGAAGGCATTTGCCACTGATCCGGTATCCGCTTTTGGCGGCATTATCGCGCTTAATCGCCCAGTTGAAGCGGATCTGGCCAAAGCCATATTGCAGCAATTTGTCGAAGTCATCATTGCACCGGAATTCAGTGCAGAAGCCAGACAGCTTCTGGCCAGCAAGGCCAATATCCGCGTGCTTACCGTTCCGCTCGGTACGCATGGTAATCGCTATGATCTGAAGCGGGTTGATGGTGGATTACTGGTGCAAACACCGGATGATCTCAACGTCACAGCCGATCAGTTGCAGGTAGTAACACAAATCAAACCCACCAGCGCACAAATCGAGGATTGCCTGTTTGCCTGGCGGGTAGCGAAATTCGTCAAATCCAATACGATCGTATTTTGTGCTAATGGCCAGACATTGGGGATCGGCGCCGGTCAGATGAGCCGGGTGGACAGCGCACGTATCGCTTCGATCAAAGCAGGTCAGGCCAATCTTGATCTGCATGGTTCAGTTGTCGCGTCCGATGCATTCTTCCCGTTCCGGGATGGTCTGGATGTGCTTGCGCAGGCTGGTGCCAGCGTTGTGATCCAGCCCGGTGGCAGTATTCGCGACGAAGAAGTCATTGCTGCCGCCAATGAACAGAGGGTAGCCATGGTTTTTACCGGTGTCAGGCATTTCAGGCATTAAGTGGCGACTGCGCATTTTTAAATTCCATTTGAACCAATAATGAAGCTACTCGTAATTGGCAGCGGCGCCAGAGAACATGCTATTGCCTGGAAGCTGGCCCAATCCCCGCAGGTTGAAACTGTTTTTGTTGCTCCCGGTAATGCGGGAACCGCGCTGGAATCCAGATTAAAGAATGTTCCGGTGACTGCTATCCCTGATCTGGTAGCGTTTGCGCAACAGGAAAAAATTGATCTGACTGTCGTCGGCCCGGAAGCACCATTGACTGAAGGTATTGTCGATGCCTTCCAGGCAGCCGGTTTGAAGATAGTGGGACCTGTCCGCTATGCCGCGCAACTGGAAGGCTCCAAAAGTTTCGCCAAGGCGTTCATGTTAAAGCACGGCATACCGACAGCAATGTCCGAATCATTCCGTGATGCCGCAGCTGCCCATCGCTATATTGGTCAGCACGATGTCCCGATTGTGATCAAGGCGGATGGACTGGCCGCCGGTAAGGGCGTCATCATCGCGCAAACACGGGAAGAAGCGCATTCCGCCATTGATACCATGCTGGTTGCCAACAAACTGGGTGCAGCCGGGTCGCAGATCCTGATTGAAGAATATCTGGCAGGCGAGGAAGCCAGTTTTATTGTGTTATCAGATGGAGAAAATGTCATACCACTGGCTACCAGCCAGGATCACAAACGTTTACTGGATAATGATGAAGGGCCGAACACGGGCGGTATGGGAGCCTATTCTCCTGCCCCCGTTATTACCCCGGATTTGCATGACAAAATCATGCAAGCCATTATTATGCCTGCCATCCGTGGCATGGCACAGCAGGCGCAGCCTTACACAGGATTTCTTTACGCCGGGCTGATGATCTCTCCTCATGGAGATATCAGGGTACTGGAATTTAATTGCCGTCTGGGTGACCCGGAAACTCAAGTCATTTTGCTGCGACTGAAGACAGATTTGTTTACGCTGCTCAATCACGCTGCCAGTGGCACATTGGATCAAATCAATGCCGAGTGGGATACTCGCGCTGCTTTATGCCTTGTCATGGCCGCTCACGGTTATCCGGACAATCCCAGGAAAAATGATGTTATTCATGGACTGGAAAGCGCAATGGCGGATCAGCGTAACGCTAATGAATTTCATATTTTTCATGCCGGCACCACTACAAGCAGTGAAAATCGAGAGCAAATCCTGACTGCAGGTGGGCGCGTGCTGAGTGTGGCAGCTCTGGGTGAAACTATTCAGCAGGCGCGATCCAAAGCGTATGCCATTGTAAAAAATATTCATTTCGATGGCTGCCAGATGCGCCGGGATATTGGCTATCGCGGATTGAAAAGCTGAATAACGAAAACAAATTAACCCGGTTCCTTGTACTGCAACGCCTGAAATTGCCGTTCATAGCGGTCTGCCCTGGGTAGATCACCCGCCTTCTTTGCAGCTCTGGCTGCGAGTGAAATGCTATTGCGCCGGTTAGGTGTACGTTGCAGGGAAGCTTCCAGTTCCTTAAGTGCAGCTGCAGGCTGATCCAGTGTCAGCAATAATTCCCCAAGTAATTCACGTGCCGGAAGGATGGAACCCGGGGTGACATTATCTTTTTCAGTTGAGTCTTCCAGATCAGCCGCTGCATGCATCAGTTGCAGTGCTTCTTCAGCATGATTTTCTGCCAGTGCAATCCAGGCAGCCACTGTCAAACGCTGGATTTCAATTTGGCCGGCAGTGTAATCCTGATGCGCAGTGTAATCGTGATCACGCAACACGGTTAATCGTTGCAGGCTTTGTCGTGCCTCGTCTGTATCACCGGTTCTGGCCGCTCCCATCCCTCTGGTAAAGTGGGTGAGTGCTTCACACCAGCCAAACTGCTGCCATGGAAAATTTGCCGGATGAACGCTCAATCCGGCTGCTGCGTGCCAGTCACCACGCTCGGCAGCAAAGCGTGCCGGAATAGCAGCAAAGGCGTAGGCAATTGTGGTGTTATGCGGATGCGCCTGATCTGTCGTCAGTATTTCCTGCACAATTGCACGTGCTTTCTCCGTTTCACCCAACTGTAAATAGGCATACAGCAGATAGTCCTTATAGTGAATGTCATCTCCGTAGTTATCTGAAGCATGTTCCTGAGAGGCCCGGCAAGCAGCCAGATTGGATTGCACGACATCCTGCCACAGCCCCAGCCGGACAAAGATATGCGAGGACATGTGCAAAGCGTGTGGTACTGCTGGTGCAATATACGTATAAGCACGGGCGGCATCCAGCCCGGCTGCAGCCAGTTCAGGATAATCACTGCTGTGAATAATGTAGTGTGCCACGCCGGGATGATGCGGCTCTTTTTTCAGGATACGTTGCAGCAAATGCAATGCCTGTTTTTGCCGGGTAAAGGTTTTGTCATCCAGTGATGCATTGGAAATCAATGCCAGCGCATAGAACAGTGTGGCTTCGCTGTCATCCGGAAATTGTTCAGCAATCTGTTGCATGGCCTGTTCATACGCCAGCTTGCGTGCACTGTAATCATGGCCATTCTCTGTTACCGGATAGATGATGGCAATTGCACCCAGATAGGCTTTTTCCCGCGCGGTTTTAATCATGGATGGCTGTACCTGTGCCAGTGCATCGTGTGCCCGCTGCATTTCTTCCATGGTTGGTGTGGTTGCCCATAACTGCTGGTAAAGACTCATGGCAATTCCCCAATACCCCATGGCACAGCCCGGATCAATCGAGATAACCCGCTGAAAAGCTTTTTCCGCCTCGTCATACCAGAACGAGTGCAACATTGCCAGAGCCTTATCAAACTGAATTTGTGCAGCAGGTGTGCAAGATACCGGGAAGTGTACTTTTCCGAGTTTTTCCTGATCAATATCATATGTGGCGTGGTGATTACCATCAGCCAGCACGATTCCGGTCCAGAATAAAGCTGCAAAAGCAAGAATACGTATAAATGTTGTCATATCGGTCTCCAGTTATGGTTGAGTCTGATAAACAATCAGGAGGCGGGATACATCAAACAGCTGTCAGAAAACATTTTACTTCTTCCAGATCGCGCGTACGTTTCATCGGCGGTAGACTTTGCCAGATCCGTTTACCGTAGGATTTGGATACCAGGCGCGGATCGCAGATCATTAGTACGCCACGATCACTTTCATCCCGTATCAGGCGACCGGCCCCCTGTTTCAGACTGATGACGGCGTGAGGCAGCTGGTATTCCATGAAAGCATTACGGCCTTCGCGGGTAATTTTTTCGATACGGGCGGACAGCACCGGATCATCGGGTGAAGCAAAGGGTAAACGATCAATAATAACCAGTGAAAGCGCCCGTCCGCGGACATCAATGCCTTCCCAGAAAGATTGACTGCCTACCAGCACCGCATTACCCAGCTTGCGAAATTGATCCAGAAGAGCAGAGCGAGTTTCCTGCCCCTGCAGCAGTAAAGGAAAATCAAGCTGCTCCTGTTGAAAAGACGCTTGCAGTAAATCATGAATCTGCTGCATGTTGCGCAGGCTGGTACACAGGATAAAAGCCCGTCCCTGGCTTGCCCGGATAACAGGTAATGCTGCTTCGACAATACTTTCAGTATAGTGTGGCGTATTCGGATCAGGCAGTTGAGCGGGAGCGTAAAGCAGCGCCTGATTGGGATAATCAAACGGGCTGTCCCAGCTGGCTGTTTTGGCATCAAACAGCCCCATCATCCGGTTGTAATGGGAAAAATCCTTTTTGACCGACAAAGTGGCAGAGGTAAATATCCAGGCACGGGCGGAGGCATGGAGCTGTTTACTGAAGATCTCTGCAACAGATAGAGGGGTGGTATTGAACTGCAGGCTTTGACTGTAGGTTTCGATCCAGCTGATGGAATCCGGTGATTCCGATTGCTCGTGCCACTGTCTGATCCGGTTGAGTATGACTTGTGCTCGTGCCCAGCAGTTTTGCAATCCCTGGGAGCGGACAGCCTGAGTTTCGAGCAATCCCGTCAGTGAAGTCAGTTTTTCCTGTAATTCCTGACGTGCCTCACTAAATCCGGAGTACTGTGCGGCTGCTGTGGAAGACAGGCGGGCATGTTTTTCTGTAATGGTCAGATGTAAGTCCAGCACCGCTTTTTCAACAGCTGCGGTGGCATCAGAAAGAGGGGTGAAGTCCCGGGCTTCAAGCAGTGCTTCAGTATCAGTATCACGCACCAGTACCTGTATCTGACCTGTACTGACGGATTCACCAAAAAACAGGCTGGCCACTTCGGGTAACTGGTGCGCTTCATCGAATATCACGGTATTGCAGGCAGGCAGCAGTTCGGACAATCCTTCATCACGAAGCATGACATCAGCAAAGAACAGGTGGTGATTGACGACGATCATATCGGCTGCCAGTGCCTGTTTGCGGGCTTCCATCACAAAACACTGTTTGTAATGCGGGCAATCTGATCCCAGACAGTTTTCACGCGTGGAAGTGACATACTGCCAGATGGAAGACTGTTCCGGCACTTTATCCAGACCGCTTTTATCACCATGACTGCTGGTACCGGCATAACGCTCAATCAGGTGGAGGTATTTTACTTCTGCCCGGTTGGCAAAATGAATCTGATCCGAATTCAGTGTGCGCTCAAGATGATAATGACAGATATAATTGGCGCGCCCCTTGAGTAATGCAACAGTTACCGGGATTTTCAGGGCAGCACGCATGGTTGGGATATCACGCTGGAAAAGCTGATCCTGCAGCGTTTTCGTACCGGTTGATACAATTACCTTTCCGCCGGACAGTAAAGCCGGTACCAGATAAGCATAGGTTTTACCTGTTCCTGTACCGGCTTCAGCAACCAGAATTTCTTGTTTTTCAATGATCTGTGAAATGGATAGCGCCATTTCCAGCTGCTGGGTACGTGGACGATAGTCTGGTATAGTCCGCGCAAGCAGTCCATCAGCAGAAAAAATAGCATTAAGATCAGGCATGGAAATAGCTGGTAGATAAAAATAACGGGGCGATATGCGCTTTTCCGGGCAATCTGCCACCGGCGTCAGATTATTGGTTCAAACAGGTAAAATCACCCGAAACCCGGTTTCTGTTCTGGTCGAGCATCCGGAAAAATTGTCGGATAATAGCGCCTTTATAAAAATACATCTGCAAAAACTTCGCTAACGTTTCAGCCCTGAATGAACAAACTTAAACTGCATTGGATTCTGTGTATCTGTCTGGTGCTGTTTCCTGTCCGGACCATGAGTGCAGATCAGTCATCCCGGGCCGGAAACAGTCAGCCGGTGCATATCGAAGCAGACCGGATTGATGGGTATTATCAGCAGGAAGTTGAAGCAACCGGTAATGTACGCATGCGCCGCGGGGATGAAACCTTAACAGCCGATCGGGTGAAATACTATCAAAGCAGTGATGATGTTGAAGTTGAAGGTAATGCAATGCTTGAGCGGCCGGACGATACGTTGTGGGGCACTTACCTGCAGATGAATCTGAATGATGATACAGGAGAGCTGATTAATCCGCGCTATCTTCAGAAAGATGGTAGCGGACGTGGTGAAGCAGAATTATTATTGTTGCATGGAGAAAAACAGTATCGTTTCAAAAAAGTACGCTACACCACTTGTCCCGAGGATAACCATGACTGGTACATTCTGGCGGATGATCTGGAAGTGGATAAGAACAAGAAGGAAGGAACTGCCCGCCGTGCGACGATCCGGTTTAAGGATGTGCCCATTTTGTACCTGCCGTGGATGAATTTTTCTTACGGCAATGAACGAAAGACTGGATTTTTATCACCCATTATGGGTAACTCCAGCAGGAGGGGAGTCGAGCTTTCTGTCCCTTTTTACTGGAATATTGCGCCGAACTACGATGCAACGATTACGCCACGGCTGATGAGCAAGCGTGGCCTGATGCTGAATAACGAGTTTCGCTATATTGGACAGGCACTTAATGGACAGCTTTTACTGGATTATTTGCCAAATGACCTGGTAACCAGCACCAAACGTTATGGAATGCAGCTTAATCATTACCAGAACCTGGGCTCGGGATGGTTTGGAATGGTTAACTTTAACAAGGTATCAGACCATAATTATTTCCGGGATCTGGGTAACAATATTCTTGTGACGTCCCAGACCAACCTGTTGCAACAGGCTTTTGCCAGCTATTTCAGTGAGCTGGGTCGCAATGGCATGCTTTCCTTTAGTACACTTGTCCAGCAATTCCAGACTGTTCAGGACCCGAGAATTCCGATTACTTCTCCTTTCAAAATTCTGCCGCGATTTACTGTAAATGCTTCGAAAAGGAATGTATATGGTTTCGATTTTGATCTTGCCAGCAGCTGGTCAAATTTCTCGCATCCTACTTTGCCACATGGCCAACGCCTGACATTACTGCCTGGTGTCAGCTTTCCACTGGAAAATTCTTTTGGGTTTATTCGCCCCAGAATGTCGCTTCATTACACACATTATAATTTGAACAGGTCGGCAAGCCCTGATTCCGATGATAAAAATATGAGCCGGGCTGTTCCCATTTTCAGCCTTGATAGCGGTATTGCGATGGAACGCGATACCACGCTGGGAAACCAGAATTTTGTCCAGACCATTGAACCCCGTGTTTTTTATACCTATATTCCATACAGAAATCAGCAGTTATTACCTAACTTTGATTCTGCTGAAATGGACTTTAGCTACCCGCAGCTGTTTCTGGAAAGGCGGTTCAGTGGCGAAGACAGAATCAATGATGCCAATGAAATTACGATGGCAGTCAGTTCCCGCCTGATCCACTCCGCGACGGGTAACGAGTATCTGCGTATTTCAGCCGGTCAGAGAGTCCGTTTTACTGAGCGCCGGGTGTTACTTAACTCTCCTCAGGTTACCAGAGCCGGTTCAGACTTTATCGCAGAAATTTCCGGGAATCTTACGCAATCTATCAAGACAGATTCAGGTGTGCAGTTAAATCAGAATAATTTTCTGATCGAGAAAATACGCACAGGGATCAGCTATCGACCTGCTCCCGGGCAGATTGTAAATGCAGGTTATCGCTTTACGCGGGATGTTCTGGAACAGGTTGATCTTTCCACTCAATGGTCATTTCTGAAGAACTGGCAGGGGTTTTTAGCCGTCAATTATTCATTGAAGAATGATAAATTGATTGCCGGTCTGGTGGGTCTCGAATATAACGCGTGCTGCTGGACGCTGCGTTTGGTGGCTAACCGGTTTACTGATGCATCACAAAGTACTTCGACCAACTTTTTTGTCCAGCTGGAATTGAACGATTTAATGAGGATTGGTACTAATCCGATCGATGTCTTGCGACAGGGTATCCCGGGCTATACAAAGGCAGAACTGTAATGATCCAATCTGGCAGTAACAGGCAACTGAAAATCAGCAGAAGATTTCTGATCGGCATGCTGGTTTTTATATGGGCAATCAACGTTTCGGCCCGGGTTTCCGATTCACGGAATGATATTAAACCGCTCGATCGTATTGTGGCGGTTGTGAACGAGGAAATTATCACTCAGCAGGAAATCAGTGAACTTCTGCATAGTACGGTTCAGCAGCTGCAAAAACAGAACACGCAGCTGCCACGTATGGAAATTCTGGAAAAACAGCTGCTGGAACGTTTAATCCTTAAGCGGATACAACTGCAACGTGCGAAAGAAATCGGGGTAACTGTCAGTGATAACGATCTTGACCAGACGCTGCGCCGGATTGCACAAGATAACCACCTGACTATGGAAGAATTCAGGCAGATTCTTTTTCAGGAAGGAACAGACATGAGCCAGTTCCGTGAGGAAATCCGTGGTGAAATCCTGATGTCCCGACTGAAAGAGCAGGAAGTAAACAGCCGCGTTAACGTAACTGAAAGTGAAATTGATAATTTTCTGAAGAATCAGGCTAATTCACCCACTAATAACGAAGAATACCGTATCGCCCATATTCTGGTGCAGATTTCTGAACAGATGAGTGAAGCCCAGATTGAAGCCAGACACAAGCGTGCTGAGACAGCTTATGAGAATCTTCGCCAGGGAATCAGTTTTGCTCAGGTAGCTGCTGAATTTTCTGATGCATCGGATGCCATGCAGGGGGGGGAGATGGATTGGCGGCCTGTTGGCCAGATGGGCTCACCCTTTGCCGAAATGCTGATAAAAATGCAGCCCGGAGAGATTACGCCAGTTGTGCGAAGCCCGATTGGTTTTCATATCCTCAAACTGCTCGCACGTCGCCAGCAGGAAAAGAAAGCAGCCATTATCGAGCAGACCCATGCGCAACATATTCTGATTAAAGTCAGTGAACTGGTTTCAGAAGAAGATGCTCGTCAGCTGATTGGTCAGCTCATGGAACGCATCCATAACGGAGCGGATTTTATGGATGTTGCCAAGGCACATTCAGAAGATGCCAGCGCCTCTGCCGGAGGAGATCTGGGCTGGGTTTCGCCAGGTGATACTGTGCCGGAGTTTGAGCAAACAATGAATATACTGCTGCCTGGTCAGGTCAGCCAGCCGGTTCGCTCTCCATTTGGCTGGCATCTGATCAAAGTGATCGAGCGACGCTCGCAGGATGTCAGTGAACGTCAGGAGCGCGAAATGGCTCGTAAAACCATCCATGCGCGCAAGGCGGATGCTATTGTGCAGGAATGGCTACAACAGCTCAGGGATCAGGCTTATGTCGAGTACAAGATCGAAGATAACTGATAATCCTGCAGAGTGACCCCCTGTTCGTAAATAAAACCGGGTAATTGTTTAATATGGCACCTTCTTTCATTCCTCATCTGGTGGTAACTGCGGGTGAACCTGCCGGCATTGGTCCGGATTTATGTGTGCAGATTGCACAGCAGAATTTGCCCTGCCGGATGACAGTCATTGCTGATCGCCATGTACTTGAGCAGCGTGCCGGAAAACTGGGATTACCTTTACAGCTGATAGACGAGAAAGCTGCCAATACCTGTACTCATCAGGCAGGTTACTTGCACGTGCGGCATGTACCTGTTAAAAATCCTGTTGTAGCGGGGCAGTTGGATGTCAGCAATGCTGCTTACGTTCTGGAAACGTTGCGGCTGGCTGTTGAAGCCTGTGTTACAGGTAAGGCTGATGCCATGGTTACAGCGCCGGTGCATAAAGGCATTATCAGTGAGTCCGGTATTCCATTTTCCGGGCATACTGAATACCTGTCTGAGCTGACTGACAGCCACGCAGTCATGATGCTGGCCGGGGGAGGGATGCGAGTAACGCTGGCTACGACACACCTGCCACTCAAAAATGTACCAGCAGCCATTACACCTGAACGGCTGGAACAAAAGCTGCGTATCATTCACCATGATCTGATAGTACGTTTTGCGATCAAAAACCCGCGTATTGCCGTGGCAGGACTGAATCCACATGCAGGAGAATCCGGTCATCTCGGCCGGGAAGAAATCGATGTAATTATCCCGGTACTGGAAAAATTGCGACAGGAAGGGATGAATCTGCTCGGTCCGTTACCGGCAGATACCATGTTCAACCCGCCCAGGCTCAAGGAATACGATTGTATTTTTGTCATGTACCATGATCAGGGATTACCGGTGCTCAAACATGCCAGCTTTGGACACGGCGTCAATATCAGTTTGGGAATGCCCATTATTCGTACTTCTGTTGATCATGGCACGGCATTGGAGCTGGCCGGAAGCGGACGGGCTGAAACCGGCAGTATGAATACTGCGATTGAAACAGCGTTGATGCTCATCGAGAAAACACGCACCGTTGCTGTAGCCCAATAAAGCCAGTCTCTGTCATAACCTTAAATCCGGGAAAATCGGACTGGTGTGTGCAGATTTATTCAAAACCTACTCAGCACACTGCTATGCGGCACATCCCGCGCAAACGTTTTGGCCAGCATTTTCTGGTCGATACACACCTCATTACCAAAATTATCCATATCATTCATCCGGCACCCGGTGACCGGATGATCGAGATAGGGCCTGGACTGGGCGCGCTGACCAGACCGCTTCTCAGCATTCTTGACAAGCTGCAGGTTATTGAAATAGATCGGGATATTGTCGATCATCTTTCTCGTACTGATACCGAGAAGCTGGTTATCCATAATGCTGATGCGCTGAAATTTGATTTCTCTGCGCTGGGGGATAGATTGCGGATCGTTGGAAATCTGCCCTATAACATTTCTACACCATTGCTGTTTCATCTGGCTCAATTCAGCAATCTGATTATTGATATGTATTTCATGCTGCAGCTCGAAGTGGTGGAACGTATGGTGGCATTACCTTCCACATCGGATTACGGGCGTTTGTCACTCATGCTGCAGAACCGGTTTGAGATGGAACAGATGTTGGATGTGCCTGCAGAAGCGTTTAACCCGCCGCCACGAGTCCAGTCTGCCATTGTGTGCATGCGGCCAAGAGCGGAGCCGGTTATTCCATTTGAACAGGAAAAGCTGTTTGCCGAGCTGGTGACTGCTGCATTCTCTCAGCGGCGTAAAACATTGCGTAATACGCTGCGGAACTACCTGACTGTCAGTAATTTTGAACAGTTAGGAATTGATGCAGGGTTGCGAGCAGAGAATCTGTCCCTGAAACAATATTCTGCGATTACCAGGCAGATTTATGAGAACAGGTGATAATCAGGAATCAGGTGAAAGAGGTTTGCCTGTCTTCGTGTGCCAGTAACCACTGCTTACGGTGAACTCCACCGCCATAGCCCGTCAGCTTGCCATTGGCGCCAATTACACGATGACAGGGAATAATAATCGAAATGGGATTTTGTCCGTTGGCCATACCCACAGCACGTGCAGCTTTAGGCAGGTGGATACGCTCAGCGATGTATTTGTAACTGACAGTTTCACCATAGGAGATGGTACTTAACTGCTGCCAGACAGCCTGCTGGAAAGGGGTTCCGATTGCTTTCATTGGCAGATCAAACTCAATCAGTTCCTTCGCAAAATAAGCGTTTAGCTGAGCAATTGTTTCAGTGAAAGGTACTTTATCCTGTCGCCAGTTACTATTCCCTATGATACGCGGCAGTAATTTCTGTATCTCAATCTCCATATACACCCCCGTCAGAAAATCGTCATCACTCATAAGCAATAACCGATCAACAGGACTTTCCAGAAGAGTGTAGTAGTTCATTATCCGACCTTCCCAGTATGATTTAATTTTTTAGCAGTACCAATTGAGTCAATGGTTAATGGTAAGCGATATAGCGTTTATTCAGAAATAAATCATCCACCGTTTAACATAATATACATTATACGCAATTCAGTGCTCATGCTGCCGGTATAAAAACGCAGGAAGAAATGCATTATGTCAAATTGAAAAGTTACTCAGCAAAACCTGTTTGATTTTCTACTTTGAGCGGGGGGAAATGAGGGCAACCGAACGACGAGCGCAGCGAGGAGTGAGGAATGCCCGAATGGACATAGTAACACTAGTCCATTCAGTGCAAATTTTGCACTCCTTGCACTTTATTTTGCCTAGTCCATTTACTGCCATTTTGGCAGTTTTGCACTCTTTGACACCCAGTCCATTCATTCCCATTCTGGGAAAAATTAGACTAACCGGCGCTAGTCTTAAAATTGGTTTTGGAGACTGAAATGACTCGTTTTTACCCTGGAAAATCAGGTGATTTTTTCACTAATTCGGTAACTGGCGTGATCGCGGATGAATCCCTGGCTCGTCACCTTCGCCTTCCCCTGGGCGATATTCTCGACTGGTGTGCTGAGGGTCGCTTTGAAGGTGCCTTTTATCACCGTCGTCATCATCGCTGGTATATCCCGCTGCCTGTGAGGTATCACCATGCCCCGTAAACGCCGTTACAAGCGTAAACCCTACAAACCCGTGAACTATGACGTTATGCGTGAGACGCGGATTCTGGCGGGGCTTACCCGTCAACAGGTTGCCGACATGCTTCGGGTTTCACTGCGGACTGTCCAGTACTGGGAACGCGGCGTCGTACGGATACCGTATGCCGCGTTCCGACTGCTGCGCATCATGACCGGCTATGAACTGCCCTTTAAGGCCTGGGAAGGCTGGATGTTACTGCGTAACCAGCTCATTTCGCCCGAGGGGAAAATCTTCACTCCCGGGGATCTTTACCCGCTTACCTGGATGATCGACAAAGCCCGGATGTGGGATGAGGAATACCGTCGGCAGTCTGCCCCCGTCGTGCCGCTGAAGGTGATCAAGGGGGAGATGTTATGATCGGCTTGTTCGGCAGGATAAAAACGCTGGCCGTTTCTGCGCTGTGGTGTTATCAGTAAATTATTCCGACATACAAGTACCCCCGTGTATGTCGGAATATCAGCATATTGAGTACAGATATCACTATTGTTTATTTGACACGGCTGCGATACTCGTTTGTCCGGGTGTCAATTTCAATTCTGTCACCGATTTCACAAAATAAAGGTACAGCCAGTTCAAAGCCGGTGGCGATTTTCGCGGGCTTCATTACCTTACCTGTGGTATCACCTTTGACAGCGGGTTCGGTATAAATAATCTCACGTACAACAACATTGGGCAGCTCAACTGAAATGGGTTTGCCGTTGTAGAACACAACTTCGCAAGGCAGGCCATCTTCCAGAAAGCTGAGTGCGGCACTCATGGTTTCTTCTTCAATTTCATACTGGTTGAATTCAGCATCCATGAATACGTACATTGGGCTGGCAAAATAGGAATAGGTAACTTCTTTCTTTTCCAGTACCACCACATCAAATTTATCATCAGCCTTGTACACAGCTTCACCTGGTGATTCAGTCAGCAGGTTTTTATATTTCATTTTAACTACAGAGGAATTACGTCCCGACTTGGAAAATTCAGTTTTCAGTACGACCATTGGATCTTTGCCGAGCATAAACACATTACCTACACGAAGTTCTTGAGCAGTTTTCATCTAATTACTATAAGTTGTGGAAAAACAGGGAATTATACTTCGTCTTCCCCAGTGGGGCGAAGGAATTATTGCCGGTTTCTGCAAAAATCTACCAGACTGGAAGTGAGGTCGGGCATTTTCCCAAGCTGATCAGCCCAGCTGATTGCATGAGATTGCAGTATTTTCTGATGTGTCCAGAAAGCATCCCAATCCGGGTTTTCGTTACGGTTCCAGCTCCGGTGAAAGGCATGCAAGGCATCAGCTGCTTCTTTGATCAGATTCTGGCAATAAAGATCCAGGAAAGCATTGAGTTTGGTTAAATGTATATTTTCCTGCTGTGGATAAATCTGCCAGATGATGGGCCGTGCTGCCCATTGCGCGCGTACGAAAGAATCTTCACCGCGTACAAAATTACAGTCGCATGCCCACAGCAAATGATCATAATTTTCCTGTGACAGGAAAGGG
This sequence comes from Nitrosomonas sp., assembly GCF_020852615.1. Taxonomy (GTDB): domain Bacteria; phylum Pseudomonadota; class Gammaproteobacteria; order Burkholderiales; family Nitrosomonadaceae; genus Nitrosomonas. Next base: position 132,113 of record NZ_JADZAJ010000005.1, on the reverse strand, counting down.
ATAACCTGCAAAATAAGGCTTCTGCGCTGAATGCATTCTCCCGCTGCAAGGTATGATTTGCCTGCCCAGCCGGCTACCTGCTGCGAAACTGCACCTTCAGGCAGCAGGCATCGAATTGGTGATGCTGAATTTGCCCAGGCGTCCAGTAAATTACGGGTCGGGGCACTGCTATAACAAAACAGTGAAATGGTGGTTTCACCCGGGATTGGGCCGGGGATACCCAATTCCTGCCACAATCCTGCTGAATTTGTTTGTAACGCATCCCGCCGGGAAAATAATCCGGCTTCCCGTATTAATCCACCGGTCTCTGCTGTAAAGCCCGGGAAAAAAAAATATTTGATCAACGGTAAACCAGGATGGGGAGAAGCCAGACCGTGGCAACTTTCTACCCATGGCTCGGCAGATAGATACTCCAGATTGATCCATACAGGGCCTGTTTTTTCAGCAGCCATTGCTGTCACGTAACGGGTGGGTAATTCGCAGCCAAAAGCCTCAATCACAACATCTGCCGGTACAAGATCCGGAAATGGCATAACCCAGTGCAGAATCTCTATCCCCAGGATATGCTGAACAGCCAGATCAGGGTTGGTTTCCGGGCAAATGCGCTGCATTGAATCCAGATTATCGATCAGTATTCGTACGGAAACAGCAAATTCCATCACCAGTTGACGTGCCAGACGCCAACAGACACCGATATCGCCGTAGTTATCAACTACATGACAGAAAATATCCCAGCGCATCGTTTTTCCCGTTGTCAATTAAATGGCTCCATTACAATTCATATGTTTCTTTCCTTTATGCAGGTACCCTTGCCGGGAAACAGCCAATGAAAATTACTTTCTTCAGTACACAACCGTATGACCGCGAATCATTTACAAAATATTGTGCAGATACGTGTTTTGAATTTGTTTTTCTGGAAGAAAAGCTGACTGAACGCACTGTATTTCTAGCCGATGGAAGTGATGCCGTATGTGTTTTTGTCAACGACTGCCTTAATGAAGCAGTTATCCGCCAGCTTGCCCGGCTGAATATACCGCTCATCGCATTGCGTTGCGCCGGTTTCAATAATGTGGATCTTAAGGCAGCTCAAATCTGCAACATCAGAGTGGTACGCGTCCCCGCCTATTCTCCGCATGCCGTGGCGGAGCATGCACTGGCAATGATCATGGCGCTGAATCGCAAAACGCACAAGGCATATAACCGAATCCGCGAACAGAATTTTTCGTTAAACGGGCTGCTTGGATTTGATCTCTATAAAAAAACGGTAGGTGTAATTGGTACCGGTCATATTGGTGAAGTTTTTTGCCGGATTATGCATGGTCTGGGTTGCAATATTCTTGCTTATGATCCGGTAAAGAAACCGGAGATGGAGAAAATGAGCGTCTCGTATGTTGCCGTCAATACGCTTTTGCCACAATGCGATATTCTCTCGCTGCATTGCCCGCTTAATGAAAAAACGCGCTATCTCATCAATAATGAAACCATTGCTCAAATGAAAACGGGCGTTATGCTGATTAATACCGGACGAGGTGGACTGGTAGATACCAGGGCCGTCATTGCCGGATTGAAATCAGGCAAAATCGGCTATCTGGGGATAGATGTTTATGAGCAGGAAGAAGATCTGTTTTTTCGGAATCTCTCCGATCAGATTATTCTCGACGATACCATTGCACGGCTTATGACTTTTCCGAACGTACTGATCACTGCACATCAGGGGTTTTTTACACAGGAAGCACTCGGCCAGATCGCACTGACAACCTTTGATAATGTAAAACAGTTCCTTGCCGGGGAAATACCGGTAAATGAAGTCAAGGTTGATGATTGATCTGGTTTTACTGTCAGTCTGTTAACGCTCAACCGGTACAATTTTTATTGCTGTGTGCTCTTTTCCCCGCTGAAACTGCAGTTCGACTTCCCTGTCTGCCTTCAGTTGACGAAGAATATCGGCGTATGATCTCAAATCAGTGATGGGCTGTCCCGCCAGCCGGGTCAGTATGTCGCCCGGCTGTAATTGTGCTTGCTGTGCCGGTGAATCAGGAAGCACACCATCCACACGTACCCCCTCCCCCTGCCAGGAAAAATCCGGTACGGTACCAATAATGACTTTGCGTTTGGCTTTTATCCGATCGGGTGCCTGTACTGTGCCGGCTGACCGATGACCGTTACCCGGCGCAACCGTTAGCAGTTCAGGACGATTGGCCAGATATTCTGCACCTTCCTTGAGAATGGCTGCCACTTTGACCAGCCCGGCCGTATCGATTTTATCGATGGTGTCACCCGGCGTGTGATAGTCCTTGTGTGTGCTGCCAAAGAACTGGACTGCCGGTATCCCGGTTTTGATAAAAGCAGTCTGATCACCGGAGCCAAAATCATGGGTTATCGCGTTAACGGGAATACCGGTAACAAAACCAGCGCCGCGGAATATATGCACCAGCTCGCTTGCTGTTCCTGTACCAAACACAGTAACAGGATTGTTTCCCAATCGACCAACGGTATCCAGGTTCAGCATGGCAATGATCTTGTCCGCCGGGTAACCGGTCAGATTGCTCAGGTAATGGGTAGCACCCAGTAAACCAGCTTCTTCTCCGGTAAAGGCAATAAAAATAATGGTGCGTTGCGGTTGCCATTTGGTTGCAATCTGTCGCGCCAGTTCAAGCATAACGGCAATACCACTGGCGTTATCATCCGCACCATAATGAATCTTGCCGCGATTGGCTGCACGCACATCCGGCCAGCCCAAACCGAGATGGTCGTAATGTGCGCCGATAATCAGGCTTTGTCCGGTCAGTTGCGGATTGATACCAGGCAGGATGCCAATAACATTCCGCAGCGGGATTTTGCCTTTTGGTGCCCCCACTTCCTGATGCCAATCCTGAAAATAGCCCTCCTTACCCTTTCCATCGCCACCGGGTTGCAACCCTGCCTGCTGAAATTGCTGTGCAATATAGTCTGCTGCCTTATCCAGTTCCGGACTGCCAAGCTCGCGTCCTTTAAGCGTTTCACCAGCCAGAAATGTAATATCTTCCAGCATGCGGTTTTCTGAAAACAGTGGCGGTAACTCTGCCAGTGCATGGCGTGGCGCCAGCGTGCCGGTATGGCCGGAGGTAAGCGAAGCATCACCCTTCTGTGTGATCAGTCGCGTCAGGGGTGAGCGGGTTACCGGCCACTGGCCCTTACTGATGTTGTTTAATTCCCCGCCCTCTCCCCCGCTTTCAAATGCCAGATAACTGTATTTGCGGTAATGCGGCAGTTTTCCGGCCAGTTCCGCAATCGCTTCAGGTTGATCTGCTGCCACCCACAGCAATGTCAGGTCGGGGTTGGCCGGTTGTCGCACTGACAGCACCACAGCATGTTTTTCCTGCTGGTAAGTTTGCCCATTCAGCTGCAATTCTCCTGTTTTACCGGTCACATGATGCTCCGACAGAGCAGTAATCATGTGATGACTGAATCTGTTTTGCCAACCCAGGATCCAGACAGTGCGATCTGCAGGCAATGTTTCCAGCTCATCATCTTGAATAATTTCCAGTGAACCGGACTGGGTTTTCTGCCAGGTAGCGGCAAGCTGCTGATATGCCTGCAGTAATTCCCTGCCGGCACTGGCCGGCAGGATCAGCAACGGGTTTTCTGCACCAAATCCCTGTGACAGGGCAGCGGGAATTTCACGACTGTCCAGACGCCGGAATACATCAAATTGCGGATCAACATCAATCCGTACCGGACGTGCCGGCAGATCCAGTTCGATGAGGTTTACCGATTGATCAATATTAATCCGCGTCTGCCAGGCAGTTGTCTCCCCTTCCAGATGTACGGCAACCGGCACATTCAGCTGATAAGGCATCCCCGATTGCGTTTGTTTGATGATCGCTTTTAGCCGATAACTTTTCTCCCCGGATGCTGTATTAGGCTCAGCTTGTGCACTTTCAAGCAACAGATCCGGCGCACCACTCTGATACACCCATTGCTGAAAAAATGAAGAAAAATCCTTACCGGTTTGTGTATTGAAAATATTCTGCAAATCTTCAAAAGTCGCCTGTTTGAATAGATATTGTTTATAAAAGCTGCGCAACACGTTAATAAAATCCCTGTCTCCCAATTCCTGCCGCAACATATGAAACAGCATCATAGTTTTGCCATAACCGATTGCTTCTGAACTGGGACTGTGGCGTGAGGTAAAACGGATAATCGGGAAATCCTTTTCTTGATTCACAAAATCAGTATATTTCTGCAGCACATCACGACGGTATTCTTCCCCTTTGCCGCTCTGCTCACTGGTGAGATGATCGGCAAGATAAGCCGTCAACCCTTCTGACCAGTTTCCTTTGCTGTAATCAACGAATACTCCGTTGCCCCAGTAGTTGTGCAGAATCTCGTGCGGGTAGGAGGTGTGCAGAATGAACGGAAAACGGATGACTTTTGGCCCCAGCAGCGTGAAAGAAGGCATGCCGTAACCGGTTTCCCAGAAATTCTCGACCAGTGCAAATTTTGGATAAGGGTAAGGACCGATCAGCCTGTTATACAGGGCAATATATTGCCCTGTGGTATCCAGATATTTTTGTGCCAGCGCCTGATCGGGGCTGCGCAGGTAAACATAGGCTTCCACCGCCCCGATAGATTGCTGATAACGCTGGTAGCGTCCGGCGACAAGGTAAATATCGTCCTGTGGATTTATTTCTTCCCAGATAACGTGCCGGACAGTTTTTGTAGTTTGCTCGGCAACCCGTTTGCCCTGACTGACGACATCCCAGCCGGCAGGCAGCTGAACATCCAGATGAAATGACACCATATCTCCGTCAAATTGCGGATACCAGGCAGTGGAGCTGGCAAGGAATACCCCTTCTTCGGTAATCAGTCCGGGTGAATAGCTGAAACTGCGTGCGTATTCCAGGCTGGGATCGCGCACTGCATGGTGAATATGCCCGCTGAAGCCAAGGGAAAAAGTATCTTTTCCTGCGGGAAGTGTGACTCTGTATCGTTTCAGGGGTACGGGGCCGGCATGTACATCGGTATTACCTGCCGTCTGAACAATAACTTCAGTATCTTCATCTGCAATAACGGTCAGAGCGGCATGCAGACTGAATTCCAGGCGAGTGGCTGCTGTCTGGTCCACTCTGTTTGCCGGTATCCGGATCTGATCTTTCACCCGGATTTCTGAACTGTCCGGTGAAAGCATTACCTCCATCTGATGATGAAAAATCTGGTTGCCGGCAGATACATTGATGCTGCAGAAGAGGCTGGCAGCAATAAGGCAGCATGAAGAAAGCAATCTGGCGGATTTTGTCATATTGGATTGGGTGGTGGATAAGGGTGATTGATCCGATTCCGCCTGAATTGGAGTAATTGTTTACTTGTCTGACAGCAGTTGAAGCCAATCAGCTACTCTTCCGACAGGTGGATCAGCTTACTTTTTTCCGGAAGCTATGTTTAAATGATTTTTATTTACCAACAGGAATTATGAACTAAATGAAAAATTTTACACAATCGATCAATTTTTCTGACCTTCCGTACTTATTTGCCCGCAGTTTACTGATCATTGCCTGTTTTTTTGCTGTGACACAGGCAGATGCTGCCGGTTTCATTACCGATGCAAGGCAGATTTCGGATCAGGAAGTCCGGTCAGGTGAAGGTTATTATCGTGCTGACGGCAAATGGCTGGTTTATCAGGCCGAAGTTACCGGTGAGAATCCTTTTTATCAGATTTATCTGAAAAACCTGACAAATGGGAATGTACAACAGATCTCGCCCGGTGTTGGCAAAACGACCTGTTCATGGATACACCCCAGCCAGGAAAAAGTACTGTTTTCTTCAACCCATGATGACCCTGAGGTTAAGGCCAAAATGGTGGCTGAAATTGAACAGAGAAAATCCGGCCAGCGCCGGGCATACGCCTGGGATTACGATGAGTTCTACGATATCTACGAAGCGGATTTCAACGGTGGGCATATCAGGAATTTGACCCATACTAAGGGCTATGATGCAGAAGCCTCCTGGTCGCCTGACGGAAAACTGATTGCTTTTGCTTCCAATCGCCGGGCGTACAATGAACCCTTGTCTGAAGCAGAAACTATTCTTTTCAACAACAACCCTTCTTCCATGATCGATATTTATATCATGGATGCAGATGGTTCCAATATTAAAAGACTGACACACACCAGCAGCTATGACGGAGGGCCATTCTTCAGTCCGGACGGGAAGCGGATTGTCTGGCGCCGCTTTTCAGAAAACGGGCAGGAAGCAGAAATATTTACCATGAATATTGACGGGTCAGATCAGAAACAAGTCACCCGGCTTAACAGAATGTCCTGGGCACCTTTTTATCACCCGTCAAATCAGTACATTATTTTTGCAACCAATGTTGAAGGGCATCGTAATTTTGAGCTTTATATCGTTGATATCAACGGTACAAAAGAGCCGGTGCGGGTAACTGATGAGGAAGGATTCGATGGATTACCGGTATTTACCCCGGATGGACAGTATATTACCTGGACGAGTGACCGTACGCCTGATCATAAAGGCCGCCTGTTTCACGGAAAATGGAATCACGAAAAAGTACTGGAGAGCCTGGGGCTGAAATGATGCAAAGTAAGATTGATTGTATTAACTGACCTGATCCGGCGCCCCGGGACATCTAAAAGACCATAGGTACCCTGAAGCTGAGCCTCACATCCTGTGCATCTTCGGTTGTGCCTATTGCAAAGGAGAAGTTCAGGGTGGTCTGTGGTGAATACTTGAAGGCGTAGCCGATCAGCAACTGGCCTATATCAAGCTGGCTGCCTTTCAACGTCTGGTTATTGATCCTGGTATTAAAGATATGGCGGTGAGAGTACGCGATGTTGAATGAAGAACGTTCATTTATCCCAAACCCCATACCAACAGTTAAACCAAGACCATAGCCGGGATCAACTTTATACCTGTCACCTGACCCGTCAATTGCTTTTTGTTTGGAGCCCATATTGTAGTTATAGGCCAGGTTTGCAAAAAACACTGCCGGATCAGTTGCATACAGTGCAGTCACACTTGGCTCAAAACTGAAAAAACCTGATCCGGTAGGAACCTCGGTAGGAAATACCGCACCCGGAACCCCCTGAGCCCTGGCATATTTAATATCAAACGGGCCTTTACCTGTAGGCGCTGTAGCTTGCAGGTTGCCCACCAGAATAGGCCATCCTCCCGCACCTGAATTCAGCTGGTAGCGAGCGGCAAATTCAATATCTCCCAGACCATTACCGGAAGCATTAAATGTTTCATCAATTGCTGCGCCAATACTGACCGGTCTTGAGCGTTGTTCATCAAATCGGGCCCGGTAGGGAACTCTCGCTTCGATTTCCAAACGGTCTGTCAGACCGTAACGGGCACCAATACTCGCCATGAGGCTATGCTGCTTGATCTGGCGAATATCGATCAGACCAATGGCAATAGCCGGAAGAAAGGTAAATGCATCCAGAAAAACCCGACTCCCTCCCGTAAAAGCATATTCCAGCGAAGGTTCAATCACTATTTTGCCTTTACGCGTCAGCACTCCTCCTACCGAATCACTCAACCTGGGCATTTCAGGTGGTCTTGGTTTTTCATTCTGCTTAGGTGGCGCCTGCCCTACCGGGCCACTTGGAAGATTACCGGATTCGGCACGTGCCTGCGCCTGATGATCATCTCTTTTGTCAACAGGCTGCGCTGCGACTGCTTTTGAATGGGGTAATTTTGCTGAATCCGGTTGCTCTGCTCCTTTATCAGCCCTGTTGCTGGTGGACTGCTGGCCGGCTGGCTGCTGTGTCAGGGAATCCAGACGGGATTTCAGTTTTTCGATCTCTTTTCCCTGCTCGATAATAATTTGCCGCTGTTTCTCAAATTCCTTCTGCTGCTGCGAAAAAAGAGATTTATATTGCTCAAGTATTTCATCCGAAGACCTTCCTGCCTGAGAATACACAGCAAGAAATATTGTGAGGCAACCGGCAAATAATTTATAAGTCATATTTGACATCTGGCTGTCTTCCTCACATATATTTTTTATATCGGGCAGCATCAGGCTGGATTACCGCGACAGTGCAGGAGCCAGATAATCGGTAATCATTCGGTGATTACCTAGACTTGCCGTTGCTCCTTTTACATTGCTGATATCTATGTTGATTTTCGTCAGTGCGTCAATGTGCTGACTATCCAGTGTATTCTGGATAAAGGTGCTGAGCTGTGGCACAGCAACAGAACCGGACACGGAGTTCATTCCTCCGGCTTGCAGAAGCACACCTTCTCCCGGAACGTGAACGGAAGACGAATGCACCAGCACATCATTCAAATGAATAAATTTTTCCAGACTCATATCAACCTGTATCCCATTGGGAAGAATAAATCCTCCCCTGAGAGAAGCGAGTTCTTCATCTGACGCCCGTTCCCATTCCTGATGAAAAACACTTTGTGTTGCGGAGTCGGCGTTAATATCTCCAGCGTGCACCTGTTTCATAAAACAGAACAGTGCCAATAACATCAGGCGCAATTGCATGCGCCTAACAGCCGGAAAGAAATCAGTAGTTTTCATTTTTCTCTCGTATTACACAAATTATCGAAAATCCCAGGGGCCCGGGCGCAGTACATTGAAGACACCCAAACTTGTTCGATCTACCGCTTCGCCCAATGGCGCCAGTCTTCCAGCCCACTCTGCATGTATTTTCTGATAGCTTACTGCAGGATCAGTATCGCTATGGATCAGAAACAAGATGCGATTACCCCATATTTTTTCAAATTCGGTACGATCCATGGACTTGACACCCATTGCCGGGTCCCCCAGTAGAACTTTTTCTTCATCCACCCCCTTAATAATGACGAAATGCATGTAGCCATTAAGGTTAATAATGGTAATGGCAGGGTTCCCGGTAGCCCAAAGCTGATCCAGATTAATCTTGAATCCATCCGAACGATATCCTCTGCGTTCAAGATACAGTTTCATATCCAGCATGGAAAAGCCTTCCCGTTTGATCTTTTCCTGATCACCATTCTGGTACATGTCTATGAAAACAGACTGCTCATTAACTGTATCGTCATAATGAAAAGTAAGCAGGCTTGCCAACGCAGCCGATCCGCAGCTGAAATCAAACTGTTGCCTGTAAACCGTATTGAATCGCCGTTCTGCAAAGCTTTTTCCCTGAATATTGAAATTGGCTCCGCCCGCTACACCAATCATATCCATGGCAAATGCTTCTCCTCCCCGGATTACCCAGAAAATTTGCAAAATAACGAATAATCTAAATAAAAATCTCATGCTTATTTCCAGAACAGACAACGGCATAGCTCGCGGTTTTGCGGATAACCTGAAATTTTATTTCCTGTAAGCACACTTCAAATCAGGGCAGTATCGTTACATTGATAATTGTCGAATCCTGAATAAGAACATTGTTTCCCGAGTTCTGTATTACCGAAAACATACCACTTGCCCCAACAAAAGAACCGTTATCAATGGAATTAAAACCGCTTGCATTGTTTGTGGCCCTGTTGCCGGCAAGCAGTGCGCGGACGTTCATATTATTTAGAGTGGTTACATCAACTCCTTCACGTCCTGTTGCATTATCAAGCTCCTCCAGTGATGCTCTTTCAGCCTGAGGAAGATAATGATCTTCCTGTGCAAGTGACCTTACTCCCGATGCCCCGCAGGTCATACTGACGGTCATCCATATCGCAAGTACAACAAAACCTTTTCTGGTACAGGTTTTCATAATCGTCTCCACTTGTTACTCATATTTTTTTCCTATCCTGGAAAAAAAACTGGCAGACAACGTTACTGTTGCCTGCCAGCCTGAAGTTACACCTCTACCCTGTTAGCTGTTCAGTTTTATGGGCGGTTAACGTTTACGTTACCCTGGAAGGAAACCTGTTGCTGGATCAGGGAGCTTGATCCCAGATTTTGAGCAACCTGGTTCAGGCCGGCACCATTGATTGAATTATCAATGTTGTTGCTCAGAGTACCGCCTACGAGACCAACTGCATCACTGACAGGCACACCATCAGCAGCCTGACCGGTTACCACACCGCTCAGTGACGCATTGTTAACAGAATAGGTGCTTGTTGCATTACCGCCGTTAGCTGCAGCACTGCCATCACCTTTAGCGCTGGTTCTGCTGTTATCGCTGCTATCGGTCACGCTTGCTGAGCCGCCGCCATTTGCAGCTGCACCTCTATCTTTGGCACCGGCTTTGCTGTTATCACTGTTATCACTGTTGTCAGCTGTTGCTGTGCTGCCACCGTTAGCAGAAGCATTGCCTTTACCATGTGCGCTTGCGCTGCTGTTGTCGTTGTTGCTGTCCTTTGTAACAGTTTTGGTGTTACCGCTACCACTGCTGTCAGTTACACTTGCTGTACCGCTGTTGTTAGCAGATGCGTTGCCTTTACCATCAGCATTAGCACTGCTGTTATCGTTGTTGCTGTCGCGGGTTACAGTCTTGGTTCTTTGGCTGTTATCGCTACTGTCGTTATAGCTGTCTTTCGTAACAGTTTTGGTTTTGCTGCTGTTGTCACTGTTGTTGCTGCTGTCAGTGTTGTTGCTGTCAGCAGTTACAGTTTTAGTTCTGTTATTGCTGTCATTGGTGCTGTTATTGCTGCTGTCAGTATTTGTAACAGTTTTGGTTTTGCTGTTGTTGCTGTCGTTTGTGCTGCTGTCTGTCCTGGTAATGGTCTTGGTGTTGTTGGTATTATCAACACGATTATCGCTGTTGTTGGTGTTGTCAGTTTTGGTAACAGTTTTGCTGCTGTTGCTGTTATCGGTTTGTGTATTACCGCTGTTGCTGCTGTCGGTATTACCGCTGTTGCTACTGTCAGCTGTGCTTGAAGTACTTCCACCATTGGCTGCCGAGTTACTGGCACCTTTTCCGGCGTTTGTGACATCTTTTCCATCTGTTACGCTTTTGGTAACAGGAGCCGGGCTGTCACTTCCGGCTGCCCAAACATTACCTGCTGCACCAAATGCCAGAACGATACTGGCAACCAGAATTTTTTTAGAAAATTGATCCATGGTATTTTCCTTTTTCATAAAATTTATAAAACACAGATTACGTAATCTGTATTGCAACCCCAACAAGTTAAATGTCGCCTATTGGCCACAGCACTTGCTGCGTTAAGCATAGTAAGAAGGTTGTGCCCGTCAGGACAATACTGCAATTGCATACAGAGTCAGGAATTGCAAAATGGATCAGAGCAGAGGAGGCAGCAGGAACAGCTGGTATTGGAGGAAAAAGGTTATTCACACAGGTATTTTTATTCCGATTTTTTATATAGCTATCTCAAAATAGCCCCCAAAAACTCAGCACTTTACCCATGGTAATGCAGTAGTATATTTGCCGGAAAATTTTACAATCCTTCTGAACATAGCTAATCCGGCAGATAATAAACATTAAAAATCAAATATATAAATTTATGGCATATTTATTGCTTTATAACTAACGAATAGTGCTGAGATGGGCTAAACTGTAAATAATAGGGTTACCCTCAAAGCAGTACCTGTAACTGATTGAATAATAATCCTGAATAGTATTTCAGTTGAACTTCAATCAAACTGGAGAAATGTATATGGATCTCAAACAGCTAAAACGCTTACCTCCATCACATTACAGCTTACTCGAGGCGAGCCGGGAGAAAAGAACAACCAACACAAAAGTCCTCGCACAATATCTGGATCGGACACCCGCTACTGTTCGGACTCAGTTTCAGAGAATTATGGCGCTTCTTGAAGTCCACTGCAGGTATGAAGCGCTACGCAAGGCAGAAGAACAGGGTCTGATCCGGAAGAGCAGACGTGCTGTATCTGATCAGGAAGAATAACCCGCTGTAAAAACAGCACACGGGAGAGAGCTGGATACGAGCAGAAATACGAAGGTGTGTCGTTTTTTTATGACAGTTTACAACAGCCGGTATGCTTTGCTGTATATGACTTCCTGCTGCATGTGGCAGGAAGTCAAAGCCGGGTTGTTTTGAGTACATTTCACAGGGGAAACGATTAACCCAGTAAACCGGTAATACGTTTCATGGCTTCCCGCAGGTTGTCCATCGAAGTTGCAAACGATAGCCGCATGTAACCTTCACAACCAAAGGCTGAGCCCGGAACAACAGCCACTTCCGCCTTTTCCAGTATGTAGTTGCAGAAAGCAAGGTCACTGCCATCCTGCAGTATTTTTTGTGAATGTAAGCGGCTGATAACCTGCCTCACATCCACAAAAGCATAGAAAGCACCCTCAGATAACAGACAGCGAATTCCTGTAATGGAATTCAATGCATTTGTCAGAAACTGGTTACGTTCTTGAAAGGCAGTAATCATCGGGATCATGCAGGATTGATCTCCATTTAATGCAGTTTCAGCCGCAACCTGGGCAATCGAGTTTGGATTGGAGGTGCTTTGTGACTGGATATTTTCCATTGCAGTAATGATTGCCGCCGGCCCGCCACAATAGCCGATACGCCATCCCGTCATGGCATAAGCCTTGGATACGCCGTTGAGTACAACAGTACGCTCTTTCAGATCCGGGCACGCGTTCAGAACGTTAACAAATTTATCTCCAGCCAGAAGAATATGCTCATACATATCATCCGTGGCAATCAGAATATCAGGATATTTACGCAATACCGCACCCAGGGCCTGCAGTTCTTCCAGGCTGTATACACTGCCGGAAGGATTGCCCGGACTGTTAAGGACAAACATGCGGGTTCTGGGTGTAATCGCTTTTTCCAGCTGATCTGGTAAAATTTTGAATTTCTCTCCAATTCCGGTATTGATGAAAACCGGCTTTCCACCGGCAATCAGCACAATATCAGGATAAGAGACCCAGTAAGGGGCAGGAATCACAACTTCATCACCCGGATCAATTGTCGCCAGCGCCAGGTTAAAAAAGCTTTGTTTCCCCCCACTGGAAACCAGAATTTCTCCTGGTACAAATTCCAGTGAATTCTCCCGTTTGAATTTTGAGATGATCGCCTGTTTCAGAGATGCTGTTCCACCCACTGCCGTATATTTCGTAAATCCATTGCGGATCGCCGTAATTGCCGCATCCTTGATATGCAGCGGTGTGTCGAAATCCGGCTCACCAGCTCCCAGACCAATAATATTTTTCCCTTCCGCCTTGAGTTTGGCTGCCTTAGCAGTGACAGCCAGCGTGGGAGAAGGTTTAATCGCCTGAACGCGTTGTGAGAGTTTCACGATACAGCTCCTGATGGATGTGATTTGCACATGTTAGAATCAAAAACGTTAAATTTTGAAGGTGACTTACAAATCCGTGATTATTACTTTTCCGGGCAGTCCTTACAAGCTCAATCAGGCATTTCAGCCAGCAGGCGATCAACCGGAAGCCATTAGCAAGCTGGTGGAAGGGATGGAATCCGGTTTATCCTTCCAGACGCTGCTTGGCGTAACCGGATCCGGCAAAACCTTCACTATCGCCAATGTGATTGCACAGCTGGGGCGTCCTGCCATCATTATGGCCCCCAATAAAACACTGGCTGCGCAGCTCTATGCCGAAATGCGGGAATTTTTCCCGGAAAATGCGGTGGAATATTTTGTTTCCTACTATGATTACTATCAGCCGGAAGCTTATGTCCCCTCCCGTGATCTGTTTATCGAAAAAGATTCCAGTATCAATGAGCATATCGAGCAGATGCGCCTGTCTGCCACAAAATCTCTGCTGGAACGGGACGATGCAATTATTGTTGCAACGGTCTCCTGTATCTACGGTATCGGGGATCCGGTTGATTATCACGGCATGATCCTGCACGTGCGTGAGCACGAAAAAATCTCGCAGCGAGATATCGTCCAGCGTCTCACGGGCATGCAGTACCAGCGGAATGAATTTGAGTTTGCGCGCGGTACTTTTCGTGTCCGCGGGGATGTGCTGGATGTTTTTCCGGCAGAGAATTCCGAGATTGCGTTGCGTATTTCCCTGTTCGATGACGAAGTGGAAAGCATGACATTGTTTGATCCGCTTACCGGACATACCCGGCAAAAAGTATCACGCTATACGGTCTACCCCTCCAGTCATTATGTTACCCCGCGCAGCACCACCCTGCGGGCCATAGAAACCATCAAGACCGAGCTTGCCGAGCGATTGAGCTGTTTTTATGAAAATCACAAACTGGTGGAAGCCCAGCGTCTGGAGCAACGCACACGCTTTGATCTGGAAATGCTCAATGAGCTGGGTTTTTGCAAGGGGATTGAAAATTATTCACGCCACCTGTCAGGGCGGCAGCCTGGAGATCCTCCGCCTACACTTATTGACTATCTGCCGGACAACGCACTCATGGTTATTGATGAAAGCCACGTTACTGTCCCTCAGATCGGCGGAATGTATAAAGGTGATCGTTCAAGAAAAGAAAACCTGGTGGCTTACGGCTTTCGTCTGCCCTCCGCACTGGATAACCGGCCACTCCGATTCGAGGAATTCGAGAAGCTGATGCCGCAAACCATTTTTGTTTCAGCTACTCCGGCAGAATACGAAATTCAGCACAGTGGCCAGATTGCAGAACAGGTTGCAAGGCCAACCGGCCTGGTGGATCCGGTTATCATCATTCGTCCGATTGCTACCCAGGTGGACGATTTGATGTCGGAAGTTTCTGTTCGGGCTGCTCAGGGAGAACGGGTGCTGGTCACCACGCTAACCAAACGCATGTCTGAAGATCTGACTGATTATTTTTCTGATCATGGTATCCGGGTACGTTATCTGCATTCCGATATTGATACCGTTGAACGGGTTGAAATCATTCGGGATTTACGCTTGGGCAAATTCGACGTTCTGGTGGGCATCAACCTGCTGCGGGAAGGACTGGATCTTCCGGAAGTTTCACTGGTTGGCATACTGGACGCTGATAAAGAAGGTTTTCTGCGGTCGGAACGATCGCTGATTCAGACCATGGGGCGTGCTGCCCGGCATGTTAATGGTACAGCCATCCTCTACGCCGACCGGATCACCGGTTCTATGCGGCGCGCCATTGATGAAACCGAGCGGCGACGCACCAGACAGAAGTTGTTTAATCAGCAGAACAACATTACACCGCGCGGTATCAGTAAGCGCATCAAGGATCTGATTGATGGTGTTTATGATAGTGAAAATGCAGCAGAACACCAGAAAATTGCGCAGGTTCAGGCACGCTATGCCGCCATGAATGAGATGCAGCTGGCAAAAGAAATTCAGCGTCTGGAAAAAAATATGCTGGAAGCAGCCAGGAATATGGAATTCGAACTGGCTACCCGGTATCGTGACGAAATAAAAAACCTTAGAAATAAACTCTTTATCGGTATGGTAGATCCTGCCGAGATCAAAGAACTGCCACAAACAATCAGCAAAAAACCAGGTAGAAAATCTGCCAGGCAACAGCGAGCCTGATTTCCTTCTCCTCGACAGGGAATAATTTTATTTTGCTACCGCAGTTTGTGTAGAAGTCACAAAAATCAGCTCGTTAAATGTCCGATTCAGGGTTTTACTGGTGAAATTATGCATCCTCATGTTTTCCACGAAGCGAATGTGTTCACCATTGCTGACTTTGGTCGTTGGTGCTGCTATCCAGATTTTCTTGTCACCATTGGCAAGTTCCATATAAGTATAGCCTGCCGCATCAATTGAGGAAACGACAATTCCCTCATCCGCAGGCATTGTCTCAACTTTAGGTGCTTCTTCTGCATAGGCGGCAGACAGGTTAACGCTTGCGAGTGAAACTGTCAGCATTGCAGCAAATACTGTTTTTAACATTTATTTTTCCCTTTATAAAGTTGTGAAAAAAGCTACACCAGTCTGCTGATCAGAACCGGAAATTATACTGCGCATAGAATAAATCAGGTGAAGCACCGGGACGCATACTTTTGATGAACTCGCCGGTAAAAAGTTTTGAATATCCCAACAGCACATCGTGATGCCGTGCAACATGGAAATTAAGCAGAAAATCGATTTCATCCCCTACATGGCTGCCTGACTGGCCGGTGATATCGCGCATTATTCCCACTCCGGCCGCGTTATACAGATAATCACGTTTATTCGCCAGGTAGAAACGGTGATACTGCCCCAGGAATGTGACCCACGGCTGAGGATGCAAAGTGAATTGTGCATTAAAATCATGAATGTTTTGCCGCCCCACCTGATCCATATAGCCAAAATAATAGTGCCCGAACGGGAAAAGCTGGTTGAATGTATTGCTATGTCCGTCACGGTGATTGCGATCCCCCGAGGCAAAATCATAGCGTAACCAGAACTGAGGGTTCATCGGCAGCGGTAACTGATAACCCACTCCGGAAGCAATCGAAAAAGCTGAAATATCAAG
The DNA here is from genome assembly GCF_020852615.1 of Nitrosomonas sp. Lineage (GTDB taxonomy): Bacteria > Pseudomonadota > Gammaproteobacteria > Burkholderiales > Nitrosomonadaceae > Nitrosomonas. The sequence continues at coordinate 115,844 of NZ_JADZAJ010000005.1, read as the reverse complement.
ATGAGAACGTCTCCCGAACTGATACATACCTTCCAGTTCATAGAGGATACGTTCATAGTCACCCGCCCAGCGCGTGCCGATGGTGTGCAGAATCGAATCTCCCTGCAGCACATTACCCTGGTTAATATTGGCTGGGGAAATGACTCTGTTGTCGATCAGGCTCAGGTAATACAGGTCGAACACCTGGCCCGGAACAGCTTTATAAGTCCCCCATAAGCCGACAAAGTTACGATCCTTGTCCCAGTTATCGAAATTATTGGGTTCAGTCGTCATTGGTCGTACCCAGAATGCGTCCAGATTAAACGTCGGGTTCTGCCAGAAAGTTTTTACTCCCTGAAACGTCCGGCGGGTATTTGCCCAATCCAGCGTCGATATCAGGCGTTGTGACCCGTAAGCGAGTTCCTGGCGCCCTACCCGCAGATAAGCCGGGCCATTCAAAAACTGACCCAACTTGACATCGGCAAACAGGTTAAGCATATCGGTACGGTTTCGGTCGATTGCCAGACTCGGTAAATCCAGCCCAAAAGCACGGGCATCCAGCATCTCGGCGAATAACCGGAACCGATCCTGATACCAGAGATCAGCATTCAGCCGTGTGCGCAATAAATGGTAGTTATTATTGATTCCGGCAGCATTCAAACGGCTATCTGTTTCATGCATATAGCGATACCAGAAACTGCCGCCAAAAGACAACAACCAGTCATTACCCAGGTGGATACGTTTGACCGGATCAAAAAAATCTTTTTCGTGGCCCGGTTGCTCAAGGTAACGGAAATCAAAATCGTAAGCTGGCGTTGTTGTCAGGGCGGAAGGTGGGAAAGGATCTGTTTGCGGTTTTTCACGGCTGTTACCATTGATCAAATCCAGTAAAGAAAAATAACCCGGGCCTGCTGGTGGTTTGACAAAAATCCCGGCGCGCGGGGGAGGAGTGACGAACGGTACGTTGGACCAGTCTACCTGCGCTTCAGCGGAAGTTACCCTCTCATCCGCTAATGCCAGGTTATTTCCGGCCAGGAAACCCAAACATATGACCGCCATTTTCAATGTATTAACAATCCTCTCTCGATTGAAAGCATGAATTTCAGGATCAGCTTTGTACATTTCTAAACACACCCTATAAATAATGATAAATCTCAAGGTACAACAATTATCTCACTGCTTTCCCCAAAACATCCGGGCAACAGAAATCCGGTAAATTTTACACATATTTATTTTTCACTTTTTGAAATCGTGCAGGTTTTATTCCACACTTGCGTATCATTTATGTAAGCTGATACTTGTTTATATTCCCGTTAACGCAGAAGGTTAATTACCATGTCAACCATCAATCATCATCGTCGCAGATTTTTGCAATATGCCGCATTGGGAACGTTTACCACCACCCTGCCCGGTGTGGTATTTCCGGAAAGCCGGAATCTCAACCGGATTCCCGACAGTGCATTCAAGCCTGATGTCGAAATAGCCTTGACTGCACAGACCACTGCAATTCCGATTTTGCCTGGAGCGAGTACCCGGGTTTTCAAATACACCGGTAAATTGCTGAAAGGGCCAGCAGGTACCCTAAAGGAACTTCCCGGTTACCTGGGCCCTATCCTCAATTTTGAACAAGGCCAGAAAGTTCGGCTGTTTTTTTACAATCAGCTACCGCAGCCCTGTGTAACACACTGGCATGGCATGCATGTACCGCAAATCATGGATGGGCATCCGATGTACGCCATTCTTGAAGGTGAACAATATGTATATGAATTTGAGGTAAAAAACCCCGCAGGAACCAACTGGTATCACTCGCATACACATGAATTAACAGCCAGACAGGTATATCAGGGGCTTGCCGGACTTATTACCATCACAGATGAGGTAGAGCGCAAACTGGATTTGCCTGGTGGTGAGTTTGACGTTCCCCTGATCATTCAGGATCGCAGTTTTACCCCGGATAACCAGTTTTACTATGCGCTGACCATGCATCAGCGTATGCAGGGTTTTCTGGGAGATACGATTCTGGTAAATGGTCAGCATAATTACACTATTCCTGTCAAAACACGCGCTTATCGTCTCCGCATCCTGAATGGCTCCAATGCCAGGATATATAAACTGGGCTGGAGTGATGGCTCTCCAGTTACAGCCATCGGTACTGATGGCGGATTGCTGGCAAGGCCGGAAATTTTTCCCTACATCATGCTTGCTCCGGCAGAACGGGTAGAGCTCTGGATTGATTTTAGCGGATATAAACCTGGCGCTGAGCTGGCTTTGCAGACACTGCCTTATCAGATATCTTCTATGGGTATGGGTGGCGGTAGAGGGCGTGGAATGGGAGAGGGTCAAGGTAACCGGGATACTATTGTCAGGTTCATGATTACTGAACAGGTTAGCGACTCGCCTAAATTGCCGGATACACTCGTTCCCATTCATCGTCTGAGTGAGAGAGCGATCTCAAATCCTGACAAAGTTGTGCCAATCAATATTGGTATGCATCGCATGACATTCAATCTCAATGGCAGAACCTTTGAAATGCTGGATTATATGGAGCAAGAGAAAATACCGGTAAATACCATGCAAAAAATCCGGATATCCAACGCTAACTCGGCTATGGGAGGTGGAATGGGCGGCGGTATGCGAGGTGGCCGGGGGGGAGGCATGATGGGCATGATGATGGCTCAACCGCACCCGATCCATCTTCATGGACAGCAGTTCCAGATCCTGTCACGTAAACCGGGCTATGCAGACAGTGTTTATGCGACTGTTAAAGACGGATTTATCAACAATGGCTGGAAAGATACCGTACTGGTTATGCCAGGTGAGGAAATTGAAATCATTAAACCCTTTGGGGATTATACGGGCTTGTTTCTTTACCACTGCCACAATCTGGAACATGAAGACATGGGTATGATGCGTAATTTTTTTGTTGGCTGAATACCAGTTACTGCCGAACAACAATTGCCAGGTTAAGATTGGGCGAGCAATTTATCTGATCGCCCTTTTCTCTGTTTCAACCGGGTAACGGAAATCTTGTACAGTAATTATTTGCCTGAACAGGCTGGTGGAGCAGCAGACAGGCAGATAGAAGTAGGTGGTATAACATATTGTTTATACAGCAGAAATTGATTTGATAAACGTTAAAACTTCTTCAGCATGCCCTGGAACTTTAACCCCTCTCCAAGCGTTATACAGTTTACCTTCCCGATCCAGTACAAATGTACTGCGCTCTATCCCACGGACCTGTTTACCGTACATATTCTTCATCTTTATAACGCCAAACAGCTCGCAGACTGTTTCACCATTGTCACTCAGCAAATCGTAAGGCAAATCATATTTTTCTCTGAATTTTTCGTGTGATTTCAGGTTGTCGCGAGAAATTCCAACCACCTCACAATCCATTTGTACGAATTCCGGGTATAAATCCCTGAACTGCTGACTTTCATTGGTACAGCCCGGCGTATCGTCTTTGGGATAAAAGAAAATTACAAGGTACCTACTCTTGATGTCTGACAGACGAAAGAGCTTGTTACTCGTGGAGGCCAGCTCAAAATCTGGAATCAGGTCGCTAGACATATAAAAATATAAGTTATATCAATAGTCTGAATCAGGGTACAACATGATCGATAGTAATTGACACTTCCCCGTCACCAATTTTTACCGGCTTGCTAAAGCCCTCCAAATCTCCACTGGAAGGAACAGCCTGCCCGGTTTTGCTGATTCTTGCTCCCACCACCACTTCAGGAAAACTGGAAAGTTTCATTGCTGGGGTCATTGCCATGTTATCGTCAAGTTTAAATGAAGCAGGAAGATCTTTAGCGTTTAGCCTCAAAATAGCCAGTGGCATTTTGGGTCCCTGGCTGGCTCTCGCAAAAATGAAAAGCGTATCATCCGGAGAGAATTTATTCGCCAGAGAGGGGTCCAGTGTAACTGAGCCTGAAATACCGGGTACGTTACCAATCCCTTTCTGATTTTCTACTGAGGAAGATTTCACTTCAACATCTGTTCCGACGTTTGCATTTTGTGCTAATTGCACCGGAGCAGATCCGCCTGTAGTTTTCACAGCCAGATCTCTGGCCTGCACAATACTATCGCTCACTGACTTATACAGCTTTGAATCCGGGGGTATGGCACCCAGTAAACGCTCCCAGTAGGATATTGCCTGGGTAAAATTGTTTTGTTCAAATTCAAGCGTTCCCGCCAAAGCCAGTGCCTTAGGGTAATTCGGATCAATATCGAGTGCCTTTTTAATCATTTCAGCCGGTTTGCCCAGCAAGCTGCCATTATTTACCATGGCCTGCATATCCGCATAATCACTCAAAAACTGGGGATTATCCGGTACCAGCTGAATCAGCTTGTCATAAACAGCACTCGCATCTGCAAAACGTTCCATAATTGCATACGAGCGCCCTAACATTACCCAGCCTTCTACATCTTCCGGATTTTCCTTAAGGCGTGCTGCGAGACTGTCAACCATTGAGTTAATCTCGCTATGCCCGGATGGTGTCCCTCCCTCATCACCATTCTGCTCAAACTGTGCAGCATTGGCCAATTGTGACTGGGGTAGCAGCCCTCGTGTATCACCGATAACCATATAGAGATAGATAGCAGCAAGCGGAATGGTCAAAGCGACAATAATGCTCGCAACAACACCATGCTGACTATTGGGAATAACAGAAGCTGCATCTGTATTTTCCGATACGTCCTGCAACATCCGTTTTTGTAATTCCTGTTTACTGGATTCGTATTGCTCCTTAGACAAAGTGTCATCGCGTAAATCCCGATCCAGCTCTGCAATCTGGTCGCGATAGATAGCAATATTTGCAGCCTGGCGCTCAACCTGTTCCTGTGATTTATTTTTTTTATTTCTCAACAGTACAGGTATTACAAATAATAGTGCCACCATGATGAAAATAGTGGCTGTAGCCCAGAATGCGGTCATATACTTTGATCCTTGTCCATGTCTTTAATAAGAGATTCAGCTTGCAGACGCTGGCTTTCTGTCAAAGGCAGCTCTTTTTCATTTATCTGCGCCCGCCGGCGGCGCAGATAAAGTATGAGCACGGTCCCGCCAACAAAAAACAGAGTAAATGGACCAAACCATAGCAGCCAGGTTGTGGATTTCAAAGGAGGGTTGAAAAGAATAAAGTCACCGTAACGCTCAACCAGAAATGCCACGATTTCTTCATCACTTTTATTCATCCGCATCTGTTCTCTAATTTCACGCCGCATATCATTGGCAAAATCTGCACGCGATGCCGCCAATGATTCATTCTGGCAAACGAGGCAGCGAAGATTCTCGGCCAGATTTACCAATCGCTTTTCAAGTACAGGATCTTCAGCAACGGGTACAGCTTCATTTGCATAACCCGGCAAAGATATCAGAGATAAAGCCAGTACCACTAAACAACGTCTTAACGAGCGCATCGTCATATGTGTCAATTGCATCACCATAGTTAACTCATCCCTTCAATTCTTTGATTAAAGGAAGAATTTTGTTTTTTAGCGATTCGATCGTTACCGGGCCGATGTGTTTATATCTGATAATGCCCTGTTTATCGATGACATAAGTTTCCGGTACCCCGTAAACACCATAATCAATACCAACTTTTCCATCTGCATCAACAATACTGATTTCATAAGGATTACCAAATTGTTTAAGCCATTGCATGGCAGTATCTCGCTGATCCTTATAGTTCAGACCATAAATGGGGACGATACCCAATTTCGAAAGTTCAACCAGAACAGGGTGTTCATCACGACAGGCAACACACCAGGATGCCCAAACATTCAGCATCCACACCTTTCCCAGATTTTCCTTGGATGAAAGTGTTTTACTTGTATCAAAAAGTTGGGGCAGATGGAAAGCCGGTGCAGGTTTATCTATCAGCGGAGAAGGGACCTGACGCGGATTTAGAGTCAGACCAACTCCTAAAAATATAACCAGTACTACAAATACCGCAAGGGGCAGCAGAAAGCGTGTCATGCTTTAGCACCTTCCTCCGAGAGGGATGCTGAATTGGTAACCATACCTCCTGCCGGGATAGTTTCAGACATAGGCGCTGCAGGTACTGTTGTTACTTTATTTCCGGATTTCTTGCCAATTGCAATACGGTAACGCCGATCGCTAACAGATAACATTCCACCCAGAGCCATTAACATACAGCCTAACCATATCCAGTTAACAAAGGGTTTGTGATAAATACGAACTATCCAGGCACCATTTTCTAACGGTTCGCCCAAAGCCACATACAAATCACGCAGCAAACCCATGTCCACTGCCGCCTCGGTCATCGGCATACCTGATGCTGTATAAGTTCTCTTTTCAGGCAGCAGCTCATTTATCTTCTTTCCATCTTTCAATACCGCTACCTGCCCTTGGGAAGCGTTGTAATTAGGACCGGTAACAGATTTAATGCCATTAAACTGGAAAGAATACTCTTTGAGCGCCACCGTGCTGCCAACTTCCATACGCACATCTTTCTCGGTCTCATATCCGTTAACCAGGGTGACGCCAATGATAAATACCGCCACACCCAAATGAGCACAGTGCATGCCATAGTAACCTCTTGGCTGCTTTATCAGCCTGGCGAATAGCCCGCCTTCACCACTGTTCTGCAGCCGATGTCGGATGCTGACAAAAACACTGGCTATAACCCAGAAAGCCAAAAGTAATCCAAAACTGACCATGGGCTTCCATTCACCCATGATGAATGGCGTGATTGCAGCTGCTACCAGGCTCACCACGAATGCCCATCTCAACAGTACTATCAGAGAAGGTAAACTTGCTTTCTTCCAGCGAGCAACCGGCCCTAACCCGATCAGGAAAACAGCAGGTGCCATCAGAGGCACAAAAACTGCTTCAAAATAAGGAGGCCCTACAGAAATTTTTCCAAGATCCAGCGCATCAACCAGAAGAGGATAAAGTGTGCCCAGCAGTACACTGCCAGCAGCCACCAGTAACAACACATTATTGGCAAGTAAAGTAGTCTCGCGCGAAATGATTTCAAAGTTACCACCAAGACCTACTTTGGAAGCTCTCCAGGCAAACAGTATCAGTGAACTCCCTACAACCAGTGAGAGATAAACCAGGATAAATATTCCACGTGCCGGATCAGTTGCAAAAGCATGTACAGAAGTTAAAACACCTGAACGAACCAGGAAGGTTCCCAGCAAACTCAAGGAAAAGGCAGTGATTGCCAATAAAACGGTCCAGCTTTTGAAGCTCCCCCGCTTTTCAGTAACAGCCAGCGAATGCACAAGTGCTGTGCCCACCAGCCAAGGCATGAATGATGCATTTTCAACCGGATCCCAGAACCACCAGCCCCCCCACCCCAACTCATAATATGCCCACCAGCTGCCGCCCATGATGCCAATAGTCAGGAAAATCCAGGCAACGATAGTCCACGGACGTGACCATCTGGCCCAGGCCGCATCCAGTTGCCCGTTAAGTAATGCGGCAATCGCAAATGCAAACGCAACTGAAAAACCTACATATCCCATATAAAGCATGGGGGGGTGCATGACCATACCGGGATCCTGCAACAATGGATTAAGGTCATTTCCTTCAACTGCTGCAGGTAACAGTCTGTCAAATGGATTGGAGGTAAACAGAAGGAACATCAGAAAACCCGCACTGACCAGCCCCAGGACGCCCAGAACTCGCGCCACCATATCGTCCGGCAGTTGGCGACTGAATACACTCACGGCGACAGACCAGCCGGCAAGCATAGTTACCCACAGCAATAGTGATCCTTCATGAGACCCCCAAGTTGCGGCAAAGCGAAAATGCAGAGGAAGATCTGAATTTGAATGGGATGCCACGTTCAATACTGAAAAATCATTATTGACAAAAGAATAAGCGAGGCACCCAAAGGCTATAGCAATAAATACAAACTGTCCTTGTGTAACCGGTCGCGCCAGAGCAATCCACGAAGGTATACCCCGTGCTGCGCCTATGATAGGTAGTGTTCCCTGAACCAGGGCCAGCAGCATTCCAAGTATGAGGGCAAAATTACCAAGTTCTGGAATCATGGTTAGAAATTTTCCTTATTAAAAATGAATTACTGCGTCAGTGTGGTTTTCTGTGCCTTGGCTGCCTGTTCCAAAGCACTGGCAGCTTCGGGAGGCATGTAATTTTCATCATGCTTGGCCAGTACCTCATCCGCATAAAAAATACCATCATCTGCCATTTTTCCCTGAGCTACTACACCTTTCCCTTCTTTGAACAGATCGGGAAGAATTCCTGTATAAGCTACCCGAATTACTTCTGCTGTATCTGTAATGGCAAATTTCAGCATTGTCCCATCCCCCTCCCGCTTGAGGGAGCCCTCTTCCACCAGACCACCTATTCTGAAACTTTTACCAACAGGAGCTTCTTTCGCAGCCACCTGACTGGGGCTGAAGAAAAAAACCAGATTACTCTGAAATGCATTTAGTACCAGAACTACGGCAACAGCCAAAGCACCGACGCTCAATGCAATAATGGTCATTTTTTTATGACGTGGTTTCATTTTTCTCCTCGCAGAATTGATCTTTTTCTCAGACCCAGATGCTTGTATAAAGTTCGTTTACGAATACGAATCAGTATAATTTCACCAATTATGCAGAACATTGCAACCAGATAGGATCCCCACACATACAGGCCATAACCACCCATGGCGAAGAAATCAGATACACTTTCCCACTTCATTCCAATACTCCTTCCTTCAATTCCGATACCCATGCTGTATGGCGTTCACGCTCCAAAATAATGAGACGGGATCGAATCAGAACCATCACAATTGCATACATCCATGCAGCCAGTGACATAATCAGCATGCCAGACAACATTGCGGTTGCCATTTTTGGAGATTGAACCAGGCTGACTGAAGCCCCCTGATGCAGGGTGTTCCACCACTGAACCGAGAAATAAATAATCGGGACATTAACCACACCGACCAGAGCAATAACTGCCCCGGCTTTATCTGCGCGTCTTGGGTCATCAATAGCTGCCTGCAGTGACATAAAACCGATATACAGAAAAAACAGGATCAACTCTGAAGTTAGACGGGCATCCCAGACCCACCATGTTCCCCACATTGGTTTACCCCACCAGGCGCCTGTCCACAAAGCAAGAAAGGCAAACATTGCTCCAGTCGGTGCTATGGCGCTTGCCACCATAGAGGAAAGCCGGGTATTGAAAGCCAATCCCACTCCCGCCCAGAATGCCATGATCACATACAGAAACATTGACATCCAGGCAGCTGGAACATGGATAAAAATAATCCGGTAAGCCTCCCCCTGCTGAAAATCCGTTGGGGCGGAAAAAAAAGCTATATATAAACCTGCTATTAAAAAAATGATTGTTGCGACGGAGAAATAAGGAATCATCCGTCCCGCTAAAAAATAAAAACTTGCGGGAGAAGCGTATTTAAACCAGTTGATAGTCATGCCCTGATATTCTCTCTAAATTAATTTGGTAAATAAGACAATTTACTCTTACCTGATAAATATCAAATATCGCTCATTTTTTGCGGTTATGATCTTTTCTGTTATCCCATGGAAATCCGAAGGGATGCGGCGGTTGCCCAGGGTGAGAAGACGATGGAAACCAGTAAGACAGCGCCCAATATCGAAAAATGTGCTCCAAACCCCATGCCAGCTGTACTGGCTTCAACAGCACCTGTTCCAAAGATCAGTACGGGAATGTAGAGAGGCAGAACCAGTATTGACACCAGTACTCCCCCTCCTCTTAATCCCAGGGTTAGTGCTGCGCCGATTGCTCCAATCAGGCTCAACACTGGCGTTCCCAGCAGCAACGACAGTGTCAGTACAACCAGAGCCTCTACTGATAAATCATACTGTATACCCAGTATTGGAGCCATCAGTACCAGTGGAATCCCTGTCACCAGCCAATGCGATATGGTTTTTCCCATCACCAGTGCGGATAAGGAAACCGGAGAAAGCAGCATCTGCTCCAGAGTTCCATCCGCATAATCACTGGAAAACATGCGGCCAAGTGACAGCATCGAAGCCAGTAAGGCTGCCACCCAGACCACACCGGAAGCCATCATTCTCAGCATATTAGCTTCCGGCCCGACCCCCAGAGGAAAAAGACTGACAACGATAATGAAAAAAAACAGTGTTGTCAGCATATCAGATCGGCGACGCATTGCCAGTAACAAATCCCGTTTAATTATCCACCAGATCATATCTAATCAGGACAGGGTCAAATGGTGAACAGTTGCAGCGGTCATGGCAATTTCCTGGTGAGTTGTCATAATGACCATCCCTCCTGTCGAAAGGTTATGCTCCAGTATTCCTTTAATCAGATCAACTGCAGCAATATCCAGAGCAGTCAGCGGTTCATCCAAAATCCATAATTTGGTTTGAGTCACCAGTAATCGGGCGAGTGCCACTCTTCTGCGCTGTCCCTGTGATAATACCTTGGCCGGCAACATTTCACGCCCGGCCAGTCCCATCTGCCCCAGTGCATCTGCTGCCTGATCTTCATCTATTCCGCAACCTGCCAGTGCGCTGGATATCCGCAGATTTTCAATCGCCGTGAGATCATCCTTGATACCACCCAAGTGTCCAAGGTACGTCATTACATTACGGTAATCTCCACACAGCTCCCGGATATCTGTTCCATTCCAGCAGATTTCACCACTGTCCGGTAATGACAACCCGCACAGCAATCGGAGTAAACTGGTTTTGCCACTTCCGTTAGGGCCACCTACGAACATCAGTTCGCCAGGGTTAACAGAAAAAGAAATATTACTGAAGAGCCTGTGCTCTCCCCGTATACACTCAAGATTTTTGGTCGTCAGCATCCTGGTTAGTAACCAATCCGCGGGTATAAAAGCAGGAAATTATAACGCATTGCCACCTTATTAGTATCACCGCAGTTCACTCGCGCATAAAAGTTGTACAGGATGACACTTAACTCGCCTGATTGACTGTCATGGGTACTCCGGTCATACATGGTGAAACCATTCTTCTTGGGACAATAATCCCGGATTCAGCCAGCTCACCCAAACCAAGAAAAGTACTCTGACGATTGTACAGCTTTAATCTCGTGTTAACCGGCAACTCATATCGGGATACATCCTTCCTGATTTTTTGGCCTTGCTGCAAACGCAGCACTTCATCATCTTCAAATATGATTGAAGGCAGATCTTGCAAAAGACTGTCTGCCGGATATAAAAATTTTTGACGATGCACAGAGACTTCTGATTCAAGCTGATCCAGATTACAGGATTGAGATAGATCAAAATGACCAATCGCAGTGCGGGATAGCGCAGTAAGGTAAGCGCCACCGTAACCAAGTGCTTTGCCGATATCCTCAGCCAATGTTCGGACATAGGTTCCTGAGCTGCAACGAACAGTAATCGTCATGTCACTGCCTGATAAAACATTAAGAGTCAATGTATAAATAACGATTTCTCTGGCTTTGCGTTCAACTGTTACCCCTTCGCGAGCATATCGGTAAAGCGGTTTACCATGTTGCTTTAGCGCGCTGAACATGGGTGGAATCTGGCTGGATCGACCAAGAAATGTTTTCAGAATTTCTGTTACCTGCCTGGAATCAGTCAGCTTAGTATCAGAATCAGCCACCTGCGTGATTTGGCCCTCAGCATCACCAGTATTACTGATGTAGCCCAGTTTGAGGGAGGCAATGTAAGTTTTCTCCGCGCTTAATAGCGCTGAAGAAAATTTGGTAGCTTCACCAAAACAAATTGGCAGCAACCCCTGCGCCATCGGGTCCAGCGTTCCGGTATGCCCTGCCTTGGCTGCAGATAACAAACGCTTGCTGATCTGGAGGGCGCGATTGGATGTGATACCGGAAGGTTTGTTAAGCAGCAGGACTCCGCTGATAGAAGCAGGTTTAAACAGAGCAGACCTTACAGTAAATTGAACCAGAAAATTAAGGTAACAGAACCTGGATATCCGGTTCTATTGGGTTAAACTTTACCGACCGCTTCATCAATTAACCGGGAGAGCTTCATGCCACGCTCAACAGATTCATCGTAAACGAATTGCAACTGTGGAATGATTCTTAACCTGATTTTGCCGGCCAGTTGACTGCGTAAAAAACCAGCGGCACGTTTCAGCCCTTCATCAATAAGCTGGATATTTTCGTTTCCACCCAGGGAGGTGTAGAAAATTTTTGCAAAAGCGTAATCACGTGTGACTTCCACCCCGGTTAACGTCACCATCCCGACTCTTGGATCCTTAATTTCGCGCTGGATCAGCAGCGCCAGCTCACGCTGAATCTGGTCAGCCACCCGGACAGTACGTGAGAAATCCCTGGGCATGATTACCTCCTTTTTTATCTCTGAAATCTGCCTGCATCACTGTTTGTACGGCATCACAACACACGGGCAGTTTCAACAATCTCATATACTTCGATCTGGTCACCTTGCTGGATATCATTAAAATTCTTCAGTGAAAGCCCACACTCGAAACCGGCTTTCACTTCTTTGACATCATCTTTGAATCGTTTCAGTGAATCCAGACTCCCGCTATGAATGACGACACCATCACGCAGCACTCTAACCAGCGCATCCCGTCTAATTAAACCTTCCAGTACATAACAACCGGCCACGACACCGATTTTGGATATTCGATAGATTTCACGAATATCCACCATACCCAGGATTTTTTCTTTGCGATCCGGCATCATCATTCCTGACAATGCTTTTTTAACCTCATCAACTGCTTCATAGATGATGTTGTAGTAACGGACATCCACCCCCGTTGATGTTATCAGCTTCCGTGCACTCAAATCAGCGCGACAATTGAACCCTATGACAACAGCCTTGGATGCAAGCGCCAGGTTAATATCGGATTCGATGATTGCTCCCACACCGCTATGTACGATGTTGATTTTTACCTCATCGGTCTCAAGTTTTTTTAATGCGTACGCCAGTGCCTCGCAAGATCCCTGTACATCTGCCTTGATAATCAAATTAAGTGTGCTGATATCCTCCTGCTGACCAAACACATCTTCCATTTTGGCCACATGCAGTTTATCCAGACGAACATCGCGGAATTTACCCTGACGGAAAAGTGCGATCTCACGCGCTTTACGCTCATCATCCAGTGCAATAAATACTTCACCCGCACCCGCAACTTCAGATAACCCCTGAATTTCCACAGGAATGGACGTGCCTGCCTCATTAACCGGTTTTCCCCGTTCATCCAGCATGGCTCTGACTTTTCCGAACACGGCACCGGTTAGCACCACGTCACCTCGCCTCAGGGTTCCCGATTGAACTAGAATTGTTGCAACCGGGCCACGTCCCTTATCCAATCGGGATTCAATCACAACACCTTTGGCAGGGGCATCCCGGACAGCTTTAAGCTCAAGTACCTCAGCCTGTAATAAAACCGCTTCCAGCAATTCATCAATCCCAAGACCGGTTTTGGCCGAAACACCAATGAACATGGCATCCCCTCCCCAATCTTCAGGAACAACACCATAACTGACAAGCTCCTGCTTAATGCGATCAAAATTGGCTTCCGGTTTATCCATTTTATTGACGGCTACTACAATAGGGATACTGGCCGCCTTGGCATGGTTAACAGCTTCAATCGTCTGCGGCATGACACCATCGTCCGCAGCCACAACCAGAATTACAATATCGGTGATCTTAGCGCCACGTGCACGCATCGCGGTAAACGCTTCATGTCCCGGGGTGTCAAGGAATGTGATCATTCCACGGGAAGTTTCAACATGGTAAGCCCCAATATGCTGGGTAATGCCACCAGCCTCTCCTCCCGCCACACGGGTGCGACGTATGTAGTCAAGCAAAGAGGTTTTACCATGATCAACGTGCCCCATTACAGTAACTACAGGTGCACGTGGCTCCATTTTGTTCTCATCTGAAGCCGCATCAACCTCTTCCAGGAAAGATTCGGGATTATCTGATGCAGCCACCTTGGCTACATGCCCCATCTCTTCGACAACAATCATGGCAGTTTCCTGGTCAAGCATCTGATTGATTGTTACCATGCTGCCCATTTTTATCAGCACTTTAATAACTTCAGCTGCCTTGACGGCCATTTTTTGTGCCAGGACTGCCACGGAAATAGTTTCAGGAATCAGTACTTCATGGACAACGGGTTCGGTAGGTGCTGAAAAAGCATACTGGGATTGCAATTCATCCGATCTGTGCTTCCCGTGTTTATCCTTGCGCATCCGCCATTCCTGCCCGCCGGATGAATCACCGCGTGCTTTGGATTCACGGCGCTTGCCCGGCTCATCTTTCCAGGCTTCCTGCTGCCGGGTTTGTTTCTTTTTCTTCTCACCCTTGTCTTCCGTTTTGACAGCAGGTTTCTGCAGAGTACCTTTCATTCCGGCGGCCGGGGCTGATGGTGCAGCTTGCGCGGTTGCAGCCGTCGGAGATGCTTTAGCCTCTGTTTCAGGCAGTTTTACTGAAACCTTAGTGCCTGCCTCCGGTATAACAGGTACAGCCGGAGCAGCCTCCTGAACGGGTGGTTCAGCTTTTTCTTTTGCACCAGCCTGGGCTGTAGCCTGTTGTTTTCTTTTTTCCTGCTTTTCTTTTATCTCAGCAGCCTGACGTGCAATCAGCTCAGATCTTTTTCTGGCCTCTTCAGCACGTAAAGCCATTTGTTCAGCATCAATAACCGATGTGGCTGGTACAGTTGACTCTGATATCTCAATTATTTTTACAGGAACAACCTGTTCACCCGCTGCCTTTTCAACCACTTCGGGTTCATCCTGTCTGGCCAGTACTCGTTTTTTCCTGACTTTAACCTCAATAGTTCGAGGTCTGCCTGCACTATCCGATTGTTTTATCTCGGTCGTCTGCTTGCGTGACAGAGTAATCTTGGTTCTGGATCCGCTGCTTCCATGCGATTTACGCAGATAATCGAGAAGCTGGGTTTTGTCCTGCTCCGTTACAAAATCTGCCGCAGAGTGTTTACCAACACCAGCGGCCTGAAGCTGTTCCAGCAATAAATTGGGCAACATACCCAGATCATGCGCAAATTGCTCTACAGTCATTTGAGTCATCAGCAACCCTTACTTCGAATCCAATAAAAATCTAAAAATACAATAATTACTCTGTGCCCTAACCGGAATCATATACGCAATCATCCGATCAGCACCGGAAATCATGTGAACCAGGGCTCACGAGCCTTAATAATAATTTTACTGGCCCGGTCAAAATCTATCCCGGTTAATTCGACCAGATCATCCGCCGCCAGATCAGCCAGCTCTTCCTGAGTCGTGATTCCCTTTTCAGCCAGCTCGCGCACCAAATCAATATCCATTCCTTCCAGAGCAAGCAATGCCTCTGATGCGTGGCCCACTTTCTCTTCAGTTGCAATCGCATCCGTCAGGAGAACGTTACGGGCACGATTACGCAATTCCTCAACTGTTTCGTGATCAAACTCCTGTATTTCCAACATTTCTTCAATCGGAATATAGGCAATCTCCTCCAGCGTGGAAAATCCTTCCTCTACCAGAATACGCCCGACATCTTCATCAACATCGAGTTTCTCCATGAATAGCTCACAAATTGATGTTGTCTCCTCCTCAGTTTTCTCCCGGGATTCATCTTCTGTCATGATGTTAAGATGCCAGCCCGTTAACTCGGATGCCAGTCGGACATTCTGCCCCCCCCGACCGATTGCCTGAGCCAGATTTTCTTCATCTACCACAATATCCATGCAATGTTTGTCTTCATCCACCACGATACTGCTGATCACAGCCGGTGCCAACGCATTGATGACAAATGTCGCCTGATCATCCGACCACTGAATAATATCCACCCGCTCGCCGGCAAGTTCACTGGTAACTGCTTGTACCCTCGAACCACGCATTCCCACACATGTACCAATCGGATCTACACGACTGTCATTTGATTTGACAGCAATTTTTGCTCTGGAACCCGGATCCCTTACCGCTGCCTTGATCTCTAAAATTCCCTCTTCAATTTCAGGAACTTCAAGCTCGAACAGCTTGGTCAGAAATGCCGGAGATGTTCTGGACAACACCAGTTGCGGCCCTCTTACCGACCGATCGATTCTCAGAAGATAGGCGCGAACGCGATCTCCCATACGCAGATTTTCATGTGAAATCATCTGATCACGTGGCAGTACCGCTTCAACTTTGCCAAATTCGATGACTGCATTTCCACGATCCATGCGTTTAATTACACCATTTACCAGATATTCCCCGCGATCAAGAAAATCACTCAGATTCTGTTCGCGCTCAGCATCCCGTATCCTCTGGAAAATAACCTGTTTGGCCGCCTGAGCACCGATTCGATCGAAAGTCACACCTTCCATCGGCTCTTCGACATATTCCCCGAGAGCAGACTGCAGATTGTGTTTTTGTGCTTCACTCAGTGTAATTTGTCGCTCAGGATGTTCAACAGGATCTTCCTCTACAACCAGCCACCTGCGAAAACACTGAAACTCGCCGGTATCGCGGTTAATCGTGACGCGCACCTCAATATCATCCTTGATGTGTTTTTTGGCAGCAGAAGCCAGCGCCATTTCAAGAGCAGTAAAAACAATGTTTTTATCCACATTCTTTTCGTGCGCCAAAGCATTGACCAACAGCAGAATCTCGCGGCTCATATCCCTCCAGCCCTATTTTTCAACCTTAAACCTATTGTCAGAATTATCAGAATTACAATTTTGGAATCAGCCGGGCCTTTTCCAGATTTTCCAGTTCAATTTGCAACAACTTTCCGTCGACATCCAATGTCAGGACATCATCATTCACTTCAACCAGCATCCCTGTAAAATTTCTTTGTCCCTGTAAAGGAATCCGCAATCTGATCCGGGCTGGCTCGCCTGCAAACCGGATAAAATCAGTTTTTTTCTTCAATGGCCTGTCCAACCCAGGAGAAGAAACTTCAAGCCGGTTGTAGTCAACATGCTCGACAGCCAGCAGCTGGCTCAAATGATTGCTAATGGCAACACAGTCATCCAGTGTTATTGATCCTTCTTTTTTATCTACAAATACCCGCAGCAATCTTCCGGGGGCGGACTGTTCAATATCAACCAGTTCATATCCCAAGCCGGCTAACGTTGGTTCGAGCAACTCAAATAAAGACATAGGCTCACCACAAATAAAAAATGGGCTAACCAGCCCACCTTCACAACACGTATATCATTATAGCAAGAATTACATCCCTAAAAAACAGAAATTTGTATTATCCCAATGTTTCCAATAAGTTATTAAAATGGCTGCCGGCAGCTCACCCTGGCCCGCTTATTCTGTCAACATAAATTTGCACAGCTATCATTTTTGCCTATGGATAAGGTTATTTTTCAAAATCCGGATAACAGGACCGGGGCCGTGCCTTCCGGTCATTATGGTATTTGAAGCGGTAAGCATAAAGTGTTTGCTCGCTGTACTTTTCGGGCAGGAGTGAAAAAGTAAAGCTATACTGCTATCCCTCACTCAACAAATGGGTAAAGCCTCATGAGACTGACAAACTACAGCGATTATGCGTTACGTATCCTGACTTATCTCGGTCTGAAAAAAGAAGAACTGTCCACCATAACGGAAATTGCAAATTGTTACGGTATCTCACGCAATCATATTGTCAAGATCGTGCATCAACTGGGTCAGCTGGGGTATGTGGATACGATGCGAGGAAAACATGGCGGGATTCGACTGGCTCGCTCTCCTGAAAAAATTAATATCGGTGAAGTGATACGCCATACGGAAGCATCCATGGATATTGTTGAGTGTTTCAGCAGCCAGAATACATGCGTTATTTGCTGCAGTTGTGTGCTGAAAACGGCTATCTCGGAAGCACTGTCTGCATTTATGGCGGTATTGGATGGTTACACGCTGGCTGATCTGATGGTGCCAAAACGCCAGCTGAGTGAAAAACTGCAGGTTCTGCAGATGTCCGATAATTTGCGCTAGTCGAACTGGAAGTTGTAGAACAGGTCAACAGCACTATCGTCCCCCGCCCGGGTAACAACCGAAATATGCGGGAACAGGCTGTAGGTCAGTTTGGCAACCCCGGCCGAAGCGGATGTCAAACCGCGCTCATAACTCAGGTAAGCGCGGGAAGATAGCCGTTTTCCAACAGAACCTACCTGATCGGTCAGCGAACCACCCGCCTGCTGCCGGATTGAAAAATCATCCACCCCCAGCCCTTGGGTAATATTTGCCAGAACACCTTCATCCGTTCCTCCCAGAATACTGCTGGCGGCATTCAGCAGCAAAGCACTATCCAGACCGCTTTTATCTGCCGGCCGCCCCAGTACAATCCAGGACAATTTCTCGGAATCCGGTACTTCCGGCTGTGATACCAGTTTGATTTTAGGGTGCTTTACCGTACCGGTAATTTCCACACCGGCTTCCACGCGAATGCCGCCACGTACTGCCAGTGCATTGATGCTGCTGTCCTGGGAGGGCTGATCGATTACATCAGATGAATCATCACCTGAATCAGATTGCTGGTTCGAACGGATAGCAAGGATATTGAGCCCCGGATTATCCAGCGGTCCGTCAAAGTTAACGATTCCGCGTCTCACCTGCAAACGCTGACCGTAAGCTTCAAAACGGGTGTCACGTGTAGCGATGGTTCCAATGGCGCTTAGCAGCTGTTCGGGTTTGCTTGACAGGTGTAACTGCCCGGCTAATCGTCCTTCCAGTCCGGAAGCGCGTAAAAAGAACTGCTCTCCCAGGTCCAGGGTGGCATCCAGATTCACCTTTAATTTCGGTGATTCAGATCCGGATTCATTTTTTCCGCTGATGATCACATCATCAGCCAATCCAGGTCTGCCGGCTGCCGGTTGCCTGATAAATCCAGCATCTGTCACGATTTTTCCGATGATATCCAGTGCCTGTTCTCTGAAACGGATCTGACTGTTTCCGGAAACCACGATCCAGCGATCTTCCTGCTGAGCAACAGGCAAGTGATCGAGTTCAATCGCCAGACTGCTTTGCCGGTCATGGAGATCAAAACTGCCATATGCATTTATCTGACCGGTCTTCCGGGATAGTTTCAGATTTTTAAGTAATCGATCTTTTGAAGGTTTTTCGAGTGGCGCGATAAAGCTGAATGTTTCAAGCTGTAACCTGTCCTGATTGAAGCCGAGTACCAGCTTTCCATCTTTCAGCTGCAATCCCTGATCCAGCATTGCAATTGCCAATTCGTCCCCGGTTACACTGCCCTGCAACTGCGGCTGGTCAAGTGTGCCTGCCAGACTGGCCTGTGCAGCTATCCGGCCTTCACTGCGCAGATTATCATTCAATGCTTTACCAACCCAGGCCAGATCAGGCAGATTCAGTTGCATATCGCCTTTTAATGGTGCATTTTTCCTGATTTCCCAGGCTGATCCAGTTGATTGCAGGGGTGCACTGATCCGGACAGCA
Organism: Nitrosomonas sp.; assembly: GCF_020852615.1. Classification (GTDB taxonomy): domain Bacteria; phylum Pseudomonadota; class Gammaproteobacteria; order Burkholderiales; family Nitrosomonadaceae; genus Nitrosomonas. The sequence continues at coordinate 96,508 of NZ_JADZAJ010000005.1, read as the reverse complement.
GCCTCACCCACCTGTTTTCCGCGAATCGCTAATTGCCCATTCAGATCATTATTTTCAGCCTGAAGATTGAGCATGAATGTTTGTAAACCCAGTGCGAATGGCGTTTCTGTCGGCAGAATAAAATCTCCTTTTTCCCGCTGTACCTGCAGGCGTCCGGTCAATTGTTTATTCATTGAAAACTGCCAGTGTCCACCGAGTTTCAGGGGATCTGCATTTTCGGGCACTTCTTTGGATGACAGGCCGCCCGAGCGCAGCGCAATTCCGGTAAAATTACCTTGAGTAGACCATTGCCGGGGTGTCCAGCTGGCATCGTGAATATCAATTTCACCTGCTGCCACTGTTATCCGGGTTCGCCCCAGTGCAGCTGCTTCCGGGCCGATGTGGATATCCGGCTGCGTGACCAGATTGAGTGGTACTGCGCCGGTCATGGCCAGTTTCTCGATTACACCATCCCATTGCGGCTGAGATGCCTCGCCTGATCGGATATTTAATCCCCCTCTTGCCTGAAACTGTATTTCGGTTGCCGGATCAATCCGGCTCGTGAGGATCAATTGATGCTGCGATCGTGTACCGGTCAGTCCGAGCAACAGTTTCTGCAGATAGGGCTGATCGTTCTTCCGATATTCTCCTGTCTTGAGATCAAGCTGGAGAGCGGTTTTTTGCAGACTTCCCCTGGCATTGAGATGAACAAGCCGATGTTCTTCATGGTGGCTGAGATAGCCGAAATGGGTTGAATTAATCTCGAATGCCACTTCAGGATGATCCATGGCACCACTGAATTCAATGCGGGAGTGGATGTCCCCCTGCAGTCCAAAACCGATTTGGGTCAGTTTGGGAGCTGACAGGGTCATTACCAGGTGATCCCCGGGATTGCCCAGCGCACCTTTTACTTCAAGCTGATTGTCACCCAGGCGCAGGCGGGTATCACTGCGCAGATGGCCGGGTTGCTGCAGCACAAAACCGGCCTGACCGGCAACCGGCTGACTGGCAAAATGGCTACGTTCAAACGCAAGCCTGATGCTGGCGACAGGTTGCGGTACCAGCTGGCCTGTCAGGTTGAATTCTGCATTCAGATCGGAAGGTGGCATATCAGCAAAAGCGGAAGTGTCAAATTGCTTGAGCAGTCCTTCAAAGGTAAAGGGTTGCGACTGATCCAGCTGCAAAGTGCCATGCCCGGATAATTTCGAATCACCTCGCGCCAGATCCAGTTTTTCGACAGAAATGAGTGAATCCACACGTGTCAGTACCATATCCATATTCAGATGAAGTGCTTCATCGTGGAGCCCGATCCGCCCGTGCTGGGATTGGCCGTCACCTTCAAAATGCAGATTACCGGCCAATCTGGCCGGACGCAGGCTGCTTTTCAGATGGGCGGGGTTCAGTTGCTGCACTCGAATATCGGCCTGTCCGGTTTTTGTACTGATCTGCCAGGTGGCTTCACCTGACAGGCTGCCTGACCAGGGTTCCTGATCGGATAAACGCAGTGCGATATTACTTAGCTGTATTTTGTCGCTGGTCAGATCGAGCAGCATACGGGCATCCTTGAGCGGGATACCTTCCTTATCCAGTGGACGGGCAAGTGCATTGCCGGCAGTGAGGAAGCCGGTAAGCCGTCCGGCCTGCTTCTGCTCCAGCTGACTGTTCAGGTTCAGGTCAGCTTTGGGAAAATCAGGAGAAAAAATATGAGGATCCATTCCGCTGAGCACGATGGTGGCGTTAAGCAGCGGCAGTGCTGCAAATGGATTTATCGTAAAGCTGCCGTTACCGGCCAGCTTCCCGTCTTTTACGGTCAAAGCCGCTTTTATTTGCTGCAGATTGCCGTTCAGGTGAATTGCAGCATACCCTGGCCCGCTGGCGTCAGTATGAGTGGCATTTGCCCAGTTGTAAAAAACCAGCCGGGATGTCAGCTCAAACGGGGAATGCACACCAATTTCCAGGTTACCCGCGATTTTCCCCCACCCCAGATCCAGCGCCAGGGTTTTCAGGTAATGACGTTTACCATCACTGTCCAGCCGTAAGGCAAGATCGTTAATGGCGATATCCGGCCTGTCATTACCCGATGTATATGTCTTTAATGATCGGATACCGAGTTTTTCAATAACCGCACTGACGGGAAGCGACAGCGATTCCGGCAGGGTGGCCGGTTCCTGTTTTTCAGAAGCGGTACTGTGTATTTCAGCCGACCGGATCAGTAATGCCTCAATATGCAGGTTTCCGGTCAGTAAACGCTGTGGCTGCCAGCGGAAAGTGACACCTTCAACCTCGGCCTTCAGATTATCGCTTTTATAAGCAATCGTTCCGGCGTGGAAGGTGTGATGCAGACTGCCACTCACATCCGAGAATGTCAGAGCGCCACGGGTAGCTTGAGAAGCCGTTGCCAGCAGCCAGTGCAAGCCGGCCGGGGTAAAAATCAGCCAGTACATGCCACCGGCCATAGCCAATCCTAATCCTGCCAGTACGCCTGCAATCCATTTTCTGAATCGCCGTACAGGCTGTACGGATGATTGCGATTCCCGGTTTTCGTTTTCTGTCTGATTGTCCATATCAGAATGCTACCGCAATGGAGAAATGCAGCCGTAATGTTCCGGTATCGTGCCGCCTGGCCAGATCCAGTGCAAACGGACCGGCGGGGCTGCGCCAGCGTGCACCAACCCCGTAACCCAGCGCGAGATCAAATTTTTTCAGGCTGTCAGCTGCATCACCGACATCCGTAAATACAGCTGCTCCCCAGTCATTCGTCAGCCAGTGGACATACTCGGCTGTACCGGTTGCAAGAACACGTCCGCCGACGATAGCGTCCCCTTCACTGACACCCAGACTCAGAAAATCATAACCCCGGATGGATTGAATTCCCCCGGCGCGGAACAGATATTCCTGTGGAATGCCCTTGCGGGAAGGTGCAAGGGTATAGCCTGCTTCCGCACGAAAATACAGCGTATCCCGCTGCCCCACCGGGAACCAGTGCTGATGCCGTGCATAGCTGCGGATAAAATTCTGGTCAGATAGCGCATAACGGGAACCTCCCCCCAGTCGTATTTCCGAAACATAGCCGCTGCGCACATTCACCGGGTCATTGATATCGTGATAGCGATACCACAAATCCAGCGCCAGAGTTTCATTTGTCATTTTCGGCGCGCCGGCAGGTTCCTGCTGTTCGCGCTGCCAGTTGATACCGGCTTGCAGAATGGAATGGGCAGTTGTCCGTATTCTGGAAAAATCCACTCGCTGATTGAAGGTTTTCAGGTTTCTGATGTCGGTCATTTCAACGCGCGCTCCCAATGAGTACTGGTAGCGATTGGCATCGGGCAGCGTATCTACTCTGGCCGAAAAGGTCTGGCGTTTTTGCTCCAGCCGCAACAGGCTGCCCAGGTTCCAGGCACGTCCCAGAAAATTGTAGTCACGATAATTGACTTCGCCACGCGCACCATTGTTGGAGCTGTAACCAAGGCCGGCGCCTACGTGTTTGGATTGGGCCTCGGTCAGGGTAACAACGACTGGTGCCGCCCTGTGTAAGGCCACATCTGTTTTGATGGCAACAGCCGCAGCGTTAAACAGCTGGCTGTTTTGCAGTGCTGCCTGAAATGCGAATAACTGCTCACGGCGATACGGATCTCCTGGGCGAAAAGGAACACTATTTTGTATCACATCGGATTTATAGCGTTCCAGCCCGGTGATCTGCAGTTCTCCGTAACGGAAGGCCGGTCCGGAGTCAATAATGACTGACAATGTTGCCCGGGCAGTATCCGGATCCACTTTTGCCTGACTTTCAGTGATGTGCGCTGTGGCGTAATCCTTCTCCACCACACTGGTGAGTAAAGCGGATTTGGCATCTTCCCAGCGTGCACTGCGAAAAATGTCACCTGGCTTCAGTGGCCATTCTGCCTGCAACTGTGCTGTCCGGGCACGGTGTTCCGGGTCATCTGCCGCCAGTTCCCCCCGAAATTCGATCGATATAGTGGCCACACGCGTCCTGGCGCCTGGTTTGATACGCAGCTCATATGCTTGGCTGTTTTCTTTTTGCCTGCCAAACTCAATTCCGGGTGTGAAGTACCCTTCTGTTACCAGCAGCTCGGCTGATTCCTGCCTGATTTTACGTGCGTAGATTGCCTGGCTGATATCATCTTTGAAGGGCTGGGCTGGCAAGGTTATATATTTCTCCAGCAGTTTTTTGAGGGCTGCGGGGGCAACGATTTTTACCTCGACCGGATCCGGTTTTTTTTTCTTTTCGGCAGATGAGGCAGCCATAACAATGCCACAACCGGACAGGTACAGCAGCCAGCACGACAGCAGCACAACCAGCCATTGCTTATTGCCGTGATAACATTTGAAGGCATGTTGCAAGTGCTTGCTCCACTGGTTTGGAAGGGAATCAGCTATGACAGCGTACCGATGTAACGTGTCAACATAAAAATATCATTTTACAGCAAAAGGATTCCATGACCGTATTAAGCTCTTTTCGGCCGGACTGCCGCGATTGTCCGCGACTTGCACAGTATCTGGACAAGGTTAAGGCGGATTATCCCGATTATCATGCCCGGCCGGTTGCTCCGTTCGGTGACACTTCAGCCGGGTTACTGGTCGTTGGACTGGCTCCCGGATTACATGGCGCCAACCGGACGGGTCGCCCGTTTACCGGGGATTATGCCGGGATACTGCTATACCGGACATTGCATAAATTCGGGTTCGCCAGTCATCACGAATCACTTGCAGCGGACGATACACTGCGATTGACCGGCTGCCGCATCACCAATGCCGTGAAATGTCTGCCGCCGGCAAATAAGCCTCAGCCGGCAGAAATACGCCAGTGCAACGTTTTTCTGACTTCCGAACTGGGTCAGTTTGCACAAAATGGCGGACGGGCATTACTGGTGCTGGGAACTGTCGCCCATCAGGCGGTGCTGATGGCTTTAGGGTACAGGAATCGCGATTTTCCCTTCAGTCATGGCGCAGTTCATCATGTGGCTGAAGGGGTGAGACTGTATGACAGCTACCATTGCAGTCGCTACAATACCCAGACCCGGCGCCTGACAGAAACCATGTTTGAACAGGTTGTCAGCAGAATCTGTCAGGATATGGCCGCCACCCGCTAATTTCAGGAGAGTAACAGTATGCCCTACATCAACATCCGGCTGGCCGGTTCACTGACCAGCGAACAGAAGCAACAGATTGCTGCTGAGATCACGGATACACTGGAACGCATTGCACATAAGCCAAAATCCTACACTTACATCGCATTTGATGAGCTGCCACACGAAAACTGGGCTATAGGCGGCAAATTGCTGGGTAACGATAAATAACGGGGTGATCCTTCCTTGCCGGAAGTATATTTCGACGGTAAAGCATTTGTTCTGACATTACCCGTCCAGCCGGGCGTATATCGCATGCTGAATGCGGCAGGTGATGTCATTTATGTTGGGAAGGCCATTGATCTGCGGAAAAGGGTATCTTCCTATTTTCAGAAATCCGGTCTGTCGCCGCGCATTCAACTCATGGTGTCACAGATTGCGGGGATCGAAACCACAGTTACCCGCTCTGAAGCGGAAGCTCTGCTGCTGGAAAACAACCTGATCAAGAGCCTTGCGCCACGCTATAACATCCTGTTCCGGGATGATAAGTCTTACCCCTATCTGCTGCTGACGGGGCATACCTTTCCACGGCTTGCATTTTATCGCGGTGCGCTGGATAGCCGTCATCAGTATTTTGGTCCGTTTCCGAATGCGGGGGTGGTCAAATCCAGCATCCAGCTGCTGCAGAAAGTGTTTCGTCTGCGCACCTGCGAGAATTCGGTGTTTGACCACCGCACGAGGCCGTGCCTGCTTTATCAGATCAAACGCTGCAGTGCGCCCTGTGTTGGCATAATTGCCCGGGAAACATATCAGGAGGATGTCAGAAGTGCCACTCTGTTTCTGCAGGGCAAACAGGATGAGGTACTGAAAATGATTGAACAGAAAATGTTTGCTGCATCCGATCGACAGGATTACGAACAGGCTGCACTGTTTCGTGACCAGATGCAGGCGTTGCGTAAAATCCAGGAAAAACAGTTTGTCGATAGCGGCAGGGCATTGGATGCAGACGTAATTGCCTGCGCAACCGGAGCTGATGGCCATGCTGTTGCTGTCAATCTGGTCATGATCCGAAGTGGCCGCCATTTGGGTGACAAAACTTTTTTCCCGCAAAACGCGCATGAAGAAGACATCAGCACAGTACTGGAAGCCTTTGTCACTCAACATTATCTGAATCGCAGCGTACCTCCGCTGATTATCCTCGGTCACAAAATTCGCGTAACACTGTTGCAGAAACTGCTGTCTGAGCAGTCCGGCCATAAAGTGGTACTGACGACCAGCCCGATTGGAGATCGGCGCAAATGGCTGGATATGGCTGCCGAAAATGCGCAACTGGCCCTGCAGCAAATGCTGACCCGGCAGGCAAGCCAGGAAGACAGATTGCAGGCGTTGCAGGAAGTGCTGAATCTGCCCGGTCTGATGCGTATTGAATGTTTTGATATCAGCCATACCATGGGGGAGGCCGCGATTGCCTCCTGTGTGGTGTATGACCGTTTTGCCATGCGCAATGGTGAGTACCGCCGCTATAACATCACCGGTATCACACCGGGGGATGACTATGCGGCAATGCGCAATGCGCTGCAGCGGCGCTATGCAAAAATTGCCATGGAAGAAGGAAAATTGCCTGACCTGATCCTGATTGATGGCGGCAAGGGACAGATCAGGGTAGCCAACGAAGTCATGATAGAGCTGGGGCTCAACGATATTCCACTGGTGGGGGTGGCCAAGGGAGAGGCCCGCAAACCGGGATTGGAGCAGCTGATTCTTCCCTGGCAGGACGATGCATTACATCTGCCGGATGATCACCCTGCCCTGCATCTTATCCAGCAAATCCGTGATGAAGCCCATCGTTTTGCCATCCAGGGACACCGGGCAAAACGGGGAAAAACCCGCAGGATCTCAACCCTTGAGCAGATTTCCGGCATTGGTGCCAGGCGTCGCCAGAGCCTGCTTACCCGTTTTGGCGGCCTCAAAGGTGTGAAAAATGCCAGTGTCGAGGAATTACAGCAGACTGAAGGTATCAGCCGGGCGTTGGCAGAGAAAATCTATCGGGAATTACGCTAAAGTACTTAGTTCCCCGTATTATGATGGTATGGATTGGTGGTAAAGCGTTCTGGTTCATTTTGCCAGCACTTGCTGACGACTTCGACGTTGACAAAAGTCATCTGCTTCATCGGGATACTCGGTAGGTGGCATCCAGGTATTTTGCCAAAATCAGGAAGTATTCTTCAGGATTTCCTTGATAAATTTTTACAAAATAGAAATCATTGATTTATAAAAACTAAATACTATTGAGGTTATACTTATAAGGTGAGCTATAAATAAGACGTCTGAGTCACTATAACAAAAATAGTAGTAATTTATATACTTATGTTTGGAGGTCATTAAAATGAATCGAAGTTATTCCACAATTGCTCATAACGCATCATCTGCTTTTGCGACTAACAGGGTATTGCGTAACACTTACATACTGTTATCCTTAACGCTATTGTTCAGCGGTCTAACTGCCGGGCTTTCAATGTTCTTAAACATGCCACCAATGACATATTTGATTTCTGTGATGAGTGGCATGCTGATTGCAATGTTTGTATTACCCCGTTTTGCTCAATCTGTAGCGGGAATCGGAATTGTTTTTCTGATTACAGGTTTATTAGGATTTGGATTGGGCCCCATGTTAACCATGTATGCTTCTCTGCCTAATGGTGGAAATATCATTACATTGTCACTGGCGGGTACAGGCACGATATTTATGGGATTATCCATATATGCTCTTGCCACACGAAAAGATTTTAGTTTTCTGGGTGGATTCTTGATGGCAGGTTTTTTGTTAGTTTTACTTGCTGCTCTGGCAAATATTTTCTTACAAATACCTGCAATGTCATTAGCGATATCAGCTGTAGTTATTCTCACCATGAGCGGTTTTATTTTATATGATACGAGTCGTATTATTCATGGTGGTGAAACTAATTACGTGTTAGCAACAATCGGGCTATATATGACTATTTTCAATATCTTTATCAGCTTGTTGCAAATTCTAGGAATTATGGGTAATGACGATTAATTGTCGGCTACTTTAGCTATTCAAAGCCTCGGTCAAATCGAGGCTTTATTTTTAGAGTGGAATAAATGGAAGGAAAAGAGGTCTGGGCATGGATTGGATGCAAATCACCTCTGCATTAGCGTTAATAATATTCTTAATAATTTTATTTCCTGCAGCGCTGGAAATGATGAGGAACAGCCCTAAAGCGACTTCTTCGGATTGGAAAGCTATTATTGCCCCTCTAATAATAATTATTTTATTTATTATGTTGTTAATTAAGTTAGTTTAAGTCAAGTTTTTCTGGTGCGAGCTCAAGCTTGTTAACCATTCTCAGCTGACCTTTTTATTGTCAGCTCTCGCATGTTCTCTAGGCGTATGCAGATCCTGACCTACACCTGACCCGGCTCCATCAGGATGTCGGCCTTGAGACGCTCCTCGGCGTACACCTTCTTCAGCCGGGCATTCTCCGCCTCCAGTTCCTTCATTCTGGCTATCAAAGACACGTCCAGACCGCCATATTTCGCCTGCCATTTATAGAACGTCGCCGAGCTGATGCCGTGCTCTCGACACAGCTCCGGGACGGGCGTACCAACCTCGGCTTGCTTGAGAGCAGCAATGATCTGCTCTTCCGTAAACCGCTTCTTCAAGTCCTTTCTCCTTTATGAAAACGGACTTTGCTGGATTTCAGTCGGCGCTGTTTAGTGGGGGCAGGCAATCAGTCAACTTTATTTTTGATTTCAGATGCTTTGTCTTTAGTAGCATCATAAGCTTCACTTGCCCTGTTCTTTGCTTTTTGCTTCAAGCATTCAGCATCACTGTCTGTGCAGGTTGCTTCTTGTGTACGATTGATTGCTTTATTGGCTGCTCTTTTAGCATCATTTGTCTTTGTTTCCAGTTTTTCGGTGAAAGTTTCCTCTGCGATGACGGAAGATGACAGAAACATAAGAAGAACAGTTGACAGCAGATAGATTTTTTTCATTTTTCTACTCCTTTGTTTAAAATTAGAACATACAAACGTCCTTGTATGGCGTGGTCAATTACTTGAATTCTCACCGGGAATACCGATTCAAACAGGGAGTGTCCTTTTGCCCGGCAGATAAAAAACTACCGTGAGGATCAGGCCTGTGAAGGACAACACTTTCACTGCCCATGCAAGCGTTCCTGCAATACCTGCAAAACCCGGGATTCCAGCCAGAACAGCAATGAGAAAGAAAACTAATGCCCTACTAAACATAGTCTCCTCCACTTCAGTTGAGAGATTCAGTCTGTTTACTTGAACTTACCGACAAAATCAGAAAATGTTTTGCTGACAGTATTCCATTTTTCTTCTGCTTCATCCTTTATATCATCCCAGATACTGTCTGTTTTATCTGCCAGCTGATCCAGATAGGATGAGAGTTCAGCTCGTTTTTCTTCTGCCTCATCTAATTTCTTCTTGAACTCGATTTCGGCATCAGCAGTCAGGTTTTCTCCTTTTGTTTTCAGGAGATCGATTTGTGCACTCCACTCTTTTAACTGAACTTCAGCCTTCTTGATATAAGCTTCTCTATTACTCATGCTTTACCACTCCTTTCAGGTTATGGTTATTAATGATTTGCAAACGCAAACCGCTTTCTGAGTTAATGAACAGACGCTCGTGGTTTACTCTACTCCACAGTCACATGTCCGTAAAGCAGAAAACCTAATACAAACAAATAATCGAAATGGCATATCCGAACACTGCTACCTTTTCTTGAATCAGGTAAAACTTCATATATAAAGTTCAACGCATTAATTATTATTTATTGTAATCCGATACAAATCAGCCGGTAGATTAGGCATTTCTGACCGGAAATGAATGGCACCGGACGTTATTCCGGCATGGAAACTCAGGAATCGGCTGTCTGATTCAGAATTATCGCCACACGTTCCTGGAGTGCCGGGATGATTTCTTCCTCAAACCACGGATTGCGCCTCAACCAAAGGTTATTACGCGGGCTGGGGTGAGGGAGTGGCACGATATCAGGCCAGAATTTCCGCCAGGAGCGGACATTTTCAGTTAATGATGCTGATTTCCTGTCTTGCCGGGAAAAATAATAAGCCTGTGCATACTGGCCCACCAGCAGTGTCAGCCGGATATGATTCAGATGCGATAACAGTTCTGATCGCCAGGCAGGAGCACATTCAGGCCGGGGAGGTAAATCACCGGATTTTCCTGTTCCCGGAAAACACAGACCCATGGGTAAAATAGCAATCCGGCTGGAATCATAGAAAGTTTCGCGTGTCATGTTCAGCCACGCACGCAGTCGGTCGCCACTGGGGTCATTGAACGGTAAGCCGGTTTCATGCACTCGCCTGCCTGGCGCCTGGCTGGTAATCAGGATACGAGCTGATGGATGCAGCTGAAAGACAGGCCTTGGCCCCAATGGCAAATGCTCGGCACATAAAGTACAGCAGCGCACCTGCCTGATCAGTGAATCAAGATCATTCATACTTACCCCTGTGACTCGCAGAATGGCCGGTCACATGTGTAAAAACCGGAAATAACCAGGGAAATCATGCCTGATCGTTCTTTTGAAAAAAACGGAAATCCTGATTTTCTGGATGTCATGAAAAAATCTCCTTGACACATGCGAAAATATCCACACCTCTGCCTCAGATGGTATTGACAGCACCGCAAACCGGCTCTGGTATTGATAAATAAAATAAGATACTGTTTATAAACATTAAAATAAATGTACAAAAATTCAGCAGCTTTAAAAATACCGTTTGAAATGACAATCTTAAGCAAGTCGTTACCAGATTGTACACAAACTTATCCACAGGAATTGTGGACAAAAAAATAATGCCTCTGAAATGACAATGTGCAATTGGGGGCGGTGCTGTTTCCTGAGCGAAGATGAGGTCCCGCTGTTGTAATTCCAACAGTTTCCATTTTAAAGATCAAGTATGAAGTTATTACGCAACATATTGTTTTTTCTGTTTTTATTTATAATAACCACATTGCTGGCTGCCTGGCTGCTTCTTAAAGGCAGTTTACCTGTCTATGAAGGTGAGCGATCTGTTCCGGGACTGGCGAAAACGGTCACTATTGAACGGGACAAACTTGGTACCGTAACGCTGAGTGCTGAAAACCGGCTTGATCTGGCTCGCGGCTTGGGCTTTGTTCATGCGCAAGAGCGCTTTTTTGAAATGGATCTGATGCGCCGTAAAGCTGCCGGTGAGCTGGCGGAATTGTTCGGTACCGCTGCGTTACCCTCAGACCGGAAGGCGCGTATGCATCGTATGCGTGCCCGGGCACAGGCAATGTTACAGAAGCTGCCGGAAAATCAGCTTCATCTGCTTGAAGCTTATCGGGATGGAATTAATGCCGGGCTGGACAGCCTCTCTGTCAGGCAGTTGGGTTATTTGCTTACACAAACCGTACCACAGCCCTGGCGAAACGAAGATACGCTGTTAGTTGTACTTACCATGTATATGATTTTGCAGGAGAACAGTATTGAGCGTGAGCTGGGTTTATCAATGATGCATGCTTCTTTACCGGAATCCGCCTATCGGTTTCTGGCTGCTGCCGGAGGCGAATGGGATGCACCGCTGTTTGGAGAGCAATTTGAGTGGCCACCCTGTCCGCCCGCAACTGATCTTGACTTGCATGCCATCCGCAGACAGGTTGTATCAGACAGCAAATTTGAAGAAATCCCTGCTGTCGGCAGTAATGGATTTGCCGTGGGCGGGCATTTGACAGATGGCAGTGCACTGGTGGCCAATGATATGCATCTGGCTTTGCAGGTACCCAATTTATGGTTTCGCACCCGATTGATTTATTCGGATCCGCAACACCCTGAACAGAAAATTGATGTGACTGGCGTCAGTCTGCCAGGTACACCGGTGGTGGTTGCCGGTTCCAATCGCCATATTGCCTGGGGATTTACCAATTCTTATGGTGATTTTGCTGACTGGGTAAGAATTCGCCTTGATTCGGACGATTCCACCCGTTACCTGAATCAGGGTGAATGGAAGCCCATAAAAATATGGCGCGAAACGCTGTATGTGCGTGGTGCTCCTGACGAAGTTCTTGAAATCCATGAAACCGAATGGGGCCCGATTCTGGCAAAGGATTTTGATGGTACGCCTCTGGCATTGGCCTGGGTGGCTCATCAGGCTGATGCAGTCAATCTGAATATGGCCGATCTGGAACAGGCGGACAGCCTGGAAGAAGCAGTAAATATCGCCCGGCATATCGGTATGCCGGCACAAAATTTCATTGCCGGCAGCAGCAATGGTGATATTGCCTGGACGATTGCCGGCCATATTCCGCTACGTGCGGGAAACTATGATCCCGGCCTGCCGGCAGATTGGGGAAGCCGGCCCGTTGGCTGGAACGGCCGGCTCGCAGATGAAGATTATCCGCTGGTGATCAACCCGCCGGATATGCGCCTCTGGAACGGTAATTCCAGAATGATTGACGGTGTTTTATTAAATAAATTGGGGGATGGCGGATACGAGCTTGGAGCGCGCAGCCGGCAAATTCGGGATAAGCTGTATGCTCAAAACCGGTTTTCACCTGCGGATCTGCTGGCTATCCAGCTGGATGATCGCGCATTACTTCTTACCCGCTGGAAGCAGCTGCTGGATGAAACACTGCAAAAAACACCACCTGCCACATGGCGTAATGAAATACAGCAGGCACTGCAGGACTGGGATGGACACGCTTCTCCGCAATCAGTTGCTTACCGGATTGTGCATATTTTTCGTCTTGAAGTAATAAAACATCTCCTCGATGGATTTACTGCCAAAATAAAATCTGATTATCCCGAATTTGAAATGCCACGTTTGGGTCAGGCCGAGCACGCGGTATGGAAGCTGATTGAACAGCGCCCGCCTCATTTATTGCCTGCAGGTGACCGTGACTGGGACAGCATGCTTGCAGCTCGCGCACGCCAGGTAACAGAACAGATGCAGGCATTGCCTGGCGGAATTACTGCACGCAGCTGGGGAGAAAAAAATACGGCTGACATCAGACATCCATTCAGTCGCGCTCTGCCTTCATGGATTGCTGCCTGGCTGAATATGCCGGCTGATCCGTTACCCGGAGATCATCACATGCCACGTGTGCAGGCACCAAGTTTCGGTGCATCGTTACGCCTTGTCGTTGCGCCCGGAAAAGAAGAACAGGGCTATTTTGAAATGCCTGGCGGCCAAAGCGGACATCTGCTTTCTCCCTATTACGGGAGCGGACATGCTGACTGGGTAGCCGGGAAGCCTGTGCCGTTCATGCCCGGCTTAACGCAGCAGACCCTGCTCCTGCAGCCGGCCGGATTCAGGGTATTTCACTGATGAGACATAGCCTGTCTTCAGACCAGTCCAGGCTTATTTAAAGATATATTCTCATTTCTTATGCGTTATCCACCGGATTTTCAGGAATCCCCTTAATATCTCTGAAAGAATGTCGATAAATCTTACATCGCCATCGTCATTTTACTTTAATAGATATAACATGCTGAAATACAATATATTTATGGTTATTCAACCAGTAATGCCAGAATCGGTAATCGTGATATGAGTGCAAATGAAATACAGAAAAAACTGCTGGTAATAGAAGATGATCCCGGGCTTCAAAAGCAGCTGCGCTGGAATTTTGATGATTGCAGTGTGGCGGTCGCCTCTGACCGTGAAAGTGCACTGGTACAAATCCGCAAGCATGAACCTGCAGTTGTAACGATGGATCTGGGCCTGCCTCCTGATCCGGATGGCGCAACGGAAGGGTTGGCAACCTTGCAGCAAATTCTTGCCCTGGCACCTGATACCAAGGTCATCGTACTGACGGGCAACCAGAATCATGAAAATGCACTGAAAGCAATCAGCATGGGTGCGTATGATTTTCATCAGAAGCCACTTGATGCGAATGTGCTCAACCTGATTGTAAACCGGGCTTTCTATCTGCACAGATTACAGCGCGAAAATCGTGAATTACTGAAATCCACTTCGAGTACGGATATTCCCGGGCTGATTACCAATGACCCGGGGATGCTGAAAATATGTCAGGAAATCAAGCGTATTGCACCTTCCGATGTTACGGTCACGCTACTGGGTGAAAGCGGAACCGGCAAGGAAGTGCTGGCCAATGCACTCCATCAGCTGAGTCGCCGGAAACGCAATAAAATAATTGCAGTCAACTGTGCTGCAATTCCTGAATCCCTGCTGGAAACAGAACTGTTTGGCTACGAAAAAGGGGCTTTTACCGGAGCAGCCAGGCAAACACCCGGCAAAATCGAACTGGCGCAGGGCGGTACTTTTTTCCTGGATGAAATCGGTGATTTGCCGCTGGCATTACAGGCCAAACTGCTGAGATTCCTGCAGGAGCGTGTTATCGAACGTGTCGGGGGCAGAGAAGAAATTCCGGTAGATGTACGGGTTGTCTGCGCAACACACCAGAATCTGAAAAAAATGATTGAAGCCGGTACTTTCCGTGGAGATTTGTACTATCGCCTGTGTGAGATCAATATCCAGATTCCGGCACTTCGGGATCGTATTGAAGATGCCGTGTTGCTTGCGCATCATTTCAAAAATCATTTCAGAATAAAAGAAAAGCGCCAGGCACTCAATTTCAGCCAGGATGCGCTGGATGCCATCAGCAATCATTCCTGGCCGGGCAATATCCGTGAACTTGAAAACTGTATCAAGCGTGCGGTTATCATGGCGGAAGGGTCGCAAATCACGGCTGAAGACCTTGGTTTACTGCCAGGAGAAAAAATATTTGAGCCGGCCACGTTGCGTGAGGTTCGGGATCAGGCCGAGCAGGAAATGCTCATCAAAGTGCTGGCACGGGTAAATGGTAATATCGCCAGGGCGGCTGAATTACTTGGCGTTACACGACCCACACTTTACGATCTGATGAATCGTCACGGGCTCAAATAGGCTGTAGAATCCGGTCGGTTTATGACTGATCCATACCGTAACCTACTGACAGATATTACTCTGACAAATGCCCAGTCTTTTTCATGAACTGATTTATCAATCAGCCATCCGCAATCCTGATTCAGTCGCACTGACTGATCAGAAGCGACACCTTTCCTATGCTGCATTATCTGAAGCGGTGCAATCTGCCGCCAGTACCTTACACACCCTGGGTTTGGGACGTGGAGAACGGTTGGCTGTTTATCTGGAAAAACGGCTTGAAACAGTTATTGCACTGTTTGGTGCATCTGCTGCGGGAGGGGCGTTTGTTCCGGTTAATCCATTACTTAGAGCCGAGCAGGTTGGCTATATCCTGAACGATTGCAACGTCAGAATACTGGTTACTTCTGCTGAAAGATTCAATCTGCTGAAGCCGGTATTGCCACAGTGCCATGATCTGCATACCGTAATCGTTACAGATGATTTTCAGGGAACCGTTCCACAAGGGTTAAATGTTGTTCTGTGGGAACAAACACAGCTGTCTTCAAAAGTCGGCCGGCTGCCACGCTGTATTGACAGCGACATGGCCGCGATTCTGTATACCTCGGGCAGCACCGGTAAACCCAAGGGAGTGGTGCTTTCCCACCGCAATCTGGTAACCGGCGCGATCAGTGTTTCCCGCTATCTGAACAACCGGCCGGATGATCGCATACTGGCAGTGCTGCCACTCAGCTTTGATTATGGATTGAATCAGCTGAATACTGCTTTCCATGTTGGTGCTACTGCCATTTTGATGAATTACCTGCTGCCGCGCGATATTCTTGCCGTTGTCAGGCGTGAGCAGATAACGGGGCTGGCTGCGGTGCCGCCCTTGTGGACACAACTGGCGCAACTGAACTGGAAAGAGGCACAAAGCCTGCGCTACATCACCAATTCAGGTGGCGCCATGCCCCGTTCCACTCTGGCGCATCTGCGCAATACATTGCCCAACACACAAATTTTCCTGATGTATGGCCTGACCGAAGCGTTTCGTTCGACCTATCTGCCTCCCGAAGAAATAGACAAACGCCCGGATTCCATGGGCAAAGCCATTCCCAATGCAGAAGTCATGGTGCTGCGCGAGGATGGTTCTCACTGCGCACCGGGTGAGCCGGGTGAACTGGTACACCGCGGCCCGCTTGTTTCCCTGGGGTACTGGAATGATGCGGACAAAACAGCAGCCTGTTTCCGGCCGCTTGCACCGCGTCAGCCCGGTTTGACCATTCCTGAGCTGGCAGTCTGGTCGGGGGATACGGTACGTATGGATGACGAAGGTTATCTGTATTTCATTGGCCGGCGTGACGATATGATCAAAACTTCCGGTTACCGTGTCAGCCCCACCGAAGTGGAAGAGGTCATTTATGCCACTGAAATGGTGGCTGAAGCTGCTGCTTTCGGGGTACCTCACCCCACACTGGGACAGGCTATTGTTGTTGTCGCCACCCCCGGAACGGGCCTGGCGCTTGACCGGGATACACTGCAATCCGCCTGCAAACAACATTTACCCGCTTTCATGCAACCCGGCCTGATCGAATTGAGACAAACCAGTCTGCCTCGCAACCCGAATGGGAAAATCGATCGCAAGATTCTTGCCAGTGAATTTCAGCAAGCTTTTCAGACAGAGAAATTATGATGGTGAATCATCCTGAACATGCGCCGATAACACAGTTTCCGATACACGATAACTGCCTTGTCATTGGCGGAATTTCACTTGCACGCCTGGCACAGCGGATTGGAAGCACTCCTTTCTATGCTTATGATCGCCAGCTGATTTCAGCGCGTGTTCAATCTCTCAGGCAGCATTTACCGGCAAATATCCATTTGCATTACGCCATGAAGGCCAATCCCATGCCTGCCGTGGTACAGCACCTGGCTGGACTGGTAGATGGAATTGATGTGGCTTCTACTGGTGAAATGAAAGTGGCACTGGATGCGGGGGTTGCACCTGAAGCCATCAGTTTTGCCGGGCCGGGAAAAAGTCGTCAGGAACTGGCGTGTGCCATTGCGGCAGGGATTATCCTGAATGTGGAATCGGAGTACGAACTGGAAACAATTGCACAACTGGCAAAAGAAACCGGTTTTCAGGCCAGCGTTGCGGTACGGGTTAATCCCGATTTCGAGCTGAAATCTTCCGGGATGAAAATGGGGGGTGGCTCCAAGCAGTTTGGTATCGATGCCGAACGTGTTCCGGCAGTGCTGCAGCGCATTGCTCAGCTTAAACTTGATTTTGAGGGATTGCATATTTTTAGCGGATCACAGAATCTGCGGGTTGAAGCCATTCAGGAAGCACATGAAAAAACACTGCAACTGGGTTTGCAGCTTGCTGCTGTCTCACCGGTTCCTGTCCGCACTATCAATATCGGTGGTGGTTTTGGTGTTCCTTATTTCCCCGGTGAAAATCCACTGGATCTGGGTGCTGTAGGAAACAATCTGCAGCACCTGCTGGCAGCCATCCCCGTCAGGTTTTCAACCATCCGGTTCATCATCGAACTGGGGCGTTATATCGTCGCAGAAGCCGGGATTTATGTGTGCCGTGTTCTGGAAAGGAAAATTTCGAGAGGTCAGGTTTTTCTTATCACCAATGGCGGCCTTCATCACCATTTGGCGGCTTCCGGAAATTTTGGCCAGGTTATCCGCAAAAATTATCCGGTTGCTATTGGAAATAAAATGGGGATAAACGACACTGAAACCGTTTCAGTGGTGGGGCCGCTTTGTACGCCACTGGATCTGCTTGCTGACCGGATGGCGTTATCCAGAGCTGAACCGGGGGATTGGGTCGTCGTCTTTCAGTCTGGTGCCTACGGGCTGACGGCCAGCCCTGTTGCCTTTCTCAGCCACCCTGCTCCACTGGAAGTTCTGGTCTGAAAAATTACGCCGGGCCGGTATCTGTTCCAGCAGATAATCCGGCAAATACCCTGAAAACATCATACTGAAACCATGGAGATTTCCTGGTTTTTATATCGAATAAGGAAATGATATGAGCGGAATAGGTGGTTGGCTGGGAACAAGTCACTCAGCAATCGAAAATCAGCAAATCATTGATCGCATGGCCCGATCACTGACTCGCTTTGATAGCAGCGTGGCACAGACAGCGGTGCGGGGTAACGCTGCGCTTTCCATCGCCGCGAAGGTGAGTCACGCACATTTACATGAAAAAGATGGTCTGCTGACAGGCATCTGGGGAAGGATAAAATCCCGCAATGCAGCCCTGCAGGCTTCTATTAATGCGCAGGGAATGGCTGCAGCACTTGCTGTCCTGTGGCAGCAGAAAGGCAGGCAATCTTTCTCTGACCTTGCGGGTGAATTTGTGTGCTGCATTGTGGACAGTAATACGGGTGAAGTTGCTCTGGCCATTGATCCACTGGGCACACACGTGCTTTATTACCAGTCGATGGCGGATGGGATTCTGTTTGGCACCTCCGCCGATGCCCTGCTCCTTCACCCTGAGGCCAATACTGAAATCAACCCGCAAGGGCTGTTTAACTACCTCTATTTTCACATGATACCGGGGCCTGATACGATTTATCAGGCACAGAAACGCCTGCTTCCAGGAGAATATCTGTATTGCCATAACGGGCACATAGAGACTGGCCACCATACGCAGCTCCAGTTTAATGAAACTGTAAAGCGTCCTTTTCCTGAACTTAAGCAGGAATTTCTCTCGCTCCTCAGAAAAAGTGTTGGTGAAGCCATACAGGGACAGAAAGCCGGAGCATTTTTGAGCGGCGGGACGGACAGCTCCACACTTGCAGGAATACTGACAGAAATTACCGGCGAGCCAGCCAAAACATATTCAATTGGTTTTGAAGCGACCGGCTACGATGAAATGTATTACGCGCGCACTGCTGCCCGGCATTTTTCGACTGATCACCACGAATACTATGTCACACCGGATGATGTGGTGGAAACCATCCCGATGATCGCATCAGTCTTTGACCAGCCTTTCGGTAATGCATCAGCTCTCCCGGCTTACTATTGCGGGCGCATGGCTAAAAATGACGGGCTGGATCTGTTACTGGGAGGAGACGGTGGAGATGAACTGTTTGGTGGTAACACACGTTATGCAAAACAGTATATTTTTTCGCTTTATGAAAAAATTCCGGCACCATTCAGAAATTATCTGCTTTCCCCTTTAATTCTGTCTCTCCCGGAAGACAAAGGTCCAAAATTACTGCGCAAGGCGCGGAGCTATGTTGCGCAGGCCACTGTCCCCATGCCGCATCGTATGGAAACTTATAACCTGTTGATGCATTACGGGGCTGAAACTGTATTCTCGGCGGAATTACTGGCAAAAATTAATACGGCACAACCTTCCCGGCTGATTGAACAAACCTATCGGGAAGCATCTCATGCACATAGTTTGATCAATCGCATGCTCGCCTTTGACTGGAAATTTACGCTTGCTGATAATGATTTTCCCAAAGTTGTCCAGGCTTGTCGCCTGGCCGGTATGGAGGTCGCATTCCCGTTTGCCAATGATGAAATGCTTGCTTTCTCACTTGCACTTCCACCCGAGCAGAAGCTAAAAGGAACACAGCTGCGCTATTTCTTTAAGCAGGCACTACGCGGATTTTTGCCGGATGAGATTATTACCAAGAAAAAACAGGGATTTGGCCTGCCGTTTGGTGTCTGGCTCCAGACGCATCAATCTCTGAGAGAGATTTCGGCAGATAGTTTAAGCGACCTTAAATCGCGCAATATTATTCGTACTGATTTTATTGACAGACTGCTCGACCGGCATCTTCATGAACATGCCAGCTATCACGGTACGATGGTATGGCTGCTGATGATGCTGGAGTTCTGGTTCAAGCAACACCACCCTGCCAGATCTTAATTGTGATTCATTTACGCTATACCCTGCCTCGGAGACGGTTAAGGACGCTCTGAAAAACGATCTGCATTATCCGCCACGTTAGAAACAGGCTAAAAACGTTCATTTACGATCGGTAAACTGTACTTTTTTGCCTGTTTTTTTCTTTGTACCAGCTGTCTCACTAATATATTTTTCAGTAAATTCTCAAAAACCAGCCATCATTGGCTTGTCATATTATGACGACATAAGTATAGTAAGAAGCGTCTTGTTTCAACGACATGTATGCCCTGTTTCCAGGTTGAGTAATTTGCCTGCCTGCCCGGAAACAGGGAAATACCGAATGGCAAAGCCATAAATATAAAATCATATTATTCATATATTCCCGGAATCAAAAGCTGACTTACACAATACAATCTATTCCATTCGGTCTGACACCCATCCCAGATATAGCCTGTTCAAGGAAAAATATGAATGATATCGAAGCAGCTTTTCACCAGTATTTTGAGATTGTTAACGCAGATACACCGGAGTTGCTTAAAACAGTTTTCGATTTACGCTACCGGATTTTATGTGTCCACAATACTTTTCCGGATTTTGGCGGATCAAAATTTCCTGATGGCCTGGAAAAAGACGAGTATGACAGGCGTTCTGTTCATATTCTTCTGCGCCATAAACCAACAGGAACTTACATTGGTACGACTCGCCTTATTCTGCCCAATCAGAAAGATCTGACTGATAAATTTCCAACAGAACATAACACCCGTTTTTATCCGGATTTTGCTCTGGACCCGGCAATCCGGAAGCATACGGCCGAGATATCCCGCTTTGCCATACTGAGCGATTTTTTTAAACGAAAGGATGAGCACGGCATATTGTCTCAATCTGACGAAGTAAGAAGTGAGATGCAGGATCGGCGCCGCTTCCCGCACCCCATGCTGGCACTTGTCGTTGGAATTGCACAGCTGTGTGCACGCCACAATATCTATCACCTGATTTCGTCCATGGAGCCTGCCCTTAACAGACTGCTGGGGTTTTATGGCTTGCAGCTGAATCCGATTGGCCCTTCTGCTGATTATCACGGGATTCGCACCCCATGTTATGTTTATTTACTCGATGTTCTCGATCGAATGTACCAGGAACACCGTTTAATTTGGGAGCTTGTAACGGATCACGGAAAAATCTGGCCCATGAACCTGGCTTGTATACATAAAAAAACACTTAAATTAACGTGTACCAATAATATTGGTATACCGGGGTAGTTATCAGTCGCGATAACACTTGACACTGTGAAGGGAATTTCTGATTTTTGCGTTTGGGGTGCACTTCTTTTTACCCTGTTAGTAACGCTGACTTTTGCGGACAACGCACTGTCATCCAGTGACGGTGTGGAAGCGGTTGTTCACCCCGGTACAGAAACACACACCCTTTCCAGAAATCTGTTACGTTCTATCTTCAGCATGCGGCTCAGAACGTGGCAAAATGGTCTCCCTATCATCGTTTTCGTTTTACCTGACGATGCACCTTTGCATAGCCGTTTTGCAAAGCAAAAACTCAATATTTTTCCTTATCAGTTACGCTCAGCCTGGGATCGCATGGTCTATTCCGGAACCGGGCAGGCACCATTCGTTGTGCAAACTGAAGAAGAGATGCGTTCACGTATAGCATCCACTCCTGGTGCAATTGGTTATTTGGATGACAGCAAGATTGATGATAGCGTTCAGATTGTTCATATCAGTGAATAACAGCAGATTTCTCACTACAATCTCGTCAGGCTGCGCTGCGCTGACTCTTATGTTCCTTTCCGGAACTGGGCTGGCGGAGGAACAGCCCGGGCTGAAAAATCAGGATCTTTTTAAGATCAATGGTTTCGTGAGCCAGGGTTACATCAAGACAAACCGGAATAATTTTTTCGGCCACAGTAATAATTCAGGCAGTTTTGATTTCCGTGAAATCGGTCTGACAGCTTCATTACGTCCTACACCCAGACTGCAGCTATCCGGTCAGCTGCTGCATCGCAGGGCCGGTGAAGGCAGCAGTGGTGGCGTCCATATTGACTTTGGTTTCATGGACTATAACTTTATCAATACTCCCTCCGCTGAAATCGGTATCCGTCTGGGCAGGACGAAAAACCCGTTCGGATTTTATAACGATACCCGCGATGTGCCATTTACGCGCCCGAGCATACTGCTTCCTCAGTCGATTTATTTTGACCGCACCCGCAACCTGGCACTGGCTTCCGATGGAGGACAGCTATACGGGGAATCTCGCGCGGATTGGGGTAATATCACAGTGCAATTCGGTGTTGGATACCCACAAGTGGGTGATCGATCTACAGAATTATCTCTTCTTGGCCAGATACCACACTCCGGCAATCTTAAATCCCGGGCTTCGTATCTGGGTCGTATCCTCTATGAACAGCCAAGTGGCCGGCTTCGTCTGGCAGTAAGTGGCTCACAGGTCAATACCGGATATGATAGTGGCGAGGGAGATATATTAAACAGCTCGGGATCAGTTAAATTTTATCCGGTGATTTTATCCGCACAATATAATGCGGAGCGCTGGAGCATCACATCCGAATATGCATTAAGACATTTTCGGATGAGCAACTTTGGTGACCCAAAGTTTGAACAGCATCTGACAGGCGAGAGCTTCTATCTGCAGGGTACTTACCGTTTTTCTCCCAGTTGGGAAGCAGTATTGCGTTATGACTTGCTCTTTGCTGACAGAAAAGATCGCAGCGGCAAGAAATTTGCAGCCAAAACGGGCTATCAGTATCCGGCACATAACCAGTACGCCAGAGATTTTACTGTCGGGTTGCGCTGGAACATTACTCCTGCCATCATGCTGAGCACTGAATATCATCGAATCAACGGGACGGCGTGGTTGTCTTCGCTGGATAATCCCGATATAGCCCATACGGAAAAAAACTGGAATCTGTTTGCTGTACAGGCTTCCTACCGGTTTTAACATTACTCAACATAATCCATAGGCTTCGTGGATTTTAAAATCTTAAAAAATGCCGGTAAAAAATCCTCAAGGGTATTTGTTGGATTAAGCTGGAAAATTTCACTCCTGAGCAGTCTGATCCTGTTGCTCGTGGTGGTCGTCTTCAGCGCCATCAACTATCGCAGCCTGATCGACAGTATTGATCAGGAGAGGGATGCAAAGTATCAGCGTTATACCCGTGAAATAGAGAGTTTGATTGGCCAGAATTCTGAAAATCTGCACGAACTGATCAGGATCATTCCTTTTCTAAAAGGTATGGAGCCCGGTCTGCTGTCAGGTAAGGCAGAGAAGGTGTACAAGGCTTTTGACCGTTACTGGACGCTGTTCCAGATACAGAATGATATTGAAGATGTGCGCTTTTATGGTTCATCCGATGTGCTTCTGGCTAAATGGGGCAATTTTGAGGCGAGCAGCTATCGTGATGATCTGGTTCTTGAGCATATCCGCGAAGTCAACCTGCATGAGCAGCCCACCACTTTGATGATATGCGTGGAAAGTTGTACCCAGTATATCGTTGAACCACTGCTGGTTGAAGGCAAACGCGTTGGAACCATTGTCCTTGGCTCATCTCTTGTTGATGTATTCCTGAATTTCAAGCGTGCGTCAGGCTCGGATATCGGGTTGTTAGTCAAACAACCTCTTACATCCCTCCATAAAAATGAATTACCTGACAATGGCAATACGAGTATCCCGGAATGGAATGTTTATATTGCAGCCATGACGGATAGCAGGAAGAATTCAGCTATCCTGAGGAAAGCAGCGATGGCTCACCCTGATTTGAAAACGGTCAGCCAGGGTGTCCAGAACAAATGGAACAACCGGTACCATCAGATAAAACTGATTCCGCTACAGGGAGTCCGTGCAGCAGACCAGGCACAGTTAATTATCATTACTGAAGTGACTGATACGATTCGGGCGATTCAGGATTCCATCTGGCGAATTATTATTATTGGTCTTGCCAGTTTACTGCTTTCTGAAATCATCCTGCTGGCCATACTTTCCAGACCGTTATCTCTGCTCAAGCACCTTGTATCCATTATTCCGCAGCTGGCAGGAGGCGGCTCCGGTGGCTTTAGCAGCTTTCGCAGTTCTCTCGCTTCCCACTGGAAGCGACGTTTCTTTAAGGATGAGATCGACCTTCTGCACGATGCTTCTCTGACACTTTCCCACAGGCTTGAAAACCTGGAAGAAAAAGTTGCCTACCGTACCAAAATGCTGGTTCATCAGCGAGATGAACTCAGTAAAGAGAAGAATTTTATTGAAAATCTGCTGGATACTGCACAGGTAATTGTCCTGACGCAGGATACCAGGGGAAAGATAGTGATGCTCAATGCTTATGGGGAAATACTGACCCGATACAGCGAGGATGAACTGCAAGGCAGGCATTTTCTTGATCTGCTGGCGCCAGACAGTGAGCAATATAACCTTGATCTGTACTTGCTTGAAATCCACCAGGGACAGCGTGATCAGTTACGTCATGAAGCTATTGTCATGTGTAAAGATGATTCAAAACGGCATGTTACCTGGCTCCATTCGCGCCTGGCGTCCCAATCCAGAGATGATCTTTCAGCCATTCTTTCAGTAGGTCTGGATATCACTGAATATAAACGTGTGGAAGGTCATCTGGCATGGCTTGCGGATCACGATCCGTTAACCAATCTATACAATCGCCGCCGCTTCAGTGAAGAACTGGAGCAGATTCTCGGCTGGGCGGAACGATACCGGCACCCCGGGGCGCTGCTGTTTTTTGATCTGGATCGGTTCAAGTATGTCAATGACACCAGTGGTCACCAGGCGGGAGATGCCATGTTGAAAATGGTGGCTGACATGTTATCCCGCACGATTCGAACAGCCGATGTTGCCGGGCGGCTGGGCGGCGATGAATTTGCGGTCATTCTGCCGGAAATTGCTTCCAATGCAGCGATCGAAGTGGCAAAGAAAATTCTTGTGCGCCTGGAGGAAACCCGGCTGACGATCAACAGCAGAACACACAGTATTTCTGCGAGTATCGGTATTGCAATCTTTCCCGAGCATGGCAATAACGTTCATGATTTGCTGGCGGCAGCAGATCTCGCCATGTATCAGGCCAAAGAAACAGGGCGCGGAACCTGGCATGTGTATTCCAGTGTTGATCAGACACGTGAACGCGTGCATACACTGGTTTACTGGAAAGAAAAAATCGAATATGCCCATGCACACAATCAATACGTTTTGTACCTGCAGCCCATCCAGTCGCTGTATGACGGACTGGTTCACCATTATGAGGTCTTACTGCGTATGCGGGATGCTGACGGGACGATTCACTCTCCATCAGCATTTATCCCCGCTGCAGAACATACCGGACTGATTCACAAAATTGACCACATGGTGCTGTACAAGGCAGTCGCACTTGCCGCAAAAATCAACCGATCCAACAGTGACCGGATCAGTTTATCCATCAATTTGTCAGCGCATGCTTTTAATGACCCGGAGCTATTGCCTGCGATCAGTCAGGCACTTTCCATTCATCAGATTGACCCGGGGTTACTGATATTCGAGATAACGGAAACAGCCGCACTGGATAATCTTCCGGGGACACGCACCCTGTTGCGCGATCTCAAACAGCTCGGATGCGGTTTTGTATTGGATGACTTTGGTGTGGGCTTTTCTTCTTTTTATTATTTACGTGAGCTGCCGGTGGACGCTGTCAAGATTGATGGCACTTTTATCCGTAACCTTGACAGCAATCCGGATGATCAGATCCTTGTCAGCGCCCTATGTGCTGTTGCCAAAGGCTTCGGTAAAAAAATCACAGCAGAATTTGTTGAAAATAAAGATATTCTGAATATTCTGGGCAGGATGGATGTCGATTTTGCACAGGGATACCATATTGGTATTCCTGCACCGGTTGAAAATTTCTTTCCTGATAAAGCGGAGTAAAAACAGAAGCCGGGTGTAACAGCGGAGGACAGAGTAAAAAAAAACCGCCCGAAAGGGCGGTTAGTATATTTGAATCATTTTTCTCTCATTATTTTTTCTGATCATCCTTGTCTACATTGTCAGGCATGGAATCACGTTCCATGGACATGCTTGGTGGATAGTTGGCAGGTTTATCAGTATCAATACACCCGGTCAAGGTAGTAGCCGTAATCATTGCAGCAACCAGCACATGTAAAAGTTTCATTTTCTCTGTCTCCCTTATAAAAAATTAAGAATTTATAGTCTTTCTTAAGCCACTTGCTGCCTGGCTTTCATTCCTGAAAAACCAGCGCCTGCTATTTTTATCAGAATCAAAATTTGTTGTCCAGTACATTCGGATTGGCCTCGCATAAGATTGTCCGGTTAAGTAAATACAGCCTGAAGAAGTACTGAAAAATCAGTCATTCCGGCCTGTTCCCTTATCCGGCTATGATTTCATAATCGTGAGTGATGTCCACGGTTGCTTTCAGCATCATTGAAGCGGAACAGTATTTCTCGGCAGACAGGTTAATTGCCCGCTCCACCTGTCGTGAATCAAGATTATTCCCTGTCACAATAAAATGCAGATGGATATGGGTGAATACTTTAGGATCCTCTGCTGCACGCTGTGCATCCATCTCAACTTCGCAACCGGTAATCGTCTGTCGGCCCTTGCGTAAAATATGTACGACATCGAAAGTGGTACATCCCCCCAGACCCAGTAATACCATTTCCATCGGGCGTGGTCCCAGATTTTTTCCACCTGCTTCCGGTGCACCATCCATGAGTACAGAATGCCCGCTCCCGGTTTGCCCGAGAAAGCTGACTCCTTCATGCTGCCATGTAATATTCGCTTTCATTTATTGAGAGATGAGTTGATCACAGATAAAAAACCATTTCTTCCGGCAGGGTTGGCGTTAGCTTCCGCTGTAAAGTACAGCCCGAGATTCAGCAGTTCTTCCCAGATATCTCCTTTTGCCACACCTTTAACGATTCGATCGATAGCAGCTGCCCGCATCAGTGCCTGCACCAGTATCGGGTAACGCACACGCTGTACTGCTCCCGCCATCAGTTTTTGTCTGGAAGGCCAGATTCGCAGTGCTGTCATGGCCTGCTCGGCCGTTATACCCGGACTGGATTTTTTTTTCAGATGAATTTTTATCAGCAGACGAATCTGCTCTGATAAAACAGCCAGTATCAGCGGAGGGGCCATTCCCTCCCCCTGCAGTCCTTCCAGAATACGGCTGTAACGCGCCATATCGGCTGAGAGCATTACTTCCGGCAGCTGGAGTACATCAAAACGCGTGACATCGAGAATGGCATTTTTAAGCTGTTCGAAAGTCAGCCGGCCAGGGGGATAGAGTAATTCGAGTTTCCTGATTTCCTGATGTGCTGCCAGCAGATTACCTTCAACCCTGTTTGCAAAAAATTGCAGCGTATCCCGATCGACTGTCTGATTTTGCTGTTCAAGACGCTGTCTGATCCAGTGTGCCAGCCGATCACGCCCGACAGGCTTTATTTCAATAACCTGTCCAGCCTGTTCAAGCGCCCTGAACCATTTGCTTGCACGTCCCTGCTTATCCATACCCGGCAAGGTAACGACCGTCACGGTATCGTGCGGCAATGCCCGGCAGAACAGTTCAATCGCTGCACCGCCCTCCTTTCCCGGCTTGCCGGACGGAATACGTAAGTCGAGCACACGCCTTCCACTCAACAGTGAAGACTGACGCCCCCATTGGGACAGGTTTGCCCAGTCGAAGCGCTGATCGACTGTAAAAATTTCACGCTCGGTATAACCCTGCTGTTTGGCATGGGCACGAATCCGGTCAACTGTTTCCGTCACCAGCAGCAGTTCATCTCCAGATACGACATATAGCGGAGCGAGATCTCCATCAGGTTGTCTGGTGATTTTTTCCGGATCCGGCAGCATGAGCTACATGCTTTGTTTGGGTTTTACAGCTGCAATCTGGCGAAGGATCTGCTGCACGGCATCTTTTTGCATATCCTTGTACAGCATTTCTTCCTCGGCTGCCTTTGCCAGCTCTTGCGCATCCAGGAACGGAAGCGTGCGCGACAGCCTGATTTCCTGCAAGGCTGCCAGTTCGGTGTTCTGCCTGTCCAGTAATCGGGCAGCCACCCGGTAAATCAGTTCAAATTCCCGCACCCGGCCATTTTCAGCGAGTGAAAGAATCCTTTTTTCCCGGATTGCATAGGCGATCTGGATGGTGGCATCAGATCGTTCCACTTTCTTTTCAACCCTGGCCCGGGTGTGTGTACTGATTACCCGCTCCAGATCAGATCCAATGGTTTGCCCGGCAGGGGCCGCGATGTAAACATGTTCAAAGGGAAGCTCAGAAACCTGTCCGCGCAGTTTAAAACCACAGGCGGCAAGACCCAGTACAAGCAGGATAACCACACGGTTTCGGAACGCTGTCATATATAAGACCCCGGTTTGTCAAACAACGATATTGACCAGTTTGCCCGGCACGATAATCACCCGTTTGATCGTCCGGTCGGCAATACTCCGCTGAATATGTTCATCTCCCAGTACCGCCCGTTCGATAGTATCCCGATCTGCTTCCCTGGCAATACGTATCTGCCCTCGCAACTTGCCGTTTATCTGCACGACAATCTCGATTTCATCCTGAACCAGAGCCTGATCATCAGCCAGCGGCCAGGGCTGATTGAGTAATTCTGTGCCCGGTTTGAGTTCACGCCACAATGCATGGCAGATATGGGGCACGATAGGAGAAAGCAGCAGCACAATGTTTTCCAGTGCTTCCTGCATCAGTTGACGGGCGGCGGCTCCGGTCTCCTGCACGCCGGACAGTTCATTCATCAGTTCCATGATGGCCGCAATCGCGGTATTAAAGGTGTGGCGCCGTTCCAGATCATCCGTTACTTTGACGATTGTCTGATGCAGCTGACAGCGCAGATCTCGCAGACAGGCCGGATATTCCTGATGTGGCACCGGAGCGGCTGCAGCAGCTTTACCGGCTTCACGCATATGCAGATAAACCTGCCGCCATAACCGCCTGAGAAACCGGAAAGCTCCCTCGACACCGGCATCTGACCATTCCAGCGTCTGCGTGGGCGGGCTGGCAAACATCATGAATAACCGGGCGGTATCTGCTCCGTATTGCTCGATAATTTCCTGCGGATCAATCCCGTTGTTTTTCGATTTTGACATGGTGCCGATTCCGCCGGACTCCACTGGCTGGCCGTCTGCCCGCAGGATGGCACCGGTTCTTTTGCCTTCTCCGTTGTATTGCACATCCACTTCGGTCGGGTTGAAATACCGGATCCGCCCGCTGCCGGTTTTACGGAAAAATATCTCGTTCAGCACCATGCCTTGCGTCAGCAGATTGGCAAAGGGTTCATCAAATGACACCAGTCCCAGATCGCGCATGACCTTGCTCCAGAAACGTGAATACAGCAGGTGCAGAATGGCGTGTTCGATACCGCCGATATACTGATCAACCGGCAGCCAGTAGTTGGCACGCTGATCGGTCATGGCGGCATGCTGATCCCGGCAGGCATAACGGATGAAATACCATGAAGAATCAACGAATGTATCCATGGTGTCGGTTTCGCGCCGCGCCTGCTGTCCGCAGCGCGGACAGGTACATTCATAAAATGACGGGGTTTTCGTCAGCGGATTGCCGGAGCCATCCGGCACCAGATCTTCCGGAAGTACAACGGGCAGCTGATCATCCGGTACCGGTACGACACCGCAACTGCCACAATGAATCAGCGGAATCGGGCAACCCCAGTAACGCTGACGTGAAATTCCCCAGTCACGCAAGCGGTAGCGTGTCCGTTTTTCCCCCTGCCCTGTTTTCCCCAGTTCCGTTGCGATTGCATGAATCGCTTCTGCTGATTTCAAACCGGAAAAACGATCAGAGTTGAATGTTATGCCATTGTCAGTAAATGCCTGCGCAAGCGGGACAGATAATTCCCCGTTCTCCGGCCGGATGACCGGTCTGACTGGCAGGGAGTGCTGACGGGCAAAATCAAAATCACGTTCATCATGTGCCGGCACTGCCATCACAGCACCTTCACCATAGCTCATTAATACATAGTTGGCGATCCACACCGGCAAACGCTCACCCGTCAATGGATGCAGAACATATAACCCGGTTGCCATTCCTCTTTTTTCCTGCGTGGCCAGTTCGGCCTCCATGGTGGCGCCCTGCCGGCAGGATTCGATAAAAGCAGCCAGTGCGGGCTGATTCTGTGCTGCCTGCAAGGCAACCGGATGTTCTGCCGCTACGGCCACGTAGGTTACCCCCATCAGCGTATCCGCCCGGGTGGTAAATACTTTCAGGGCTTGTGGCATACCAGAGGAAGTGTCTGGCGGGAATGTGATATCGACACCCAGGCTCTTGCCAATCCAGTTGGCCTGCATGGTTTTCACCCGCTCCGGCCATCCCGGCAGCTTTTCCAGATCAGCCAGCAGTTCATCGGCATAGCGGGTAATGGCCAGGTAATAACCGGGAATTTCCCGTTTTTCCACTACCGCACCGGTACGCCAGCCACATCCGTCGATTACCTGCTCGTTGGCCAGCACAGTCTGATCCACCGGATCCCAGTTGACTATTTGTGTTTTCTGATAGGCAATCCCTTTTTCCAGCATGCGCAGGAACAGCCACTGATTCCAGCGGTAATACTGCGGATCGCAAGTGGCCAGCTCTCGCTTCCAGTCAATGGCAAATCCCAGGCTTTTCAACTGGCTGCGCATGTAAGCGATATTGTCGTAAGTCCATTTTGCGGGTGGCACTTCCTTCTGGATGGCCGCATTTTCAGCCGGCAGTCCAAAAGCATCCCAGCCCATGGGCTGCATGACGTTATAGCCCCGCATGTGGCGGTAACGCGACAATACATCTCCAATCGTATAATTGCGCACATGCCCCATGTGCAACTTGCCGGAAGGATAAGGAAACATTGAAAGACAGTAGTATTTCGGCTTGCCCGGTATTTCAGCAGCATTAAAAATGCCAGTTTCCTGCCAGCTTTGCTGGGCCTGCTGTTCTATTTCCTGCGGATGGTATTTTTCTTGCATGGGTGGATGGTTTATTGCCGGAATAGTAAATTTACAATTATACCGTTAACCATTCAGGCTGACAGGGTGACTCCGGCAAAAACGGCAGCCGGCCAATGTGTTCTCCTTCAAAAGGCTCGGGTATCTCACCTGCCGCCGGTATAATCCGCACCATGAAAACAGATGATTTCGATTTCCATCTTCCCGATGAGCTGATTGCACAATTTCCGCTTGCCAATCGGGCAGACAGCCGGATGTTGTATGTGAATCACACCCATCCGGAGTTGCGCGATACCGCTTTCAGAAACCTGCCGGATTACCTTAATCCGGGT
Source organism: Nitrosomonas sp. (assembly GCF_020852615.1). Taxonomy (GTDB): domain Bacteria; phylum Pseudomonadota; class Gammaproteobacteria; order Burkholderiales; family Nitrosomonadaceae; genus Nitrosomonas. The sequence goes on along the minus strand of NZ_JADZAJ010000005.1, from coordinate 65,361 downwards.
GATGTGGTCGTGCTCAACAACACGCGCGTCGTCAAAGCCCGCCTGACAGGTATCAAATCAACCGGCGGCAAAGTTGAAGTCATGATCGAACGTATACTGGGTACACATCAGGCGCGTGCCCTGATTCGCGCCAGTCATGCACCGGTAACGGGTTCTGCTTTACTGCTGGAAAACGGGATCACTGCCCGGGTGGAAGCGCGCGAACAGGATATTTATACACTGCATTTCATCCATACACTGCCACTGACCGAGTTACTCGATCAGTATGGACAAACTCCGCTGCCACCTTATATTGAGCGATCCGCAACCCTGTCGGATACAAGCCGTTATCAAACTGTTTTTGCCCGGGAAAGTGGCGCTGTTGCTGCACCTACTGCCGGTCTGCATTTTGATGAAGCCATGCTGGAAGTATTGCGTGCCATGGGTGTTCACGTTACGTATATCACCCTGCATGTTGGTGCCGGGACTTTCCAGCCGGTACGTGCGGAAAATATTGAGCAGCATGTCATGCACACCGAGCAATATCACATCCCTGAAGAAACCATTGAGATCATTCGGCAATGCAGGCTGGCAGGAGGCCGTGTGCTTGCCGTGGGTACCACCAGCCTGCGCACGCTGGAAGCATGTGCGCAGCTTCATGATGGCAGGCTGGTCGCCGGCACGAATGAAACCGGTTTATTTATTACCCCGGGTTACCGGTTTCGTATCGTGGACCGGCTGCTGACCAATTTTCATCTGCCGCGCTCTACCCTGCTGATGCTGGTGTCGGCTTTTGCCGGAGTGGAAACCATTCGCCATGCCTACCGGCATGCCATTGATAATCGTTACCGGTTTTTCAGCTACGGTGATGCCATGTTCATTGAGTGTAACGGCCGATGATGAAATTTCAGCTGCATTGCCGTGATCGTGAGGCCCGCCGGGGAACGCTGACACTTGCTCACGGCACAATAGAAACACCGGCTTTTATGCCGGTTGGCACCTATGGCGCCGTCAAGGGGTTATCCCCGGATGAGCTGCAAACCCTGGGTGCTGAAATCATCCTGGGTAATACCTTTCATTTATGGCTGCGCCCCGGACTGGAGGTCATTGAGGCGCATGGCGGACTGCATCGGTTCATGCACTGGAATGGGCCGATCCTGACCGATTCAGGGGGGTTCCAGGTATTCAGTCTGGGGGCGTTGCGCAGGATCAGTGAAGAAGGAGTTCGTTTCCGTTCGCCAGTCAATGGTGACGCCTGTTTTCTGACACCGGAAGAATCCATGCGCATCCAGCGGGTATTGAATTCGGATATCGTGATGATATTCGACGAATGTACGCCCTATCCCGTTGATAAACTGGCGGCTGAATCTTCCATGCTGCTCAGTTTGCGTTGGGCTGAGCGCTCGAAAACAGCACACGCCGGTAATCCGAATGTACTGTTTGGGATCGTGCAGGGAGGTATGTATGAATCATTGCGTGATCGTTCTGTGGAAGGGCTGTGTGCCATCGGATTTGATGGTTACGCCATTGGCGGATTATCGGTAGGAGAGCCTAAACCGGATATGCAGCGGATTCTCGGCCATACCGCGCCACAACTGCCTGTGGACAAGCCGCGCTACCTGATGGGAGTGGGTACACCGGAGGATCTGGTTCATGCGGTGGCACAAGGCATTGATCTGTTTGATTGTGTGCTGCCCACACGCAACGCGCGCAACGGCTGGCTTTATACCAGCCAGGGGATTCTCAGATTGCGTAACAGCCGCTACCGGCTGGATACCTCTCCGCCAGATGAGAGCTGCAGCTGCTATACCTGCCGTCATTTCACTCGTGCCTACCTGCATCATCTGCAGCGTACCGGAGAAATGCTTGGCGCCCGGCTTAACTCGCTGCACAACCTGCATTACTACCAGCAACTCATGTCCGATATCCGTAAAGCGATTGAAATCCGGCAATTTGAGCAGTTTGTGCGTAAATTTTCTGGTTAGGACTTCATGCTAAAATACGCGCTGATTTTATTGCCACCCCCCATCCAAACCAAGGAGAAGAACACATGCTCATAAATGAAGCTTTTGCCCAGGCTGCCAATAATGCCGCTCAGACAATCGAACCGACACTGATGAGCTATCTGCCCATGGTGGGTATCTTTGTAATTTTCTATTTTCTGCTGATCCGCCCGCAAACCAGACGTGCCAAGGAACAGAAAGAAATGCAAAACGGATTGCAGAAAGGGGATGAGATTGTTATCAGCGGCGGAGAGCTGGGGCGTGTCGTCAGTGCGGGTGAAAGCTATATCACCATGGAAATTGCTGCAGGTGTTGAAGTTATCGTTCTCAAATCTTCTGTACAGACACTGTTACCCAAAGGCACACTGAAAAGTGTTGAAACCGGCAAAAGTAATCGTGCATTAAAAAACAATAAACAGAAAACCGGTGAATCTCATCAGGCTGAAGCAGAAAACAGCGAAACAACCAATAGCGCAGACAGTGAAGACTCCACTAAATAAAATAACGAAAAAACGAATATGTACCGTGACTGCGGTCTTTTTATCTGCTAAGACCGTAGTTTTGTTTCCAGCTCTCCCCTTTCTTCTGAAACACTGGTCATCATGAATCGCTACCCTCTCTGGAAATATATCGTCATCGCCGTTTCAATACTGCTCGGCTTGCTGTACACCCTGCCAAATTTTTTTGGTGAATCTCCCGCTATTCAGATTTCGCCACTGCGAGCCAGTACACAAACTGACACAGCACTGCTGCAGCGTGTCGAACAGGTGCTAAAGCAGCAAAACCTTCCATATAACGGTACGATACTTGAGTCAACCGGCATCAAGGTTCGTTTTACCGATACGGATACCCAGATCAAAGCTCGGGACATTCTGGATTCGGAAATCGGGAAGGACTATGTTATCGCCCTCAATCTGTTGCCTAACTCTCCGCAATGGATGCGCCACATTGGCGCATTACCCATGTATCTGGGTCTGGACTTGCGAGGAGGAGTCCACTTCATGCTGCAGGTGGATATGGCGGGCGCCCTGACCAAGGCACTCGACCGTTATAACGCTGATTTGCGCAGTACTTTGCGTGAACACAGGATCCCATCCGCCGGTATCGAACGTGACCGTTCAAAAATCATTATAAAATTCCGGGATGAACAGGCACGAGATAAAGCTGTTGCAGAATTAGGCAGTACTTTTGAGGATCTGGCTTTCAAGCCGGAAGACATGGGCGGAGAAAAGCGCCTGGTTGCCACAGTCAGGCCTGAAGCAGTGACACGTATGCAAAATACGGCCGTACAACGCAATATCACCACCCTGCGCAATCGCGTAAACGAGCTGGGTGTGGCTGAGCCGATCATTCAGCAGGCAGGTGCTGACCGTATCATTGTGCAGTTACCGGGCGTGCAGGATACGGCCAAAGCAAAGGATATTCTGGGCAGAACAGCGACACTGGAAGTGCGCATGGTGGATGAAGATGGTGACATCGATGCTGCATTGCGCGGATCGGTTCCTTCCGGAACCGAGCTGCTTTCCGAGCGCGGGGGAGGACATCTGCTGGTTAAGAAACAGGTATTGCTTACGGGTGACCGCATTACTGATGCTCAACCCGGGTTTGATCAGGATAAGCAGGCAGCCGTCCATGTTACGCTGGATAACAATGGTTCGCGGATTTTCAAGCAGCTGACACGCAATAATGTCGGTAAGCGCATGGCAATCCTGCTGGTTGAGAAAAATCTGACTGAAGTCGTTACTGCTCCCGTCATCCGTGAAGAAATTGGGGGGGGGCGCGTACAGATCAGCGGGCAGATGAACAGTATTGAAGCACGTGATATCTCCCTGCTGCTGCGTGCCGGCGCATTGGCTGCTCCCATGGAAATCATCGAAGAGCGTACAGTGGGGCCAAGCCTGGGTGCTGAAAATATTTCCAAGGGCTTCAATTCAACTTTGTTTGGCTTCCTGGCGGTAGCTGCATTCATCGTGGTCTATTATTCAGCCATTGGTGCAATTTCTGTAGTGGCACTTGCTGTTAACCTGCTGTTTCTCATCGGGCTGCTTTCGATCTTGCAGGCGACATTAACGCTTCCCGGAATGGCTGGAATGGCATTGACCGTCGGGATGGCAATTGATGCAAACGTACTGATCAATGAACGTATTCGTGATGAGATGCGTCACGGTGCTTCGCCACAAGCAGCCATCCATGCCGGATATGAACGTGCATGGGACGCCATTATCGATACGAACCTCACCACATTGCTTGCCGGTCTGGGTTTGATGATATTTGGCAGCGGGCCGGTAAAAGGTTTTGCCGTTGTGCTGTGTCTGGGAATTATGACTACGCTTTTCAGTGCAGTCACTGTTTCGCGTGCAATGGTCAATCTGTTGTACGGAAACCGCAAGCTTGCGCGTGTCCCGATCGGAACCATCAAGATGCCCAAAAAAAGCAGCACCAAAAATTAAAATACTTACTGAAACCGGATAACCATGGATTTTTTCAGATTCGAACGCGATATTCCCTTTACCCGCTGGGGAAAGTTATCAATGACTTTTTCCCTGATCATCTCTATTCTGGCAATTTATTCTCTCGCAACCAAGGGACTGAATCTTGCGGTAGATTTTACGGGCGGCACTGTGATGGAAATCAGCTATCAGCACCCTGCTGATCTTGATAAAACCCGTAAAGTGCTTGCCGATATCGGGATGCCTGATGCAATCGTGCAGAATTTTGGTACCTCCCGGGATGTCATGATCAGGCTGCCGGCCAAGGTAGAGCACACCGGAGGCAATCTGTCCGAAGCTGTCATGACCGCACTTAAAAAAGATGATCCTTCAGTTGAGATGAAACGGGTGGAATTTGTGGGGCCTCAGGTTGGAGATGAATTGCTGGAAAATGGCCTGCTGGCAATGCTGTTTGTTTCCATGGGCATCGTTGCCTACCTGGCTTTACGATTTGAATGGAAATTTGGCGTTTCCTGTATCATCGCCAACCTGCATGACGTACTGGTTATCCTGGGTTGTTTCTCTTTTTTCCAGTGGGAGTTCGATTTGACTGTGCTGGCTGCTGTGCTGGCTATCCTGGGCTATTCAGTCAACGAATCTGTAGTTATCTCTGACCGGGTTCGGGAAAATTTTCGCAAGCTGCGCAAGGCAGATGTAACAAGAGTGATCAACAATGCCATTACCGAAACCATGTCACGTACCGTGATTACTCACGGATGTACACAGCTGGTGGTGGTTTCCATGCTTCTGTTTGGTGGGGTGGCATTACATAACTTTGCATTGGCACTCACTATCGGTATTTTATTTGGTATTTATTCTTCCATCATGATTGCCAGCCCGATACTTCTGTTGCTGGGTGTCAAGCGTGAAGATCTGATCAAACTTGAGCGCAAATCACAAGAAGAAGCACTACCGTAAAGCGATATCAACAGTTTTTCTGAGGCACAATTTTCTTGCATCTGTAAGGTGGCATTCATGGCAGGGCTTAATCCACAATCTCCCATCCCGACAGAACTGAAGCTGCATCGTAAATCCGGGGTATTGAATGTAGTCTTCAGCGATGGCAAAGTGTTTGGGTTTACCTGTGAATTTTTGCGCGTATATTCCCCTTCTGCAGAAGTTCGCGGCCATGAACCGGGGCAGGAAGTCTTGCAAACCGGAAAGAAGAATGTGGCTATTACCCATATTGAGCCGGTTGGCCGCTATGCGGTCAGACTGGATTTTTCTGACGGACACAATACCGGTTTATACTCTTGGGATCTGCTTTACAGTTATGGTCTGAACCAGGAGACCATGTGGCAGAATTATCTGCAGCGGCTGCACGCTGCCGGTGGCAGCCGCGAAGCAAAATAACCCTGTCATATAACCTTGTTTGGCAGACACCGGTTACCCAATTAAAAAATAGCACCAGGATAATGAATACTACACACTTTGGTTTTACAACCGTTTCGGAAACAGAAAAGGCCCGCAAGGTTGCAGAAGTTTTTCATTCTGTGGCAGCTCGCTACAACCTGATGAATGATCTCATGTCCATGGGGTTGCACCGCTTGTGGAAACGGTTTGCAATTGATGTCAGCGGTACTAAGATTGGGGATAAGGTGCTTGATATTGCTGGTGGCACTGCTGATTTAACCGCACTGTTCCGGGAAAAAACAGGTAATACGGGAGAAGTCTGGCTGACCGATATTAATAATTCCATGCTGTCGATCGGTCGTGATCGTATGCTGAACGAGGGCAAAAGTGTGCCGGTTGCACAATGTGATGCGGAAAAATTACCGTTTCCGGATAACTATTTCGATCGGGTTTGTGTCGCCTTTGGATTAAGGAATATGACACATAAAGATGGCGCTCTGCGGGAAATGTGGCGCGTGTTATCCCCGGGCGGCTCGCTGATTGTGCTGGAATTTTCCAAAGTATGGAAACCCTTGCAACCGTTGTACGACACTTACTCCTTTAAGGCACTGCCACTCATGGGGAAAATCATTACCCGCGATGATGCCAGTTATCGTTACCTGGCAGAATCCATTCGCATGCATCCCTCGCAGGAAGAACTGAAACAGCTTATGGAGCAGGCTGGTTTTGAACGGGTCGAATATTTCAATCTTTCCGCAGGTGTTGTTGCACTCCACCGCGGCTATAAATTCTGATTCCACTGACTGTTTATACGGAATACGCGAATCTGCTCACAGATTCAAACAGAGCCTATAGCAGTCCCTCGGCTTTACGTTTGGCCAGCAGACAAATCAGATCACAGGCAATATGTGCTGCAGCCAGTGCGGTTATCTGGCTGTGATCGTAAGGCGGGGATACCTCTACAATATCCATTCCAGCCAGGTTGATTGCGGTAAGACCACGAATAATTGCCAGCGCCTGTGCTGTAGATAACCCTCCGCAAACCGGTGTGCCGGTACCGGGGGCGTAGGCAGGATCAAGGCAATCAATATCAAAAGTGAGATAAGCCGGTCGAGTGCCAACAATGCGCTCGATTTCTGCAACTGCAGCATCTGTGCCCTGCCGGTGCACCCAGCTGGCATCCAGAATACTGATTCCCATAAAATCATCATTCCAGGTGCGGATGCCAACCTGGACTGAATGTTTGATATCAATCAGGCCGTCCCGTACCGCTTTGTAAAACATGGAGCCATGATTCAGTGAAGCAGGCGAATCATCAGACCAGGTATCACAATGCGCATCAAAGTGAATCAGTGACAGCGGAGCACCTGTCTTTTCCACATGCGCCTGCAGCAGCGGATAAGAGATCGAGTGATCACCGCCGAGTGTCAGCATACGTGTGCCAGAGGCCAGAATATGCCGTGCGTGATTAACAATCGCACCATGGATCGTCAGCGGGTTATGCACGTCGAGAAAACAATCGCCAGAATCGATCACGGCAAGGTGTTCGAATGGATCAAACCCCCATGGATAAGGTTTAAGTGAAGCAATTTCAGCTGAAGCCTGTCGTATTCCCAGCGGGCCAAAACGTGCACCGGAACGGTAAGAGACTGCCAGATCCAGCGGAACACCACTGATAACCAGATCGGCACCGGTCAGATCTTTGCGGAAATTACAGCGCATAAAAGAAAGCATGCCTGAGAATGTGGGTTCCCGCAGCATGCCATAAGGTGTTTTTCGCGCGATGGCACCATCTATTCTGATCTGGCTATCTTTATCCGGCATTATCTGCCCCTGTTGTTACTCCGATTCCCTGTTTTAATTTCGATGCAACAGGAAGCAACGTGTCGCAGTGCAGAGTAAAAATGTACTTACCCTCCCTGAACAGAATCTTTTCGCCCGTTCCGGATGCTGTCCAGAATCAGCAGAAATGCTCCGCAAAAAATGGCCGAATCCGCAAGATTAAATGCCGGCCAGTGATAGCCTCTCAAATGAAAATCCAGAAAATCAACAACATGTCCGAGCATAATACGATCCCAGAGATTACCCAGTGCCCCTCCCAGAATAAGGCTCAGTGCAAAGCAGAACAATCGGTTTGATGTGTTTTTATACAACAGATAGATAATCAGGGAGGATACAAGGGCAGCAATTGCGCTTAAAAACCAGCGCTGCCAGCCAGAAGCATCACTCAGGAAACTGAAAGCCGCACCTGCATTGTAGGCAAGTACAAGATTGAAAAAATCGGTAATTACTATCTGCTGGTCATAAGCCAGATTAAATTCAATCCAGCGTTTGGAGAGTAAATCCAGCGCCAGGACGACCACTGCCAGAATCAGACTGTAATAAAGTTTCATTGTTTGCTTTTATATATTTTTTCAGCAATGGGTCTGTTAATCAGGCAAAACGGCGATGCTCGCCGGGGCCTGCAAGATTGTTTACACAACGGCCACACAGTGAGGAATGCTCAGGTACTGCCCCCACATCCTGCCGATAATGCCAGCAGCGTTCACATTTTACATACGTGCTGGCTGTCACCCGGATGCTTTCCTCAGCGGCATTGTCTGCCCGTGTCAAATACACTTCTGATGTGATCAGCACAAACCGAAGATCGTCACCCAGTGAATTGAGCAGGGCAAAATCTTCACCTGTCGCATGAATTTCAACAACAGCAGCCAGTGATGAGCCAATCGTGCCCTGAATACGCGCATCCTCAAGCTGTTTTAACACTCTGGCACGCAGTTCACGCAACCGTTGCCAGCGCTGCATCAGGGGTTGGGTACCGGATAACATTTCCGGCTGTTCCGAAAAACGATGCCAGGTTTGCAAAAATATACTGTCTTCTGCCGATTTACCCAGTGCCTGCCAGACTTCTTCAGAAGTGAAGCTTAATACGGGAGCAAACAGGCGTACCAGACTGTGTGCAATATGGTAAAGCGCATTCTGTGCGGAATGCCGTGCTTTACCATTCGTTGATGAGGTATAAAGGCGATCCTTGAGAATGTCCAGGTAGAACCCACCCAAATCTTCAGAACAAAAATGGTGCAGCCGGGTAACGATCTGATGAAATTCATACCGTTCATACAGCCCGAGCAGTTCATTCTGCAGCGCTGCTGTATAGACAAGCATATAACGGTCAATTTCTACCCATTCAGCTGGTGGCAATGTGTCTGCAGCCGGATCGAAATCAGCCAGGTTAGCCAGCAGGAAACGCAGGGTATTACGGATGCGGCGATAGGTTTCAACTGTACGCTTGAGAATTTCATCAGAAATGGAGAGTTCTCCAGAGTAGTCGGTAGAAGCAACCCATAAGCGCAAGATGTCAGCGCCAAGCGTATCAGCAATTTTCTGAGGAGCGATAACATTACCCTTTGATTTACTCATTTTGTAGCCCTGCCCGTCCACTACGAAACCGTGTGTAAGCAAGGCAGCATAAGGAGCATAACCGTCGATTGCGCACCCTGTCAGCAATGAGGACTGGAACCAGCCCCGATGCTGGTCAGAACCCTCCAGATAAAGATCAGCCGGATGTTTCAGCTGCGGATTCTGTTTCAATACGGTTTCATGAGTGGTGCCGGAATCGAACCAGACATCCAGCGTATCTGTCAGCTTTTGATAGTACCGGGCTTCTTCACCCAGCAGCTCAGCCGCATCCAGACTGAACCATGCTTCAATCCCCTGTTGCTCGACCAGATCAGCTACTTTTTCCAGCAGTGCAGGGGTGTGTGGATGCAGTGCATGGGTTTCTCTGTGGATAAAAAAGGTCATTGGAACACCCCAGTTGCGCTGGCGTGAAATACACCAGTCGGGCCTGTTGCCGATCATGGCTTCCAGCCGTGCCCTGCCCCAGGCAGGGTAAAAGTGTGTATTTTCTACCGCGCTGCGTGCAAGATCGCGCAATGATTCACCGGCAGATTGTGATTCAGTGGCAGCCTGTCGCTGCATCCCGATAAACCATTGTGGTGTTGCACGAAATATAATCGGAGTTTTGTGTCGCCAGCAATGGGGGTAACTATGCTCGATGGTTTCTGCATGCAGCAAGTTCCCGTTCGCCTGCAAGGTTTCAATCACAACGCTGTTAGCCTTCCAGACAAACATTCCTCCCACCAGTGGCGTCTGTTCTGAAAATTTTCCATCTCCTTTAACCGGGCTGTCGCTTGGCAAACCATACTGCTGGCCGACAAAATAGTCATCCAGCCCGTGTGCCGGTGCGGTATGAACCAGGCCGGTACCCGCCTCCAGTGTGACATGCTTTCCGCTGATTATCCTGACGCTGCGATCAGCAAAAGGATGGCGCAGGGTCAACCCTTCCAGAGAATGGCCCTGGCAGGTTGCCACCACCCGCCCTTCAAGCTGAAAACGGGCAAGACAGCTTTCCACCAGTCCGGAAGCCAGAAGCAGCCAGCCACGTGAAGTATCGACCAGACTATATTCAAAATCAGGATGTACGCAAACCGCCTGGTTGGCCGGAAGTGTCCATGGTGTGGTTGTCCAGATCACAGCAAAAATACGGGTACCGGCAGGAACTTCCATTGCCGGGATTTCTGCAAGCGGAAGGTTGCCATTCTCTCCGGTGACAATCTCAAATCCGACATCAATCGCAGGTGAATGCTTGTTTTCATATTCCACCTCGGCTTCCGCCAGTGCCGAACCGCAATCAATACACCAGTTGACCGGCTTTTGCCCCTGATAAAGGTAGCCATTGCGGTAAATCTTCCCCAGTGCACGAATAATGCCAGCCTCAGTTGCATAATTCATTGTGAGGTAGGGATTATCCCAGTCCCCCAGTACACCCAGCCTTATAAAGTCGGCTTTCTGCCGATCTACCTGTTCTTGTGCAAAAACCCGGCAAAGCTGGCGCACCTGATCGGCCGGCAAATGTTTTCCATGTTTTTTTTCAATCTGATGTTCAATTGGCAAACCATGGCAATCCCAGCCCGGCACATACGGGGCATCAAAACCGGATAATGTTTTGCTTTTAATAATAATATCTTTAAGAATTTTATTGACAGCGTGACCGATATGGATATCACCATTAGCATAAGGCGGGCCATCATGCAGGATAAACTTTGGCCGTCCCTGACAGGCCGTCCGTATCTTCCGGTAGAGTTTTTTTTCCTGCCAGGCTTTGAGCATGGCAGGTTCACGTCGAGCCAGATCCCCACGCATGGGAAAAGGTGTATCAGGCAGATTCAGGGTTTTTTTATAGTCAATGGTCATTTCAGCAATCCAGACAGACAGTTTGGTGCATGGCGGCATCCATACGGGAAAAATAGGCTTTAGCGCAATCTATGTCATGCTCTATCTGTGTTATGAGTGTTTCTATATCAGGAAATTTTTCTTCATCCCTGAGCTTCTGTAAAAAATCAATACGCAAACGCTGCCCATAGATCTGTTCGTTAAAATCAAACAAATGTACTTCCAGCAGAGGTTGTGCATCATTGAGAACTGTTGGCCGGACACCCAGGCTGGCCACTCCTCTGGCTCTGCGTGTATGGCCGGAATCATTGCACCAGCCGGCTTCCACTGCAAAAATACCGTTTAATGGCAGGCGTTGCTGTTTCAGTCGGATATTGGCAGTTGGGAAACCCAGTTCTCTGCCCAGTTTGAGTCCGTCCACAACTCGGCCGCTTACACTGTAAGGGCGCCCCATCAGATCTGTTGCCAGATCAAGATCACCGGATAACAAGGCGCTACGCACAGCGGTACTTGAAACCCGTTGCCCGTCTAGGGTAACGGGAGGCATTATTTCCAGTTCTCTTTCGCCTGATTCCGGAAAAATCTTTTGCAGCAGGGCAATATCACCAGTGCGTTGAGCACCAAAGCGAAAATCCTCTCCTACCAACAGCCAGCGAACATTCATCTCCTGCTGCAAAATGCGCGTAACGAACGATTCCGCACTGATTTTTGCGAAAGCATGATCGAAGCGGCAGATCTGCGCCCGGCTTACGCCGTATGCGGCCAGTAACTCCAGTTTTTCACGCAGATCAGTCAACCTTGCTGGAGCCTGCCCTGGCATCAGCCGTTCTCGCGGATGCGGCTCGAATGTCATGACACATGCAGCAATTCCCAAACGGCCGGCAGCCCGTTTCAACCGGGCAATCATTGCCTGGTGACCAAGATGCACGCCGTCAAAGTTGCCTATGGTCAGTGCAACAGGCTCTCCCCTGTCCGTTATCCGCCGCCGGGTTATATGCATACCATCAGAACCGGCATTATCCAGTCAGACAAATTGAATTTGCCGCTTGCCTTACACTCCGGAGGTATCAAGAACGGCTGGTTCACGATGTGGAAAATGACTCATCTGGTAACCCATCCAGAGACGACCTGCAATAAATTCGGCAACGGCATCCGCATGCAGTTTCAGCGTCGGATTACCCAGTTCAAGAGTGGTTTGCCGGAAAAGCTGCAACCAGCGTTTGAAAAGTGAATCATCCAGTTCCGGCAGTGCGATGTGTTTAGGCATGGGAGCACCACGGAAACGGCTGGTGCCACGTAATTGTGCAGACCAGAAATTGATCATCTGCACGAAATGCGCATCCCAGTCAATTACATGCTCTTCAAAGATGGGGCCTAATGCAGCATCTTTTCTCGCCTTGGCATAAAATTCGTGCACCAGTTTTGAAACTTCTTCCTCAGTGTACAGATCGGGGCTGGGTTCAGGTATGGGACGGGGTATCATGGCTCACTCAATGTAGTTGTACGGGTTAAAGGGCATCCGGCTGAACGGCTCAGGCCCGGGTATCAAACTGACTTTCGACAGTGCCAATTTTCTCATATTTGCAATACAGCTTCGAGCCTCTTTCTTTATGTGGCAACCGGGATATCTGAAATCTTTAATTACTTATGAAAAAAATCTGGTTACAGTCGGTTCGTGCATATGATTGTTTGACTCTGATCTGTTCCATCATAAAGCGGGTTTTTCGCCCGGGGCGGACAATCAGTCTGACAACCGGCCTGTTTTTTCTGAATGCGATATTGTCCGGTTGCACGGGGATCTGGAACAACCCTTATCCAGCTGCGGACTCCGGAAAAAACATCCTCTACAGTGCGTTTGCTGAACGCCCGAAACACCTTGATCCCGTGCAATCATACAGCTCAAACGAAATCCAGTTTACTGCCCAGATTTATCAGCCACCGCTGCAGTACCATTTTCTGAAACGACCATTGACACTGATCCCGCAAACTGCCAGCAACCTGCCAGCCGTCAGCTACTTTGACAGTAATGATAAACAATTACCTGCTGATGCGGCTGATGCCGATATTGCCTATTCCATTTACAAAATCGCAATTAAACCCGGTATTTTCTACCAGCCCCACCCGGCCTTTGCCAGAAACGAAAATAGGAGCCTGCTTTATCATGCACTGACCGCGCAGGATATGCAGCCTGTCCATAAGATCAGTGATTTTAAACATACCGGTACGCGGGAACTGGTAGCTGACGACTTTATCTACCAGATCAAGCGGCTGGCTCATCCCGGGTTGCATTCACCAATATTTGGCCTGATGGCGGATTACATTACAGGATTGCGCGAATATGCTAATGTCCTGAAACGGCAAGCTGAAATACAGCCCGAAAACAGTTTTCTGGATTTACGCAATTTTCCTCTGGCCGGGGTGGAACGAGTGGATGATTACACTTACCACATTCGTATCAAAGGTAAATATCCTCAATTTATCTACTGGCTGACTATGGCATTTTTTGCGCCGGTTCCCTGGGAAGCGGATCATTTTTTTTCACAACCCGGTATGGCTGAAAAAAATTTCACACTCGACTGGTATCCGGTAGGGACCGGCCCGTACATGCTGACCGAAAATAATCCCAACCGGATTATGGTGCTGGAACGTAACCCCAACTTCCGGGGGGAGTACTACCCTGACGACGGAATGCCGGAAGATATCAACAAAGGGTTGCTGCGTGATGCCGGCAAGCCGTTGCCATTCATTGACAAAATTGTGTACAGCCGGGAAAAGGAAAGCATCCCCTACTGGAACAAATTTTTGCAGGGCTATTACGATGCCTCCAGCATTGGTTCGGACAGTTTCGATCAGGCGGTACAAATAACAGGACAGGGTGAAGCAACCATTACAGACGAAATGGAAGCACAGGGAATCCGGCTGGAAACAGCTGTTGCGCCATCGACGTATTACATCGGTTTCAATATGCTTGATCCGGTCGTGGGAGGCCGCAGTGAAGCAGAAAAGGCTTCAGCACGTAAACTGCGCCAGGCGATTTCCATTGCAGTTAATTACGAAGAATATCTGTCCATATTTGCCAACGGGCGCGGTATTGCTGCACACGGGCCGATTCCCCCGGGAATTGAGGGTTATCACGAAGGCGAGACGGGAATCAATCCAATCGTCTATGCGTGGCAAAACGGTGAAGTGCAGCGCAAGTCAATCAGACAGGCGCAGGCATTGCTTGCTGAAGCAGGCTACCCTGGAGGAATCAGCCGTAAAACCGGAAAGCCGCTTATGTTGTACTACGATGTCACCTCGCGCAGCGCCGATGACCGATCTATCCTTGACTGGATGCGCAAGCAGTTTCACAAACTCAATATCCAGCTGGTTGTGCGCAGTACGGACTACAACCGTTTCCAGGACAAAATTCGCAAGGGCAATGCCCAGATTTTTGAATGGGGCTGGAATGCAGATTACCCGGATCCGGAAAATTTTCTGTTTCTGTTATACGGCCCGCAGGGCAAAGTGGCCGATAGTGGCGAAAATGCGGCAAATTATGACAATGCTGAATATAACCACCTGTTCGAACAGATGAAAAATATGGAGCATGGCCCGCAGCGCGTGCAGATTATCGATCGAATGGTTACGATACTGCGGGAAGATGCCCCCTGGCTGTGGGGTTATCATCCAAAAGAATTCGCGCTGTATCACGCCTGGTATCAGAATGTGAAACCCAATCGAATGGCATACAACATGCTCAAATATTATCGGATTAACCCGGAATTACGTGATCAGAAACGCAGCGAGTGGAATCAGCCCGTACTATGGCCAATTGGTACAGGAATGGTGTTGCTGATTGTCGTACTGTTACCGGCATGGCTGATGTATCGCCGTAAACAACAGCAACAGAGTATTGCTGCATTACTTAACTGACGGCCCGGTCCATTTTAAACCCATGCTGAATTACATCATCCGCCGGATACTCTATGCACTTCCAATTCTCGCTGGCGTTAATCTCATCACTTTCGTACTTTTTTTTGTGGTCAACACACCTGATGACATGGCACGTATGCACCTTGGCACCAAGCATGTTACCGGAGAAGCCATCTGGAAATGGAAGGAGGAACATGGCTATAACAAACCGCTGCTCTATAACGAAACCGCCCACAGGTTCGAAAAATTTACCAACACCATCTTCTTTGAAAAATCAGTTTCGATGTTTGTTTTCGATTTCGGTCGTGCTGATGACGGCCGTGATATTGCCTACGAAATTCAGTCGCGCATGTGGCCAAGCCTGGCGATCGCGCTGCCCGTGTTTTTGCTCGGTTTGCTGACTTACATTACCTTTGCTCTGGTGATGGTTTTTTTTCGTGCAACTTATGTCGATTTCTGGGGGGTTATTCTGTGTGTAATGCTCATGTCCGTTTCCAGTTTGTTCTACATCATAGGAGGCCAGTTTCTGGCGGGTAAACTATGGCATCTGGTACCTGTTTCCGGGTATGGCAGCGGGCTGGATATCGGCCGATTCCTCTTGCTTCCCATCGTTATTGGTGTAATCAGCAGTGCCGGAGCCAATACACGCTGGTATCGCACCCTCTTTCTGGAGGAGATCACCAGAGATTATGTCCGCACTGCCCGGGCCAAAGGATTATCAGAAAGCGCGATCCTGTTCAGACATGTGCTCAAAAATGCGTTGATCCCCATACTGACCGGTGCTGTAGCTGTAATTCCGCTGCTTTTTCTCGGCGGGCTGATTACAGAATCATTCTTCGGTATTCCGGGGCTGGGGAGCTATACCATCGATGCGATTCAATCACAGGATTTTGCAGTAGTGCGCGCTATGGTATTCCTGGGATCACTGCTTTATATCATCGGGCTGGTATTGACCGATATTTCCTACACGTTGGCAGATCCAAGAGTAAGGTTGGAATAATCACTCATTTAAGGTTCAGTCTATCTTGAGACCCGTTCTGTACAGTATAAAAAGCAAAATTGTGATCTTTGCCATGATTGCCACGCTGTTACCCACGGCCGGCCTTGGTTTGCTGTCATTTAAACAGAATGAAGCAATGATTGTTGACAGTGTTACACGTGAGTTGCGGGTCCTTGCCGATAACATCAATCGCCAGCTGAATCTCTGGATGGATGAAAATATGCTTACCATCCGCGCCCTGTCGACCTCCAATCCTGTTATCGAAGGGCTGGTTTCTCTCAATAAAAAAGGCAGCACGGCAAAACCGGTTCAGTCAGTGATGACAAGCTACCTGATTTCTGTAAAAGGCAAACTGGATGAGGTGCTGGAGCTGACTGTTTTTGATCATTCCCGAAAAATGGTTGCAAGCAGTGCCAGCAATCCGGAAGTCATTGAATCCCCGGAACAGTGGTCACATGTTTCTCTGACCAGAGGTACGATCGTCATTGCGCCGCATTGGAATACTCTCTACGATACCGCGACGTTTAGTGTTGTCTACCCGGTACTGTCTTACGACAGCCAGCTCATCGGCTCCATTGCAGCCACATTGGACCTGGGGCTGTTCAAGAGAAAGCTGCTGGAAATCAACAGATTTTCGACAGGTGAAATTACCCTGTTAGATCAGGAAGGCAGGGTATTACTCAGCAGTGCTGCCGGAATTGATCATCTGGCAGCACTGGACCCGCATTATTTTACATCCATGCAAGCCGAGGATGAATCGATAATTCATGACGGGCTGGCTTACCCGAAAGCAATTGGCCTGCTGCATACATCAGAAAATATTCCGGTAATCACTTTGGTGGAACAGGATCAAAGCGCCATACAGGCCGCATGGATGAAATTGCGCAACCGCTTTCTCGAATTTGTTGGAATATTAATGGTCATCGTCACTCTGATCGCCCTGTACATGGGGCATTCCATTGTTACCCCGTTAAAGCAGCTGATCAGCGCGGCAAGAGGAATTGCTGAAGGCAATCTGGATATCTACCTGCCGGCCAAGCGAAAAGATGAAGTCGGGCAGCTGACCACCATCTTCAATCAAATGACTGATGCATTGCGTAACAAGCATACGGAGATCATGTCCGTTAATCAGGCTATGCAGCAGCAAAATCAGCTTCTGCAAACACTTTCAATTACGGATGGGCTAACGGGGCTGTACAACCGGACAAAACTTAACACCATCCTGACCGAGCAACTTGCCAGATTTCATCGTAACAATCGTGCCTTTTGCCTGTTGATGATTGATGTGGATTATTTTAAAAACATCAATGATAAGCTCGGGCACATTATGGGGGACAAGATCCTGATCACGCTGGCATCTGTATTGCTGAAATCAGTTAGAACGATCGATTACGCAGCGCGCTACGGGGGAGATGAGTTTATGGCTATTCTGATTGAGACCAATTCCAGCGCTGCCATTAAAACAGCAGAACGGATCCGTTCCGAGGCCAGTGCAGCCTGTCGAAAATTTGAAGAAAACCCGGTTGAAATTACTTTGAGTATTGGTATTACCCAGAGCCACCCCGGCGATACAACGCCAGGAGAACTGATGGCTCGTGCGGATGTGGCACTGTATGAAGCCAAAAAACTTGGCCGCAACCGGGTGTATTGTATCAACGTGGATTAATGCTGACATCCAGAGCTATCGTCAGTTTTAGGGTAAATTACGCTATCCGGGTACAGTAAAATGGAATACAAGGATTATTACCAGATTATGGGCATCGCGCGCGATGCCAGTCAGGATGATATTAAAAACGCTTATCGCAAGCTGGCACGTAAATATCATCCTGATGTCAGCAAGGAGCCAGATGCTGAAGCGCGCTTCAAAGAAATTGGTGAAGCCAATGAAGTGCTCAAAGACCCTGAGAAACGGGCGGCTTATGACCGGCTGGGAACACGCTGGAAAAGCGGCCAGGAATTTCAGCCTCCACCAGAATGGGATCAGGGATTTGAATTTCACGGTGGCGGGTTCTCTCAGGCGACATCTCAGTTCAGCAGTTTTTTTGAATCATTGTTCGGCAGAACCCAGCACAGCCGTCAGTACCACGATCAGGGGTTCCATCTGCGTGGAGAGGATTCCCGTGCAAAAATTTCAATTTCTCTGGAAGATTCATTCCAGGGAGGTGTCCGCAGTCTGACTTTGCAACATACAGAACCCGGGCCGGATGGACGGCCGCGTATCAGGGAGCGTACATTAAATGTACGCATACCTAAAGGTATTCAACAGGGGCAGCATATTCGGCTGACAGGCCAGGGCAGTCCGGGTGCGGGAGGGGGCAAAGCCGGTGATCTCTATCTTGAAATTACATTCAGACCTCATCCATTTTTCAGGGTGGAAGGCAGAGATATTTTTCTGGATCTGCCTGTGGCACCATGGGAAGCCGCATTAGGTGCTACCATTTCAGCACCTACCCCGGCCGGGACAGTCGATCTCAAAATCCCGGCCGGTTCACGTTCCGGTCAAAAATTGCGCCTGAAGGGGCGTGGAATTCCAGGAACGTCCCCCGGTGATCTCTATGTTATTTTACAGATCGTATTACCACCGGCCGATAGCGAGCCGGCCCGCGGGTTTTATCGTGAGATGGAACAGAAGTTTCCCTTCAATCCGCGTGCAAAAATGCATACCTGAACACCCAGAGGTTTCGGTGTATGAGAACAAGCAGTTTTTTAACGAAACCCCATTACCCTCTTGCAGCTGACAGATTGATTTTCTCTCAAAATTCCTGATCACCATGTCTGAACCACAATTAAAAATCCGTATCCGGCTGGACCAGTCGACTGATCGCCCGGAGATCGGGCAGCATTTGCCGGAGCAGCCAGAAGAATCGCTCTCCCCTCTTCCTCCTGAATATGAATATAACTGGCCAAGAATTGCGATTGCAGGCGCTGTTCTGCTGTTTGTGCTGATTGTTATTGTCTGGATAATTTCAGATACATCATCTGATGAAGCGGAACTGGAAACAAATCCGGCTGAAATCACTTTGCCTGCCGCATCAGCAAAATCCACGCAACCGGCAGAATCAGCTGAATATTTATCCGGTCAGTTACCTGAAAATAATTCAGGAGATAGTAATCCACCCGGAAAAGATACAGACTCGAACCACGTCGCGGAAGTACCTGACCTGCCATCGAAAAAGCAGATTTCTCAAGTCACATCCAGCTCCCCTGTCAAACCGGGAATTAAACCGGATTTCATCCTGCCTCAATCAAAACCCGGGAGTAATTCACAAAAAACCAGTCGATCTCCTGGTTTAGTCAAAGCACAATTGACTTCAAATATCCGGCAACGGCAGCCTGTTGATAATATTGACCAGGTTTCACTTAATGGCAAATCAAGCCGGCCTGTTTTCCTTTTTTTACATCTGAGTCAGTTCAAAGGCAAAAAAATATTCATTAACTGGTATTACCAAAACCAGTCCATCGCTAAAATTTCTTTACTGGTTGGCAATAATGACTGGCGCACCTACTCCAGCAAGGTACTCAACCAGAACAGGCTCGGCCCATGGCGTGTTACCGCTTCTGATCAAACCGGAAAGCTGTTAGCCGAATTCAAGTTCAACGTTACACGTTAAAACAATTTGTACACGTATGAAATTCTGTAGCCAATGTGGTGGTGAAGTTAGTTTAAGTATTCCGGAAGGTGATTCGCTGCCCCGGTATATTTGTGTGAAATGCCATACTATCCACTACCAGAACCCCAAAGTAATCGTCGGATGCATTCCTGAATGGGAAAATAAAATTTTATTATGCAGACGCGCCATTACGCCCCACCGGGGTAAATGGACGCTACCCGCCGGATTCATGGAAAATAATGAAACATTAGTGCAGGGTGCCGCAAGAGAAACAATGGAAGAAGCGAATGCCAGAGTGGAAATTCGTGATCTTTACGCAGTTTACAGCTTGCCGCATATCAGTCAGGTTTATATGTTGTTCCGGGCAACTTTGCTGGATCTTGATTTTTCTCCGGGAATTGAAAGTCTTGAAGTCAAACTTTTTAGCGAACAGGAGATCCCATGGGATGAAATTGCATTCCGTGTAATACATGACCCGCTAAAACGTTACATGACAGAACGATATCAGGAACACTCCTCTTTTCACATGGGTGTTATTGATAAGATACAGACGGGCAGTGCAAATGAATGAATAACAACCTGTTTTCAGCAGTTCTAACCTGTCAGCAAAAATTCATGTTTGACTGGAGGTACTGTCTTCTTTATAATGCTAGGCTCAATCGCGGGGTGGAGCAGTCTGGCAGCTCGTCGGGCTCATAACCCGAAGGTCGTAGGTTCAAATCCTGCCCCCGCAACCAGTCCTGTTTCGACCTCCTTCTTTTTTCCGGCTCCCTTAACGACAGGGAGCCCGCGTACAGCGGGCATATTAGCCCGAACCATTAAAGCAGTAAACCATGCCGAGCGCCAATTTTCCTGCATTTTTACGAGCAGCGCGCTTTCCTCACGGCATATGTATCAGATTGGCCAAATCCTGGCCCGGCATACTATGGATGGAATAAAACAGAAATATGGCGCCACGCTGGTATACAAAGACAGAGCAGAAGCGGGGATTAGGACTACGCGCCCCCCGGAGAATACCAAGGGGCCATGTGACTGCCAAACCCTGCGTTTATTGTTAGATTGAAACTGGATGGCTCCCCGACCTGGGCTCGAACCAGGGACCTGCGGATTAACAGTCCGTCGCTCTACCGACTGAGCTATCGGGGAATACAGGCAATTACTACAAGCGCGGTATGTTAGACTTTTATATCATTTTGGTCAACAATTCCCGCAATCAGTTACAGCGTTAATAATAGCACCAGCCAAATCAGGCTGTTTTCTGAAGAAGCGTGGGATAATTCCGCTTTTTTCGCCTTGCAAAATTTTTACCGGTATGAAAAAAAAAATATCATCGGATACTGAAGCAGTAGCACCACCGCCCCCTCAAAAAAATTTTGAAACTGCTACAGCTGAGCTTGAAAAGATTATAGCCGGCATGGAAGCAGGGCAAATATCTCTGGAAGATGCGCTTTCCGCGTACAAACGCGGGGTGGAGTTGTTACAATATTGCCAGAATATGCTGAAAGATTCGCAGCAGCAGATAAAAATACTTGAAGCGGATATGCTGAAAAATTTTCCACTTACTGAACGTGATGCATCCTGATTTCCAGTTATGGGCAAGTGAGCGGCTTGCCCTCATTGAGACCTGCCTGGAGAAACATCTTCCAGCCACAAATTGTGCCCCTGCACGCTTGCATGATGCAATGCGATATTCTGTACTGGGTGGCGGCAAGCGAGTGCGACCGCTCCTGGCTTTCGCTTCCGGAGAGTTAAGTGGTGCAGATCAGGCACATGTAACCGTTGCCGGTGCGGCTGTTGAGCTGATTCATGCCTATTCTTTAGTTCATGATGATCTGCCCTGTATGGATAACGATACACTGCGGCGCGGCAAACCAACCTGCCACATTAAATACGATGAACCCACCGCCCTGCTGGTGGGCGACAGTTTGCAAAGCCTGGCTTTTCAGTTACTGACAGAGATTCGTCTGACCGATGATCCTTCCGTACAACTGGAAATGATTCGACACCTCGCCTTTGCCGCCGGATCACGAGGTATGGCGGGAGGTCAGGCAATTGATCTGGACAGCGTAGGTAAAATACTGAATTTGCCAGAACTCGAATTTATGCACATCCATAAAACCGGGGCACTGATCCGGGCAGCAGTAACACTGGGTGCGCGTTGCGGCAACAAGCTGAGTGAAACGCAGTTCAAGCAGCTGGACCATTTTTCCAAGTGCATGGGGCTGGCATTCCAGGTAATAGATGATATCCTCGACGCCGAAGCCACTACAACTGCGCTGGGAAAAACTGCCGGGAAGGATGCGGAAAACAACAAACCCACCTATGTTAGTATACTGGGTATCAAACAAGCACGAGAACTTGCTCAGGAACTCAGACAGGAAGCCACCGGAGTATTAGGCCAGTTTGGTACCGGTGCGCTGCGTTTACAGCAGGTTACGGATTTCATAGTACAGCGCGAGTTTTAGGCTTGCGCTAGACTTGCACCCCCAGTTGACCCACCATTCTTTTTCAGTCATACATTTTCTAAATCTGCATGTATCCATTACTTGATCGCATTGAGATACCCGCACAATTACGTACACTAAAACGCAGCCAGCTGCCGCAGTTAGCGGAAGAATTACGCAGTTTCCTGGTTGAATCCGTAGCGGGTACAGGTGGGCATTTGTCTTCCAATCTCGGCACGGTCGAGCTGACCATTGCATTGCATTACGTCTTTGATACTCCCTCTGATCGCCTGATCTGGGATGTGGGACATCAGACCTATGTTCATAAAATTCTCACTGGCCGGCGCTCAGGCATGGCCCGCCTGCGCATGCGGGGAGGCATTGCCGGTTTCCCCAGGCGAGATGAAAGTGAATACGATGCATTTGGCACAGCACATTCCAGTACCTCAATCAGCGCAGCACTTGGTATGGCGGCGGCGGCCCGCCTCAGAGGCATAAAACAGCATGCAATAGCTGTGATTGGTGATGGTGCCATGAGTGCGGGCATGGCGTTTGAGGCATTGAATAATGCGGGAGTGATGGATGCAGATTTGCTGGTTATCCTGAACGATAACGATATGTCCATCTCCCCCCCCGTGGGAGCACTTAATAATTATCTTGCCAAGCTGATGTCAGGCCGTTTTTATGCAACAGCCAGGCGTGCAGGTGAAAAAATGCTGGGTGTGGTACCGCCGGTTTTAGAGTTGGCCAAACGAGCGGAAGAACATGTCAAAGGCATGGTAACACCCGGCACACTGTTTGAAGAACTTGGCTTTAATTATATCGGCCCGATAGATGGCCATGATCTGGAGATTTTGCTGACGACACTGAACAACATCAAACAGCTTGACGGTCCGCAGTTTCTGCATGTTGTAACCCGCAAGGGTAAGGGTTACAAACCGGCAGAAGAGGATCCGATTCTTTACCATGGTGTCGGAAAATTTCAGCCGGATCAGGGTATCGTACTGAAACCTTCTGCCAGACCCGCTTATACCCAGATATTTGGTGACTGGTTATGTGATATGGCAGCAAAAGATTCACGTCTGATCGGCATTACTCCCGCCATGCGGGAAGGCTCCGGCCTCATCCGTTTTTCAAAAGAATATCCGGATCGCTATTTTGATGTGGGAATTGCAGAGCAGCATGCGGTCACTTTTGCCGCCGGTGCTGCCTGCGAAGGGTTGAAACCCGTTGTGGCAATTTATTCAACCTTTCTGCAACGTGCCTATGATCAGCTGATCCACGATGTTGCCATACAGAATCTGCCAGTTATTTTTGCAATTGATCGCGCCGGACTTGTTGGTGCTGATGGTCCGACACATGCCGGCAGTTTTGATCTAAGTTATCTGCGCTGTATTCCCAATATCACTGTCATGACACCGGCTGATGAAAATGAATGCCGCCAGATGCTCTACACGGCTTTCCTGCTCGACTCCCCTACCGCTGTTCGCTATCCGCGTGGTACTGGCCCCGGTGTGCCAATTCGGCAGGAAATGCGGGCTATCCCGCTGGGTAAGGGAGAAATTCGCCGGCAAGGTAATCGGATTGCACTGCTGGCTTTTGGCAGCATGCTGACTCCGGGCCTTGAAGCCGGGGAAGAACTGGACGCTACAGTGGTGAACATGCGCTTCGTTAAGCCACTGGATCAGGAATTGATCATTACACTCGCTGCTGATCACGAGCTGCTGGTTACTATTGAAGAAAATACTATTATGGGGGGAGCCGGCAGCGCTGTAATGGAATGTCTTTCCCATCTGGGTAAAAATATCAATCTGTTACAGCTGGGTTTACCGGATATTTTTATTGATCAGGGGGATCCCGCACAAATGTTATCTGATTGCGGGCTGGATAGAGCCGGGATCATTCAATCAGTAAAAGCGAGGCTCTCTTCGTAACACCGTCTAAACAGCATTACTGTTCAGATCTATTCGAGCAACAGTCAGTCAGCTCTGATCCGGGAACAGCTTACAGGAAGGAGATTTATGAACAAACATACCGATCTGCCCATTGCTGATGTACAAGGCTCACTGGACACAAGACATATCGCGATCGATCGGGTGGGAATCAAGGCAATCCGTCATCCCATTCTGGTGGCTGATAAAAATGGCGGCTCCCAGCATACCGTGGCGCAGTTCAATATGTACGTTAATCTGCCCCACAACTTCAAAGGGACGCACATGTCTCGCTTCGTGGAAATATTGAACAGTCATGAACGCGAAATCTCGGTCGAATCGTTTGAAGAAATCCTGCGTTCCATGGTTGGCAGGCTGGAATCCGATTCCGGGCATATTGAAATGTCTTTCCCTTACTTTATTAACAAATCCGCTCCGGTTTCCGGGGTAAAAAGTCTGTTGGATTACGAAGTCACGTTTATTGGTGAGATCAAAGATGGCAGTCAGTATGGATTCACCATGAAAGTGGTTGTTCCTGTGACCAGCCTGTGTCCCTGTTCCAAAAAAATATCGGATTATGGCGCGCACAATCAGCGTTCACACGTGACAATTTCCGTGCGTACCAACAGCTTTGTCTGGATTGAAGATGTTATCAGGATCGCCGAAGAACAGGCTTCCTGCGAACTGTATGGACTGCTGAAACGTCCGGATGAAAAATACGTTACCGAGAAGGCTTACAATAACCCGAAGTTTGTTGAGGATATTGTTCGCGATGTGGCTGAGGTACTCAATCACGATGATCGCGTCGATGCTTATATCGTTGAATCGGAAAATTTTGAATCTATACACAACCACTCTGCTTACGCTCTAATTGAGCGTGATAAACGATTACAGTAATACGGGGCCACGGGGGTAGCACACACCGGCGCTCCTCCCGCCTTCATTGCAGATCAGCAGCAGCGATTCATCCTGCCTTTTCCTCCATAACGCGCCTCCATCCTTTCACGAAAAAATGCTTCCCGCGACATGATTGCCTGGCCGTGGTGTGCATTTTTCATGTGTTCGACATAGGCGCTGTACTCCGGCACACCGATCATCAAACGCAAACTTTGTGCAAATCGCTTTCCTATGCGATTCAATTTATTGTCAGCCATTGTAATTTCTCCCGATTATTTTTCAATAACTGCATAAACAGGCAGCAGCTCAAACGGTGCTTCCCGGGTCGTTGGACAGGCAGCCATGCGAGCCTGCAGTACAGCCCGAACACCAAATACCAGTATGCTGACAAGGACAGCCATAAACAGCGCGGTCAGCGCAGTGTTGATATAGTCATTGAATATCACCTGCTGCATTTGTCCGATTGATTTGGCAGGGGCCAGTACCGTATCCCGGGCAACCGCATCCTGATATTTTTTTGCATGTGCAAGAAAACCAATACGCGGATTGTCATGAAAAATCTTCTGCCAGGCAGCAGCCAGCGTACAGGTATAAACCCAGGCTGCCGGAATTACCGTAACCCAGGCAAAATGATCACGTTTCATCCTGAACAGCACGCAAGTGCACAGAATCAGTGCAATACCGGCAAGCATCTGATTAGCAATTCCAAACAATGGCCACAAGGTATTGATGCCCCCCAAAGGGTCGATCACGCCCTGATACAGAAAATATCCCCAACCGGATACACAAACGCCTGTAGCAATCAGGCTGGCCGGTAACGAATCTGTTTTTTTCATTGCCGGCATAAATAAACCAAGCAAATCCTGCAGCATGAAACGCCCGGCACGTGTTCCTGCATCAACCGCCGTCAGAATGAACAGCGCTTCAAACAGAATAGCGAAGTGATACCAGAATGCCATCATTCCGGTATCTCCCACGACTTTTGACAAGATCTGTGCCATACCCACTGCCAGCGTTGGCGCCCCTCCCGCACGCGAAATAATACTGTGCTCACCAACGTTCTGTGCAGTCTGCGTGATCATTTCCGGTGTGATATGAAATCCCCACTGTGAAATGGTTTGTACTGCCGATTCCGCTGTTGTGCCGATAATTGCAGCCGGACTGTTCATCGTGAAATAAATGCCGGGCTCAAGCGATGCCGCTGCGACCAGTGCCATAATTGCAACAAATGATTCCATCAGCATTGCACCATAGCCGATAAAGCGTGCATCCGTTTCATTCCGGATCATTTTGGGAGTGGTGCCGGATGCGATCAGCGAGTGAAACCCGGAAATCGCCCCACAGGCCACTGTTACGAACAGAAACGGGAATAAATCCCCTGACCAGACCGGCCCTGTGCCATCAGTAAATTGCGTCAGAGCCGGCATTTTCAGCTCTGGTGAGATGATTACAACACCGATAGCCAGCCCGACAATCGTGCCGATCTTGAGAAAGGTTGACAGATAGTCACGTGGCGCCAGCAGCAACCATACCGGCAATACAGAGGCGATAAAACCGTAGCCGATCAATATCCAGGTCAGCTGTTCACCTGTTGCTGAAAACATCGCCGCCCATGCGGGATCCGCCTGAACATACTGGCCAGCAATGATCGACAAAATCAGCAGTGCAAAACCAATCAGTGAAACTTCAGCAATTGCACATGGCCGGAAATAACGTGAATAAACCCCCATGAACATCGCGATTGGAATGGTTGCCGCAACAGTGAAGGTACCCCATGGTGATTCCGCCAGTGCTTTGACGACAATCAGTGATAAAACGGCCAGTAAAATCAGCATAATGAAAAATGCACCGAACAGTGCAATCATGCCGGGAGTCTGCCCCAGTTCAGATTTGATCAGATCACCAAGCGAGCGGGCATCACGCCTGGTCGATATAAACAGCACAATAAAATCCTGTACCGCTCCGGCGAATACAACCCCGGCAAGCAGCCATAACATACTCGGCAAATAACCCATTTGTGCTGCCAGAATCGGGCCAACCAGCGGCCCGGCTCCGGCAATTGCAGCAAAATGGTGTCCAAACAACACATATTTATTGGTCGGGACATGATCCAGCCCATCATTATGCTTATACGCCGGTGTCATGCGTGTGGCATCCAGCTTCAACACCCGGTTGGCAATAAACAGGCTGTAGAAACGGAAAGCAACCAGATATACACACACCGCAGCGATAACTATCCAGATAGCACTGACCGATTCCCCCCGGTTAAGGGCAATGACACCCAGTGCCGCTGCACCCAGCAGGGAAAGCAGCAGCCACCCTGCCCACTTGAACAACTGATTCATGGTTACTCCTGATAAAACGAACTGAAACGGCCTGTTTCGTATTTGCCTGGCATCGTGATAATCTTTTGCACTTTTTCAGAAAATAAACCGCCATGCAACCAGACCACAACACAACAACTTCCCCAAGACGAATACCGCCTGTTGCCTATTTTCTGTTTCTTTCCCGCTGGCTGCAATTGCCTTTGTATCTGGGGCTGGTACTGGCACAGGGCGTGTATGTATATCATTTCTGGGTTGAACTGTCGGATCTGATTGGCGCTATCTTTTCCAATCAGGGTGCCCTGCAGCATATTCTCGATATGGTGGCAGTCAAAGGAGCAGAAAAACCTGAAAAACTGGATGAAACCGCCATCATGCTGGTAGTGCTTGGCCTGATTGATGTGGTCATGATTTCAAATTTACTTATCATGGTCATTATCGGCGGTTACGAAACCTTCGTTTCACGCATGAATCTGGAAGGCCATCCTGATCAGCCGGAATGGCTGTCACATGTCAACGCTTCAGTATTAAAAGTCAAACTGGCAACTGCCATCATTGGCATTTCATCAATTCACCTGCTGAAGACATTTATCAACGCAAGTGCTTATGATGAAAAAACACTGATTGCACAAACCGTCATTCACATCGCATTTCTGTTTTCTGCACTTGCAATCGCTTATTGCGACCGGATCATCTCACAAACCGCCCGGCTTTCTGAAGAACATGAATGAAATGAAAGCAGCAGCATCCATTTTCCATATTACAGGCTGATACTGCGTCCACCATCTACCGCAATAATCTGTCCGGTAATGAACGGGGCATCTTCAACCAGGAAGCCGACTGTGCGCGCAATGTCGTCCGGTTCTCCCATCCGTTTCAGTAAGGTTCTTTCAATAATATGTCTGCGCGCCGATTCCTCCTGCCACTCACCTGTTTCCGGCCAGAGAATCGGCCCGGGGGAAATGCCGTTTACCCGGACTTCCGGAGCAAGTTCCATTGCCAGTGAACGTGTCAGGGCAACCAGCCCGCCTTTGGCTGCATTGTAAATAATGTAATGCTTAAGAGGCTGCTCGGCATGTATGTCAGTAATATTAACGATACAGCCCTGATTTTTTTTCAGATAAGGGGCAGCTGCCTGCGACAGAAACAGGGGAGCTTTCAGGTTGCTGCCCATCAGATCATGCCAGGCCTGTTCAGTACATTCACCCACGGGAGTTGGAAAGAAGCTGGAGGCATTATTAACTAATACGTCCAGCCGGCCGAACTGCCGGACAGCCTCATTAACCAGATCCGGGATTCTGCCGGCATCCAGCAAATCCGCCTGCAGTAATGCGACAGAATCCGGGCGCTTTTGTTCGAGCACCTGTTTCAGCTGTTGCGCATCCGCAAATGAGCCCCGATAGTGAACAATGAGCCTGGCACCTTTACAATGCAGCCGGCGGCAAATGGCAGCTCCCACTCGCCGCGCACCTCCCGTTACCAGAATTACCTTATCTTTCACAAAGCCCTCTTTTATTTACGCTACACTTCGCCGCTACAATCTACCATAAACTTTTTTACTGCTGAAAACCCCGTGCCCCTGCCCTTACCCGCCTCTTCCGAGCAAACATTCAGCGATGCCTTAAAATCAGCACTCCATAACCGGATCATGCAATCGGGTGGCTGGATATCCTTTGCTGATTATATGGAATCCGTTTTGTATACCCCTGAAACAGGCTATTACAGCGGTGGAGCCGCTAAATTTGGGGCAGGCGGTGATTTTGTCACAGCTCCGGAAATGTCTCCTTTATTCGGCCAGACGCTGGCACGACAGGCGGCACATATTCTAAGTGCAGTTGAACAAGGGGCCATTCTGGAATTTGGCGCGGGCTCCGGCAAGCTGGCAGTTGATCTGCTGCGGGCACTGGAAGAACTGAACCACCTTCCGCAGCACTACTACATCCTTGATCTCAGTGCTGATCTGCAACAGCGGCAGCGGACAACAATTGAACAGCATATCCCGCATCTGGCTTCACGAGTGCATTGGTTATCGGCATTACCAGAGCAATTCGAGGGTCTGATTCTCGCCAATGAAGTACTGGATGCCATGCCCTTTCATCTGATTGTCTGGCAAGACGGCAATATCGCGGAGCGGGGCGTTATCTGGAAGGATCATGAGTTGGCATGGCAGGATCAGCCGCTGGTCAATCAGGAATTATTTGAGATTGCCCGGCAACTGCCTCCGGCTGATCAACCTTCCCCGCATGCTTACATCAGCGAAATCAGTCTCGCCAACCGGCATTTCATCCGCTCACTCGCATCATTACTTCGGCGGGGAAGCATACTGCTGGTCGATTATGGATTCGGTCAGAGTGAGTATTACCACCCGCAACGGTATCAGGGTACGCTGATGTGCCATTATCGGCATCATGCCCACGATGATCCGTTTTTTCTTCCCGGATTGCAGGATATTACCAGCCACGCTGATTTCAGTGCCATTGCCCGGACAGCTCTCGATTCCGGGCTGGAACTGGCCGGCTACACCACACAGGCGCATTTTCTGATTAACTGCGGGATTACCGATTTACTGACACGCACACCGGCAGATCAGCCGGGGAATTACCTGCCATTGGCCAGCCAGGTGCAGCGCCTGGTCAGTCCGGCCGAAATGGGCGAATTGTTCAAGGTAATAGCTTTAAGTAAAGGGATTGAGCCTGATACTGCGGCTTATGGTTTTATGAAGGGCGATTTGCGGCGCCTGCTTTAATCCTTTGCCAGGAAGCCTCTGCACGAACCCCGCATACCATGCACTTGCCGGGATTTACCGGCCCAGTTCATGCCGGGCGGACTGAACAGCCTGCCTCAGGGTTTGACAGGCAGCCTGCATACCAGGCGCCAGACGCAACAGCTCGTTCAGATGAAGTGAGCGCTTCAGCAATAAAGTCAGCAGAGGAATTGGCTTAACGCTTCCATCCGGCTTCAGCGCCGCCATTAGTTCAGCTGGCGGAGAAAACTGTACCGGGTCTGAAATAGCGCGTATCGCCAGAAATGGTATGCCTTTTTCTGCTGCAACTGCAGCTACTGCACCGCTTTCCATATCCACCGCACATCCGCCACTTTGTAACGCAAGTGTACGCTTGGCTGTTTCTGTAGTAACTACCGTATCACTGGTCACCAATGAACACGAAATTACGTTGACGTGCCCCGGCAGGCAATGTCGAACCCGGGTACGCCAGCCATCATCTGTCGGATAATTCCGGCCTGCCAGTACTGATTTCGGCAGGATCAGGTCACCGGGCTGCAAACGGTCATCCAGTGCGCCTGCCACTCCAAAACTGATCAGCCCGGTCATTTTTTCCTGTTCACATAGCGCAATTGCTGCCTGCCGGGCGGCAACACTACCCATACCGCATATCCTGACTGTCAGATTTTTATCCAGTGTTACCGCCTGATCGAAAGGAATGCGCTGCCGCGTAATACATTGCGCTTCCGCACGTAAAGCAATAATGATACCGACACGACTCACGCAGCCGATCTCCTTTAATCGGCTGCCGGGTTAGTCAGCGCACGATAGCGATTCAGTGCCCACAGTGGAAAAAACTTTGAATAGCCGTGGTATTTCAGATAAAAAACTCTTGGGAACCCGGGTGCGGTAAACCACGGCTCTTCCCATAATCCAGCCGATTTCTGGGTACGAATCAGGTAATCAATCCCTTTTTGCACGGTTGCACTTTTCACCTCTCCTGATGCCATCAATCCGAGCACAGCCCATGCTGTCTGAAAAGAAGTACTTTCTTCCAGCTGCCCTGCCAGCTCTGGATTGAGGTAGGAATCATTGGTTTCACCCCATCCTCCATCAGCACGCTGTACCGATTTCAGCCACTGTACTGCACGTTTTACAGCTTGATGATCATGATCCACGCGCGCCAGCCTGAACGCCTCCAGCACTGACCAGGTGCCATAAATGTAATTACTGCCCCAGCGCCCAAACCAGGCGCCAGATGGCTCCTGTTCATTCAACAGAAATTTCAGCCCGTGCTTAACAGCCTGCTGATGTCGTGTTTCACCATTCAAGGCAAGCAGGCCGACACAGCGTGCTGTTACGTCGCTGGTGGGCGGATCCAGCAATGCGCCGTGATCGGCAAACGGAATTTCATTCAGGTAATAGTAAGTATTGTCTATATCAAAAGCAGCAAAACCACCGTTGCCCGATTGCATGCCAGCCAGCCAGTCTGCTGCCCGGGTTATGCTGTTGCGGTAATCTTCCCTGTTAGCCTGACATAGCGCCCACGCCACAGCAGCGGTATCGTCCAGATCCGGATAATGCGGATTGGCATATTGGAATGCCCAGCCGCCACCCGGTAATTCAGGTCGCCTGTCGCGCCAGTCGCCTGGCTCATCAAGTGCCTGTAGCGGAACAAGCCAGTCGAGCGCACGGTGAACCGGTTCACTGTCGGCCCGGCTATCTTCCTGCAGCGCCAGTGAAGCCAGTACGGTATCCCATACGGGAGATACGCAGGGCTGACACCAGGTAACATCATCCTCTTCGTTTATCAGCAGTTCACGCAAAGACAGGCGGCATTGCTGGAGCAGCGGGTGATCACGATCATGGCCCAGCAATACCAGTGCTTCATAGGCGTTGACCATTGCCGGAAAAATTGCGCCCAGACCGTCTTTGCCATTCAGTCGCTCGATTGTCCATTGCTCAGCTTTTTTCAAAGCCTTGTGCCGTATAAAAGCAGGAATGAACGGCTCCAGCTTTGAACCCAATCGTTCCACATACAGCAGCAAACGATTCAGCGGCGTGCGTACCGGGAAATAATTTTTTTCCTTTTCCGGGTCAACAGTAAACAGTTCCTGCACATGGACATTGCGCGGATTAACGGCTCTGGCCTTGAGTGTACACAGAATGGAAAGCGGTACCATCACTGTTCGTGACCAGTACGCCACTTTACTCAGATGAAAAGGGAACCAGCGTGGTAACAGCATGATTTCAGCCGGAATAAACGGCACACCACGCCATGGTATCTGCCGGTACATGGCCAGCAGCAGGCGGGTAAATACATTTGAGCGCGCAGCCCCTCCCCGCTCCAGAATCGCATTACGGGCACGCGCCATGTGTGGGGCTTCCGGTGAATCCCCGGCCAGTTTCAGTGCGTAATACACCTTAACGCTGCAGCTCATATCAAAATCACCACCGTAATACAGTGGCCAGCCGCCATGTCCGTCAATCACCTGGCGACTGCGCAGAAAATTGGCAATTTTCCGCTCCAGTTCGCCATTCACCTCATCCATAAAATGCATCATCAGGATGTATTCGGCCGGGATCGTGCAATCGGCCTCCAGCGGGAAACACCAGTGGCCATCTTCCTGCTGCTGTGCCAGCAAAGCTGCACGAGCACGGGTAATGGCGCCGTTTAATGCCGCAGCCGGAATTTCACTTGTCTCATTACCGGCACCATCAGCAACTGGCAAAGATTCTGACAGGATCGGACTATCCGGCAGGGATGATTTCTGCAGGGAAGATCCGGATAATGTTTGTGAAATGGCCATAAAGCGAAAAGCCTCCATTCAGTAAATCAGTGTGAAATAATTACGCCGCCTGTCAGGTTCGGATAACCTGGCAAGCTGAAAATTGTATCGCTTGAGAAAATTAATGCCAGAAAGACAACCCGCAAGGTGTTGAATTCATTTTTTATGGGTAAATAATCAAGCCGGAGTTCACTGCAACAGGTAAATACAATAATTTAACAGGATGCCGCTGTATTAAATTATGCTGTTTGCATTAGACTGGCCAACCGGAATTTGCTGTACCTGATTTGTTGTTATAACACAATGAATGCACATCAACCTGCCGTTTTATTTGTCTCGGATATTCCGGATTCACATGAACATGCAATCGAAGAAAATTCGGTTAACAAACACTACCAGCGTCCATTTTACCAGCTGGCACAGAAATCGCTCGGCAATCAGTTTGAGCATCGCTATCTGATCTTAAAAACCAGTCATGGTAAATCCTATGTGCAACTTCTGTTTCTGGTAAATCAGAATATTTTTGAAGGGCTTGCTCCCGTATTCAGGCAATTGTTGACAAAATGGGCACCGCGCAGACTGTCTGAAATCAGGATGCTAATGGTTGGATGCCCGACAGGTGAAGGCGCGCTGGCCGGCAACGGGCCTGATGGCCATGAGATTTCACAGCTGCTGCGAGAACATCTGCACAGAATTGCCCGTGAGCTGAAAGTATCACTGATTGTTTTCAAGGATTTTCCGGCAAGCTACCGTGACATACTCAGCCCTCTGCTTTCAGCCAGTTACATACGGATACCCAGTTTCCCGGCCTGTAAAATTGACCTCATCTACCAGGATTTTGAGGACTACCTGAAACAGGCACTGAGTCGCAATACACGCAAGGATCTTTACCGTAAATTCAGGGAAGCAGACCGTTTCGGGCAATTCTCAATGGAAGTGATTGAAGACTTCACTCCCGTACTGGATGAAATTTATCCTCTGTATTGCCAGGTACTGGCACGCTCAAAGTTCAAATTTGAAATTCTGACAAAAGATTATTTTGCCGGACTGGGAAAAGCGCTGGGGGGAAGTGGCCGTTTCTTTATCTGGCGAGATACCAGCGGAAAAATCGTGGCATTTAACCTGTGTGTACTGGAGAAAAAGGTGCTGCGTGACTGCTATATCGGGTTGGATTACCAGATAGCACTGGCTGCACATCTCTACTTTGTTTCATTCCGGGATATCATTTCCTGGGCGATCAGGCATAATCTGGAACAGTACTACACCAGCCCTCTGAATTACTCTTCCAAGCTGCACCTGAAGATGGATCTGGCACCGCTTGATCTGTACATACGGCATGTCAACCCGGCTATCAATTTCCTCTGCAGGTATCTGATGCCTGCACTGGAACCCACTCAGTATGATCCGCTTCTGCCCAAATTCCAGAATTACAAAGATTTACGATGACTCCGAATCAATCTGCACCTAAAACCGGAAACAGCCTGCCTTACTGGGGAATTCTCTTTTGCTCCCTGTTTGTTACCGCATCGGAAGTATTTCTGAAAAAAGGTGCCAATGATATGGCTGGTCCTGATGATCTGCTGAGTCTGATACATAACCCGCTGCTGCTCTCGCAATGGATCTGGCTGGGCATATTTTGCTATATCGTCAGTCTGGGATTCTGGATAAAGGTGCTCCAGATTTTGCCTCTTAATATTGCTTTCAACCTGGTAAATATCGAACACCTGTTTGTTCCGGCAGCCAGCTATTTTTTCCTGGATGAATTCATCAGCCCCATGCGGATTGCCGGAATATGTCTGGTGCTAACGGGAGTATGGCTGATCGCAGAAACCTACTGCCGCATGGAAGAACGCGCATGACCAGCTGGTTTCTGATACTGATTGTCTTCTCACAAATATTCATGGTTGGCGGGCAGCTTTTTCTTAAACATGCCCTGAATAAAAAAGAAGAAATGGCAGAGGCTTCTCTCTGGAAGCGATCTGCTCCTTACATTTATGGCATCAGCCTGATGACAGGCTGGTTTTTTCTATGGCTGGAATTACTGTCCCAGGTGGAACTGAGCTATCTTTATCCGTTTGATGCCTTAAGCCCGCTATTTATGGCCTTTGGTGCCAGCCTTGTGCTCAAGGAGAAGATGACAGCCCGCTTATGGTACGGCATCCTGCTGATCATTACCGGGCTCATGCTCGTCGGTGCCAGCGAGTAATGGCCACAACCGGCAGATCGCCCTGTAATTATTCTGCATTGCCGCAGGCACTGAAGGTATAGTGATTTTTGGGTGATCCAGCGTTGAAACCAGACGCTGGGTTATGCGGGAGAATTCCGGGTCCGAATAAGCACCGCAAATGTCCCCCCCAATCAGTCTGGCGTACCGGCGAATTTGTGTAACAGCCCAGCAAAGATCATCTACCGTGAACAGACCGTGTTCCCAGTTACTGAAAAACTCCCTGGCATCCAGACAATCCAGATCAATCGTGACGTAGATTGATTGCCCGTGCCAGCGGGACAGCTGTTGCAGAAAAATGGATCGCCAGGTTTCACGGGAAATACGCCCATCCTGACAAACAGACAGATTCGGGTAACGTTCCCGCCATGAAAAGATCTGTAACCTACCTGATTGCAACGCCCGCCCGGGTGAAAACAGGTTATGCGGCCAGTTAAGCTCAAAATTGCCGCATCCCCACACTTGGGCTGATTCCAGCCAGCCGGACTCAAGTGCTCTGTTAATCCAGCCGCCACAACACCATTTTGGAGGTTTTGTATCCCAATCCGGGTGATTATCAAATGAAAGCAATACAAAAGGTTCCTGAATCCGTCTTATCCAGAGCGCACTCAAATGATGAAAATCACCGGATCCGTAAAGAATGAACGGGCGCAAATACGGCATGATTTCCGAATAGAAATCTTCGATTTCATCAGTCCGTGCCGAGAAACGAAGGCGTGGCCCCCATATTTTGACATCTTTAGACGGGATATGAAGCAAAGCCGCTGTGTCGGTAAGCTCATCACCCAGATCAATATGGATCTGGGTGGAATTTTTTTCTGACAGCATCTATTCAAGGAGAAATGATTTTTTCTTCCCGGTCTGCTGACTGACTCACCGGTTCGTTTACTGACAGATCTGCCTCATCATCCAGTGGGTCATCGTCGTAATTATCAGCCGGCAGATTACCATCATGGATCTGATATTCGCGTTGCTGCATATAACCCTCACGCACAAACAGATAAGGGTCCAGTGCAGATTCATCACGAATTTTCATTACCTCCGCAAGGCTGGCTCTTTTATCAATAATGCGCAGAATCGCAAGAGGAATAATTGCAGGCCCGCCCAGCGCATAAGCCAGATAAAAAAGCCCATCCGAAAAATAGCTGAATGGAATATCGGCAGCATCCCGGTCTGTACTTGGCCCGTAAAGAGGAATAAACAGGTAAGAGCCGCTCTCCACCCCCCACGTTGCCAGTGTCTGGCCAAAATCCTCGTTATGTTCCGGGAACCCCATATGCCCGGCCATATCAGAAAGCCCTCCCACACCGATTGTGGTATTGATTATAAAACGCATCGTGTCAGACAATCCCTGCTGCACTTTCCCCTGCAGGAAGCTGTTTAAAACCACCCCCGGATAGGAGAGATTCCGGTAAAAATTACTGATCGGGCGCTGTATCGCTTTGGGGACATGCTCGATATATGCATCAGCAACCGGTTCAAGAAATCTGCGATCGATTTCATCAGTCAGCCGATAGGATTTACGGTTGATCGGCTCATAAGGATCATGGGTATCTGCCTGATCTTTCTGTGCGGGAATCGAGCTGCAGGCTGAACAAATCAGCGCCAGACAGCAGACAAGATTCCGTAAATAGCTGGATCGGGAAATGGGCATAGGTTGAATCTGATCACCGGTTATGCTGCGGCTGTTCTTTTTTCTGTTAAATTTCAAGGTATTTCCCGGACAAAGCTGCCGGCAAGTCCGGTACCTCATTTCAATCTTCAATCAGCAGCTGATTTCATCAATCAGGTCAGCTGAGCCAGGTTTTCCTTATCACTGTCAGGGGTTGCGGAGGTCTGCCGGACAGGTCTCTGTAACGACATTTACCCGACATTTCTGAACATCAGCGCCGATATGGTCAGGTGCGCCGTTCTCCATGCACCACTTCCACCAGTTTGAGTGCCTGCAGCTCCATTTCCAGCACCAGTTCATCAACTCTGGCGCGAAAATGGCGGTAAAAAATGATGCTGGGGATTGCTACCAGAATACCAAAGGCCGAGTTATACAAAGCAACTGAGATTCCATGCGCAAGCTGTATCGGGTTACCGCCTGTCGGTGTACCGGATCCGAAAATATCAATCATGCCGATCAGCGTACCAAACAATCCCATCAGCGGACTGAGCGAAGCAATTGTCCCTAAAGTGGTAAGGTAGCGCTCCAGTTCGTGAGCAGCCACACGCCCGGCCTCTTCAATGGATTCCTTCATGACTTCACGCGGGCTGTCGATATTCCGCAGTCCTGCCACGAGAACCTGCCCGAGCGGAGAATGCTCCTGCAGGCGATTCAGCGTATCTGTATGTACACCTGAACGGCGATATTCCTGCAATACTCTTGGCAATAAATCCCGCGGAGCGACTTTTGACAGACGCAGACTCCATAAACGCTCGCCGATAATACCCACTGCCAGGACGGAAGCCAGTATGATCGGCCATATTGGCCACCCTGCTGCCTGAATGATTGAAAACACGAATTGATCCCCTTAGTTGTAATGAATCCAAGCGCACTATTTTGCAGTACTGGCACACTTTGCTCAACCGGCGTTTTTGTCGGAATAAGTTATACACAATTCCTGTGGATAACTTTGTGAATAAATCCTGAATAAGCCGGATAAGTAGTATTGCCAGCATGAAGTTCTTTAAACTGCTTAATTTTAAGGCCAAATAATTTTATTAAAAACAATGGGTTATTTTAAGTTATTGTTACCACGCAAGCTTTTCAGGACTTGCCAAATTAATCAAATGTCATTGTGGATGATTATAAAATAACATGACCGGTCACGACCTTTTTCCCTCACCCCCTAAAATCCTCTGGTGCGTCAGTGAATTAAACCGTAATGCTCGTGTAATACTTGAACAGAACTTTCCGCTGCTCTGGGTAAGTGGCGAAATTTCCAATCTGAAACGTTATCCATCCGGGCACTGGTATTTCTCACTCAAGGATGACAACGCACAAGTGCGATGTGTTATGTTCCGCCATAAAAATCTTTATCTGGACTGGCTGCCACAGGATGGCATGCAGGTTGAAGCTCAGGTACTGGTGACGCTGTACGAAGCACGAGGTGAATTTCAGCTTACAGTCGAACTGCTCCGTCGTGCCGGATTAGGGGTGCTGTTTGAGGCATTTGAACGCCTCAAAGCCAGACTCCGGCAAGAAGGGTTATTCAACCCGGAATACAAACAGCCATTACCCCGGTTTCCGCAGCAGATTGGAATTATCACCTCCCCTAACACCGCAGCATTGCAGGACGTACTTACAACCTTGCAACGGCGCTCCCCTTCGATCCCTGTCATTATTTACCCTGCGCCGGTACAGGGAGAAGGCGCAGCTGCCTCCATTGCCACCGCACTGCGCACTGCTGTATCCCGGGCCGAGTGTGATGTGCTGATCATGTGCCGGGGAGGTGGCTCGATAGAAGATTTATGGGCATTCAATGAAGAAATCGTGGCGCGGGCAATCGCTGCCTGCCCGATTCCTGTCGTAACCGGCATTGGTCACGAAACCGACTTTACTATTGCCGATTTTGCAGCTGATGTGCGTGCTCCAACGCCAACAGGTGCCGCACAACTGGTATCACCCGACAGACAGGAAATCCGGCATCGCCTGCAGTACTGGCAGCATCGCCTGCAGCAGACAACGGAACGCAATATGGAACGCCGTATGCAAACAGTGGATCTGCTTGCCCACCGCCTGGTTCACCCCGGTGAACGTATCCGCCATCAGCTGGAATATTTAATGCAGTCAGGTAATCGCCTGCAGAATGCCTGGGGCCGGCAGCTGGAAATACATCAGTGGCGCATTAATACGATCCGGCAACGTATGCAATCGGCCCGGCCGGACATTCAGGCACACATCAGACACCATCGGGAACTGGCGGCACGACTGCAGCGGACAATGGCCAACCAGCTGGAAAACTGGCAATTCAGGCTGCGTCAGCAACAACAGCACCTGATGCATCTTGATCCCAAAGCGGTACTGGCACGTGGTTACAGTATCGCCTATACTGCCCGGGGTGATATTTTGCAAGACAGCCGGCAGGTCAGGACGGGTGACAATGTGCGACTGGTGCTGGCCAGTGGATGGGCCAGGGCGGATATCACCGAAACGGGCAAATAAATCCAAAAAAACCTTATTGGCTTCGTTTATTTCATCCTTCACTTTAACCGGGAGTTAACTCAATCATGTCCAGAATTTTTATCGCACTGGGTGCTGTCAACGCATTCGTGTGTGTTGTACTGGGCGCCCTGGGAGCCCACTGGCTGAAAGCCACGCTGACAGCCGATATGCTCACCAGCTTCCAGATTGGCGT
Source organism: Nitrosomonas sp. (assembly GCF_020852615.1). Lineage (GTDB taxonomy): Bacteria > Pseudomonadota > Gammaproteobacteria > Burkholderiales > Nitrosomonadaceae > Nitrosomonas. The sequence goes on along the minus strand of NZ_JADZAJ010000005.1, from coordinate 26,099 downwards.
GCAGTATCATTTTTATCATGCCTTCGGATTGATACTGGTCGGGCTGGCGATAGACCGGTTTCCGCAAGCGCGTACGTTAAAGTTTGCGGGAATCCTGATGATGACCGGTATCGTACTGTTCTCCGGCACGTTATATGTTGTCAGTTTGACAGGATGGCGCGGGATGGGGATGGTAGCACCACTGGGAGGGTCATCCTACATGGCTGGCTGGCTGCTGTTTGCCTATGCTGCCTTGAAACATAAATCTGCATAAGCATAAATTACTGACAGCGTATCTGTTACTGACAACCTATCTGGCCGGCTTTCAGGCCGCGAAATGACCGAACATTTTTTTGCACCGTGTCCGCGTGGACTGGAAGCCGTTCTGGCAGCAGAACTTGAGCACCTGGACGGCGCGACCGCTATCCGGCCTTCCCCCGGTGGTGTGGCATTTCAGGGAGACTGGCAAACCTGCTATCGTGCCAATCTTGAAAGCCGCATTGCCAGCCGTATTTTATGGCGAGTTGCCAGCCATCCTTACCGGAATGAGGTGGATATTTATGACCTCACCCGTGCCCTGCCCTGGCAGGACTGGTTTGACCCCCGGCTAACCGTAAAAGTTAACCTGGCTGCAATTAAATGCCCGCTGCGCAGCCTTGATTTTGTAACGCTCCGGATCAAGGATGCAATATGCGATAAATTCAGGGCAGCCTGCGGCAGACGGCCTGATATTGATACTGCCACACCGGACATGCGCATTCATGGTTTCCTGGATGCCCGGGAGTTCACACTTTATCTGGATACTTCGGGTGAAGCCCTGTTCAAACGCGGCCTGCGTCATACCCGGGGTGAAGCACCGTTGCGTGAAAATCTGGCAGCAGGCATCCTCGCGCTGGCCGGCTGGCAGCCCGGTACTCCACTGCTCGATCCGATGTGCGGCAGTGGCACTATACTGCTGGAAGCCGCACAAATTGCCTGCCAAATTGCCCCCGGCTCCGGACGCCGGTTTGCCTTTGAAGAACTGAAACTGTTTGATGCCGGCACATGGAAAAAAATCAGACAAACTGCAACAGACAGGCAGCTTGAACGTACATTTCAATCTGTTTACGGCAGTGATCTCTATGGAAATGCGCTGGCCAATGCCCGCCATAACCTTGCCGCAGCGGGACTGGCTGAATGTGTTTCCCTCAAACAGGCCAATGTACTGGATATCTCCGCGCCCGCCCAAACCGGTATACTGGTCAGTAATCCGCCATATGGTGTGCGTATTGGCGATCAGCAGATGCTGGCCGGGCTCTACCCGCAACTGGGTGACATACTGAAACAACGGTTTAGCGGCTGGCGGGCATTCCTGCTGACAGCAGACACTCAGCTCGCAAAATCTGTCCGGCTCACACCTTCTCGCCGCATTCCGCTGTTCAACGGTGCACTGGAGTGTCGTCTGCTTGAATACAAACTGGTTGCGGGCAGTATGCGCAAAAAAGATCAACCTGTGAGTAATTGAACTATGCGAATAATCTTCCTGCTGATTTTCCTTGTTTGCACCGGGCTGGTAAGCAGCGCACTGTATCTGCAAATCATCGAAGGGCTGCTGCCTTGCCCGTTATGTATCTTTCAGCGCATTGCCTACTGGCTGGTCGGCATCACAGCGTTACTCGCCTTTATACACAACCCGCAACTATTGGGGCGGCGTATCTACTGCGTACTGATTATCCTGTTTTCACTGACTGGCGCCATAGTTGCCGGACGACAGGCCTGGCTGATACGCTTTCCTGAATCATTCGAATGCGGCATCAGCCCGGAGGAAGCTTTCCTGAACGGATTGCCCCTTGCTCAATGGTGGCCGGCCATGTTTGAAGCCAATGGGGATTGTACTGATGGCACCTGGAAATTACTGTCCCTGACGATTCCTGACTGGTCATTACTGGCATTTCTCGCATTCGGATTCACCGCGGTACTGCTCTGGAAAAACAGATCAGCCCACCCCGCAAATTTCAGGTAGAAAAAATTTCAGACAGACATCGGGCCTGTTCAGGAGAATAAGACATGATTCCTGTTGATGGTAATTTTATACTCGCGATTGCTCCCCGATTCTCTGGTAACAAGAAAGCCAGTCAGACAAAAATCATCGGTGCCATTTCCCCGATTTTTTCAGCAACACTTGATCGCTATGGAATCAGTACCCGGTTGCGGATTGCCCATTTCATGGGGCAGGTCACACACGAATGTGCCGGTTTCACTACTACGGAAGAATTGGCTTCCGGAGCCGCCTACGAGGGCCGGCAAGATCTGGGAAACACTCAACCCGGGGATGGAAGGCGCTACAAGGGACGTGGATTGATTCAGCTCACCGGTCGCGCAAATTACAGAGAAATTGGCCGGATTCTTGACCTTCCGCTGGAACAAAACCCGGAAATGGCAGCTGAACCGGCAACCTCTCTGAAAATAGCATGCGAATACTGGAAAAAGCGGAATATCAATTCAGTAGCCGACCGGGATGATCTGATAAATGCTACCAGACTGGTCAACGGCGGTTTGAATGGCCTGGAAGAGCGCCGCACTTACCTCATTAAGGCCAAAACTGAACTGGTACGAATCGAAGGGCTTATTATCTCGGCGAATGAAGGTGGTAACACGATGGTCCTGCACCGGGGATCTTTTGGCGATGGTGTCATCCAGCTACAGGAATTACTGGTTAAAAAAGGATTTTCTCTTTCAATTGATGGTGATTTTGGTGCAGCCACTGAGCTTGCCGTCATCACATTTCAAAAAGCCGTCAACCTTGAGGCTAACGGCATAGTTGGAGAAAGCACCTGGAATAAACTGCGTGCTTAAGGAATTGCTGCGAATCAGGTTACGGGACAAAGGACTCCGGCTGTGATAACCATAGCCAAACAGGGCAAACAGATCAGATGAGCAGATGAGGTTTCCGGCAATGCCAGGGAAAACCCTCCCTGGCATACTGTTTTTACCGGATACAGGGAGAGGGGTACAATCATTGCCCGAAACGGGATGCTGTCAGTGTTATATCCGCCTGTTTCCACGCTTTATCAAAACGCGCCCTGATGACTTCCGCATCTGCTGTTTTATTTTGGGCACGCAACGCCTGCAGCAGACCGAAAAGTGCCCAGCCATTATCACGATTACGTTTCAGGTCTTCCCAGTACACTGTTTCCGCCTCGTCCGGCCGCCCGGCTTCCAGCAGGATAGCGCCCAGTGCCAGCCGTGGCGGATAATGCCATTCGGCCGGCTCGGTATAGGCCAGACTATCCTCTAACCGCACTGCCCGTTCAAGATGTGCAATGGCAGAATCATATTTCTTACGGGCAGCCGCAATTTCACCGGCCAGCACTTCGGGAGCAATGCGCAGAATATCGCCGGTCGTATTCCTTGAAAGCAGCGTACCACTCAGTGCAGCATGATTTTTCATGATCCTGCGCAACTGTTGCAGCTCTTTTTCCGCGCGTGGCAGCTGCTTTGTCGCCACAAAAGCCAGTCCGCGCACGTAGTGCCAGCTCCCTTTAAGAAATGCATTGAATGCGGGTGGTGCAGGTTCAGCCAGGATTTCCTGCCATTGCCCGAATCGTGCGAGTGCCCAGTAAGGTGTCACACGAAAAAGTGCCGTAATCGGCATTTCACGCAGTAACGCATCGTCCACCATACCGGCAGCTTTTCGTGCACTTTCCAGCGCCAGTGCACGCTGACCGCCGGCTGTTGCGGAAAACCAGAGAAAATGAACGTTGTGCGGGTAATACACCATCGGGTACAACCCGTGGGTATGGGAGTGATCGATATAACGCTCATCCGCTGCAATCGCCAGCTGATTGCTCTTTACAGCATCCGCGTAACGCCCCACCCGCTGAAAAATATGGGAAGACATGTGCACCATGTGTCCTGCGTCCGGCATCAGTGTCATCAGGGTATCGGCCGCACGCTCAGCACGTTCCGGCATGTTTGTGGGCTCCATCAGATGGATATACATGTGCAGCGCGCCAGGATGTGTCGGGTGATTGCGCAATACCGTCTCGGTTGCCGCCACGATTTCATCCGTACCCTCATACGGGCGACCGTCCCGCATCCAGTAATTCCACGGACGCAGATCCATGACCGATTCCACATAAAGCAGTGCAATATCTGAATCGTCCGGGAAATTGTGGTGTACTTCACGCATGGCATCAGCGTAGGCTTTATCGTTTGCTTTACGATTTTCAGCTGCTCCCGAGTAACGCTGTTTCAGTGCACGAATTAAAGCCTGTTCCCTGGGTGAAGCGGATGTGATGAATGATTCCGCCTGTTTAATCAGTTCCAGCGCGCGGGGTTCATCTGCCGGATTCATTGGTGCATTAATATTAGGCCCCAGTGCCAGTGCCTGCCCCCAATAGGCTATTGCCAGCCGGGGGTCCAGTTTTGCTGCTTCCTCAAATGCATGGCCGGCTTCGGCATGATTGAAGCCATAGACAAGATTAAGTCCCTGATTAATGTACAGCTGTGCCTGCTTGTCCTGAGTGCTGACCGGAAATGTATGTATACCAAGATTCTGCAGCCTGGCAGCCGGTTGTGCTCCGGGTACCAGCTGATCGGCAGGCACAGGCTGTCTGTGTGATGGCTGCTCTGCAGCTGATATCTCATGGTTCTCACCGTGCCCGGCCAGGTTTTTACCGGATGGAACAGTCGTGCAGGAAACACTGACAGCCGCTGACAGCAAACCTGCCATGATAGATCCTGATATACGCACTTTCATAAACAGCTCCTTTTTGAATTTCTTAAAAATCGATCATGCAGGTAAAACAATATGTATCTCCCGGTTGCAGCGATCAACTGGAACTGCTGCCTCACACAATCGGGACAGTACCTTCCACCGGCCTGCTCAGCATTTATAAATCGGGGCTGATACAGTGCGGTTTGAATACCGCTCTACCGATTCACGTTTTTCAGAAAACTCCTTGCTACTTTGGCAGCGCTCACAGACTGTTTGGAGAGATTCTCTGGTGAGCGCATTTCCGGCTCGTGGTGTGAAATCCCGAATATGCCGATCATAGCTGATCAGCAATTGAAGTATCTCGATTATCCGTAACGGGATTGGCAATCAATGAAGCTGTGCAATCACCCTCCAGCACACTGGTTTGCTCAGAGTCAGCCCCGGCAGTTCACAGCAGGGGGTAAGTGACGGGTTTCCATGTACTTTTCTTAAAATCAATCACAGCAAATCTCTTTTGTGCGGATCCGTGACCGGCCGCCATTCGTGGCCCGGTATAAGCAGGTGGTTCTGCGATGCAGGGCCTTCTGAGCCGGCAGCATATTCCTCCGGACTGCCCTTGCTCCATGCACGCAACACCGGATCGAGCAAGCGCCATGCCCATTCGACTTCATCAAAACGCAGGAAGTGCGAGCAGTTACCGTCGATTGCATCCATCAGCAACTGTTCATACGCAGAAAACTCTTTGGCATTTTCTTGCGCATACGATGCGGTGAGTACGACGGTATGCGTGGCAAATTCCATGCCGGGCTTCTTGGCCGTTGCCACCAGATTCAGGCTTTCCTGCGGCTGCAAACGGAATATCATCCAGTTGCTGGGTGCAATCTTACCATCCGGCAGCGCATCTGGTACCTGTCTGAACTGTACAGCGATTTCTGAGCAATTGCTGGCCATGCGCTTGCCGCTGCGCAAATAGAATGGAACGCCCTGCCAGCGCCAGTTATTGATCTCGAAACGCAATGCTGCAAAGGTTTCGGTATTTGAATCCCCCGGGATACCGGGTTCCTGACGGTAAGCGGGCACTTCCTCGCTGCCGATTCTGCCGCCAGTATACTGACCTCGTGCGGCCCAACTGCATACCGTATGCTCATTGAACGGTACTGCTGCACGTAACACTTCGACTTTATGATCACGCAATACTTCGGCATCCCAGCTTGACGGCGGCTCCATGGCAGTGAGGCAGAACAGCTGCATCAGATGATTTTGCAGCATGTCACGCAGTGCGCCTGCACGATCATAATAAGCGGCACGGTGCTCGACTCCCAGAGTCTCCGGACAACTAATCTGCACTTGTGCGATATGTGCGCTGTTCCAGAGCGGCTCGAGAAAACGGTTGGCAAAGCGGAACACCATCAGATTCTGAGTCGTTTCCTTTCCCAGAAAATGATCAATACGCAGTATATTTTCCTCAGCCCATTGGCTGTGAATCTGTTTACGCAATATTTCAGCACTTGCGAGATCAGTACCAAAAGGCTTTTCAACCACCAGGCGCCGCCAGCCTTCGGAAGCCTGTGCAAGGCCCGCTTCACCGAGTGCCATGGCTGCAGTACCGAATAAGGGTGGAGGCAAAGCCAGATAGAAAAGTGCCGATCCCTTTATACGATGCCCGATCTCTTTCATCTGCCCGGCTTCAAGACTACCGGTAATGTAATCCAGGCCGGCACAAAATGCCTGGCCCTCATCAGCCCTGTAATCCGGTACAAACGTATGTAATGCCTTCCGGATATGATCACGGAAATACTGCTCACTCCAGTCTTCAACAGCATAGCCCGTGATTTTAAGATCGCGGGCATACCCCAACCGGTATAAGCGGTACAGCGCCGGCATCAGCAGGCGCTGTGTCAAATCCCCGGTTGCACCAAGGATCACCAGATTCGTATCGGGCATGATCTTTCCCCTTTACCTGTTATCTGAAGTGGCTTTTTCGATATGCCCGCCAAATCCGTGACGCATTGCAGACATCACCTTGTCAGCAAATTCATCGTGACCACGTGATGAGAAACGGCCGAATAACGCTGCGGTGAGCACTGGCGCCGGGACGCCTTCCTCAGTTGCTGCGAGCACTGTCCAGCGTCCTTCACCAGAATCAGACACGCGCCCGGTGTAATGTGAGAGTTTCCTGTCCTCATTCATTTCGATAGCTGTCAAATCCAGCAGCCAGGACCCAATCACACTGCCACGCCGCCACAGTTCCACTATGTCATCGAGCGGAAAATCGTACTGGTAGCGTTCGGGATGTTCGAGCGGTGTAGTTTCAGCGTTCGTTTCTTGCTGAATATTTCCGATATTTGCATGATGCAGGATATTCAGGCCTTCAGCATAGGCTGCCATTAACCCATACTCTATGCCGTTATGTACCATCTTGACGAAATGTCCGGCACCATTCTGGCCACAATGCAGATAACCCAGTTCGGCAGGTGTCGGATCACCGCTTCGACCTGATGAACGTGGTGCAGCCTGTACACCCGGCGCCAATGCGCGGAACACAGGTTCGAGGTACTGACAGGCTGCATCCGGTCCGCCGATCATCTGGCAATAGCCACGCTCGCGACCCCATACTCCACCACTGACACCCACATCCACATAATGAATCTGTCTGGTTGCAAGTGACATGGCACGGCGCTGGTCTGCCACATAGTGCGAATTCCCTCCGTCAATCACAATATCACCAGCATCGAGCATAGGTGCCAGTGTTTCAAGCACTTCATCCACCACCGCAGTTGGCAACATCAACCAGACTGCGCGTGGTGAAGCAAGTTTACTGACCAGATCATTGAGTGAAACAGCGATTCCTGCTCCTGATCTGACGGCAGCAGTACGCGCTTCGGGGCTGGTGTCAAATGCCACGCAACTTATACCGGTTTTCTGCAATCGTTCCACCATGTTAAGACCCATTCGCCCCAATCCAACAAAACCGAGTTGCAATGTGTTACCAGAATTTACCGAATTACTCATATTTCACTCTCCCACAAACGAAAACCACCGGTGAATGCATTGGCGTTACCACCACGGCGCACATTAGCCGGCAGCTCCTTCAGAAGCCGTGCATTCCCTCCGCCCAGTACGATATAGTCAGGTTCGAGCGCTGTACGCAGCACCTCTATTTCAGCATATACCTCGGCTCGCCATTTACGTTTTCCCAAACGCTCAAGCGCCTGTTTCCCAACGTAGTATTCATAGGTATGGCGTTTGTACGGAAGGTGAGCGAGCTCCATCGGCTCAATGTGCCCATCTATGATCATGGCGGAGCCTAAACCGGTACCAAGGCCAAGGAACAGCATTTTTCCTCCTTCATAGCTGCCCAGTGCCTGCATGGCTGCATCGTTAACGACTCTGACCGGGCAGCCAAATGCTTCGGCAAAATTAAACCCCACCCATCCGCTGCCGAGATTGGCAGGCTCATTGGCAATGCGTCCGCGCATAACCAGTGCCGGGAAGCCAATACTCACTACATCATAACGATAATCACATAAGTGTTTTTTTAGCTGTTCAAGCATAAAAACCGGGGTCATCTCCGGTCCGAAGGCAATTTTGATCCTTGATTTCATGCCGGTTATTTTGACCTTGACACTGCTTCCCCCCACATCCAGCACCAGTACACGACACGGCTGGGACTTCTCTGGAATGGTATCCTGACGAGCATGGCGGTACCAGTCAATTGCGGCATTGGTTGAAGCATCATGTGCGAGTCTGGTATCAGGTGATTCGATTTCTTCCACAATGCGTGCAGCCAGCTTCTTGCCAAGCTCTACTCCCCATTGATCAAACGGATTGGTATTCCAGATCGCAGCTTGTGTAAAGACACTGTGTTCATAGAGCGCCACCAGCGCGCCCAGTGCAGCCGGGGTAAGCCGTCTGGCAAACAGCAGGCTCGATGGCCGATTGCCCTCCATGACTTTATGCGGTGCCAGCCTGGCTGACACACCTTCCTGCCGCACTTCCGCCAGTGTTTTACCCATGGCAAGCGCTTCCGCCTGCGCTATCACGTTGGCAAACAGTAGATCCTGATGACGTCCAACCGGATTGAGTGCTTCGGCAAAAGCAATGAAATCACAGGGAATCAGATGAGTCCCCTGATGAATCAGCTGGTAAAAAGAATGCTGCCCATTGGTACCCGGCTCTCCCCAGAATATGGGGCCCGTGTGGTAATCCGTCTGCTTCCCGTCCAGCGTCACATGTTTACCGTTGGATTCCATGGCGAGCTGCTGCAGGTAGGCAGGAAAGTGTTTGAGATAGTGCGCATAAGGTAAAACTGCAACCGTACCTGTCTCAAAAAAATCTGCATACCATACGTTCAGCAGCCCCATGACAGCTGGCATATTCTGTTCAAGCGGCGCGGTACGGAAATGTTCATCCATGGCGTGAAAACCGGCCAGCATGTCGTGAAAAGCTTTCGGCCCGATGGCAATCATGGTGGACAGACCAATGGCGGAATCCATGGAATAGCGCCCTCCCACCCAATCCTGGAAGCCGAACATCTGTTTGGAAGGAATGCCAAAATCGTTGACAGCCTTTTCATTGGTTGAAAGCGCCACAAAATGTGGCGCAATCTTCTTTTCGTCACGCCCGGCCACTGCCTGTAACCAATTACGGGCAGTGTGCGCATTAGTCATGGTCTCAAGAGTGGTAAACGTTTTGGAAGCAACGATGAACAGTGTTTCCTCCGGTCGCAACCCATATACAGCTTCAGTAAAATCCGTGCCATCAACATTGGAAACAAAGCGCAGCTGCAGTTTGCGATCACTGTAATAACGCAATGCTTCGAACGCCATCGCCGGACCCAGATTGGACCCACCAATACCAATGTTGACAATGTTACGGACAGGACGGCCGCTATAACCTTTCCAGCTGCCCGCACGGATCGATTCAGCACACTCCGCCATGCGTTTGAGCACTGCATGTACTCCCGGCACCACATTTACACCGGCCGTATTGATGACTGCATCGGCAGGTGCACGTAATGCAATGTGCAATGCAGCACGCTGTTCAGTGGTATTAACAGCCTTGCCGGCAAACATGGCGTCACGCTGCGCTTCCAGTTTGCGTTCACGTGCCAGCCCAAACAGTAACTTCAGTGTTTCATCGCCAATACGATGTCTGGAATAATCCAGACGCCAGTCTGCCGCCTCCACGACATACCGTCCGGCACGTTCCGCATCCTGCGCAAACAGCTCGCGCAGATGTGTTTTCCGGAATGTGGAGTAATGTGCCTGTAACGCTTTCCATGCATGTGTTCCACACAACTTGTTCATATCTGTTCTCTGATTTACAGGCAGTCAGACACCACCAGATTTTTACGGATATCTGATCATGTGTTCATGATCATTTTCACCAGATTAGGCATACCTTTGCCCTGAATGTACGGGTCACGGTTAAGGTCGGTGCAATACTGCAGCAGCAGTGCCTTGACACGATCCGGGTAACCCACAAATTCACGGCGTGCCGAGAGGAAAGCGGCAAGCAGTCCCGAGACGTGCGGAGTCGCCATGCTGGTACCACTCATTTCCACATAGGCATTGCGCACAGTCAGTTTTTTCTTTGGCCATTGATGACGGGCTGAAAGAATATTTTCACCCGGCGCGACCAGATCCGGTTTCATGCGTCCATCTGCAGTCGGGCCGCGTGAGGAAAAATAGGAAACACCGTAGGTATGCGGATTGGTTTTATGTACCGAACCCACGGCAATGGCGTCTTCAAGGTTGGCCGGATCCCCGATGGAAAGATCCATGTTTGCCGGGATAACGCCGCTGGCGGAATCGAGCAGTGCATAGCCTTCATTGCCGGCTGCCAGGCACACCAGCACCCCTTGCCGCCAGAGTCGCCGCAATTCCTGGCATAGTGGTGTATGGCCGCAACCGAACACGCTTGGATCAAAATTGCCACCCAAACTGAGATTCACGCCGTGGATAACCAGTTTTCCGGCACGTTCATTCAGTTCCGCAATGGTATCAAGCGCCTTGATGATGAAGGCATCTTCCCCGCTGCCATTGTCTTTGAGGACTTTAAAGCCATACAGTCTGGCTTCAGGCGCCATTCCCTGCAAAGTGAGCTCAGATTTATCCTTCTCATCACGCGGCAAGGTCAGCGTACCGGCAATGGTGGCGGCAACATGCGTACCATGACCATTGCCGTCCAGCGTGTCGAAGCCTTTATCCCCTGGTTTCAGCTGTTTCGGACTGCCATTACACGTGCAATCCCATTGTGCCACCACATTTTTATATTGCTCGAAATGCGGATGACCGGCAGCAATGCCGGTATCGAGTACCGCCCAAGCAATATTTTTTCCACAGGCGCCATAGCCAAGATTGGCCGGATGCACCTGGATGGTATGTGCCGACTGGTACAACAGCGTGCGCTTGACAGCATTGCGCCATACGCGATCAATTTTCAGTGCGCTGCAATGTGAACGCAATTCTTCGATTTCGCTCCGGGTCAGATCCGCTGAAATAAAACGGCGCATGAGCTGGATACGCCCTTCCTCCGGCCTGGCATTATTGAAAACCAGCACATCCTCGATCAGTTTTCCGAGGCGCTGGCGCACCTCATCAAGCGAATCAGCTTCACGGTCATCCGATACCAGCTGGATCAGCGTCGGATGCCGCTGTTCACGGCGGCTGTCTTCAATGTTATCGACCAGATCCTTCATCAGGATATTGCGGCCAACCGGGTTGCTGAAAGTCGGCCCGGCCACCTCGCGCACGGTCTGGCGCACGATATCGAGTGAAAGATAGCCTGTACCCGAATGCGGATTGGATTCCCAGTCAGGATTGATCATCAGGCCGGTGTAATCCCGGACTGTTATACCCCGACTGTTGGGTTGATAATCATTTTCGAGATGTGAATCAAGTGCGACCGGATCAAGACGTTCAGCCACATTCAGCCAGCGATCCACGCATTCCGGTACAGCCAGCGGTTTACCCGGATCAATCCTGCCGAGCACATCCTGCACCTCCTGAATACCCAGCGGTGATCCGATGGTAATAAACAGGCGCACATCACAGTCAGCTTTCTGCAACTGGCGCAGTACGTGATAAGCAATCATCGACCCCTGACTGTGGGCAACCACAATGAAGGGCCCGCCCCCCACATCCAGACGATCCCGCAGTGATTGCACCATCCGGTTGCGCTTGTTCTCATCAAAAAAGAAATCCTGTACATCTCTGAGAAACAGTCTGGTAATCCGCCGGGTGATCCACAATCGCATACTTTCCGGCAGGGGTAATACTTTGATACCGACATCGCCAGGCTGCTTTTCTTCTGCACGCAGATGCTTTTCCAAAGCATCCATGATTTTGCGTTCAGCAGCACTCAGTTTGATTTCCGATTCCAGCTTATTTTCTGCAAGTGCCTGTATATCCGTCCCCTCCATATCTGCCGGAAGGGTATCCTTATCGGCACAGCTGCCTTCTTCCGGCCTGGGGTAACGGTTGCGATCCACCCAGTATGCCATACGGGTACGATCCCCCATGGGAGATCCAAACAGGGCTGTATCCCATTGGCACTTCAGGACGGATGCCACAGGTTTATTCCCGATCCCGTGGATATACACTACCGTACCGATTTCCGGTGAACTGCCTTCCTTGTTCAGGATCGACGGGAATTCTGCGGGCAAACCGGCTGCAGCACGGGAAAATTCAGCAAAGGGGCTGATGTGCCCGGCGCCGGGTTGTCCGGTCTTTCCTCTGTCAGTTGATTTGCTGCCGACTGATTTGCTGCTGGTGGAATGGGAACTCCGTTTTTCTGTAGCCATGATTTACCCTCCTTGTCTGAATCACCTTGTTTTCTATCGGAGCCGGGTGGCTTGAATCCGGTCAAACAATGCTGATTAAATAATACCCCTGCCTGTGGCAGCGAAGGCAGGTTATTTCAATCAGTGGGAGAGGAGAGAAAACCTGAGGTTGCTGTGCGGCTATCCGGCTGGCCCTGCCGATCGGCTGATGCGTGCGGTTTCGGCCTCGATCCAGGTTTCCGCCTGTGCCATCAGTTCAGCAGCTTCGCGCCCGTTTGGGTCGATTGGCCGGCCGATACTCAGCGTGATGGTGCCGGGATATTTGATGAAGGCGTTTCTGCCCCAGAATTCACCGGCGTTATGCGCTACCGGTACAACCAGCGCACCGGTATGTACCGCCAGCCAGGCGCCACCGATACGGTATTTGCCTTTTTTACCCGGTGGAATACGTGTTCCTTCCGGAAAAACAACGATCCAGAAATTTTGCTGCAACCGTTCTTTTCCCTGTTCCACGATCTGCTCCAGCGCTGCTTTACCGGCACTGCGGTCGATCGCGATCGGGCTGGTCATGGCGAGCCCCCAGCCAAAGAATGGAATACGCAACAGCTCTTTTTTCAGCACCCACACTTGTGGTGGAAAAATCTGCTGCAGCGCCAGTGTTTCCCAGGCAGACTGGTGCTTGGAAAGGATGATCGACGGCTGATCCGGGATATTCTCCCGTCCCAGCACCTCGTAACGCAGCCCGCAGATGGTGCGCAGCATGAACAGCATCAGCCGGGTCCAGCCGTAGGTAACCTGATAGCGGGAATGAGGGGGCAGCGGAAAACACATCAGTGCAAACAGCGCATATGGCGGAGTAATGATCGCCTGCAGCAGCAGATAAATCAGGGAACGTAATCCAGCCATTACAATACCTGCATTTCGAGGTGATCTGCCACAGCGGCAAGATTCGGGTAAATTTGTGTCCCTGCAGGCAAATCACCGCTTATCTGTGTTGTCCGGCCCTTGCCGGTCAGTACCAGTACCGGAATCGCACCCGCTTTGGCAGCCGCCTGCAGATCACGCAGGGAATCGCCCACAGCGGGTACCTGACTGAGTTCAATACCGTAGCGCTGCCGGATTTCTCTGAACATGCCAATCCCCGGCTTGCGGCAGGTGCATTTGTCATGCTGTGTATGCGGACAGAAAAACAGGGAATCAATCCGTCCGCCTGCCTGTTGTACTGCACGGATCATTTTGTCGTTGATTGCATTGAAAGTCGTCATGTCAATCAGACTGCGCCCGATTCCGGACTGGTTGGTTGCGGTCACTACCCGATAACCGGCATGAGTCAGCCGTGCAATCGCCTGCAAGCTGCCTGGAATGGGTTTCCATTCATCAGGTGTTTTGATACAGGTATCGCTTCCCTGATTGATCACACCGTTCTGGTCGAGAATAATCAGCTTCATTAACAGTCTGTTCTGAAATTCATCAGGCAGCCAGCCGGGAAATATCGGCGACGCGATTCATCGTTACCTGCAAAGCAATCAGCAGCGCCAGGCGATTGCGGCGCAGTGCCTCATTTTCATCATTCACCATTACCTGATCGAAAAAAGTATCAACCGGCGCTTTCAGGGCAGCCAGAATTTGCAGGGCAGTCACATAATCCCCTTTCTGAAAAGCATGCCGGGTATCCGTTTCTATTGCAGATAACGCACGATACAGGGCAATCTCGGCCGGGGCCTGCAAACAGGTTTCATCAATTCCAATGGTGGCATCAAATGCCGATTTTTTGAGGATATTGCCGACCCGTTTATTGGCTGCCGCCAGACTGGCTGCCTCGGGCAGAGCGGCAAATGCACGCACCGCAGCCAGCCGCCGGGGGATTTCACACAGCAGTGAAGGCCGCAGATTCAGAACAGCGTCCACTTCCTGAACGGTATAGCCCTGATCGCGCAGGCTACCGGCAAGGCGGTCGTAGAAGAAATCCTGCAGCTGCTGTACCAGTGCCGGTGTTACCGGGCGGGCATGATTCGTACCTGCCCCCTGATCTCCAATGGTCGCATCCTGCAGCACATCCGCTGCGCGCGAAATCAGCACGTCCAGCCCGACCGGCAGATCTTTTTCGATCAGGATACGGATAACACCCAGCGCATGCCGCCGCAGGGCGTACGGGTCTTTATCGCCCGTTGGCAGCTGACCTATGCTGAACAGGCTGATCAGCGTTTCCAGCTTGTCTGCCAGCGCCACGCAGATTCCCGTCATGCTGCGCGGCAGGACATCTCCGGCAAAGCGCGGTTTGTAGTGATCCTCAATAGCAAAGGCAATGGTTTCATCCATACCTTCAAGCCGGGCGTAATAGCGCCCCATGATGCCCTGCAGCTCGGGAAATTCCCCAACCATATCGGTCAGCAGATCTGCTTTGGCCAGCATTGCAGCCTGATCTGCCTGTGCGGACAAATTGCTGTCACCCAACAATTGCCCGATGATTCTCGCCAGTGCACGTACATAACGGGTACGTTCACCCTGTGAACCCAGCTGGTGGTGGTAAATCACCCTGTCCAGATCCGGCAGGCGCGAAGCCAGTGTCCGTTTACGGTCGTGATCGAAGAAAAATCTGGCATCCGCCAGCCGCGAGCGAATCACCCGTTCATTACCCGAGATGATCTGCCCCGGATCAGCCGGGGTAATGTTGGAGACGATCAGAAAGTGGTGGGTCAGTTTTCCATCACTATCCAGCAGCGGAAAATATTTCTGATTAATCTTCATGGTCGAGATCAGGCATTCCTGCGGCACTTCCAGAAAATCCGCCGGGAATGTTCCCATCAGGATGTTGGGATGCTCAACCAGTGCAGTCACTTCATCCAGCAATGCCTCATCGTTGAGACATTGCAGCTGTACCGCACCGGCTGCCGCTTCCAGCCCTTCTCTGATACGGTGACGGCGCTGGCTGAAACCCGGAATCACAGCCCCTTCCGTTTCCAGCAAAGCAGCGTAATGATCGGCATGGTCAATTTCCAGGATTGCCTGCCTGGCTTCAAAACGATGCCCTCTGGTGGTTCTTCCGGCAACAAACCCGAAAGCCCGGACTGGTACGATCTGCTGCCCGTGCAGCGCAACCAGTCCGTGCACCGGTCGCACAAAATGGACATTCTCCCAGCCGTCATCAAGCTGATAAGTCATCACTTTGGGAACCGGCAGCTGGCGGACCGCCTCATCCACCGCCTTTTGCAATCCGGCTGCCAGCAGGATTCCGGTGACGTTCTGTTCCAGGAACAGCATTTCCGCTTTGCCTTCCTGCACCCGTCTGAGTGCTGTAGCGGTAATCTCCCCCAGCCCCAGTGCTGCCAGTTTTTTTTGCAGCGCAGGCGTCGGCTGGCCCTGCGCGTCCAACCCGACTGCAACTGGCATCAACCTGAGCGCTACGGTTTGATCCGGTGCCTGTGCAGGAACAGCTGTCAGATGTACAGCCAGTCGCCGGGGTGAGGCAAACGCTGTGACTACGGTATCTGCTGTGGAGAGCGCCTGGTTTTTCAGACTGTCGGCAATGGATGCGGCAAACGCATTACCCAGCTTATCCAGTGATTTGGGTGGCAGTTCTTCAGTCAACAGTTCAATTAACAGATTTTCGGTCATTACGCAGACTCCGCCTGATCCAGTGTTTGAGTAACCCATTCGCGCGGCGCCAGTGGAAACGGCGGTTGCAAACGCAGGCGGCTATCGTAATAGGCTTGTGCCACCCGGCGTGACAGATTGCGGATACGGCCGATGTAGGCCGCCCGTTCGGTCACTGAAATTGCACCGCGTGCATCCAGCAGATTGAAAGTATGTGCGGCCTTCAGCACCTGTTCATACGCAGGCAGCGCCAGCTGTGCGTCAATCAGCCGGTTGGCCTGTTCTTCCAGTCTGCCAAAGGAGAGCAGCAAAAATCCGGTATCACTGTGCTCAAAATTGTAAGTGGACTGCTCCACTTCGTTCTGGTGATAAACATCACCATAGGTCAGCCCATCCGTCCAGGTCAGATCAAACACGTTTTCCACTCCCTGCAGATACATGGCCAGCCGCTCCAGCCCGTAAGTGATTTCTCCTGTGATCGGACGGCAGTTAATTCCACCCACCTGCTGAAAATAGGTGAACTGGGTCACTTCCATGCCATTCAGCCAGACTTCCCAGCCCAACCCCCAGGCCCCAAGCGTGGGATTTTCCCAGTCGTCTTCCACCAGACGCACATCATTCTGCTGCAAATCCAGACCCAGTACCTGTAACGAATGAAAATACAACTCCAGAATATCGCGCGGTGCCGGTTTCAGCACTACCTGAAACTGGTAGTAATGCTGCAGGCGATTGGGATTATCGCCATAGCGGCCATCTTTGGGGCGACGGGAAGGCTGCACATAAGCGGCGCGCCAGGGTTCCGGCCCGATGGCACGCAGGAAAGTGGCGGTATGGCTGGTGCCGGCACCAACCTCCATATCGTAAGGTTGCAGTAACGCACAACCCTGCCGGGCCCAGTATTGCTGAAGCGTGAGGATAATTTCCTGAAAAGTGGGTTTGGGCATAGTGTGACGGCGTAAAAACGACGTAAAAATAACCTGAAAACGGTTTAAAAATAATGTGATCCGGTTTTAATGAGCCGGGCTCATTTTACAGCGTTTTATCCCGACCGAAAAACGCCGCCGGAATACTGATCAGAAGCAGCAGACCGGCTATGACAAACAGGAGGCGGTTACCGAAACGGACATAAGGCGTGGCACCACTGAAACCCTGCGCAGTGCCGTTCAAACCGGCCGTAGTAAACATCTCCAGCTGTTCCAGCACCCTGCCCTGCTCATCAATAATGGCGGTAACACCGGTATTGGTCGCCCGCAGCATATAACGGCCTGTTTCCAGTGCGCGCATCTGTGAAATCTGTAAATGCTGCCGGGGGCCGATCGAACGGCCAAACCAGGCATCATTACTGACGTTGACCAGCAGACTGGCCTGCGGCAGCTGCAGGATGATTTCCTCACCAAATACATCCTCGTAGCAGATATTGATGGCTACACGCTGCCCGGCCAGATTCAGCGGCTGCTGATCCAGTCTGCCACGCGAAAAATCGGATAACGGGATGTGCAGCACGTCAATAATCCAGCCAAACACCGGTTTGAGCGGAATATATTCCCCAAACGGAACCAGATGATATTTGCGGTAGTTCTGTTCCGGCGCAGTACCAAAACTGAACATGGAGTTGTAATAACTGTCGCTGTCCGGCGCGCGCTCCACCATGCCGATCAGTACATCCCCCTGACGGGAACGGGCCTGTTCAGCCAGCAGCGACAGAAAATCCGGTGGTGCCTGTTCGTAAAACAGCGGGAACGAGATCTCCGGTGTAACGATCAGTCTGCCTGAACTTTCCTGTACCAGCCGGGCATACGCCTGCATGGTTGCCGCCAGATGTTCCGGCTGCCATTTTTTATTTTGCGGGATATTGCCCTGCAACAGGCTGACCGTCACCGGCTCACCTTCCGGCTCGGTCCAGTGGATCTGCTGCAACCCCAAACCGGTAATCCAGACAAGACTCAACCCTGCCCAGAAACGGCCGTTCCACCTGTTTTCCAGCCAGCAGGCCAGCCAGGCTGCACTCAGCATCAGCAGCAACGATATGCCGTATACCCCTGTCACCGGAGCAAAACCAGCCAGCGGGCTGTCTGGTGCCTGTGAATAACCGATTGTCAGCCATGGAAAACCGGTAAACAGCGTACCACGCAGCCATTCCGTCAGCGCCCAAAGGGCTGCCACCATTCCCGGCCAGGCCGGGGAGGTGCGAAAACAGCGCAGCGTAACAATCCACCCGGTCAGTGCGGGAAACAGTGCCAGATAAGCACACAGCACAATCAGCGCCAGTACCGCCAGTGCAGGTTCCATATGACCGAAATCATGCAGACTGACGTAAAGCCAGGTTACGCCGGCACCAAACAATCCCATACCAAAAGCAAATCCGGTCAGTGCCGCCTGAAATGGTGTTTTACTCTTGCGCCAGAGCAGGGCAAGCAGCGCCAGTGTTATAACAGGAACCGGATAACAGTCAAAAGGGGCGAAACCGGGAACTGTTGCCCCTCCCAGCAGAAATGCTGAAATCAGTTTAAGCGTGCTGTTCAATTTGGAAGGTTATCTGGTAGAAGAAAGCCGGAAGCAAAGCGCCGATTTTACTGTTTGGCCAGCTCGCTGATAAATTTGAAGGGCAGATACACCAGTGCATACACGACAAAAAGGTAAGCTATAAAAGCAAATGGATTCTCCCGAAAGCGGGAGAAAACTGTCTGATGCCTGCCGGCCTGTTTCAGACGGGCATATTCCGCACGTATCCGCACACTGCGATCTGCCTGATAGGCATCCAGCAATGCCCTCGCCTGCGGATACTGTATTTCATCACGCACCCACAGTGCCGGCATCGAGATTCCCCAGTTACCTGCTGAAGTCTCATAAAAATCAATCTGATGCTCATTCAGCAGCGCATGAACTTCCTCTATTTCATCTTCCGGCACATTACGCAGCCTGAATAACAGTTTTGCCATTTGGTAATAATCGGGTAATAAAGTGACAACACGATTTTGTGGTTAAAAAGGAATTCTCCATCAGATTCAGAGATTAGTAAAACCGGCCTGCTGAAAATTTCCGGATTATTTCAACCCGACAGTCTCACAACGGCGAAAGTAACTGTATCTTTACGAAGCCACCCCGCCGTGCTGATCCGGCAGACAGGCGGCAATACGGCCGGCTGTAAAATTTCACCATCGTTATCACCCGGATAGTTTATCCTTGCCCGCCGTTGGTTTTTACACCACAGTTACAGACAGATGCGCATTGCAATTTATAACCGTATTCAAAAATCATCATGATCAGAAAAAACCCCAGAGGCGATCAGCCGCTTGTCCACGCCAGTTCTTTTGTCGATCCCACTGCCATTCTGTGTGGTCGGGTGGTGGTGCATGAAAATGTATTTATCGGCCCCTATGCTGTGATCCGGGCGGATGAGGTAGATGAAAACGGAAACATGGAACCAATCATCGTCGGTGCCCATTCCAACATCCAGGATGGCGTGGTGATCCATTCCAAATCAGGTGCGGCAGTGACGATCGGGGAACGCACCTCGATTGCGCACCGGGCGATTGTGCACGGGCCGTGCATTGTTGGCCCGGATGTATTCATCGGATTCAACAGTGTGCTGTTCAACTGCACAATTGGTGAAAAATGTGTTGTGCGACATAACGCTGTGGTCGACGGCTGTGATCTGCCGGCAGGCTTTTATGTGCCTTCCACACAAAGAATCGGGCCGCGCACGGATTTATCTTCCATTCCCAAGGTTTCTCCGCAGGCTTCAGAATTTTCGGAAGATGTGGCCAGAACCAACAATACGCTGGTGCAGGGGTATAAGCGTATCCAGAATGAGCTTTAGGACACTGCTAAAACCGGTTTTCCGGGCGAATTGCGGCAGAAGCTGACATCTGCATCAGGTAAACGGGTTACAGCAGCTGTTCAATGTCACCGGCCAGTGATTCCGGCTTATCCATCGGAGCGTAACGCCTGACGACCTGGCCGGAACGGTTTACCAGAAATTTGGTGAAATTCCATTTGATACCTCTGGAGCCAAGTACACCCGGCTTTTCATCCTTCAGAAACCGGTAGAGCGGATCAGCATGGTCACCATTCACTTCCATCTTCGCAAATACCGGAAAGCTGACATCATAACGGGTGGTGCAAAATGCCTGGATTTCAGGGTCACTGCCGGGTTCCTGATGACCAAACTGGTTGCAGGGAAAAGCGAGCACAACCAGCCCCTGATCCTGATAACGGCGATAAAGCATTTCCAGTCCCTGATACTGTGGCGTAAAGCCGCACTGGCTGGCAGTGTTCACAATCAGTAAAACTTTACCCTGATAATCGCTGAGTGATTTTTCCTGCCCGTCACTGGTTTTTACGCGGTAATTATAGATAGTCATCGCAATTATTATCCTGTTCAAAATCATCGTCCAATTCAGGGGGTTTCTGTTTCTTTCCCCTGCTCCGTCTTCTTTCCCCACCTTCTCTTGCAGCAGTCTGTTTTTGCGGTTAGGCTGGTAACAGCGTATTTTCTTCTAAATCGCAGCTGCGCGAGGTGGAGTAGACAATATGACAAATTATCACATGCCATGAAACCGCTTCTGGTCTTCATGATTACGCTGCTCGTTGCAGGCAGTGCTGTCTTTGCGTGGATACAGCGTACCGGCCAGGACGAGAGTCTGCTGTATCTGTACGGTAATGTGGATATCCGGGAAGTACAGCTGGCTTTTCGGCAACCGGGACGGCTTGAGCAGGTTTTATTCGATGAAGGTGATTTTGTTGCTGCCGGCACATGGGTGGCCACACTGGATGCGCAACCGTATCAGGAAGCATTGGCCGCTGCCCGGGCCGCTGTGCAGGTGGCACGTGCCGGGCTGGCCAAAATGCATCGCGGCCTGCGTCCGCAGGAAATCACCCAGGCACGGGAAGCCCTCAAACAGGCGCAGGCACTTGCACACCGGGCCGAGCGCGATTACGTGCGAGTGCACAAATTGCTGCCTTCCAGAGCCAGCAGCCAGCAGGATATGGATAGCGCCCGTGCCGCACGCGACCAGGCTGTTGCCGGCGTCAAGGCAGCCAGAGCGGCTTTATCCCAGGCAGAAGAAGGATTTCGCAAGGAAGACATCGCAGCGGCTGAAGCCCAGCTGGCGGCAGCCATTGCGGCGCAGGATCAGGCAGCGACGGCTTTGGCGGATACCAGGCTTTTTGCCCCCGGTGATGGCACGATTATTGCGCGTATCCGCGAACCCGGCAGCATGGTGACCAGCCAGAATGCCGTCTACAACCTGAGCCTTGATCATCCGGTGTACGTGCGCGCCTACATCAGCGAAACCGTGCTGGGCCGTATTGCGCCCGGCACATCCGTTCAGATACGCAGCGATTCCTCGGGAAAAACCTACCATGGCCAGATCGGTTTTATTTCTCCCCGCGCTGAATTCACTCCCAAAACAGTGGAAACCATCGAGCTGCGTACGGATCTGGTTTATCGCCTGCGAATTGTGGTGAACGATGCTGATCCGGCGTTGCGCCAGGGCATGCCGGTCACAGTGGAAGTGGACACCCGACCGACAGCCGATCTGTCCGCCGAAGGTTCCTGATATGCATGCTGCAGCAGATTTACCTGTTGCTACTGCTGCCCCATCTGACAATGCAGCCGTTGTTATCCGTCAGCTCAGCAAATCTTTTGGCAATGTACATGCACTGCGCAATCTGAGCGCCAGAATTTTCTACGGTCGCCTGACCGGACTGGTCGGCCCGGATGGTGCAGGTAAAACCACCCTGCTGCGTATTCTGACGGGCTTGCTCAAACCCGATACCGGTCATGCCACGCTGGCCGGCTTCGATACAGTAACAGACAATGACGCCATTCACGTGGTCAGCGGCTACATGCCCCAGCGCTTTGGTTTGTATGAAGATCTGACGGTGATGGAGAACATGCATCTGCAGGCACAACTGCGCGGTATGGATACCGGCCGGCATACGGATCTGTTTACCCGACTGCTCGATTTCACCCGCCTGGCCCCTTTTACCCGACGGCTGGCCGGCAATCTTTCTGGCGGTATGAAACAAAAACTGGGACTGGCCTGTGCACTGATGGCACGCCCTGAAGTACTGCTGCTGGATGAACCCAGTGTCGGTGTCGATCCGGTCAGCCGGCAGGATCTGTGGCGCATGGTGCAGGAATTAACCGGCGAAGGCATGGCCGTTGTCTGGTCTACAGCCTATCTGGATGAAGCCGAGCGCTGCGACAGCGTACTGCTGCTCAACCAGGGGCAACTTGCTTTTGATGGTCCACCGGGAGAATTGACCCGTCACCTCACTAATCGCAGTTTCCGTCTGGAAGCGGTTGGTGCGCAGCGCCGCGCTGTACTGGCTGAAGCACTGGATCTGGAGAGTGTCAGTGATGGTGTTATTCAAGGTGCCAGTGTGCGCCTGGTGTTGCGTGCCGGCTCATCCCCCGGACAAATCCAGGCACTGGCTGAGCGAACCGGAACACAACTGCTGCCTGTCCCGGCACGGTTTGAGGATGCATTTATCGACCTGCTGGGCGGCGGGCCAGGCGGCACTTCTGCACTGGCCGAACATCTGCCACCTGTCGAACTAGCGACTGATACGGCGGTTTCCTGCCACAACCTGACCAAACGCTTTGGTAATTTTGTTGCAACTGACAATGTCAGCTTTGAAGTACGCAAAGGCGAGATTTTCGGTTTGCTCGGCCCGAATGGTGCCGGTAAATCCACCACATTCAAAATGCTGTGCGGATTGCTCAAACCCACCAGTGGCGAGGCACACGTGGTCGGGCTGGATCTGCGTCGGGCACCCGGTACCGCCAAAGCACAGCTGGGGTACATGGCACAAAAATTTTCACTCTATGATCTGCTTTCAGTACGGCAGAATCTGGAATTTTCCGCCGGTGTGTATGGACTGGACAATGCCACCCGGCGCGAACGCATCGAAGAAATGATCAGTATCTTTGATCTGCGTAACTGGCTGTCCGCCGCACCCGGCTCACTGCCACTGGGGCATAAACAGCGCCTGGCACTGGCCTGTGCGCTGATGCACCGCCCGCCGGTACTGTTTCTGGACGAACCGACCTCAGGAGTGGATCCGATTACACGGCGTGAATTCTGGACACATATCAATGGCCTGGCACGCAAAGGCGTAACCGTCATGGTGACCACCCATTTTATGGATGAAGCCGAATATTGCGATCGTGTGGCAATACTCTACCGCGCACGCCTGATTGCACTGGATACACCGGATGCGCTCAAACAGGACGCTGCCAGTACCAGCCGCTCCGATCCAACCATGGAAGATGCGTTTATTCATCTGATAGAAACATCAGCGCTTACTGATGAGGCGGAAACATGAACCGCACATCCGGCCGGAAACCTGTAACAGTGCGTCATTTTGATCTGGCGCGCTTTCTGGCACTGGTACGCAAGGAAAGCCTGCAGGCCATGCGTGATCCGTCAACGCTGCTGATCGCCCTGGTTTTACCGCTGATTCTGCTGTTCCTGTTTGCCTACGCGGTATCGCTGGATGTGCGCCATGTGCGCATCGGTGTCGTACTGGAATCTCCGGGAGCAACTGCACGCACGCTGGCAGAGGCATTTTCCGGCACCCTTTATCTGGAGGTAACCTACGCGCATGATCGTCGCGAAATTGCCGAAAAACTGGTGAGCGGCGAATTGCGCGGCTACGTCGTCATTCCACAGGATTTTGAACGGCATTTTGCAAAAACAGGCCAACCGCTGGTACAGATCATCACGGATGGTTCACAGCCCAATACAGCTGATTTTGTCGCCAACTACACGCAGGGCGTGATACAGACCTGGGCAGCCGGTTTTGCCGAAACCATGTCAGCACCGGCTGTCCGGCTGGAGCCGCGTTACTGGTTCAACCCTGAACTGGCCAGCCGGCGTGCGCTGGTACCGGGCGCCATTGCCATCATCATGACCATTATCGGCACGCTGCTGACGGCGCTGGTGGTCGCGCGCGAATGGGAGCGCGGCACAATGGAAGTTATTTTGTCCACCCCGGCATCCGTGCCGGAAATTCTGACCGGCAAGCTGCTGCCGTATTTCGTGCTCGGCATGTTATCCACCCTGACGGCGGCAACACTGGCCATATTCCTGTTTGATGTCCCGCTGCGCGGCTCTCTGCCTGCATTACTGGTACTTTCTGCTGTTTTCATGATCCCGGCACTGGGTCAAGGGTTACTGATTTCGTCACTGACACGCAACCAGTTCCTGGCTTCACAGCTGGCTCTGTTTTCCGGCTATCTGCCCGCATTCATGCTGTCCGGTTTCCTGTTTGAAATCGATGCCATGCCTGCCCCCGTACGGGCCATTACCTGGCTGATTCCGGCACGTTATTTCGTTTCTTCACTGAAAACGGTGTTTCTGGCAGGCGATGTCTGGAGCGTTTTTATCCCCGATCTGATCGGTATGGCAGCCATCGGCCTGGTATTTTTTCTGATCGCGCAGCGCCACACCCGTAAAAGTCTGGAGTAACGATCATGACTTATCCACATTTCCGCGTTGTTTTTACCCGTTTGTATGCCCAGTTCATCAAGGAACTGCTCTGTATTCTGCGTGATCCGCGCAACCGGGTGGTGGTGTTTGTGCCACCATTGTTACAGCTGCTGATATTTGCTTATGCCGCCACACTGGAAGTGCGCAATGTTGATATTGCCGTGTATAACCAGGACACAGGACGGGAAGCACAGGAAGTGATATGGCATCTGGAAGCCGCCCGGTTCATTGCGCAGGTGCACCATGTCCACAGCAACGCAGCGTTACGGGAGCAACTGGCACAAGGCAAAGTGATTGCCGCCATCGCTATTCCTGCTGATTTTTCGCGTACGGTTGCGATTGAAGGAAGTGGCCATATCCAGGTGCTGGTTGATGGCCGGCGCAGCAATTCCGGACAGATTGTTGTTGGCTATCTCTCCACTATCGCCAAGAATATTCGCCTGACAGCCGACCCCGTTCCACTGCCGGAAACATCTGTGGTTGTACGCCACTGGTTCAACCCCAACCTGGTTTATCTCTGGTTCATGGTGCCCGGCCTGACCGGCACGCTCGCCTTTTTCAGTGCGCTCATGATCACCGCCCTTTCCATTGCCCGGGAGCGCGAACTGGGCACTTTCGATCAACTGCTGGTATCCCCGGCTTCCACGCTGGAAATTGTTTTATCCAAATCACTGCCGGCACTGGTCATCAGCTCCCTGCTCGCCTTCCTGATGATCAGCATGGCCATCTGGTTTTTCCGTATTCCCTTTACCGGATCATTCGGACTGTTACTGATCGGGCTCATCCTGTTTATCCTGTCGGCAGTCGGCATTGGCCTGGTGATTTCCGCTATCAGCATGACACAACAGCAGGCTATTCTGGGCGGATTCGTCATCGGCGTGCCCACCGTGTTGATCTCCGGCTTCGCCACCCCGGTGGAAAACATGCCGCTGCTGCTGCAATGGCTGTCTCAAGCCATCCCGCTCACCCATTTTCTGGTAATTGTCGAAGGCTGCTTTCTCAAGGCCCTGCCACCCCGGGATGTTCTTGCCAACCTCTGGCCACTGGCTGTCATTTCCCTCACCATGCTGCCCATGGCGATCATTTTTACCCGCAGCCGGCTGCAGTGAAATAAAAACAGCGTATCCATCACGTGAAACCATCAGTTTTACCTTTTTTCCGATGATTCTTTGCGCATATCCGCCATCCATGCCAGAATAAAAAGCACCCGGCCGGAAATACAACTTCCGGCGCTTGTTTTCTGCCTGTTTCTGCAGCTGTTCATACCCTCTTTTATATGGATAGCCGTCCTGAAACACATGGTAACTACCGGCAGAAATTCTCGTCACCATGTCTACTGACCTCTACAACACACTTGCACGACAACATGTAATTCTGTTCGGCGAGGCACTCGCTGATATTTTTCCCGATGGTCCGGTAATGGGGGGCGCTCCCCTGAATGTAAGCTGCCATCTTCAGGCATTCGGTCTGCACCCCATGCTGATTACACGTACCGGTACCGATGAGCTCCACCGGAAACTGATCAGACTGATGCGTAATG
>NZ_JADZAJ010000004.1 GCF_020852615.1 Nitrosomonas sp. | reverse complement strand
TGACCTACCGTCATCCGGAAGGCTATTATCTTGGCCCGAACGTGGAATGGTCGCCCGAAAAATATTACGTGGATCATGCCAATACGGTGTATGCAGACTCCTACGCGCTGTTGGGTTTCAAGATCGGTAAACGGAGCAAAGCCGGCTTTTCCTGGTTTGCTGAAGCGCGTAATCTGACCAATCGCAAATATGCAGCCACCACCGGTGTGATTGACAATGCGAAAGGAATAGATCAGGCTCAATTTTTGCCTGGGGATGGGCGCTCCTTCTTCGCGGGTCTGGAATATCGCATGTAGCCTGTCCGTTTTTCCTGCCGGCTGCCGGCTGGCAGGAACGGATGCTTAAGGAACCTTTGAAAAAGATTGGTGAGGCAGTCAATTCAAGGCAAAAGCTGATAACTTTTAACGCAGAAATGACAATACAGATAGTTTTTCAGGGGGTCCCCTAATTCCAATGGAGTGAAGATGTCAGTTAAACATTTCATGACGGCAATGGTTATTGCCGCGGTTTCTGCGGCAATTCCTTTTGCTCAGCCTGTGGCACAGGCAGCAGAGCATGCACATGATGCCAAACCCAAACCCAAACACGACATGAACAAAATGTGGGCGGAAATGCGGGCGAAAACGACCGGCATGGCCGTTTCCGCAGCAGCGGATGAAAAAGGGGGGCTATGGCTGGTACGCATGCAGGAGGGTCATATTAAGGTGAGCCACTCGGAAGATGGTGGCAAGCATTTTTCTGAAGGTGTGACAGTAAACCCGCAGCCTGAGGCGATTCTGGCAGAAAACCAGAACCGGCCGAAGATCGCTGTGCGTGATGGTGTGATCGCAGTAACCTGGGTACAGGCATTGCCGAAGGTATTTGCCGGTAATATCCGCTTTGCGTACTCGGCTGATGGAGGGCGCACTTTCTCCACACCAGTGACCGTGAACGATGATCATGGTGAAATCAGCCACGGTTTCAGTGCATTGACACTGGGTGAAGGCGGCCGCGTGACACTGGTCTGGTTTGATGGACGTGAGCGTGAAGCAGCTGGCAAGACCGGACAGAAATATGTGGGCAGTGCGGTTTACTATGCGGTATCCGAGGATGGGGGCAGGCATTTTTCTGCCAACCGGAAATTGGCGGATCACGCCTGTGAATGCTGCCGGATCAGCATGACGCTGGATCATGGTGGCGTGCCGGTGGTGTTCTGGCGACATATATTTGAAGGCAGTATTCGTGATTTTGCACTGGCACGGCTGGATTCACAGCCCAGGGTATTGCGGGCAACCGAGGATGGCTGGGAAATCAATGCCTGTCCACATCATGGCGGTGATATTGCTGCAGATGAAACCGGGAGCTATCACCTGGTATGGTTTACCGGAAACCCGCAGAACCCCGGGTTATTTTACCGGCGTGCTGATGACGGGAAGATGACCGCACCACACGCATTTGGCAATCTTGATGCGCAACCAAACAACCCGGCTGTATTTGCGGAAGGCAGGAAGGTGTATCTGGTCTGGCGTGAATTTGATGGCAGTAACTATCAGTTGATGACCTCCATTTCAGCTGATCGGGGGGATACCTGGTCAGAAGCGCGTATTGTGGCAACAACCGGTGGTGCGGCTGATCTGCCAGTATTTGTGGCGGGAGCGCATAAGCCACTTGTGGTGTGGAACAGCACAAGAGATGGTGTGCGTCTTTTTGATCTGAGGGGGTGATTTTATGATGCGTCATTTGCTGGTGATATTGCTGCTGGTGGTAGCTGCTACGGCTTCAGCAGCGGAAGGGGTGCGGCATTTCGTGACGGGCAGTATGGCAACAATTCAGGAGGAGCACGCAGGCAAACCTTTTGTGCTGTTTCTCTGGTCGCTGACGTGTACCTATTGTCCCACCGAGCTGAAAATGCTGGGTGAATTCAGGCAGCAGCATCCGGAGTTGAATCTGGTGCTGATTGCGGCAGATACGCCGGAAGAGGAGCCCGAGATCGTTTCGCATCTGGCTGATTACGGACTCAATCAGACTGAGCGCTGGGTATTCGCCGAGGAGATGCCGGAGCGGTTGCGTTTTGAGATCGACCGGCGCTGGTATGGTGAAGTCCCGCGCACTTATTTTTATGACCGGAATCACCTGCGCGAAGTCAAAACCGGGCTGGTGGGCGAGGAATATGTCAAAAACTGGCTGGTGCGTGTTGAAGCGAACACTTCATCAGCCGGTAAGTGAGCATTCAAACGAGTATTCCGGTTTTTCTGTAAACACCCTCCACATTTTTTTCGGGCAGATCGTTCATTTGTGTTGAGCTGATCTGCCTTTCCGGTATTCTGTTGTCATTTTGCTGTTATGCCCCGCCTGATAAAACAGCAGCCACCCCTGTCAATGACTGCTGTTCAGGCGATCCGGTGCTTTTGTGCAATCTGTTTTTCCGGCGGCAACAGTGACAGCTTGCTCTTTGGGGTTCATGCTTGTAATCTTTTTTAACAGGATCGATCCTGCTCATATGACGGGCAGGTGGTGTTTGCCCTGAAATCTGATCATGCGGGAGGTATCTTGAGCAGTCCATTTATCGTAAGAAAAGCCGCAGTACTGGGAGCAGGTGTCATGGGCGCCCAAATTGCCGCTCATCTCGTTAACGCTAATATAGAGACGTTGCTGTTCGAATTGCCGGCTGATTCCGGGAACCCTGATGCCAATGCGCAGAAGGCGATTGAGCGGCTGAAAAAACAGGATCCCGCACCTTTATCGGTGATCGACCGGGCAAACTGTATCGAGCCGGCAAATTATGAGCAGCATCTGGAAAAGCTGGGTGACTGTGATCTCGTGATTGAGGCCATCGCAGAGCGGCTGGATCTGAAAGCGGTGCTGTACGAAAAAATTACGCCTTACCTGAACGATCAGGTGATTCTGGCCAGCAACACTTCCGGCCTCTCCATCAATCAGCTGGCTGCGGCAGTTCCTGAGTCTCTGCGTTCGCGGTTCTGCGGGGTTCATTTCTTCAACCCGCCACGTTACATGTATCTGGTGGAGCTGATTCCGGGTGAGCACAGTGATCAGGGCATGCTGGATACACTGGAAAGTTTTCTGGTGACCAGTCTGGGTAAAGGGGTTGTCCGTGCCAAGGATACGCCTAACTTCCTTGCTAACCGGGTAGGGGTTTTTTCCATGCTGGCGACCATGCAGCATGCCCGGCAATTCGGGTTGAGTTTTGATCTGGTGGATAAGCTCACTGGTGCGCTGATTGGTCGGCCGAAAAGTGCCACTTTCCGCACTGCTGATCTGGTGGGACTGGATGTGCTGGTGCATGTCGTGCAAACCATGCAAGACGGCCTGACAGAAGACCCCTGGCACGGGCATTATGTTATTCCCGACTGGCTGCAGATGCTGGCTGATCGCGGTGCGCTCGGGCAAAAGAGCGGTAAGGGGGTGTATCAGAAGGAGGGTAAGGATATTTATGTGCTGAACCCGGCAACAGATACGTATGAACTGGCGCAAAGTGAAGTGGACAGCGAAATTGAGGCATTGCTGAAACAGGAAGATCCTGCCGCCCGGTTTGCGGCACTGCATGATCACCCGCATCCGCAAGCCCAATTTTTATGGGCGGTACATCGTGACCTGTTCCATTATTGCGCCGTTCATCTCGCCTCAATTGCTGATAACGCGCGTGACCTCGATCTGGCGATACGCTGGGGGTTTGGCTGGGAGCGAGGGCCTTTCGAGATCTGGCAGGCAGCAGGATGGAATACCGTAACTGACTGGATTGAGGCGGACATTGCTGCCGGCAGGGCGATGGTTCAGGTGCCATTGCCGGAATGGGTGCAGGCAGTTGGGCAAGGTGCTGCCCGGGGAGTGCATGCACAGACAGGTTCCTATGCGCCGGTAATACATAATCTGCAGTCGCGTTCGCAGTTGCCGGTGTACCGGCGGCAGCCATTCCCGGACAGGCTGGCGGGAGAAGAAGCCGTTTATGGTGAAACGGTTTTTGAAACGGATGCGTTGCGTATGTGGCACACCGGAGATCAGGTTGCCATTGTCAGTTTTAAAACCAGAAAACACACAATCGATAATCTGGTATTGCAGGGGATGCAGCGAGCGATTACCGAGGCGGAGCACCATTTTCGCGCGCTGGTGATCTGGCAGACCGAGCCGCCGTTTTCGTTGGGTGCCAATCTGAAAAAGGCAACCGAGCGGCCCAAAACTGAAGCGCCATTGGTGCCGATTGCCCCACCAGCTCCCCCGTCATTTTTTGAAAAACTTTTCAAACGCGCCAGAAAGGCGACAGAAGCGGCTGTACTGCAGGCAGCGCGCAGCCTGGATATGGCCGATGTGCTGATGGCCGGGAAACTGGCTGAAGTGGAAGGGATGATTGCCCATTTCCAGCAGGTCTCTCAGCATCTCCGTTACAGCATGATACCCACTGTGGCGGCTGTTGATGGGCTGGCGCTGGGTGGAGGATGCGAGTTTGTCATGCATTGCGACCGTGCAGTGGTCACGCTGGAAAGTTATATTGGCCTGGTAGAGGCAGGTGTGGGGCTGCTGCCGGCAGGGGGAGGGTGTAAGGAATTTGCATTACGTGCTGCGCGTAATGCCATTGATAACGATCCTTTTCTGTATCTGAAACATTATTTCCAGACAGTTGCAATGGCACAGCTATCCAAAAGTGCAGAACAGGCGAAGGTATTGCATTACCTGAAACCGGCTGATGTGGTTGTCATGAACCGTCTCGAACTGCTGCATGTTGCCAAAACACAGGCACTGGCTCTGGCAGAAGCGGGCTATCGTCCGCCATTGCGCCCGCGCCAGATTGTGGCAGCAGGTGCTACAGGAATTGCCACACTCAAAAGTTCAATGGTCAACCTGCTGGAAGGCGGGTTTATTTCCGAGCATGACTATCTGGTTGGCAGCCAGATCGCACATGTTATGTGCGGTGGTGATATTGTTGCCGGCAGCCGGGTAGATGAAGAATGGCTGTTAAAGCTGGAACGGACAGCCTTTATTGAGCTGCTGGCAACCGAAAAAACCCAGGCTCGCATTGCGCATACCCTGAAAACCGGCAAACCGCTGCGTAACTGAGTCGTGGTTTGGTGAGATAAAAATTCAAGTATTGAGGAGAAGCTGATGACCAGACAGGTACAGGATGCTTATATCGTAGCCGCGACACGCACGCCGGTGGGTAAGGCGCCACGGGGTATGTTCAGGGATGTGCGGCCGGATGATTTACTGGTACACGTGTTGCAGGCGGTGCTGAAGCAGTGTGAAGGGCTCGATCCGGCCGCTGTTGAGGATGTGATCGTTGGCTGCGCCATGCCGGAAGCGGAACAGGGGATCAATGTCGCGCGGGTGGCGTTGCTGCTGGCGGGGCTGCCCGTTAGTGTGCCAGGTGTAACAGTCAACCGGTTTTGTGCCTCCGGTCTGCAGGCAGTTGCCATGGCAGCAGACCGCGTCCGGCTGGGAGAAGCGGATGTCATTATTGCCGGCGGGACCGAAAGCATGAGCATGGTGCCGATGATGGGTAACAAGGTTGCGATGAATCCGGCGTTGTTCAGGCAGGATGGGCAGGTTGCCATTGCCTATGGCATGGGTATTACAGCCGAGAAGGTGGCGGAACAGTGGAAAGTCAGCCGTGAGGAGCAGGATGAATTTGCGCTGGAAAGCCATCACCGGGCGATACGTGCCATCGAACAGGGTGAATTTAAAGATGAAATTGCACCTTATCCCGTCCACGAGAACAGACCGGATCCGGGTACGCATGAAATCATCGGCTCATCTGTCGTCCGGGATACCGATGAAGGGCCCCGGGCAGATACCGGCCCGGAAGCACTCGCCAAATTGCGCCCGGTATTTGCTGCAAAAGGATCAGTAACTGCCGGTAACAGTTCGCAAATGTCGGATGGTGCGGGTGCTGTGATGGTGGTGAGCGAAGCAGCGTTACAGCGTTTTAACCTGGCGCCGGTCGGGCGTTTCATCGGTTACACAGTGGCTGGGGTGCCACCGGAAATCATGGGCGTGGGTCCGGTCAAGGCGATTCCCAAAGTACTGCAACAAACCGGAATCCGACAGGATGACCTTGACTGGATCGAGTTGAACGAGGCGTTTGCTGCGCAAAGCCTGGCAGTCATTCATGACCTTGGGCTGGATCGTACAAAAGTTAACCCGCTGGGTGGAGCCATTGCACTCGGCCACCCGCTGGGCGCAACTGGCGCAATTCGTGTCGCAACACTGCTCAGCGGATTACGCCGTCACAAACTCAAATATGGCATGGTTACCATGTGCATCGGTGGCGGGATGGGCGCTGCCGGTGTGTTTGAAGCGCTGTAATCCGCTTCTTTAAAACCGGGCAGGTGCCCGGTATCTTGTTAATGACCAGACTGGTGCCGCAGCCTGCCCGTAAACACCTGTTCATTATGGACAGAATAGGTGGCTTCTCCCTGGTGTTCCCACCATTCATTTATTCCCGAGGTGTAACGCGCACCTGATGCAGACACTGCAAGATTAAGAATTTCCGTCCTGCCATCCGGGAAGGTAAGCGTAACCGTGTCATCATCCCGATAAACTGCCTGCACCGTCTGCCCGGAATCTGAAACGAAAATTACCGGGCTGATGATCGAAACTCTGGGGTTGGGGGTTGATAGCGGTGTGCAGGACGTTATGACACTGAAAAATGAAAAGACGACAAGGAAGTGGAGATTGTGCTGCATAGCAATGTCGATCCAGGTGGTTTTATAACGAATAATGTACTTTTGTTTCCTCAAGCGTCATTTTACCTTCTGCCTGAAAACGTCGGATAAGAGATTCCAGTTGTATGGATGTGAGTGGGTTTTTTGCATTGTTAAGTGCCGTTTGCATCGTACCTGATTCTTTTTAAGTGAAATATCCGAAACACTGAAAGCCGGGATTTCAGCAGATTGCCGTTTCTGACGTTAATACCGGCAATATTTTTGTCTGCCGGAAATATCAGGGTTTTTCCCTTCCCGTCCGGTCATTCGGTTATTTTTGAGTTGTGATAAATCAGTGCTAATCGGGATATACAGCCTTGCATTCGTATTCGGCACACTCTGGTTGTTGCAGCAGCCGGTTTTACCGGAGATGTACCGGGCGATTGGGCTGATTCCCATGGTTCTGACGGCCTTAATCCTTCCTCAATTTAAATTGCGTTTTTCTGTATGGGTCAGCAGGTGTCTCCTGTTTACTGCCATGCTGGGCGCCGGTTTTTTCTGGGCTGCGTTATGGGCACAGATCAGGCTGACGGATGAGTTGCCGCATAAATGGGAAGGAAAAAATGTTGTGGTTACTGGTGTTGTTCCGGAAATGCCGCAATTTTCCC
>NZ_JADZAJ010000003.1 GCF_020852615.1 Nitrosomonas sp. | reverse complement strand
CGTCTGCAGGATGCTGCCGCCTTCATCAAGGTCAATATGCCTTTGGGCCTTGGTGGCACATTGGACGATCAGGATGCCTGGGATATTGCCCTGTATATGAATAGCCACGAACGTCCGCAGGATCCCCGTTTTACGGGTGATCTGGATGAAACTCGCGATAAATACCATGATGGCAAGTGGTCATTATATGGGCGGAAAATCAATGGTCATCTGTTGGGTGGCCCGGCAAGCGCCTATTGATAACACATGCAACGAAAATTCCCTATTTTTACTGTCGCAGCACTACTTACCAGTTCTGGGTTGATAGATGCTGCCGAATTACCAGTTGGTGAAACTCGCTTGAGCGGCACACTGTTTCTGGATTCCACCTGGCTGAGAAAAAAGAACAGCGGCATTCCTGATAATAGCGATGCCAACGTCGATCTGAAAAGATTTTTCTTCAATATCGATCATCGCTTCAGTGAAGTATGGTCAGCACAGATCACCACTGATATTCAGTGGATGCGTCATGATTATCCTGATCCATGGCTACGGCATGCCTATATACAAGGAAATTTCAGTAAAGCATTCACCATGCGGCTGGGTGCTGCACCCACCCCTTGGCGAAGCTACGTTAACAAATGGTCAGGTTATCGTTATGTGGAAAGAGATCTGACTGCTCGTGCCCGGATTGGTGGCGGATCGGATTGGGGCGGTCATGTATCCGGTTCGTTTGATACCGCAGGCCATATCCACTATGCAGCAGCCGTGATGACCGGTGCCAGTTACCAAAAGCTGCGTGTTGGTGATATTCCGGATGTCAGCGTGCGGATTTCCTGGGAACCAAATGAGAACAGTGCAATCAGTCTTGGTAGTTACCGTGGCAGGTTTGCTCAGGATTATGGCATCCGACAAGCACTACATACGGCACAAAGCTGGAATTTGATGGCGGCTTGGGCAAACGAGCACTGGCGCATAGGCGGACAGTATTTTTACGCCCGGAATCTGTACCGAATCTTACAGCCAGACAGTGATCGTTCGTATGGCTGGTCTGTCTGGACCAGCATGCAGTTAACTCCTGTGGTGGCCGTACTGGCACGACACGACAAACTCAAGCCAAGCACCTGGCTCGATCCATATCAGCAAGACCGTTACAGCCATATCGGTCTGGAATGGAAAATTAATTCATCACTACGTATGGCTGCAATCTGGAAACACGGAAGCATTCGTAATATCAATCAGCAACGGCAAACCATCGATGAAGCAGGCGTGTGGGCGAGAATCCATTTCTGAGTAATCATGGCCCGGATCAGGGCCGGATTCTTGTCCAGGTATCAATAAACCAACGTGGAGGAAGTTATGAGATTGAAATCATTTCTGAATCATTTCAGCAATCGCGAAAAAGGCTTGGCTGTCAGTATTCTGCTACCCACACACCGGATGTTTCCAGATAACAAACAGGATGCCATTAAACTGAAAAATCTGGTTACAGAGGCGCATAACCAGCTGCGAACCTGGCCGGACAAGCAGGAAGCTGAAATAATCATGCACGCTATCGAGCAAAAGATCAGTACGCATGACCACAACTATAACCTTGATGGCCTAGGTATTTTTGCCAACCGGGAAGGCGTCATCCTCATCAATTTTCCTTTTTCTGTGAAGGAACAGATGATCGCCGGTGAAGCTTTTGCCATCCGCGATCTCATCCGGGAAATCAATGGTGCCGTGCATTACCATATCCTGGTGATCTCACGTACTGATGCCCGGCTGATTGAAGGATTCAACAGTCACCTGGTTCATGAATTTGATGCAAGAACGGCACTGAGGATCGGCAGTTTCCCGATGGAGAGCCCGTTCTTGTTTGCGGCAAAAGGACTAGATCGTGCTCAAATTCCTAACGAAGCAGCGAATCTCAAGGAATTTTTTAATCGCGTGGATAAAAACCTGCAAGAAATCCAGAACAAGCCAGAGCAAGAACGTCTGCCGGTCATTCTTGCCGGCGATGCGCGCAATGTGGCTTTCTTCAAAGAGGTGTGCGATCAGCCAGCAGATATCGTCAGTGAGATAACGTCTATTCCGGATCTGAAAATTCCGGCAGAAAAGATCATTACCGAGATACAGGGGCTCATCTCCGATCTGCGCCGATCGAGAGCCGAAACGGCATTGCAGTATATTGCGCAGGCGCGCAATAGTCACCAGTTGCTGACGGATCCCTCCATGATTTTCCGTGCAATTGATGCTGGCAATGCGGCACGCTTATTCGTACGCCAGGGGTATATCCAGCCGGGGATAATCGATTTTGATCAAAAAATTGTTACGCTGCATGAAAATCCCGTGACAGCAGGCGCGACTGGCGGCACGGTGTCGAATGATGCTGTAGGTACGCTGATTGAACTGGTTGTCCAGCAGGGAGGTGATGTTCACTTCCTGTCAGCTGATCAGCTGGGCAAGGAAGCGCCGCTCAGCTTGCAGATGAGGTACTGATGGGGCTTCAAAGCTGAAAACGGGTTGCACTTAATTACACCGATTGAAAGGAGAATTTATCATGAGCACAATAGAAAGAAAGATGGCCAGGGTGCTTTCACGTAACTGGTGGGTTCTATTACTGCGTGGCCTCATCGCAATTCTATTCGGCATCTTTATCTGGATGCAGCCGGAAATCTCGCTCATAACATTCGTATTACTTTTTGGCGTGTATGCCCTGGCAGACGGAATTCTTTGTATCTGGACCGCTATCACAGGACATAAAGAACACGAACACTGGTGGATTTTGCTACTTTGGGGGCTTGTCGGTGCAGGAGTCGGTGTTTTAACGTTTTTTATCCCCGATATCACGGCATTGGCCCTTCTTTTTTATATTGCCATCTGGGCAATTGCCACGGGTATCCTTGAAATTGTGTCAGGAATACATCTGAGAAGAGAGATAACGGGCGAGTGGCTGCTTATTATCAGCGGTTTGGCATCAATCCTGTTCGGAATCATTCTTATGGCACAGCCTATCGCTGGTGCACTCGTTCTACTCTGGCTGATTGGGAGCTATGCAATTATTTTTGGAAGCCTTCTGGTGATTCTAGCCTTTAAAATTCGTGCCTTTGCCAAATAATCCATATCTTTTGCCAGAGCTGGGACAAAAATCACCCTCTCCACGGGATAGCAACAAAGAATCACAAATAAAATTATCTGCAATTTTAAATACACACAGAAGAACCGATACGGAAGATCCCCTGCTGTCCGGCACAGCAGATCGTGTATTTATATTTACTGCACACGGTGCGGGCAGACACTCGCCTGACAGTAAATTGCCGGAACTGTCATGATAAAACGAAAGGTACAGGACAATGGGACTTCTGATTGACGGAGAGTGGCACGACCAGTGGTACACCACCCAGAACGGAGAATTTGTGCGTGAAAATGCCCAGTATCGCAACTGGGTCACGCGCGATGGTCAACCCGGCCCTACGGGAGAGGGAGGGTTTGCCGCCGAGACAGGCCGCTACCACCTGTTTGTATCGCTGGCTTGCCCATGGGCACACCGCACGCTGATTTTTCGCCGCCTGAAAGAACTGGAAACCCACATCGGTGTGACTATTGTTGATCCCAGAATGCTGAAGCACGGCTGGACATTCAGCGAAGTTTCTCGCGACAACCCTGTGCCTGGAATCTGTCATTTGCACCAGCTCTATACCCATATCAAACCGGATTACACCGGCCGTGTCACTGTGCCAGTATTATGGGATAAACAGCGCCACACGATTGTCAGCAATGAATCTGCTGAAATTATCCGTATGTTTAACAGTGCATTCG
>NZ_JADZAJ010000002.1 GCF_020852615.1 Nitrosomonas sp. | reverse complement strand
GAAACAACCCCCGGCGTAATCATGATAAAAAGAAAGTCATTCACTGTCTGCACAACTCCCGTCAATATCAGACAGCGCTACTTTCCTGTCTGACTTTCTCAAACAGGCAAATGGCTGCTGCAGCAGCAACATTAAGGGATTCAGCACCTCCCGGCATCGGTATCATCACCCGCTGATGCGTCACATCCAGAAGTGCCCGGGAAACCCCGCCACCCTCATTACCAAAAACAAACATGACCGCCCCCTGCAAATCTGTCCGATAAAGATTACCGGCATTGTCCAGCGCTGTCGCCACGACATTCCCGTCAAACTGGCGAGCTACCTGAACCAGATCAGTATTTTCGTGGATCCTCAGAGAAAAATGTGCCCCCATGCCTGCTCTCAATGTTTTGGGTGACCAGCTGTCAGCACAGCCGGACGAGAGATAAACTGCTTTGACACCCGCTGCAGCGGCGGAGCGCAGTATTGAGCCCAGGTTACCGGGATCCTGAATATCTTCCAGCAGAATACAAAAATCACACTGACGAGAATCAGCCGTAAACGTGTATTGCGGAATATGAATCAGTGCCAGTATGCCAACAGGGGTTTTGACGGGGGATATCCGGCTGAACAAGGCATCACTCAGCATCAGACTATCCGTTTCCTTAAGTGCCTGATCAGCATGAATCAGCAACCGATCAATTTCAGGGTGCTGACGGCCGGACTCACTGACGATCAGAAGTTCCGGCACATGGCCTGATGCCAGGCAGGCTTGCAGCAGATGAACACCATCCAGCAGCGCCAGGCTTTCATCACGACGTTTACGTGCCGAATGTTGCAGCCTGAGCAGCTTCCTGAATAAGGGATGTTCACGTGAAGTTATATGGCGCACACCGTTCATAATTACAGATTAACTCAATGACGGCATGCTACCAAAAACAGGCTGCTGAAAAAATGATTCCGGTGCTGCGGGTAACCTCTGAAAATACCGGCTACCCTGGCAGGGCAACACCCCGGTCTTTGATACTCATGCTGGAAATATCCAGTAAATCAGAGGTACCAAAGCCCGGTTGCCACAACAAGACAATACTCAAAACAATACTTCCCTACTCCACCTGCTTGGGTTTACCTGCTCCTTCCTGATCTTCAGCAGGAATTTGATGGAATGGCTGGACAGTTTTTCCATAGGTGGATGAATCAGGTGAATTTGGCGTGGATGGTTTGCACGCGGCTATTGCCAGTATCATTGATGCCACAATTACCAGTCTGATCTTCATATTTACCCTCTTATTGACAAAATTTACGGATACGCCCCACAAACTGCACCTGCAGCGTAACCGAAAGGGGGTAGTAAAATACTGATCCAGATCAAATCCACCTGATTGTCGCCGATAATTAAACACGGCCCGCCAGGAGAGGAAAAAAGCGGCCCCTGCCAATCCGCCTTGACTACCTTTCCGGCAAAAGGCAGAATACGCGCTCTGTCTTTCAGGCACATGGCGAATTAGCTCAGTGGTTAGAGCAGCGGAATCATAATCCGTTGGTCCGGGGTTCAAATCCCTGATTCGCCACCACTTCTCCTATTATTTCTTACCCATCCCGTTTCCTGCCACTCCCATTCGCTGTTCCTGCTCCCGCTTATACACTTCTGCGGGGTATCTGCCACATAAAACCGTTTTTACCTGCCCGGAATTTTGTCTAGTCGAGCGCAACCGAATCAAAAGACTCGCACATTGCCAGATCTGATTCATGGCGTGCCGGAAATTTCGAAGCAAGGTTACGTAAGGCGGTACGCAATCCTTCTTCCAGCACCGGATGATAAAACGGCAATCGCAATAAATCCCGGACAGTAAGCGACTGCCCTATTGCCAGTGCCAGCAAATGCGCCAGATGTTCTCCGGCTGGAGCGCACATTTCCGCACCCAGCAGCCGGCCGCTGTCTGCTGCTGCATACACCCGCAAGACACCACGATTTACTTGAGCGGAAAGCGCCCTCCCCTGATGGCTGAAATTGACTTCCCCCGCATGAATCGTTTCCTGCTGGAGTGAGTGAAACGATTTACCCGCCACGGCTATGTTGGGATCAGAAAATACGATCGCCAGCGGAATCCGCCGTTTGAAACAAATCAGCTCCTCTCCGACTGCGTTCAACCCGGCAATATGGCCATCATCCGCAGCTTCATGCAACAGCGGCCGCCGCTGGTTAACGTCACCAGCCAGAAAAACCGGTAAATCCGCTATCTGCAGCGTATCCGGATTGACAGGTGGCAAGCCTTTTTCATCAAGCGGGACACCCAGTGCTTCCAGATCCGCCTCATCGATGTTGGGCCGCCTGCCCAATGCAGCCAGCACACTCTCAACTTTGATTTCTGCATCTCCTGTACTGACTGTAATCAGCCCGTTTTGCGGATTTATGGCTACATTGGCACGTGCCCCAAGGTAAAGCGGAAATTCATCAGATAACAGTGATACCGCAATCTGATTGACGAGCGGATCAGTAATCCCGCCAATCATGGCGTGAGAGCCAAAACCGGTAACATGCACTCCCAGTCTGGAAAGCGCTTGTGCCATTTCCAGACCAACCGGCCCCATGCCAATCACAGCGATGCTTCCAGGTAATGTTTTCTGTTCAAACAAAGTATCCGTCGTCAGTAACCGTTCTCCCAGATCCCGCCAGGACTCTGGTACAACCGGCCGTGAACCGGTAGCAATAATGATTTTACGGGTGTGGTATTTTTCCCCGTTCACCCTGATTGCTTCCGGAGAGAGAATACGGGCACGGCCTGATAGCGCACGTGGCCCCAATTCCCTGACCGTTTTCAGCGTGCTGGCAACAAAATCATCACGTAACCGGCGAACCCTCTGCAGTACGCGATAATTATCCACCTCCAGCCGGTCCGCCCCCGTAATACCGAACTCATCAAAGCTGATCCGGCGGTGAAAAGCATTTGCTGCTTCAATCAGTAACTTGGAAGGCATACATCCCACCCTGGCACAGGTAGTGCCCCACGGCCCGTCATTGATCAGCAGAAAGTTATCTGTACGCTTTCTGATTTCTCGCAAGGCAGATAAACCGGCACTGCCCGCCCCAATGATTACCACATCAAATTTATGCATAATTCAGCCCAGGTAATTTATTCATCATATAAAAACATCTTATTTCCAGCATATTCAAATGCTTTGTTATTGCCAGTTTTCTTCCCAAAAGAGAAAAACTGCCGCCTGGATAAAGCCCGCCTTTATTGAGTCCATAATTTATCGGTATAATCCGCCCTTGTATTTCTACCCAATTTCTTTTCCCGTCGGGAAATATATCAAATACTCAAGGAGCAGGATTTGATGCTTTCACCCGTTCGCATTGCCGTCACCGGCGCGGCAGGACAGATCAGCTACAGCTTGTTATTTCGAATCGCGGCCGGCGATATGCTCGGCAACAATCAGCCTGTTATTCTTCAGCTCCTTGATATTCCTGAATCCAGAAAAATACTGGATGGTGTTGTCATGGAACTCCAGGATTGTGCTTTTCCATTACTGACAGACATTATTGCAGCACACGATCCGCTAGTTGCATTTGATCAGGCTGATATTGCCATACTGGTCGGCGCCCGCCCGCGCGGCAAAGGCATGGAGCGCAAGGACTTACTGAAAATCAATGGTGAGATTTTCAGAGAGCAGGGCAGCGCACTGAATCAGGCAGTAAAACGTAATGCAAAAATTCTGGTGGTGGGAAATCCTGCCAATACCAATACCCTCATCACCATGAGAAATGCACCTGATCTAACCCCTGAAAATTTCTCCGGAATGCTCAGGCTTGACCACAACCGGGCATTGTCACAAGTTGCGATGAAACTGAATCAGCCAGTCAGTCAGATCCGGAAAATGATTGTGTGGGGCAATCACTCATCCACACAGTTTCCCGATTTATCTCATGCAGAAATTGGTCACCAGAAAGTAGCTGACCTTATAAAGGATCAGGACTGGATCAGAAACAATTTTATGCCTACTGTACAGAACCGGGGAGCGGTAGTCATTGAAGCACGCGGTCTATCCAGTGCGGGCAGTGCAGCCAACGCTATTATCGACCATATGCGCGACTGGATATTTGGAACCAGGGAAAATGACTGGACTACCATGGGAATTTTATCGGATGGCAGTTATGGAATACCTGAAGGGGTTATTTATGGATTCCCGGTGGTTTGCCATAATGGAAAAAGATCCATTGTCCGGGATCTTGAAATCGACCCGTTCTCTCGCACCAGACTGGATGCCGGCTATGAAGAGCTAATCCAGGAACTGGACTCAATCAAACACCTGCTGCCCTGAAATCTGGACAAAACAGGTTCAGGACAGCAGAAGCCTCTGTACAAACTCTTCACGGGCCGTGTTACCGGTAAAACGTGATGATGATCGCAAGCCATGCGATTTTGCCACAGCCCGAATGAGCACGGATTTGGCAGGCAGTCTGCTGTGTTACGCCCGCTCACCCGTTGCGAAGACAATAATCATGCGTGCCTTACAGCCTATCCCAAAAACCATATACCTGTTGATATAAGGCTATTTAATGGTCGTGAGGTCATTTTGCATACTGACAGACGTGGCAGCCTCATTCCGGTCTGTTTTCCAATTTCCAGTTAATTGCACTGTACCGGCACTCAGGTCTTTTCAGCACCTGCAGCCAGTGCCTCAGCTTCCTGTTCCAGATAAACCCAATCAACTATCTCACTGTTGGGGGTATAACCTGGCACCAGCTGCTGCATCATCAGGCGGATCACGCTGACATCATTCACATTTAGTGCAACTTCCATTGCACCCAGCCTGGCTTCCAGCTCAGCCCAGGGAATAAATTCCTCATGCGCTTTCATAATCCTCGGGTGGGACGTCGGTTGCGGATTATCTCCAATCAGTAACTCTTCGTAGAGTTTTTCTCCGGGACGCAAACCGGTAATTGTGATTTCAATATCCCCATCAGGATTTTGCCCGTCTTTAACAGACAGCCCGGAAAGCTCAATCATGCGGCGAGCCAGATCAATGATCTTTACTGATTGCCCCATATCCAGTACAAACACTCCCCCTCCTCTGGCCATGGCACCAGCCTGAATAACCAGTTGGGCTGCTTCCGGAATTGTCATGAAATAACGGGTAATCTCGGGATGGGTCAGTGTAATCGGGCCGCCGCCGCGAATCTGTTGACGGAATCGCGGCACGACTGACCCGGAAGAACCCAGCACATTGCCAAAACGCACTATGGAAAACCGGGTGTTGGCACCATCATCAGCAAGCGCCTGCAGTACCATTTCAGCCAGACGCTTGCTTGCCCCCATGATATTGGTGGGGCGCACCGCCTTATCCGTACTGATCAGTACAAAATCCACCACACCATTTTCTTCTGCTGCCCGTGCCAGATGAAGCGTACCAAACACATTGTTCTTAATGCCCTCTGCCGGATTATGTTCCACCAGCGGTACATGTTTATAAGCCGCAGCGTGATAAACCGTTTCAGGATGCCAGGTGGATACAATCTCACGCATTCGTTCTTCATCCTGCACCGAAGCCAGCAGCGGCACCAGTACAATTTCACGGCGCGCCAGTTTTTCTTCCAGCTCCTGATGAATCTGGTAGAGCGCAAATTCATTCTGCTCAACCAGCAACAATTTATCCGGCCTCACCGCGAGAATCTGGCGACAGAGCTCACTGCCGATTGATCCGCCCGCCCCCGTCACCAGCACTACCTTGCCAAGGATATTCTTCGCCAGCAGAATATGGTTTGGTGTTATCGGTTCGCGGCCAAGCAGATCATCAACATCCAGTTCACGTAAATCCGCAATGCCGACCTTCCCCTGAACCAGATCAGCCACACTGGGCAGTGTGCGTACCGAAACATGTGCACCACGAACCTGATCCAGAATTTCATTACGACGGCGGCGCGAAATACTGGGCATTGCCAGCAGTACATCGCTGATATTCAGCGTTATAACCAGTTCAGCCAGATCTCCCGGGTTATAAACAGGAATCCCATTAAGCACATGTCCATGTAAACGGTCATCGTCATCCAGAAATCCCACCACCTGCATTTCCGGGCTGTTGGTCATCGCCAGAGCCAGCTGCCGACCTGCCCGGCCGACACCATAGATAAACGCCCTGGGGCGGGAAGCATTTTTGAGAATACCGAGATACTGCTCTCCCAGCCACATGCGAACCAGTGCACGTGAACAGCCTATCAGCAGGAGAAGCAGCATCGGCTGCATAATACCGACTGTGCGGGGCACCCCTGGCACCCCGATAACAGTAAAGATCGTCAGATAAAATAACCCGTAAAGTCCGATGGCTCGTGCTACTGCCAGCAAGGCCGGCCAGCCGCTATAGCGGAAAATGGCGCGATAAAGGCCCGTTACGATAAAAACAGGCAATGCCAGTACAACCGAGGCAACAGTCGCCCATATCATACCTTCAGCCCAGAACCCCCCCCGGGTAAAACTGACGAATTCCCCCAGTCGAAGATAATAGGCCAGCCAGACCGCCAGAACACACAAACTGAAATCAACCAAAAGTGCAATTATCCGTTTTGCCGTACGAGGCAAAGCCAGGACAGGGAGTGCGAGCTGTGCAAGGTATTTTTTCAGCATAATCTGTTCCATCAGTCCATTTTATTTTTTACACGATCACCTGCACCCCGCCCCAGCACTGTCAGCAGGATATACCTGAAATAAGACACCGGCGATAATGTCTGAATCATTCGCGCATCAATTTCTGCCAGCAGCACAGGAGTAGACATATCAATACCCTGAACCTGCGCCAGTCCCGTAATGCCGGGGCGTACATCAAAAACACGCCTGAGCTGCCGTTCCCTGATCAGCTCATGCTGATTCGGCAGACAAGGTCGGGGACCAACCAGACTCATCTCTCCCCTGAGCACATTCCATAATTGCGGCAGTTCATCCAGCTTGGTTTTTCGCAGAAAACTGCCAAAAGGAGTAACAGCCGAGACATCAGCCAGATGAGTCGCTACCGAAGCCGTACCGGGCCGCATGGTGCGAAACTTGACCAGAACAAACGATTTCTGCCATCTCCCCACCCTTACCTGCCGAAATAACGGCAATCCGGTATCGAATAATCCGGCTACATAAAGGGCTGCCAGCAGCGGCAAAGCAATTAAGCAGCCCAGGGCTGCCAGCACAATATCCAGTAAACGTAACATGATGTCCCGGTTTACAAATTTATCCAAAAATCTACCCGGATAGCATATTGCATCACAATGGATCAATTTGCTTACACATTCAACCAGAACCCGGATATTCCTTTCCAGCCCTACCCCTTCACGAATACGGTTATTACGCAAATCATCGTACAGACCGGATTCTTCCGAAGTCAAGATGATGACGATCGCACCCCACCAGAGAAGCCGATACCCCTCCCGGCAATTTCATTTATCATCAATTTTTGCAAAAGGTGATACAGATGAGCCAGCAGGAGACAGACAAAATTGACAGACAGATTCAATCAGTAATGGATCAGTTTTCCAACATCAGGCTTGTAATCATCCTTGGATCTGTC
Organism: Nitrosomonas sp.; assembly: GCF_020852615.1. Taxonomy (GTDB): domain Bacteria; phylum Pseudomonadota; class Gammaproteobacteria; order Burkholderiales; family Nitrosomonadaceae; genus Nitrosomonas. The sequence continues at coordinate 6,744 of NZ_JADZAJ010000002.1, read as the reverse complement.
GCCATAGGAAAAGCCTCTCCGGAAAGTGATCTTGCTATTGCTGTTTTGGCAAAAAAACCACTCTCGGCCCAAAATAAAATTTTACTTATCAATGTATTAGCCGAATCCACGGGCCGACCGATAGATCTGGTCGATTTAAGCCAGGCCGGCGAGCCGTTACTGGGGAAAATTCTGCAGCACGGAAGAAAAATCTCGGAAAAGAATCAATATTATGCCGAGCTTCTCAGTAAACACCTGATAGATCAAGCGGATTTTGTGCCGTATCAGCGCAGAATTCTGGCGGAAAGGCGCAAGGCATGGATAGGCAAATAATTGATCAAAAGCTTGAATCCTTACGCAGATGCCTGGAAAGAATCCGGCAAAAATGTCCGGTAACCGCACAAGAGCTGATCAACGATATTGATCTGCAGGATATCATTGCTTGAAATCTTAGTCGCGCTATTCAAATCTCTGTTGATATCGGTACCCACCTTCTTGCAGAAACCACGACACCTGCACCAACAACAATGGGCCAGACATTCGATCTTCTGGCGCAAGCCAGTATTCTGGATGCGACCGTGGCAGCACAACTTAAAAAGGCAGCTGGTTTCAGAAATATAGCCATACCTAACTACGAAATTATTAACTGGCTTATTGTGCACAAAATTGCACAACAACACCTGATCGATTTCAAAGACTTCGCTACCCGGATTTTCCAGTATGCCTGCCAGCAAGCACCAGAAAACTGATAGACAAAATCACCCGGACTATGAAGGTAATTCACCCGTTCATTGTTGTTCGCAGAGATGTTGTACCAGGGGATATACAATGAATATCTTATTGACCGGAGCCAGCGGCCTTGCAGGCGGTGCTGTCTGGCAGACACTGCGTCAGCGAAAGGTAGCGGTACGACCTGTATTTCGTACATTAGCCTCGGCGCTGACAGCAGGATGCACAACCGACGAAGCAGTCATCGTACCCGCATTGGACGCGGCCACTGACTGGACGCAAGCCCTGACAGACATGGATGTAATCGTACATTGCGCTGCCCGTACCCACGTAATGCAAGATAACGCAGCTGACCCGCTGATGGAATATCGCCGCATAAATGTGGAGGGTACGTTGCGCCTGGCGCAGCAGGCTGCCACAGTCGGGGTACGGCGTTTTGTGTTTATCAGCTCGATTAAAGTTAATGGTGAGGGCACTCTACCCGGAGAAGCCTATACGGCGGATGATGCACCTGCACCGGAGGATGCTTATGGCATCTCCAAGGCTGAAGCTGAAGCAGGTTTGCAAAAGCTGGCTCAGGAAACCGGAATGGAAGTGGTCATCATTCGTCCGGTGCTAATCTATGGCCCGGGCGTCAAAGGTAATTTTCTGACCATGCTGCGCTGGGTACAACGTGGTTTTCCTCTACCGTTAGGCGCAGTGGTAAAAAATCGCCGCAGCCTGGTAGCGCTGGATAATCTGGTAGAGCTTATCTGCACCTGTGTATATCACCCAAACGCGGCTAATCAGATTTTTCTGGTAAGCGATGGAGAAGATCTATCCACCGCCGATTTATTGCAGCGACTGGGCCAGGCACTGGGCAAAAAAGTGTATTTACCTGCCATGCCGGTGTGGTTGCTGCACCTGACAGCGCGTTTGCTGGGCAAGAGTGCAGTGGCGCAGCGCTTACTGGGTTCGTTGCAGGTAGATATCCGTAAAACCCGCACACTGCTTGGATGGCAGCCGCCATTATCGGTAGATGAAGGCTTGAAAAAGCTGGTGAAGCAGCAGTAACCCTTACCTATGCTTACCTGTATCTTATTCTTACCCTGCCTGTGCCTTACCCTGCAGACTTACCTCACAGAATTTGCCTGCATTCCTGGCAAACGCCCCCAATGCTTCCAGAAATACCGCAGCATGCTGGCTATATGCCACCTCATGTAACGCAAACTTCTCCGGCTGGTACGTTGTGCATCATGAATTACCCGGGTCTTTGGGCACGCCAGGACTGATCGCCCAGATTTCCACAGGCGCGCACAAATATCCACATCCTCGTAGTACAAAAAATACTTCTCATCAAAACCGGCAACCGCACGGAAATCCTCCGCGCGAAACAGCATGAACATTCCACCCGCCCAGTCTGCTCTAAACGTCATATCTTCAGCAGCAAAAATATATCGGCCATCACTTTGGCCAAAAAATTTGACAACCAGAGAAAAAGGAGTGGGAAAACGCCGAATACTGTCCTCGACTTCACCACCTGACGTAATTACCATCGGTGCGATCACTGCAGCGGATAACCGTGTGATCTCCCCAAGCAGTACCGGAAACGGGTCTTCAGTCAGCCGAATATCGGGATTCAGAACACAGAACCATTTCCCCTTTGCCTGCCGGAAGGCCGCGTTATGATTCGCACCAAACCCCCTGGTCACAGTATTTCTCAACACCCTGACCGGAAAAGGATAATCACCAGGCTTGAATACAACATCTTCAGGAATATTAAGAGTGATCAATACTTCTGTGATCAGAAACGTACCCAGCCTGACCAGATCTTTGAGCAATTGCTTAACCAGCACTGACTGACCGTGACTAACAACAGAAATCGTGATCATGCAGCGACACTGCTAAAGTACGCTTGAATAACGCACCAGCCACAAGGTATATTCCCCGCAAAAACCCGTTGATAACGGGTCTGTGATACCAATCCGAAAGCCAGCTCCATAAATGAAGTATGCCGAAATCAACAAACCACTGCGACTGGCGATTAAACATGAAGCAGAAATAATATATAAAATCCTGCACGCTGCAGCAGTTCGGAATTGATCTGACAGGTACATCGTCAAACCGGGTAACTGTCAGATCGGGTCTGAACTGCTACAGATTAATCAATCCGCAAACACTTCTTCGATTGATTGTGCTGTCAGTATTCGCCGGCCCCAAAGCTGCAATGTTTGCGAGTCTGCTTTTTTTATACGAGCATTAATCATTTCGCTAACAGAACCAAAACGCCATTCCAGCTGGCGCAACAGTAAATCTATTTCCCCTTCCAGTCGCCCTTCCTGCCGCCCTTCCTGCCGTCCTTCCTGCCGTCCTTCCTGCCGTCCTTCCTGCCGTCCTTCCTGCCACCCTTCTCGGATGCCGATCTGTTTGCCTTCCCGGATACCTATCTGCTTTCCTTCTTCAATTCCCTGCTGTTTCCAGTCCTTAGTCCAGTCTTTAACACGTTCTGAAAGCATGCTTGTTACCTCCTGTAAATCTTTTATTGCATTGAATTCAACACCAGGAATTCTGCCTGGTAAGAATACCCGTTTCAACCAGATGGTAAATGCCCGTCGTAAATGATTTTGCCGGGGTGATTGTAACCAGATGATCAACGCTTGCAACACTTGTTGGACATCTTCCGGAGTGCGGCTGTTCTCCAGACGGAACAGGGCGGCTGCCAGGTTGCGCAGTTCTGCCAGTTCGTGTTCGTGGTAGCAGCCTTCATCCAGCAGCAGATAATGCAAATGCGGGCGATAACGTTCCAGCCCGCCCGGTACAGGTGTGATCAGATCAGCGATGTCTGCCGGTGCCTGCCAGCGCGGTTCACCGTTATACAGCACGACTGGCAGAACCGGCGGAAGCAGCTCATTTATTTTAATCACTTTACTTCTGATCAGGTCCTGATACAGCAGGCCAACATAAGCCATGATACGCACGGCCATAAACCAGTCTACTGAGGATTGAAATTCCAGCAGCAGGTAAACATACAGCCAATCTGGCTGGTTAGTGTGCTCTTTTCCCCAGCGGATACGCCAGATAACATCATCATGACGTTCACGCAGATCGTCGCTGACATAGCTGCCGTTGACCTTCTCCAGTGTGGAAAAATCCAACTCACTGATCCATTCCTCCCGAACAAAGCCGCGCAGCAAATCTGCCACCATTTCCGGATGAGAGAACAGTAATTTATAGCTGTGATCGTGATCCATTCCTGAAGTGTAATGGAATGAGAAGAAATAAAGGAGCGAACTGACCGAACGGCCGGATAATCACGAGGAGGCTGGACCACCAAAATTCACCTGGTCGCGGCAGATGCCAGAACCGCAGTAGTGTTTTCGTTATCTCCCGGCCAGGCCAGTGATGCACCAGAAGGGTGAAAGCTGCTGAAAACCCTGGAGAATAAGGGGTTCTCTGACACGCACGTGATCATGGATAACGTACGAAGGGGATGAAACCCGGCAGTTGGTACTTAATCTGGGGATGATTCCAGTGGTGCCACCAAAAGCGTATCGTGTGTCGCCCTGGGAATACGATGTTGAAATGTACAAAAAGCGCAATGAGGTAGAGCGACTGTTTCGTCGCCTGAAGAGATTCAGAAGAATCTTCTCTCGCTTTGACAAATTGGATGCAGCTTTCCGATTCTTCATCCATTTCGCTCTGATTGCAGATCATTTAATTAGTGTTAACAGGCACTAGGAATCTGTCGGACTTAACGCCCAACCAATTGATTTATAACGAATCATGATTTATGCCAATAACAAAAAGTATTATTAAAAACAATTGGTTACATTGCATTGAGACCTTAAGTCCGACAGGCTGCCAGATTATGTAGTCACGGGATACATACCCATAGGGCGATACATCTGATTTGTACATCAGCAAGGAAAGAAGAGGTATTTTTGGCGTATCCTGTAGCAACACCTCGCCATCTTTTGAGATACAGGAAGGCATTCTCAACAACATGTCTCAATTTATATAGTTCTTTATCATAAGAGCTTTACATTTTGCGATTCCTCCTTGGAGGAATTCATAGCCTGTTTCTCTGCCTGCTCAATAATCGCATTGCTGTCATAGCCACGGTCTGCCAGCAGATAATCTGCGCTGATTCCTTCAATCAGGCGGCCAGCCTGCGTGCAGTCAGCAGTGGTACCTTGTGTAATAAAGATTCTGACCGGTATACCATGCGCATCCACGGCCAGATGTATTTTGGTGTTGAGCTCCCTTTTGTCCTCCTGATTACCCCCTTTGGCTCCACTGGCATGAGGGTAAACCTTGCAATGGCTGGCATCGATCATTAGCCATTTATAATCCGGATTATCAATCAGGATTTCCAGCAGCTTCTCCCAGATACCTTTGTCACACCAGCGAATAAAACGACGGTGTGTATTGCTCCAGCCTCCGTAGTCCGGCGGTAAATCTCTCCATGGAGCACCCATTCGTATAATCCAGAAACTGCATTGATAAACTGACGATTGTCACTGGCTACTCCTCCCCATGCTCCCTTACGACCCGGTAAATGCTCTTCAGGCAGCAACCAGACCTTGTCCGATATATCATGTCTGCGGTGAGATTGTGTCATATGAAAACCCTCCTTGTCTCTTAACAAAGATCTTATATTCTTAATCTCATGACTACACTATCTTGGGATTAAGGATCGGACAAGGTTCGTTATGCGACGGCAATCTCGATTCGTTTGTCCGCGCGTATCGCCAGTGTGGTGAGCATATCCAAACTAAATTCTTCCCATTTCCCACGCATCAGATCCCTTGCTCGGAAAAATGCCCTGCTTCTACGGGGAATATGATCATACGAAACCCAACATGACTGTATCGTCTGGTGATAGTGACCTTGTTCAATCCTGCAAGCTGTTCTGGCTGATACACCGGACAAACCGGCAAAATCAGCTTGTGGGCTCGGATTGAATCGGGTGCGGCGTTATGTCACATTCCAAATCCTGCTTCTGTTCTGTATAACTTCCCCGCATTGATATACAGCTAGCTGTACATCGCTAATATCCATTATGAATGTCAGTCACGACATTGTGCTCAATTTGATCGCCAATACCACGACGAAAGCGGATCTTAAAATCCAGGCCAAACTCGACCGAGGTGAGTACCCAGCCGGAATCAAAATGATCAGGAGAAAAAAGAATGGAAGAATCCTCTATCACCCTACTGTGGGCTCTCTTAGGAACGGCTCTAAGCAATCCATTGTTTGGGGCTGAAGAAAACCACGTAGTGAAAGAGGAGCAGGATGTGAGGGAAACGTCTGCTTTAGAACAAGGGCGGGCGCATCTGGCGCAGGGTATAAAGATGAGATCCGATTCCATAATGCAAGGACGGGAGACTGTAGATGGTTCCGAGGAAAAGGATACTGGGCAGGTAGCTCGTGATGTAGAAGTGGCAGTACCCACAGGGTATGTCACGCAGCTGCCGGCGGTGACAGTCACTGGCGCCCCTGCCTATCCCGAATTGAGCGGCTACACTACTAACCGCGCTGACAGTCTCACCAGGACGGATCTGCCTCTGAGCGACATCCCTGTCTCAATCCAGGTGGTACCGCATGAAGTATTGCGCGACCGCGCAGTGATCCAGCCCGGCCAACTGCTAGAAAACGTCAGCGGTGTGCAGACCGAAGCCAGCTACGGTGGGAATCGCGGAATATTCTTCAATATACGCGGCTTCACGACCCACAGCAGCAGTCGCGATGGATTCCAATACAACGGCAACCTGGTTACCCGTGATGTGCAGAACATCGAACGGATCGAAGTGATGAAAGGGCCGTCCGGTACGCTCTATGGCGGCGTTGGTTCGCTAGGTGGCCTGGTTAACACGGTTTCAAAACGACCGCTCTACTACAATTATGGTGCAATCAATCTGCTGTGGGGAAATTACCAGCAATGGCGACCGACCTTTGACATCAACCGCGTCCTGGGTAAAGGTTTTTCCGTGAGATTGAACGGTGCGTACGAGAACAACGGTACCTTTCGTGATGGTGGCGGATTCGAATCATATT
>NZ_JADZAJ010000001.1 GCF_020852615.1 Nitrosomonas sp. | reverse complement strand
CGCAACACACTGACACCATCGTGACCGAAGATTATTCCCGTGCCCGTCAATTTCTGCGCGAAGTGGATTCCAGTTCGGTCATGGTGAATGCATCAACCCGTTTTGCTGATGGATTTGAATATGGCCTCGGAGCAGAGATTGGTATTTCCACCGACAAGCTGCATGCGCGCGGCCCGGTGGGGCTGGAAGGCTTGACCAGTCAGAAATTCATTGTGCTGGGTGACGGCCATATCAGGGTATAGAAGAATGACGCAATTCATGAAAGTAACTTTGCCTGATATTGGCGATTTCAAGGATGTTCCGGTGGTGGAAATTCTGGTCAGTCCGGGCGATGAAGTCGAACAGGAGGCATCGTTACTGGTGCTCGAAACTGACAAGGCTTCAATGGAAGTACCGGCTCCCCGGGCAGGTACTGTACGGGAGATACACGTCAAAGCGGGTGACAGAATTTCACAAGGTTCACTCATCGTTACACTGGAAATTGGGGAGGCAGCTGCCCAGGCAGCCGCATCCACATCATCCGGCGATGTGGGCAGGGCCGACAATCAGCCGGTTGTGCCGGCAGATGCAGAAGAAATGCCTGCCGGGAAGACAGTGTCAACTCTAGCGGCCGTTCGTGGAGAACATGGGGAAGTTCACGCTGAAGTGGTCGTGCTGGGTGCCGGGCCGGGTGGCTATACGGCGGCGTTCCGGGCGGCTGATCTGGGTAAGCAGGTGGTGTTGATCGAGCGTTATCCCATGTTGGGTGGCGTGTGTCTGAATGTGGGTTGTATTCCTTCCAAGGCACTGCTGCATGCGGCAAAAACCCTTGACGAAGCAAAGGGAGCAAGCCTGTACGGCATTCATTTCAGGCAGCCTGAAATCGATTTGGGCAAGCTGCGCACCTGGAAAGAATCGGTGGTAGGCAAGCTGACCAAGGGGTTGTCCATGCTTGCCAGGCAGCGCAAGGTGACTGTTATTCAGGGTACGGGGAAATTCGTCAATCCGCATCTGATCGAAGTGCAAACGCCGGATGGAATCAAAACAATCTCGTTCGATCACTGTGTGATCGCTGCTGGATCGAGTGTAGCGCGTATTCCCGGGCTTCCCGCTGATGATGAGCGCATTATCGATTCAACCGGAGCACTGGCTTTGGCAGATATTCCCGGGCATATGCTCATATTGGGAGGCGGGATCATCGGGCTGGAAATGGCAACGGTCTATCATGCCCTTGGCGCCAGAATCAGTATTGTGGAGCGGATGGCGCAGCTCATTCCGGGCGCGGATGCTGACCTGGTTAAGCCGCTTTACAAAAAGCTGAAAGCAGAATGTGAAGCCATTTACCTCAATACCAGTGTCAGCCGGATTGAGGCGGACACTGGCGGGTTGCAGGTATATTTTGAAGGTGAACAGGCCCCGGAGCCGCAACGTTATGACCGGGTGCTGGTGGCAGTCGGGCGCCGGCCAAACGGAAAACTGGTCAATGCCGAAGTGGCGGGTGTCAATGTGGACGAACGTGGTTTCATCCCGGTGGATAAGCAGATGCGAACCAGCGTTCCTCACATTTTTGCAATTGGCGATATTGCCGGGGAGCCCATGCTGGCGCATAAAGCCTCGCACGAGGGTAAAATTGCAGCGGAAGTCATTGCCGGATACAAGGCTGCATTCGATGCTCGCACTATTCCTTCGGTTGCCTATACTGATCCTGAAATCGCCTGGATGGGCTTGACAGAAACCGAAGCTGAAAAGCAGGGTGTCGCTTATGAGAAAGCAGTGTTTCCCTGGGCAGCCAGCGGCCGCGCCATTACCATGGTGCGCGATGAAGGCATGACCAAGCTGCTTTTCGATAAGGATACCAAAAGAATCCTGGGAGCCGGCATGGTTGGGCCGCATGCGGGAGAACTGATTGCAGAAACCGTACTGGCGCTGGAAATGGGGGCAGACATGCAGGACATCGGATTGACCATCCACCCGCATCCTACTTTATCCGAGACCGTCCTGTTTTCCGCTGAACTGGCTGAAGGCACGATCACGGATCTGTATGTGCCGAAGAAGTGAATGTAGAAAAAACAGATAGCTGGCTGGTTTTTTGTTTTCTGCCCTGTTTAATTGATCAAATGGAAAGGTAGCCAGCCGGAGAATTAGAAATGCAGGATGGCACTGACAGAAAGCAGAATCTGATCCTTGTCTCGCCCGTCCTTGAAGACATGATGACGAGTTGCCCAATCATAGCGAATCTCCGGGCGCAGGGTAATTCCGGTAATCGGTTTGTAGTTCAATCCTGCCGTAATGCCAATGAAATCCTGATTGTGGCCATCCCCCATTACACGCGTTCCGTTTTTGTCGTGGAACCACTCAAAACGCAATCCTGCGCCCAGCTTGTCTGAAATATCGTACAGAAGATACTGATTGATTCCATACCATGCGGCAGAGGGAGTGCTGGCCGTTTTAGCCTCAACGGCAAAATCGTGCTGGAATACATAACGCAGTTTTTCAAGAAGCCGGTGTTCCACTACTACGCTGTACATGGTGCGGTTGTGATTTTTATGCAGGTCAGTGGTCCTGGCATCGCCTGTAATCAGTGAAACGGCAAAACTGGTTTTTTTGTCATCGCTGGCGTAGTTTAATCCGCCCAGGTAGTTTGGCGTGTGCCGGGAGAGGCTGTCCCAGCCGGTAACCATTCCGCTTTTGACGGTCAGATTGCTGTTGACCGGGTAGGAAAGCAGCATACCCATGTGGGTAAAGGGCTCGGCATAGCGCATGGTATAGGCATGCGAAAAAAAGAAATTATTGGGTGACATCACGGATTCGTACCCGATCAGCGTATAAAAATGGCCGGCTGTCAGTGTCAGGCCATTTCCAATTGGCGCATACAGGCTGGCGTACAGTTGGGGAAATACCAATTGATGTTTGGGGCTGACTCCCAGAATGGTTGTGTCGAAATGAGAGGTTGCTGAAAATTTTGCATCCGTGCCATACAGAAGATCGGCGCGCATGCCGATGTCCCAGGCATTTCCACTAGTATCAACTTCCTTTTCGATATAGGCATAAACCTGATGGAGCTTGAACTGGTTGGCGCCATCGTTGAATGACACCGGATAATTGGATTTATTCCGCGGGCCACGCGGATTGCCGGTAAACCCGGTTTCCACCCATCCGCCAAATTTCAGTTTGATGGTTGGAGCGGGCGTGATTTCATTGATGTTGTAGCCAGTCAATGTTTTGATCAAACCACCTTCATCTGCATGAGCAGAAGCAATCGGGAGCAAAATTGGGGCGATGAAAAGTGAAGCGCCGATTTTTTTTAGTTGCGATAAGCACATTTATTTATTGCCTGTTTATTATTTTTGCCGGATGAGAAGGTCGTAGTTGTTTGATTCGTGTTGTAAATGAAGCCGGAAATTATAACGCTGCTGTTTGTGGCCGGTGTGGCTATCATGATCACGATTCTTTGGTACCGGTTATTTTGAAACGGCAATGTTTACCACCTCGCACGATACATTCCGTATGCTCGATATCGGCCTGCAATAGATGTTGCAAAAAACTAATATCAAGTTGGCAGAATTCATGGTGCTGCTGAGCAAGTTCCTGGTAAACACAGTTTTTTGCAACAATTTCCGCCTGATTTTCCGATAATTGGCGTAATTCGGTATCGTAGCCAAGTTCGCTCATGATGGTGATGGCTTCCTGAAGCTTGTCGTTGCGGGAAGTGTGTTGCTTGAGCCGGTGCT